>NZ_JBITES010000025.1:0-131228 GCF_044455405.1 Streptomyces sp. NPDC051243 | reverse complement strand
GGGGGGGGTGGGCGCCCCCCCCCGGGGGCCGCGGGGGGGGGGGGGGTTTGTGGCGGGGGGCGCGGGGGGGGGGGGGGGGGGGGGGGGGTTTGGGTTTGGGGGGGGGGGGGGGGGCCGGGGCCGGGTCGGGGGGTGTCCGTCCTCGGACCGGCGGCTGGACCCAGGCCAGGAGGTGCCGCGTTTTGACGCCGGCCACTGCGGGCGGACACCCCCCGGCCCGGCCCCTTCCCGCCGTACGCGACCGCGGCTCCGTGGGCGTGCGGCCAGGCAGACCCCCACGGAGCCGGCGGAATGGGGCCCACGCGCGCGTATGCGTCAGGCCGGGCGGACCACGCTGTGGATGGACGACTCTCCGTCGTAGTAGATCGACTCCTCACGGACGTACGCGCCCGGCTTGGGGGCGTGGATCATCATGCCGTTGCCGATGTAGATGCCCACGTGGGTGACGTCGTCGTAGAAGAAGATCAGGTCGCCGGGCTGGGCGTTGGCCAGGGAGACCGTGGTGCCGGCGTTGACCTGGTCGTAGGTGACGCGGGGGATGTCCACGCCGGCGGCCTTCCAGGCGGCCTGGGTGAGGCCGGAGCAGTCGTAGGAGTCGGGGCCGGTGGCGCCCCAGACGTACGGCTTGCCTATCTGGGAGCGGGCGAAGGCCAAAGCCTTCTCGGCCTTGGTAGCGTACGAGGAGTCCGTGGCCGGGGAGGACGAGTCCGAGGTGCTCGAGTCGGACGGCGACTCGGTGCTCTCCTGCTGCTGGGCGGCCGCGGCCTCCTGGCGCTCGCGTTCGGCCTCCGCCTCCGCCTGCTGGCGGGCCAGCTCCGCGGCCTTGCGGGCGGCCTCTTCCTGCTTGCGCTTCTCGATCGCGGCGAGGCGGGCCTTCTCCTCCGCCGTCAGCTTGGAGAGGAGTTCGCGCGCGTCGGACAGTTTCGTCTGGACCGTGGTCTTTGCGGTCTGCAGGTCGTTCTGCGACTCGGTGAGCGTCTCGAGGCTCTGGGCGGCCTCCTGGCGCTTCTTCATCGTCGCGGACTGCTGCGTGAAGTAGTCGTCGACCGCCTGCTTCTGACGGCCGGTCAGGCGGTCCATCAGCTGGGTCTGGTCGAAGTAGTCCTGCGGGGTGTCCGCCAGGAGGAAGGTCGCCGTGTCGGGGGCGGCGGCCCCGGTGCGGTACTGGGCGGCCGCGAAGGAACCCAGTTCCTCGCGCGCCTCGTTGAGCTCCTGGGTGCGCTTGGCGACGTCGTCGAGGAGGGTGTCGACGCGCTTGCGCTGCTTCGCGGTCTTCTCCTTGGCCGCGTTGTACTTCTCGGTCGCCGACTCCGCCTGGCGGTAGAGGTCGTCGACCTTCTTCTCGACCTCTTCGAGGCTCGGCTTGTCGTCCGTCGAGGGGCTCGCGTTGGCCGTCTGGGACAGCAGGGCCACGGAGGTGAGGGCCGCCGTGGCGAGGGCGGGGGTCCGTATGCCTGCTACGCGCGTACCCGCGGGACGCGACTTGCGGTGCGACGCCAAGGGAGGCGACTCCTTCCGTGCTCCGCCTACCGAGTTAGCTGTCGGGTTCGGGCGGGTGGTTCGGAAGGGTTGCCCTACGGCCGTTCCCGGGAGGGAAGTCGGGCCGATTCACCCCAGAGGTTCGGTGGGTCCCCGGCTCCGGCTGCGCGGTGGCGTGCCGGACTCGGCGGAGGCCGCGCGGCCCGGCGACGTTCGCCGGTGGGGGTCGTGCGGCCTGTCCGGCACGGTAGCCAACTCGTGTGGCCCCTGTGAAGGTTGATGTTCGATATGCCCGATACATTTTCGTGACCTTGCCGTTGTTTGCCGTCGGTGGTGGTTGGTTGGGGGGCGTGTGGCGGGTTTTGGTGTTGTTTGGGTGGAGGGCGGCTTCCGTCTGTTTTCGATCGCGGATTGTGACGGGCGCGTCATGGAGGGTGAGAGGGGTCCCGGCGGGGTGTGCGGGGAGATCGCGGAGTGTCGAAACGGGCGATGTTCTCGGGTCGGCCGCGGGCTGTCAGTGGGGCGCCCTAGACTCGGAGAGCGATGAGCAGCCTCTTTGACGACAGCTTCCTGGCGGACCTCCAGGCCCCACGGGCCCATGAGGAGGAACCCCCGCCTCCGCCCGAGGACGATCACGCTCCGGAGTCAGTTCCGGACGATCTGTTCGGCGGGAAGTTCGACGTGCCTCCGGACCGGGACGCCTACTACCGCGACGGCGCCCCGCGGCCGGCCATCGACGCGGCCGCGCTGCTGGAGGGGCTGAACGAGAACCAGCGGGCGGCCGTCGTCCACTCGGACACCCCGCTGCTCATCGTGGCCGGCGCCGGCTCCGGCAAGACGCGTGTGCTCACCCACCGCATCGCCCACCTGCTGGCCGAGCGGAATGTGCATCCGGGGCAGATCCTCGCGATCACCTTCACCAACAAGGCCGCGGGTGAGATGAAGGAGCGAGTCGAGCAGCTCGTCGGCCCGCGCGCGAACGCGATGTGGGTGATGACCTTCCACAGCGCGTGCGTGCGCATCCTGCGACGGGAGAGCAAGAAGCTCGGCTTCACGTCCTCTTTCTCGATCTACGACGCCGCCGACTCCAAGCGGCTGATGGCGCTCGTCTGCCGGGATCTCGACCTCGATCCCAAGCGGTTCCCGCCCAAGTCCTTCAGCGCCAAGATCAGCAACCTGAAGAACGAGCTGATCGACGAGGAGGACTTCGCGGCGCAGGCGAGTGACGGCTTCGAGAAGACCCTCGCCCAGGCCTATGCCCTGTACCAGTCGCGGCTGCGCGAGGCCAATGCGCTGGATTTCGACGACCTGATCATGACGACGGTCAATCTGCTGCGCGCCTTCCCGGACGTCGCCGAGCACTACCGCCGCCGCTTCCGGCACGTCCTCGTCGACGAGTACCAGGACACCAACCACGCGCAGTACGCGCTCGTGCGCGAGCTCGTCGGCACCCGCGAGCACCCCGTCGACGTGCCGCCCAGCGAGTACGACGTCCCGCCCGCCGAGCTGTGTGTCGTGGGTGACGCCGACCAGTCGATCTACGCTTTCCGCGGCGCCACCATCCGCAACATCCTCCAGTTCGAGGAGGACTACCCGGACGCGACCACCATCCTGCTGGAGCAGAACTACCGCTCCACCCAGACGATCCTCTCCGCCGCCAACGCGGTCATCGAGCGCAACGAGTCCCGCCGTCCCAAGAACCTGTGGACCAACGCGGGCGCGGGCGCGCGCATCACCGGCTATGTCGCGGACACCGAGCACGACGAGGCGCAGTTCGTCGCCGACGAGATAGACCGACTGACGGACGCGGGCGAGGCGAAGGCAGGTGACGTCGCCGTCTTCTACCGGACGAACGCCCAGTCCCGTGTCTTCGAGGAAGTGTTCATCCGCGTCGGGCTGCCCTACAAGGTCGTCGGCGGGGTTCGCTTCTACGAGCGCAAGGAGGTCCGGGACGTCCTGGCCTACCTGCGGGTGCTGGCCAACCCCGAGGACTCCGTGCCCCTGCGCCGGATCCTCAACGTCCCCAAGCGGGGCATCGGCGAGCGTGCCGAGGCGATGATCGACGCTCTCTCCCAGCGCGAGAAGATCAGCTTCCCGCAGGCGCTGCGGCGCGTCGACGAGGCGTACGGCATGGCCGCGCGGTCGACCAACGCCGTCAAGCGGTTCAACACGCTGATGGAGGAGCTCCGTACGATCGTCGAGTCCGGCGCGGGACCGGCGACCGTCCTGGAGGCGGTGCTCGAACGGACCGGCTATCTCGCCGAGTTGCAGGCTTCCACGGATCCCCAGGACGAGACCCGTATCGAGAACCTTCAGGAACTCGCCGCCGTGGCCCTGGAGTTCGAGCAGGAGTCGGGCGAGGGCGAGGCCTCCGGCGGACTCGCGGACTTCCTGGAGCGGGTCGCGCTCGTCGCCGACTCCGACCAGATCCCCGACGAGGACGAGGACGGCTCAGGCGTCATCACCCTGATGACCCTGCACACCGCCAAGGGCCTGGAGTTCCCGGTCGTCTTCCTCACCGGCATGGAGGACGGCGTCTTCCCGCACATGCGTGCCCTCGGCCAGACGAAGGAGCTGGAGGAAGAGCGGCGGCTCGCGTACGTCGGCATCACGCGCGCGCGTGAGCGGCTGTATCTGACGCGCTCGTCGATGCGGAGCGCGTGGGGACAGCCGTCGTACAACCCGCCCTCCCGCTTCCTGGAGGAGATCCCGGCGGCCCACGTGGACTGGAAGCGGACGGGGGCGACCGCGTCCGTGGCCTCCGGTCCCGCTGCCGGTGTGGCGGCCTCGCTGTCTTCGTCCCGCTCGCGCTCGTCGGCGTCCGGCGCGTCCGGCTTCGCCACCCGGCGGACCTCGGAGAAGCCGGTCGTCCAGCTGGCGGTCGGGGACCGGGTCACGCACGACCAGTTCGGGCTCGGCACCGTCACGGCGGTGAAGGGCACTGGCGCGAACGCCGAGGCGACGATCGACTTCGGGGACACCAAGCCGAAGCGGCTGCTGCTGCGGTACGCGCCGGTGGAGAAGCTCTAGCTCGCCCATGCGATGAACCTCCGCTGGAATGGCGGGGGTTCATCGAGTGAGTGGTGTGCGCTGCCTTACGTCGGGTCCAAGCCGTGGCTGCGCAGCCAGGAGAGCGGATCTATCGGCGAACCACCGGCCGGGCGGACCTCGAAGTGCAGGTGCGGGCCGGTCGAGTTGCCGGAGTTGCCGGAGTACGCGATGGGATCACCGGCCTTGACGGTCGTACCGGAGGCGACACGGTAGCTGGAGAGGTGGCAGTACCACGTCTCCGTACCGTCCTTCGCGGTCACGATCATCATGTTGCCGTAGGCGCTGTTCCACTGGGTGCGAACGGTGCCGTCGGTCGCGGCCATCACCGTCGTGCCGTACGACACAGGGAAGTCGATACCGGTGTGCACGGACATCCAGTTGATGCCGGACTGACCGAAGTAGGCGCTGAGGCCGTGGTTGGCGACCGGAATCGCGAACTTCGGGCGCAGCCGCTCCTTGCGGGCCGCCTCCTCGGCGGCCCTCTTCTTCTCGGCCGCCTGCTGGGCCTTGAGGTCGATGCGCTCCTGCGTACGGCTGGCCCGGTCGGCGAAGTCGTCGGCACCCGCGGAGAGGCTCTCGAGCTGGGTGTCCAGCTTGTTGTTCGCGGTGGACGGCTTGACGGCGGTCGCGTCGGACGCGGTCGTCGACGTGTCCTTGTCGTCGGTCAGGCTGCCGACGGAAGCGGCGGCGATGCCCGCCACACCCATCACACACGCCGAGGGCACGGCGACCGTCAGCAGCGCGGAGCGCTTGGGCGGCGTACGGCGGCGGGAGCGGGACCCGCTGCGGGCTGCGGCGCGCGGGGAGGGGACCGGGGCGGGCTCCTCCTGGCCATCGAGAAGCGGGGCCGCGTCGGGGAGTTCACCGGGGGCGGTCAGCTCGACGCCGTCCTGGGCGGAGCCGTCGTAGCCGGTCGGGTGGTCGTACGCCGTGGGGTCGTCGTACGCCGTGGGGACGCCGTGCTCGATCTGCTCGAAGTGGGCGGTCGCTTGCTGATCGAAGGATTCTGCGGACTGCTCGTATTCGTCGGCCGCCTGCGTGACGCCGCCGCCGGAGTTCCACTGGGTGGCGTCGTACGTGCCCGTCTCGAAGGTCTGCGTGCCCCATTCCCACTGCTGGGCCTGGTCGGCCGGGGCGCCGGACTGGTCGGGCTGCAGCCAGGCGCTCGCGTCCCACTGGCCGGAGGCGTCGTGGCCGGTGGCCTGGTGCGGGACGAAGGGGAGCTGCTGCTGGCCCGTCGCCCAGGCGGTGGTGTCGTACGCGCCGGAGTCGTAGGCGGCGTGGTGCTGGGCCGCGTACGCGTCGTAGTTCAGGGTGTGCTGGCTGCCCGTGGACCACTGCGTGGCGTCGTACGCGCCCGTGCTCTCACCGGGGAGACTGCCGAACAGGGGGTCCGCGTCGAAGGTCGCGGTGTGGCCGGTGGCGTCGAATCCGGTGGCGTCGTACGCACCGTACGTGGTGGAGTCACCGTAGTGGGCTTCCTGGGCGCCGTACGACGCGTAATGCGCCGAGGCGGCATCGGAAGCCTGAGCCGGGGAGGTCATGGTCCCCGACGGGTGACGATCGTTCACCAACTTCTCTCTCGCCTCGACAACAGGGGCTGCCAGAGCAGTGCGGCGACTGTACCCGGCGGTACGCGGGCACGACAATCTTCGGCAGGTTTCGCGCGCGCAGGAAACGGGCATTCGGCCGTGTTTTGGCGGACTGCGGGCGCGAGTTTGGCCTTGTGTTCGAAGGTTGTTCGATGTCGCTCGGCTGTCCCGAGGCTGTGCGGCGTGTGTGAGTCGGGTGTTGAGGCGGATGCCGAGGCGGATGCCGAGGGTGCGTCGCGGGGTGCCGGTTTACGCCACGGTCAGGCCGTCTGCGCGGGTGGTGGCCTCGGCTCCTGTCCCGGCCGAGTCGAGGGCCTGCCGTATTCCGGTCGCCACGGCGGGGTGCACCGGCAGGGCGAGGTGGCCGACGCCGCTCACGCGGACGTTCTGCGCCATCAGGTCCGGGTGGTCGATGCAGGCCGTCTCGAGCGGGTCCATCAGGTGATCGAGGTCGCTCCAGAAGCTCACGAAGTGCGTACGGCAGCCGGGCGCGGGCCGGGCCAGTTCCTCCAGGACCGGTGAACCGGGGCGCATCTGACGCACTATGGGGTGCGCGTTGGCCAGCGGGACGACACTGGTCCCGGAGTGCGGTGTGCCGAGCGTGACCAGCGTGCGGACCCTGACGTCACCGCCGAGGCGCTGCACGTAGTAACGGGCTATGAGCCCGCCCAGGCTGTGCCCGACGATGTCGACCTGGCGGCTGCCGGTGCGCTCGCAGATCTCCTCTATGTGCCGGCCGAGCAGTTCGGCGGCGATGCGGATGTCACAGGTCAGCGGTGAGTAGTTGAGCGACTCGACCTGGTGCCTGCCGTGCTGGGCGAGATTGCGGCGCAGCAGGACGAAGACCGAGCGGTTGTCTATGAACCCGTGCAGCAGGACGACCGGAGGATTTGTCTCCGTCGGCAGTGGGGTGGTTCCCCGGGGGTCCGGGGAGTCCTGTGCGGGGAGCGCGGGGGCGGCCCGGCGCTCCTGGGTGATTCCGGAGGGGTACAGGAGCAGGTGTCCGGCAAGGATCGCGAGCTCCAGGGCGGTCGCCTTCAGTAGGGCCAGGGAGAGGCCGGCGAGCCTGCTCGGGAGCAGGCGCCGACAGAGCGGAAGAAAGGGGAGTGCTGCCCCGGTGACCTTCATGGCCGACCTCCTTGCGGCACGCAGGAGGACGGCTCCGGCCCCCGTGTGCCCTCGTGGGAAGTCGCGGCCGAGGTGGCCGGCGGCGTGTCCGGAGGGCGCATGGGGCAGGCGAGGCGCGCGACGTGAGTCGGCCCGGTGGGCCATGGTGCGCCGAGGACCTGACGAGGCTCCCTGCCGGTGTGGCGACGAGGCTCCCCGCTGTCGTGCCTTACCTGCCCTACGTGCCCTTCGTACCACCGTCGATGCGCCGCACCACCATGTCGCGCGGCCCTGCGGCGCGGTGGTGCGGCGACCTCGTTGCGGCTCCCGTTGCGCTTGGTCCCGCTGCGACGCGCGTGCCGCGTTGTGCGGCCCGTGTGCCGCAGAGATGTGGAACGGTGCGCGGCGAACGTGTCCCTCTGTGTGATTTCCCCCTCGGTCTGCACCGCGAAACTGCCGGTTGCGGGATGCTGGAGATAACGTTCGTTCACTTCCCCGGGCGGCGTGGCCCGGGCGTCCGTGTCGTCGTGGCACGTCCGGCGCGGTGAGCGACGGAAAAGTGCGATACGCGCACCATGTATGACATGTACGTCGTGTGCGGCATAACTCATACATGAGCGGTACTTGTCGGTACGGATGGATGTAGTCGCTTCATGGAGGCAGTGATGGTTGTGGCAGCCGGTCCGATCCGCGTGGTGGTGGCCAAGCCGGGACTCGACGGCCACGATCGGGGGGCCAAGGTGATCGCGCGGGCGCTGCGCGACGCCGGCATGGAGGTCATCTACACCGGGCTCCACCAGACACCCGAGCAGATCGTCGACACCGCGATCCAGGAGGACGCCGACGCGATCGGTCTGTCCATCCTCTCCGGCGCCCACAACACGCTCTTCGCCGCGGTGATCGACCTCCTCAAAGAGCGGGACGCGGAGGACATCCTCGTCTTCGGCGGCGGGATCATCCCCGAGGCGGACATTCCCCCGCTGAAGGAGAAGGGCGTCGCGGAGATCTTCACGCCCGGCGCGACGACGCAGTCGATCGTGGACTGGGTGCGGGCCAATGTGCGGCAGCCGGCTGCCTCCGGCGGTTGAGCCGACGTCCGGTGCGGGTGGGTGGCGGTGACCGGTCCTGAGGGCTGCCGCCCCCGGACCCCCGCCTCTGCCCTGAACGGGCCTCGCCCTCAAAGTCCGGACGGGCTGCCCTGGTCCAGTTCCTCGATCATTGCCGCCCGCAACCGCAACGTCGTCACCAACCGCTGGAACGCCTCCGCCCAGTACCCCCCGGCCCCCGGCGACGCGTCCTCCGGCTCGTCCGGCACCGCCAGCAGGCCGTCGAGGCGGCTTGCCTCGGCCGGGTCGAGGCAGCGCTCGGCCAGGCCCATCACTCCACTGAAGCTCCATGGATAACTCCCCGCGTCCCGCGCGATGTTGAGCGCGTCGACCACCGCCCGCCCGAGCGGCGGCGCCCACGGCACCGCGCACACCCCGAGCGGCTGAAACGCCTCCGACAGACCGTGCGTGGCGATGAACCCGGCGACCCACTCGGCCCGTTCTGCGGCGCCCAGCGTGCCGAGCAGCTTCGCCCGCTCGGCCAGGGACACCGCACCCGGACCGCCCGCCTCGGGTGCCGAGGGCGACCCGAGGAGTGCCCGCGCCCACTCGGCGTCCCGCTGCCGTACCGCCGCCCGGCACCATGCGGCGTGCAACTCGCCCTGCCAGTCGTCCGCCACCGGCAGCGCCACGATCTCCTCGGGTGTACGACCGCCCAGCCGCCCCGGCCAGGTGCTGAGCGGTGTCGCCTCCACCAACTGGCCGAGCCACCAAGACCGTTCACCCCGCCCCGCCGGGGCCTTGGCCACGACCCCGTCGCGCTCCATGCCCGCGTCGCACTGGTGCGGTGCCTCGACACCGATCGTCGGCTCCCGCTGCGTGTGGTCCAGCGCGACGCAGGCCTCGGCGCGTGCCGCCATCCGCGCGGCGAGCGCCGAGCCCGGCAGGGCGGAGAGCAACTCCGCCGCCGTCGACCGGACATTGCGGCTCCGGTCGGCCAGCGCCTGCTCCAGGAGCGGCTCGTCCTGCGGACCCAGCCCGGCCCGTAGCGAGTCCAGGAACATCAGCCGGTCCTCGGCCCGCTCCGTCGCCCAGGTCGTGGCCAGGAGCTCGCGCGCGGCGACGGGCTCGCGCGCCCGTATCGCGGAGAGAAGGGCGACCCGCTCGGCGAACAACCCCTCCTGCCACAGCTGTCGGACCTCGGCCGCGTCCTCGAGATGCGGCAGTGCCGCGCCCCCGCCGGGTGTCGCGCGCAGGGCGAAGCGCCAGTCCGGGTTCAGCCTGGCGAGCCACACGGCCCGGGGACCGGCGAAGGTCAGGGCCGCCGGCCGCAGATCCGTACGCCCCCGCGCCGCGTCCAGAAGCGCCGGCAGCGTCTGAGGGGGTGGTGCGTAACCACGGTCGTTCGCCGTCGCGAGCCACTGGGGCAGTAGCTCCATGAGGTCAGGTGCCGTGCCTCTGCGGCCGCCGCCGGCCGCGCCGGGACGGTCGGCCAGCAGCATCGCCAGCCTGCGGGCCGCCGCCGGGGGCAGCGCGGGACGCGGGTCCTTCGGAGCCGACTGCGGCCGCTGTGCCGCTCGCGTCGGGCGCAGTCCGGCCCGCCGCCGTACGGCCTCCACGGCCGCCGCGTCCAGCAGCGCCACCGGCGCCTCCCGGCCCGGCGTACAGCCCGGGGGTGTACGCCGGTCCGTGCCGAGCAGAGCCGCCGTGACGAGCTCCTCCCAAGCGCCCGGCGCGGGCGAATCCACAGGAACGGAGGGGCTGTTCATGAGGTTCCTTCCTTTCTGCCTTCGTGCTGGGTGCCGTGGAGTCCGGGTGGGTGGATCCGGGGCGGATGGTCGGTGTGCTGGGCAGGGTTGGATAGCGAGCTGCTCGGTGACCGGCGGCGTGCCGCTCAGCACAGCTGCACCGCCTCGCCCGCGCCGTCCGGCCAGGCCGTCAACGGGGTGAAGCCGCGGTGGCCGCACTCGCCGAACACCTTGACCGGTGCTCCGCCCGACAGCGCGACCAGGCGCCACAGGCCCGGGCGGGCACGGGCGGCCGGGGTGAGCGGCAGGGCCGAGTCCGCGTCGGCGTCCGCCAACTGCCACGAGTCGCCGTCCGGGGTCGGTACGACTCGATCCAGGGTCACCGGGACCGAGTCCAGCCACGGGTCGTCGCGCAACGCCTCGCCGTAACGGGCGGTCGCCTCGGCCGTCGTCACACCCGGTGGCCGAATCGCCGCCGGAGCGGGCGGTGCGAACTGCTCGCCCAGAGCGGCCCGCAGCTGCCCGGCACCCGGGTACGCCGACACCTCCGCCTCCAGGACCAGCCCCACCGGCAGCGCCAGCTCCGGGGCGCGGCCGGCGGCTCCGTAGGAGAGGAGCAGGGCGGTACGGCCGGAGTCGGCGCCGTACAGCCATATCCGGCGCGTCGTCAGTTTCACGTCCGCCGTGTCGTACTGGGAGAGGACCAGCCAGCGATCCCTCACCGGTGGACCGTCCGCCGACGCGGGCAGGCCGATGCGGGAGCGGACCGTGTCCGCCAAGCCGTTGGGCAGCCGCTCTCGGCCCAGCCACCCCCGGTCCAGGAGGTGGAGGAGGGCGCACTCCTCCAGCAGGCGCACCGGCCAGCCGGGACCGGACGCCGGGATCGCCCCCAGTTCCCGCACCCGCGCGGCCAGTCCGGGGGCCTGGGCGTCGACCATGCGGGCCGCCGTCTCCTCCCACAGGCCGTACCCCGCCTGTTCCGCGCCGGCCAGGCCGCCGCGCAGCAGATCCGCCAGGCGCTGCTCCAGCTCCGTCGCCCCCGCGGTGACCCGCAGGGCCCGGCGCTCCGCTCTGCGCCGAGCCGCCTCCGGGTCACCGGACCCGGAGGCGGAACCGGACGCGCCCGCTGTCCGCTTCTCTTCCGCGCGCTGCCTTCTCCCCTCTGTCCACTGTTCAGCCCAGTCCGGCGGCGACCCAAGCGGCACCGCGCCGTCGCCCTCCGCCCAGAGCAGCAGCAGCCCGAGCGCGTGCTTGCACGGGAACTTCCGGCTCGGGCAACTGCACTTGTACGCGGGCCCGGAGGCATCCGCGATGTCGATGACCGTCCGATACGGCTTGCTGCCACTCCCCTTGCACAGGCCCCACACCGTCCCCTCGTCGGAACTCCCCGCCTCGGACCACGGCCCCGCCGCGCCGAGTTTGCTTCCCGCTTTGCGCGACGCGGCGTCAGGCGCCAGTGCCAGCACCTGGTCCGCGGTCCAGCGCACCCCCTGCTGAGTCATGCCATCGAAGGTAGATCCCACCACTGACAATCGGTCCGCACGAAGGTGCCTCCGGCGGTCGTGTGAGCGCGTTTGCGCAGGTCGGAACGCATTGTCAGTGGGGTGGTGCAACGTGGATGCCAGATCCGAAACCGGCTGAACCAGCCGAGCTGGAGGGGGACTTCGCCATGCCTGTGTCCGTAGAACCGATGTCAGAACCGACGTCCGTCCAAGCGGGGGAGACGGAACCGACCGAGGCGTTGCGTCCGCATGCCGAGGACGCCTTCGCCCATGAACTCGCCGCGCTGGCCGCGCAGGACGACCGTCCGCGCCCGGCCCGCTGGAAAATGTCGCCGTGGGCCGTGGCCACGTATCTGCTCGGCGGCACTCTGCCGGACGGCACGGTGATCACACCGAAGTACGTCGGCCCGCGCCGCATCGTCGAGGTCGCGGTCACCACGCTCGCCACCGACCGCGCACTGCTCCTGCTCGGCGTTCCCGGCACCGCGAAGACATGGGTGTCCGAGCACCTGGCCGCGGCGGTCAGCGGCGACTCGACGCTGCTGGTGCAGGGCACGGCGGGCACGCCGGAGGAGGCCATCCGCTACGGCTGGAACTACGCCCAGTTGCTCGCGCACGGGCCGAGCCGGGACGCCCTCGTGCCCAGTCCGGTCATGCGGGCCATGGCGGAGGGGATGACGGCCCGAGTCGAGGAGCTGACCCGTATTCCGGCCGACGTGCAGGACACGCTGATCACGATCCTGTCGGAGAAGACGCTGCCGATACCCGAGCTGGGGCAGGAGGTGCAGGCGGTACGCGGCTTCAACCTCATCGCCACGGCCAACGACCGCGACCGTGGTGTCAACGACCTCTCCAGCGCCCTGCGCCGCCGCTTCAACACGGTCGTGCTGCCGTTGCCGGAGAGCGTCGAGGCCGAGGTGGACATCGTCTCCCGCCGCGTCGACCAGATCGGCCGCTCCCTGGACCTGCGGGCCGTGCCCGACGGCATCGACGAGATCCGCCGCGTCGTCACGGTCTTCCGTGAACTGCGCGACGGGGTGACGTCCGACGGGCGCACGAAGCTGAAGTCGCCGAGCGGGACGCTGTCGACGGCCGAGGCGATCTCCGTCGTCACCAACGGCCTTGCCCTCGCCGCCCACTTCGGCGACGGGGTGCTGCGGTCGGGCGACGTCGCCGCGGGCATCCTCGGCGCCGTCGTCCGGGATCCGGCGGCCGACCGGGTCATCTGGCAGGAGTACCTGGAGGCGGTCGTGCGCGAGCGGGACGGTTGGACGGACTTCTACCGGGCGTGCCGGGAGGTGAGCGCGTGAACGGCGAGAGCGACGACCTGGGCTGGGGCCGCCCGAGCGGTGGACCGAAGTCGGGTGGTGGGTCTGTGGGCGGGGTGCCATTGGCCGGGTGACGGGGGCGGGTGGGTGACAGACCCGGTTGATCGAGGCCGGGTGGCGAGTTCCCGTGGGTGGTCCGTAAAGGGGTGACGGAATGCGTCGGGTGTGGAGCGAGCGCGATGGAGCGTTCAGCGGCTTCGTCGCGGGGCCGGGATCAAGGGGGATGGAGTGACGGGCATGCACAGGGCTGGGAGCGAGGGCCCGGAGGCGGCTGTCCACCGGGCGAGCGACGTGCCGTCGGGGCGCTCGGAGAACTCGGCCGCGGCTGCCCCGGCAACGAAGCCGCCGGGGCCGCTGTTGCTCGGCGTGCGCCACCACGGGCCCGGCTCGGCGCGGGCCGTGCGGGCGGCGCTGGAGGCCGCTCGGCCCCGCGTCGTGCTGATCGAGGGACCGCCCGAGGCGGATGCCCTGATCCCGCTCGCCGCCGAGGAGGCCATGCGACCGCCGGTCGCCCTCCTCGCCCATGCCGTGGACGAGCCCGGCCGCTCGGCCTTCTGGCCGTTGGCCGAGTTCTCCCCGGAGTGGGTCGCGATCCGCTGGGCCTCGCAGAACGCGGTGCCGGCCCGCTTCATCGACCTGCCGGCCACGCACACGCTGGCGTGGGGCAAGGAGGTGGAGCCGCTGTCCGCCGACAAGGAGGGGAGTGAGCCTGCCGGGGGGAGCGAGGAGGAGCGGGCCGAGGGGAATGGCCCTGGTGCCGACGTCCGTGTCGACCCGCTCGCCGTGCTCGCCGATGCCGCCGGTTACGACGATCCCGAGCGATGGTGGGAGGACGTCGTCGAGCACCGGGGTGTGGGGGACGGCGACGCGTTCGCGCCGTTTGCCGGGCTCGAGGAGGCCATGGGGGCGTTGCGGGAGGCGTACGGAAGCGGCGGGCATGAGCGGGATCTCGTGCGGGAGGCGTATATGCGACTCCAAGTGCGGGTTGCCCAGCGGGAGTTCGGCGACGACGTGGCCGTGGTGTGCGGGGCGTGGCACGTTCCCGCGCTGAGGCGGAAGAGCACCGTCGGCGCCGACAAGGCGCTGTTGAAGGGGCTGCCCAAGGTCAAGGCGGACATGACCTGGGTGCCGTGGACGTATCGCCGACTCGCGCGGGTGAGCGGGTACGGGGCGGGGATCGACTCGCCGGGGTGGTACGGGCACCTCTTCGGCGCCCCGGACCGGCCCGTCGAGCGGTGGATGACCAAGGTGGCCGGGCTGCTGCGGGACGAGGATCGGATCGTGTCCTCGGCGCATGTCATCGAGGCGGTACGGCTGGCCGAGACGCTGGCGGCGATGCGCGGGCGCCCCTTGCCGGGGCTGAGCGAGACGACCGACGCGGTGCGGGCGGTCATGTGCGACGGCTCGGACGTGCCGCTGGCGTTGGTGCACGACCGGCTCGTCGTGGGGGACGTGCTGGGGGAGGTGCCGCGGTCGGCTCCGGCGGTGCCGTTGCAGCGGGACCTGGACCGGATCCAGCGTCGGCTGCGGCTCAAACCTGAGGCGGCGGAGCGGGAGTTGGAGCTCGACCTGCGCAAGGAGAACGACGCCGAGCGAAGCAGGCTGCTGCACCGGCTGCGGCTGCTCGGCGTGGAGTGGGGTGAGCCGGTCGCGTCGCGGGGCAGCACGGGGACGTTCCGGGAGACCTGGCGGCTGAGGTGGGAGCCCGAGCTGGCCGTGCGGGTCGCGGAGGCCGGAGTGTGGGGGACGACCGTGTTCGCGGCTGCGACCGCCAAGGCGGAGGCGGACGCCGTCGCCGCGCAGGGCCTCGCCGATGTCACCGCACTCGCCGAGCGCTGCCTGCTGGCCGAACTGCCGGATGCGCTGCCGGTGGTGATGCGGATCCTCGCCGACCGGGCCGCCCTGGACGCCGATGTCGGCCATCTCGCCCAGGCCATGCCCGCACTGGTCCGCTCCCTGCGGTACGGGGACGTTCGGGGCACCGACACCGGCGCGCTGGCGGAGGTCGCCGCGGGTCTCGCCGAGCGCGTCTTCGTCGGCCTGCCGCCCGCCTGCGCCGCCCTGGACGCGGACGCGGCCGAGGAGATGCGGCGCCATGTGGACGCGGTCCACGGAGCGGTGGGGCTGCTGGGTGACGTGGTGGATTCGAGGGAGGGCGTACGGGGTTCGGCACCGGGATCGGGGCGAGGGACCGAAGGGGTTGCTGCGGGCCGGGGTGCTGATGGTGCCGATGGCGGAGGCGAGGAGACCGAGGCAGGTCAGGGCGTCCGGAGCACCCCGCCGCGCGCCCTCGGCCACGGGGACCTGCGCAGCCGTTGGCATGGGGTGCTCCGGGTGCTTTCCCTGCGGGACACCGTGCCCGGCGTGATCCGGGGGCGGGGCGTGCGGCTGCTCCTGGACGACGGGGAGTTGGCGCAGGAGGAGGCGGCGCGGCTGATGGGGCTGGCGTTGTCGCCGGGGACGCCGCCGGCGGACGCGGCCGCGTGGATCGAGGGGTTCGTCGGCGGGGGTTCCGGCGGCGGGATGCTGCTTGTGCACGACGAGCGGCTGCTCGGGTTGGTCGACACGTGGCTGACGGGGGTGCCGGCGGACGCGTTCACGGATGTGCTGCCGCTGCTGAGGCGGACCTTCTCGGTGTATGAGCCGGGGGTGCGGCGGACGCTGGGGGAACTGGTCCGGCGTGGGCCGGGGCAGCGGGGGAGCGCGGGGGTCGGCGGCCCCGGCATGCCGGGCTTCGCCGCCGAACTCGATGTCGAACGGGCGGATGCCGTGGTGCCGGTGGTGCGGTTGCTGCTGGGGCTCGGGTGGCCGGAACAGGGCATCGAGGGCGGCTTTGGGGACAACACCCCAGGCGAGAACAGAGAGGACGACGGCAGACAGGGCAACAACAGCCGTGGAGACGACCGCCCTGACGAGAACCGCCCTGGTGACAACCGCCTTGGTGACAACCGCCTTGGTGACGACCGCCTTGGTGACGACCGCCTTGGTGACGACCGCCTTGGTGACGACCGCCTTGGTGACAACCGCCTTGGTGAGAACGACCTTGTGGAGGTGACCGGATGACGACCGACGCAGCAAGGGAACCGAGGGCGCGGGCCGGAGCGGTGGGATCCGTCGGGCCGGCGCTCGGCATGTCGGCGCAAGGCCGGCCCAGGACGACGACCGTACCGGTGATCCCCTTGTGGGAGCGGCCTCGTGAGGGAGCGTGCCGATGACGAGCGCGACGAGCGCGACGGGCATGACGGGCATGGCGAGCGAGGCGATGGACCCGGCGCGGGAGCGACTGCGGCGGTGGCGAATGGTGCTGGGCGGGGACGACGCCGACGGCACCGGGTGCGCGCTCTCCGGGCGGGATGCCGCGATGGACGGGGCGCTGGCCGCGCTCTACGGCAAGGGGGACAAGGCACAGTCGGGGAAGGACCGTTCGGCGGGGCTCGGTGCGTCGGCGCCGTCCGTGGCGCGGTGGCTCGGGGACATCCGGACGTACTTCCCGTCGTCCGTCGTACAGGTCATGCAGCGGGACGCCATCGACCGGCTCGGGCTGTCCACGCTGCTCCTGGAGCCGGAGATGCTGGAGGCGGTGGAGGCGGACGTGCACCTCGTGGGCACCCTGCTCTCGCTCAACAGGGCGATGCCGGAGACGACCAAGGAGACGGCACGGGCCGTCGTGCGCAAGGTCGTCGAGGACCTGGAGAAGCGGCTCGCCACCCGTACCCGGGCCACGCTCACCGGTGCCCTGGACCGCAGTGCCCGTATCAACCGGCCACGCCACCACGACATCGACTGGAACCGGACGATCGCGGCCAACCTCAAGCACTACCTCCCGGAGTACCGGACGGTCGTGCCGGAGCGGCTGATCGGATACGGGCGGGCGTCGCAGTCGGTGAAGAAGGAGGTCGTCCTCTGCATCGACCAGTCGGGGTCGATGGCGGCGTCGGTGGTGTACGCGTCGGTGTTCGGGGCGGTGCTGGCGTCGATGCGGTCCATCAACACGCGTCTGGTCGTCTTCGACACCTCCGTCGTCGACCTCACCGACCAGCTCGACGATCCGGTCGATGTCCTCTTCGGCACACAGCTCGGAGGGGGCACGGACATCAACCGGGCGCTCGCGTACTGCCAGTCGCAGATCACCAGGCCCGCGGAGACGGTGG
Organism: Streptomyces sp. NPDC051243; assembly: GCF_044455405.1. NCBI lineage: Bacteria > Bacillati > Actinomycetota > Actinomycetes > Kitasatosporales > Streptomycetaceae > Streptomyces > Streptomyces sp. NPDC051243. The sequence continues at coordinate 114,224 of NZ_JBITES010000025.1, read as the reverse complement.
TGGTGCTGATCAGTGACCTGTACGAGGGAGGCATACGGAACGAGATGCTCAAGCGGGTCGCGGCGATGAAGGCGTCGGGCGTGCAGTTCGTGGCGTTGCTGGCGCTGTCGGACGAGGGGGCACCGGCCTACGACCGGGAACACGCGGCCGCGCTCGCGGCGCTGGGCGCACCGGCCTTCGCCTGCACGCCCGACCTGTTCCCGGAGGTGATGGCGGCGGCCATCGAGAAGCGGCCGATTCCGGTGCCGGACGCCGTGTGACGGGGGCGCCGGATGAGGCGCTGATGCCGGACGCCGTGTGACGCGGGCGCCGGACGAGGCGCTGATTCCCATGTCGGACGCCGTGTGAGGCGTGTGCCGGGGGAGGGTGCCGAACCCGGATGCCGCCGTCGTGTCCGGTGCCGATGTCGTGCGAGGGCGTGCCGGTTACGGCGCCGCTTCCGTGCCGGACGTCGCGTGAGGTGGGAAACGAGGAGGGCAATGGCGAGGATTTACCGGTGATTTGTCGACCTGGTGACGACCGACTTGGGCCAGCAAAACGGACATGAGTGCCCATCGGTAGCGGGGGGCTTGCGCGACCTCGGGAGGGGCGTGCGAGGATCGACGCGCCTTTTCAGCGGTGCGCCGCGCCCCGCTTGCTGATACCGCGCCGCCGCCGACTCCACGCTCGTCACGTGTACTTCATTCCGCCGCACGGGAGGAACCACCCCGTTTTGACCTGGTCAGCCGCTCTGCCGTTCGCCGCTGTGCGCATTGTGCGCATGGTGGCCGGGAGGCGTGCGCTCCAGGTGGCGTTGCTGGTGGGCGGGCTGTTCGTGCTCGGGTTCCTCTGCGGGGAGCGGGCGTATGCGGCGGACGTGGTGTCGGCGGGGACGAGTACATCGGCGTCCTCGGTTTCGGCACCCTCCGCCCCCGCCGGGGTTGTGCCTTCGGCGTCGGACGGCTCGGAGGGCGACGAGGTCGGCACGGTGGCGAGGAGCACGGTCGAGCTGCCGGCGGGTGAACCCGCCAGGACTGGTGAGCAGGCCCCGGCCATCCTCGGTCCCCATGCCCCGGCCATCCCCGGCCCCCATGCCCCGGCCGGGCCCGCTCCGGACGCCTTGCCCGAGCCCGCGCCGCACCACGACGAGCCGAGCGTCCCGGCCAACCCGCCGACGACGCCCCAGGCCGACCCGGCAACTCCCCGGCACTCAGCCCCCGTCGTCCCTGCCCCGCACTCAGCCGACGGCACCGCCGACGAACTCGTCGGCCCCGTGACCGAGCACCTCGTCCAGGGCGTCGCCGATCGTGTCGTAGAGCCCGTGGGGAAGGTCGTCGAGACGGTGACCGAGGGGTTGACCGAGGGGTTGGCCGAAGCCGCGCCGCCGCTGGCGTCGCTGCCCTCCTTGCCGGTTCTGCCGGTACTGCCGACGATGCCGGAGTCGCCGGGCTGGCCGGGCCTGCCGGGGTTCGAAGTGCCCGGCGTGCCCGGCGTGCCCGGCTTCCCTGAGCTTCCCGGTCTGCCGACCGCCCCCGCTGTCCCCGCGCAGACCCTGCCCGCGCCCGTCACCACGACGCCGCAGCCGGGATCGGAGGCGCCCGCCTCGGGTGACCGGCGTGACGACAAGGGCCGTACCGGAGGAACCGCCGCTCACGTCACCTACGGTCCGTGGGCCGGTTCCGGTGCCGCAGTGCCCAAGGCCTCCACCGGCACCGGCGACGCGCACCGCACGGCGTCCGCCGGCTACGCCCCCGTCCACCAGGCGCCGGTTGATCACCCCGGTGCTGTGGGCGGCAGCCGTTCGGCGGGCGACAACAACAACCCACGGCACGGGGACGCGCACGCCGTCTCGCTGAGCCAGCGGGCCCCCTTGCGGCTGGTGCCCGGCGCCGCCGCGCGTGCCGACGCGGACGAGATCCTCGACAGGCACGGGGACATACCGGTTTCCCCCGCGTAGGGCAGCAGGCCGACCCTCCCCGCCGTAGACCTGCCGCGCGGGGGCGGAAACAGGTCTGCCCGCCCGTCCGGACCCCCCAGTCCCGGATGTCCCCCTGACATCCCCCGGACGGAAGCCGCCGGAGCCGTACCCGGTCCCGCTGGTCCCCTACTCCCCGGACCGCGACCGGAACGGCGCCGGACTGTCCCCAACCGTCCGAAGCCCCGGAGCTCGCGGAGTTCTTCCAGGAACTCCGCCTTCCCGGTGGCCTTCGGAGCCCCAAGATCTAGGGATCCGACGCACGCATGAACAAGAACATCCGCCGTTCGATCGTCATAGCCGCCGGTGTCACCGGCGCCTGGGCGCTCGGCTCGACCGTCGCCAACGCGGACGAGCTGCCCGCCTCCACACTCTCCGTACCGGACACCACCACCGACGCGACCGACGCGACCGACGCGGTCGACAGCGCCGACGCCACCGGCCTGCTCGGCGGGGTGACCAGCACCGTCAACGGTGTCGTGTCCGACGTGACGGACACCGTCTCCGGCGTCACCGACGGCGCCGGCGACACGGCCGGCAACACGGTCGGCACGGTCACCGGCACGGCCACGACGACGCCCGCGAGCGCCGCCGATCAGGCCCGCCGTTACGTCGACGCCAAGGTCGACGTCCCGACCGCCGGCACCGCGGCCAAGGCCGCGAAGGCCAAGGGCGCCGCGCAGGCCATCCAGGGCGCCAAGACCGCCCGCGCGGACAAGGCGGCGCAGATCGCTGCGCAGGCCGAGGCCCGCGTCTCGGCAGGCGTCGCCGACCTCGACGACGCACGCCACGACGCCCCGCAGCTCCCCGACACCCCGGGCACCCCCAGCCCCATCGACTACCTCTTCGGCCCCCTCTCCGCCTTCGCCCCCGAGCTGGAGAAGGCGCTCGCCGCCGCGCAGACGAAGCTGCAGGGCACGCAGGCGGCGGCCCGTGCGCAGGCGCAGGGCGTCGAGGGCGTCGTCCGGACGAAGGCGCAGTACGCCGTCGCGGGCGCGGGCCGCACCGGAGCGGGTGCGCAGGACGTCGCCCAGGCCGCCGTCACCCACCTCAAGGGCCAGGCGGCGGACGCGACGGCCACCGCCACCGGCAGGGCCACCGCGGTCAAGACGGCCGCCGAGGCCTCCGTCTCCGCCGTCCCCAGCCATGTCACCGGCACGGTCGGCGGCGTGGAGCAGCGGGTGGTCGGCACGGTCAGCACGGTCCCGGGCACGGTCACCCCGGTCGTCGCGCAGACCGCGGACGCGGTCGTCCCGCCGCTCGCCACCGAGGCCGTGAACGGCGTGCAGCCCGTCGCCGGGCGCGTCGTCGACGGCGTCGTTCCGGCCGCCCAGCGCGCCGTCGCCGGTGTCGCCCCCGCCGCCACGCACGCCGTGGCCGGGGTGACCCCGGTCGCCGGGCACACGGTGGACGGCATCCAGCCGGTGGCCGGTGGCGCCGTGGCCGGTGCCCGGTCGGTGGCCGGCGGAGCGGTGGCCGGCGTGCAGCCGGTCGTCGGCCAGGCAGTGGAGGGCGTGGCGCCGGTCGCCCACGGCGCGGTGGCCGGGGTCGCCAAGACCGCCGGGCACACCGTGGACGCGGCCGCCGCGCTGGCGTACGGCGTCGTCGCCGATGTGCAGCCGGTGGCTGGCGGTGTCGTCCACGGGGTCCAGCCGGTCGTCGCCGGTGCGGTCGCGGGCGTCCAGCCGGTCGCCGGACAGGCCGTCCAGGGGGTCCAGCCGGTCGTCGGCGGCGCCGTCGAGGGTGTGCAGCCGGTGGCCCACGGTGCGGTCGGCGATGTCCAGCACTTCGCCCACGGGACCGTCGCCGACGTCCGGCCCGTCGCCTACGGCGCGGTCGCCGACGTGCAGCCGGTCGTGCAGGGCGTCGCCGCGGACGTACCGCCGTACGCCACCGGCCTGGCCGGCCAGGCCGCCGCGGGCGGCAGCGGCGCCGTCCTGCCGCCCGTCGCCGACACCGCCGTGCACGGCGTGGTGCCGGTCGCCGGGCAGGCCGGCGCGGACGCGGGTGCGCTGGGGTACGGCGTGGTCGGCGATGTCCAGCCCTTCGCGGGCGGTGTCGTCGGTGGGGTCGACCCCTTCGTGCACGGGGTGGCCGGGCAGACCGTCCCCTTCGCCGAGGGTGTGACCGCTCATGCGCAGCCGTTCGCGTACGGCGTGACCGGCGCCGTGCAGCCCGTCGTGGACCAGGTGGTGGACACCGTCAGCCCGGTCGTGCAGGGCGTCGGCGGCAGCGCCACGACGCTGGCGTACGGCGTGGCGGGCGACGTCCAGCCCTTCGCGGGCGGCGTCGTGGGCGAGGTCGACCCCTTCGCGCACGGCGTCGCCGGGCAGGTCGCGCCCTTCGCCGGGGACCTGAACGGCACGGTCCGGCACTCGGCCGGCCCGCTGGCGGGCAACGCCGTCAGCGGCGTGCAGGGCGTCGGACAGTCGATCACGCCGGGTTACGCGCAGGACCTGTACCACCAGGCGCCGTACGGCATCTGACCGCACGGCCCTCGACGTCGTACGACGGCCCGGCGGAAGCCACGTACGGCGCACCCGCCGCCACGGCGGACGCGATCGCGGACGCACGCACCACCCGCATCCGCGAGCCGCGCCCGTCGTGGCGACCGACCGACTCCGCGGGGCAGACGGCCCCGGACGGCCGAAAACCGTCGGCCGTTCCGACCGGAACCCCGCGGAAGGGCCGGGTGATCCCCATTGGGGTGGGGATCACCTGCCCAGAGCCCACAGGGGCGGCCCATTCGTGCCTCTTCGGGCTGTTCAGGGACCTCACCGGGTCAACCCCAGCCCGGTGAGGTCCTTACCCGGTCTTCCCGGTCCTTCTCCGACAGGTTCCCGTTTCCTCACAGTCGGCACGCCGTGCCAGAGATCTTTGCTGATCGCGGCATCATGTGACAGGTATCACCGCTCAGGTGTGACCCGCGATTTAGAGGCCCCCCGCAAGCAGCGATAACCTGCGAGACGGACATGCCGCGCGCTCGGACACCGTGTGCGCCTCCCTTGTGACAGCGGACGTCACGTTGCCCTTCGCGGCACGCCCACGCATCCAACGAACCGCGAGATCACTGATAGGGACGGAAGCGCGTGGACCTGTTCGAGTACCAGGCGAGGGACCTCTTCGCCAAGCACGATGTACCGGTGCTGGCCGGTGAAGTCATCGACACGCCTGAGGCGGCCCGCGCAGCCACTGAGCGCCTGGGTGGCAAGTCCGTCGTCAAGGCTCAGGTGAAGGTCGGTGGCCGTGGCAAGGCCGGTGGCGTGAAGCTCGCCGCCACCCCGGACGAGGCCGTCGCCCGCGCGACGGACATCCTCGGCATGGACATCAAGGGCCACACGGTCCACAAGGTCATGATCGCCGAGACGGCTCCGGAGATCATCGAGGAGTACTACGTCTCCTTCCTCCTCGACCGGGCCAACCGCACCTTCCTCTCCATCGCCTCCGTCGAGGGCGGCATGGAGATCGAGGAGGTGGCGGCCACCCGCCCGGAGGCCGTCGCCAAGATCGCGATCGACGCCATCGACGGCGTGGACGAGGCCAAGGCCCGCGAGATCGTCGAGGCCGCCAAGTTCCCGGCCGAGGTCGCGGACAAGGTCGTGAACGTCCTGATCACGCTGTGGGACACCTTCATCAAGTCGGACGCCCTCCTCGTCGAGGTCAACCCGCTCGCGAAGGTCGCCTCCGGTGACGTCATCGCCCTCGACGGCAAGGTGTCGCTGGACGACAACGCCGAGTTCCGTCACGACTGGGACGAGCTGCACGACAAGGCCGCGGCCAACCCGCTCGAGGCCGCCGCCAAGGAGAAGAACCTCAACTACGTCAAGCTCGACGGCGAGGTCGGCATCATCGGCAACGGCGCGGGTCTGGTCATGTCGACCCTGGACGTCGTCGCGTACGCCGGTGAGAAGCACGGCAACGTCAAGCCGGCCAACTTCCTGGACATCGGCGGTGGCGCCTCCGCCCAGGTCATGGCCAACGGTCTGGAGATCATCCTCGGCGACCCGGACGTCAAGTCCGTCTTCGTCAACGTCTTCGGTGGCATCACCGCCTGTGACGAGGTCGCCAACGGCATCGTCCAGGCCCTGAAGCTCCTCGAGGACCGCGGCGAGGAGGTCACCAAGCCCCTCGTCGTCCGTCTCGACGGCAACAACGCCGAGCTCGGCCGGCAGATCCTCACCGACGCCAACCACCCGCTGGTCCAGCGCGTCGACACCATGGACGGCGCGGCCGACAAGGCCGCCGAGCTGGCCCACGCCGCCAAGTAAGCACTCAGGACGAGGACACCAACACACCATGGCTATCTGGCTCAACAAGGACAGCAAGGTCATCGTCCAGGGCATGACCGGCGCCACCGGCATGAAGCACACCAAGCTCATGCTCGGTGACGGCACGAACGTCGTGGGCGGCGTGAACCCGCGCAAGGCGGGTCAGACCGTGGACTTCGACGGCACCGAGGTACCCGTCTTCGGGACGGTCGCCGAGGCCATCGAGAAGACCGGCGCCAACGTCTCCGTCATCTTCGTGCCGGAGAAGTTCACCAAGGACGCGGTCGTCGAGGCGATCGACGCCGAGATCCCGCTGGCCGTCGTCATCACCGAGGGCATCGCCGTCCACGACACGGCGTCCTTCTGGGCGTACGCCGGCAAGAAGGGCAACAAGACCCGGATCATCGGCCCGAACTGCCCCGGCATCATCACCCCGGGCCAGTCGAACGTCGGCATCATCCCGGGCGACATCACCAAGCCGGGCCGTATCGGCCTGGTGTCGAAGTCCGGCACGCTGACGTACCAGATGATGTACGAGCTGCGTGACATCGGCTTCTCGACGGCCGTCGGCATCGGTGGCGACCCGATCATCGGCACCACGCACATCGACGCCCTCGCCGCGTTCCAGGCCGACCCCGACACCGACCTGATCGTGATGATCGGTGAGATCGGCGGCGACGCCGAGGAGCGGGCCGCGGCCTTCATCAAGGACAACGTGACCAAGCCGGTCGTCGGCTACGTCGCGGGCTTCACCGCGCCGGAGGGCAAGACCATGGGTCACGCCGGCGCCATCGTCTCCGGTTCGTCGGGCACCGCCCAGGCGAAGAAGGAGGCGCTGGAGGCGGCGGGCGTCAAGGTCGGCAAGACGCCGACCGAGACGGCGAAGCTCGCGCGCGAGATTCTCGGCGGCTGAAGGTAGTTACGGCACTCAGCTGACGTTGGTGGGCCCGTTCCCCGGGTGGGGGCGGGCCCACCGGCGTTGTCGCTCGCCGCGCTGACGGGTGCCTCCCCCAAGCTCTTCGAGCAGGGGGTACCCCCAGCGCCCACCCTCCCCGAAGCTCTCGACTTACCTCGAGCAGGGGGACCCCCCAGCGCCCCAGCGGCACGACTGCCCGCAGGCTGGGCGGGCGGGCCGGCGGCTGCGCGGGCTGGGCAGTCTGCGCGGGCCGGGCCGGGGCGGGCGCGGTGGCCGAGCGTCACTGTGGCTGTGGTGCCAGGCGCTCCGGGCCGTGCTGTAGCTCCGAGCGCAGCTTCGCCCGCAGTTTCTGCTCCTCCGCCGACAACGGCCCCGGCGCCACCTTCGGCGGTACGCCGAGCACCGTCTGCCCGGGTGGCACGGGTGGCTCGTACTGTGTCGGAGCCGTTCGCAGCGTCAGTGCCGTCGTGCCGATCAGGGCCACCGTGAACGCGATGGCCGCGCGGGTCCAGAAGCGGGCCCGGCATTCGCTGCTGTCGCGTACCACCGCCGGCTTGGCCGCGCGCAAGCGCTCCGCGGAGGCCAGTTCGGCCAGGCGGTGGTGGAGTTCGGCCGGGTCGGACAGGGGCGGGAGGCGGTCGGCGATCGCGGCGCGGGCGTGCAGGAGGCGCCGCGCGGTCGCCGGAGTGCTCGCCTCCGACTCCGCCGCCGTCTCGGGCAGGTCGAGGCCGACACCGTCGTACAGCAGAAGCGTGCGGCGCTGTGGTGGTGGCAGTTCGAGGAGTACGTCGAGCAGGACGCGGTCGGAGGCGTCGGCCGGCGGGGGCTCGGGGTGCCGGTAGCGGGGGCGGAACCGGTGCCAGGGAGAGAGGGCGAAGTCGTACGCCGCCGCCCGCACCCAGCCCGCCGGGTCCCGGTCGCGGGCCACCTCCGGCCAGCGCTGCCAGGCGAGTTGAAAGGCACGCTCCACCGATTCCCGCGCGAGTTCCCGGCGCCCGGTGAGCAGGTAGGTCTGCCGTGCGAGGGCGGGGGCGCAGAAGGCGTACAGCGCGTCGAAGGCCTGGGCGGGGGTGAGGGGGCGGCGTTCGCGCCAGGGTTCGGGGGTGGGGGGTGCCGGATCGGCGTACGGCCCCTCGGGGGACACGGGTCGCGGCTGCTGCTGACGCTTTGTCACCTCTGGCTCCCCCGTAGCTTCCTGAGCCGCCGTCTCTTTCGCCAGCGAGTCGAGCAGTTGTGCGTACGACTCTCTCCTGTGGCCGCGCGGTGACGTACGGCCGTGCTCCCACGCGTGTACCGTCGCGCGGCTGACGCCCACCCGTGCCGCGACCTGAGCCTGCGTCAATGAGCAGGCCTCCCGCAGGCGTCGGCGTTCGCTGGGCGGGGGCAGCGGGGCTGCGGATCGCGGTGTCACCGGGCGCCCTTTCGTGCGAAAAAGTACATAAACATATATTGGGCGACACATCGGAGGTTCGCCTGTTACGACGGGAAAGCGCGTGTCGTTGGGAGCATGGCGGGCGTGATCGAGATGACCGCTCGCCGAACGACCCCGTCGTCCCCGCACCCGCGCATGCGCGACCGAACGCCCGGGCTGGCCGCCAGTCTTCTGAACGGTGCGGTGGCGGCAGGGCTCGGGCTGGGCGGGTTCGCGGTGCTGGTGATGGTGCTGTGGGTCTCCTCGCCGTATCCGGACAGTGGGCCGGGGGGCGCGCTGCGGATCGCCGCCGTGCTGTGGCTGCTGGCGCACGGTGCCGAACTGGTCCGCGCCGACACCCTCACCGGCGTCCCCGCGCCGGTCGGCGTCACGCCGTTGCTGATGTTCCTGCTGCCGGTGCTGCTGGTGCACCGGGCGGCGCGGGACACGGCGGCGGACGCGGGTGACGGGTCGCCGCTGGTGCCGGGGCGCATGGCGTGGGCGGGAGTCGTGCTCGGCTATCTCGGGGTCGGTGCGGCGGCCGCGGCGTACGCGGCGCGGGGCGAGCTGCGGCCGGAGTGGGCCTGGACCGGGGTGTGGGTGCCGGCGGTTGTGATGGTGGCGGCGGGGGCGGGGGTGTGGACGGCGTGCGGGCGGCCGCCCGAGGTGGTGGAGAGCGTGCTGGTCGCGTTGCCGAGGCGGGTACGGCGGCTGGTGCCCGGGGTGGTGGCGCGCGCCCGGCTCGGCATCGCCGCGCGGGCCGCCGGGGCCGGGGCGGCGGTACTCGTCGGCGGGGGCGCGGTACTGGTGGGCGGCTCGCTGGTGTGGCACGGCGGGGCGGCGCGGACGTCCTTCCTGCACCTGACGGAGGGGTGGTCGGGGCGGTTCGCGGTACTGCTGCTGTGCGCGGCGCTCGTACCGAACGCGGCGGTGTGGGCGGCGTCGTACGCCCTCGGGCCGGGGTTCGTGCTCGGGGCGGGGCATGTGGTGGGGCCGGTGTCCTCGGCGCCCGCGCCGCTGCTGCCGCCGTTTCCGCTGCTGGAGGCGGTGCCGGGGGCGGGGGTCGGCGGGCCGGAGCGGTGGGGGGTTCTGGCGGTGCCGGTTGTGGCGGGGGCGGTGGTGGGGTGGTTCGTGGGGAGGGCGGCGGTACGAGCGGGGGGTCGGTACGGCGGTGGCGAGGTCGCTCCAGGGGTCAGGGCCGGGCGAGCGTCCAAGGAGGAGCGGTCCAAGGGTGGGCCGGCGAATTCGGCGGGCGGATCCCAGGCCGGACAGCAGCCCGCCGTGATCTGGTCGACCTGGCGGACCGCCGGGGTCGCCGCGCAGGCTGCCGTGCTCTGCGGGGTCATGTTCGCCGTGCTGGCCGCGCTGTCGGGCGGGCCGCTGGGGGTCGGGCGGCTCGCGCAGTTCGGGCCCGTGTGGTGGCAGGTCGGGGCGGCGACGCTGGGGTGGGTCGGGCTGGTGGCGGTGCCCGTGGCTGTGGTCGTGCGGGCGTGGCGGTGCCTGGCGGGGCGGGGGGCGACGGCAGGGCAGGGGAGCGGGGTGCGGGGGGCGCGGATCGGGGTGCCTCGGGTGGAGGCGTCGGGGCAGAGCGGCTCGGGTGCGGCGGGCTCGCGGGTGGGGGGTGCCGGTGAGGACGGCTCGGGTGGGATGGACGCTGGTACCGGTGGGCGCCGGTTGCGGGAGCGGCTGCCGTTGGTCGGCGGGTGGTTCTCGCGGAGGGCGCGGTCGGGGGAGGGCGACGGCGCGGCCACGGAATCGAGGGCGGGGCGCTCGGTGTACGACCAGGAGGACCTGTTCACGGCATTCGCGCCGGACCACGCCGTTCGCCGGCAGGGCGGCGGCCAGGATGTACGGCTCCCGCAGGACGGCCGGGACTCCTCGATCGAGGCGCACGGCCGGGACGTCCCGCACGTCCCGTACGTGGAGTACGACCACGACACCACGTTCGAGCCGGACGGCTTCCCGTCCGACGCCCGGCCACCGGAGCCGCCGCCCTCACCCGGGCCGTTGCACGACGATGCCGGGCGTGCCACACGTGGGGCGGCGATGAAGCAGGCGTCGGCACCGGCGGAAGCCCACGAGGACTCTCGACCCCGGGACGCCGGGGTGGGCTCGGCCGCTCCGGCCGCCCGCCAGAACCCGACCGCGCGGGACACCCTCGAGGACTCGGCCGACGCGGACACGCACGAGGACCGGGCCGCCCGGGCCGCCCGCGAGGACTCGGCCGACGCGGACGCCCGCGAGGACCGGGCCGCCCCGGCCGCCCACGAGGCCTCGACCGCACCGGACACCCTCGAGAACCCGGTATCGCCGCACGCCCCGGAGAACCCGGAATCTCCCGAACCCCCGGACAACACCGCGTCACAGTGACCGCGAGGATGCCGCACCCGGGTTGCCCCGTCGCGCCCTCAACGACGCTGCGTCATCCCACCTGAACCACGCTGCCGCACCGCCGCCTCAACCACGCTGCCGCTCCGCCGCCTCAACCACGCTGTGGCATCGCGCCCCAACCCCCGCTGCCGCGGCACCCACCCTCTCAACTCACCCGGCGTCCCCCAGAACCCCCCGCAGCTCCTCGGGCAGGAGCTCCTTGCACGACTGCTTCGCCTCGTTGGTCAGGGCGTCGCTCGTGCAGGTGTAGTAGTCGCGGTAGACCATCTGCGCCGTGAACCCGGCGGCCACCACCGCGATCGCGAGGGACGCCGTGACCAGCCCGCTCACCGCCGCCGTCGTCTGGGGGCGGCCCGTCTGCTGGGGGGCCGGGTTGTCCGGGTCGGGGGTGCGGGGCTTGGCGCGGAGGCTGCTGATGCTCCAGTACAGGGCCAGCGCGCCGAGCAGGAGGGCGACGTACGGCCAGCTGAACAGGGCGAAGAAGAAGGCCCACATGCCGGACAGCAGGGCGTACCGCGCCCGGCGCTGGACGGGGTCGGTGGGGTCCCAGCGCATGCCGGTGCCCGGGCCGCTGCCTCCGGGGCCGCCGTCCTGGCCGCCGCGGGGCCGGTCGCCGAAGCCGCCCGAGGAGCGGCCCGGCTGGCGGTCGCTCCACTGGCTGCCCCACGGCGAGTCGCCCTCGCCCGATCCCCGCGAGCCGTCCTCGCCCGAGGGGCGCCGCGGCTGCCACGGGCGGTCCGGCGTGCCCTCCGGGGGCGGCGCGAAGGGGTTGTCGTCCTGAGCTTGGCCGCCCGGGCCCGGCCCCCGCTCGTCGCCGTTCTGTCCGCCCGAGGGCGCGTCGGGCGGTGAGGCGGGGCGCTCCCGCAGCAGCATGCCGCTGTGCTCCCCTCCCTGCAGGGACTGCGGAGGGAGCGTGAGGAGTCGCAGGCTGCGGTCCGGCATCAAGTGAGCGTCTTCCCCTTGGTGAATACGCACGATGGCGAGTCGAACGATGGCTGACAGGAACGAACTGCGTGAGCTGTCACTTCGTGAACGCACCGCACACCGACCGCGTTCCCGAGCCCGCTCCCTCGCAGACGCTACCTTCCGGCCATGCCCCCGTCCCATGGGGGCCGCCCGGTGTGCCGGTATCGTTGCTGACGGTCGGCTGCTTCGTAGACTTCCCCGTATTCCGGGGCGCGATGCATTCGTATGAACGTACAGACCACCTGCGCGTCGAGCGCTGAGCGCTCGACGCGCGGACCCGTCGACGTCCATGCCCGCCGGCCGCACGAAGAAACGCACCCCCGAGAAAGGGCCCCACCGTGGCCGCCAAGCCCGTGGCCGAGCGTGCCAAGCGCCTCGTCGTCCTGGTCTCCGGATCCGGCACCAATCTGCAGGCGCTTCTGGACGAGATCGCCGCCGTCGGCCCCGAGGCGTACGGCGCCGAGATCGTCGCGGTCGGCGCCGACCGCGAGAACATCGAGGGGCTCGCGCGGGCCGAGCGCGCCGGACTGCCGACCTTCGTCTGCAAGGTCAAGGACCACGCCAGCCGTGAGGAGTGGGACGCGGCGCTCGCGGAGGCCGTCGCCGCCCACGAGCCGGACCTCGTGGTGTCCGCCGGGTTCATGAAGATCGTCGGCAAGGAGTTCCTCGCGCGCTTCGGCGGGCGGTTCGTGAACACCCACCCGGCCCTGCTCCCCAGTTTTCCCGGCGCCCACGGCGTGCGTGACGCCCTCGCGTACGGCGCCAAGGTCACGGGCTGCACCGTCCACTTCGTCGACGACGGCGTCGACACCGGACCGATCATCGCTCAGGGCGTGGTCGAGATCCGGGACGAGGACGACGAGAGCGCTCTGCACGAGCGCATCAAGGAAGTCGAGCGAAGGCTGCTCGTCGAGGTCGTGGGGCGGCTCGCCCGCAACGGCTATCGCATTGAGGGACGAAAGGTAGTTATCCAGTGACCGCCGAGAGCAACAAGCGGGCCATTCGACGGGCGCTCGTCAGCGTCTACGACAAGACGGGCCTCGAGGACCTCGCGCGCGGCCTGCACGAGGCGGGCGTGGAGCTCGTCTCCACCGGGTCCACCGCGGGTCGTATCGCTTCCGCCGGCGTCCCCGTGACCAAGGTCGAGGAGCTCACCGGCTTCCCCGAGTGCCTGGACGGCCGCGTCAAGACGCTGCACCCGCGGGTGCACGCGGGCATCCTCGCCGACCTGCGCCTGGACAGCCACCGTCAGCAGCTCGACGAGCTGGGCGTGGCGCCCTTCGACCTCGTCGTCGTCAACCTCTACCCGTTCCGTGAGACGGTAGCCTCCGGCGCCTCCCCGGACGAGTGCGTCGAGCAGATCGACATCGGCGGCCCGTCCATGGTGCGCGCCGCCGCCAAGAACCACCCGTCCGTGGCGGTCGTCACCAGCCCCGCCCGTTACGGCGACGTCCTCGCGGCGGTCCGCGACGGCGGCTTCGACCTCACCACCCGCAAGCGGCTCGCGGCCGAGGCGTTCCAACACACGGCGGCGTACGACGTGGCCGTCGCGAGCTGGTTCGCTTCCTCGTACGCCCCCGTTGACGACTCTCAGTTCCCCGACTTCCTCGGCGCCACCTGGGAGCGCGAGAACACCCTCCGCTACGGCGAGAACCCGCACCAGCCGGCGGCCCTGTACGTCGACGGCGGCGGCGCCGGTCTCGCACGGGCCGAGCAGCTGCACGGCAAGGAGATGTCGTACAACAACTACACGGACACGGACGCCGCCCGCCGTGCCGCGTACGACCACGCCGAGCCCTGCGTCGCGATCATCAAGCACGCCAACCCCTGCGGCATCGCGATCGGCGCGGACGTCGCCGAGGCGCACCGCAAGGCGCACGCCTGTGACCCGCTGTCCGCTTTCGGCGGCGTGATCGCCGTCAACCGCCCGGTCAGCAAGGAGATGGCGGAGCAGGTCGCAGAGATCTTCACCGAGGTCATCGTCGCGCCCGACTACGAGGACGGCGCCCTCGAGGCCCTCGCCAAGAAGAAGAACATCCGCGTGCTGCGCTGCCCCGAGGGCCCCGGCAACCCCGTCGAGATCAAGCCCATCGACGGCGGTGCCCTCCTTCAGGTCACCGACCGCCTCCAGGCCGACGGCGACGACCCGGCCAACTGGACCCTCGCGACGGGCGAGGCGCTGTCCGCCGAGGAGCTCTCGGAGCTGGCCTTCGCCTGGAAGGCCTGCCGGGCCGTCAAGTCCAACGCGATCCTCCTCGCCAAGGACGGCGCCTCGGTGGGCGTCGGCATGGGCCAGGTCAACCGCGTCGACTCCGCCAAGCTGGCGGTGGAGCGCGCCGGCGCCGAGCGCGCCCAGGGCTCGTACGCCGCCTCCGACGCCTTCTTCCCCTTCCCCGACGGTCTGGAGATCCTCACCGAGGCCGGCGTCAAGGCGGTCGTCCAGCCCGGCGGTTCGGTCCGTGACGAGCAGGTGGTGGAGGCCGCGAAGAAGGCGGGCGTGACCATGTACTTCACGGGGACGCGGCACTTCTTCCACTGAGCGGTGAGCACAGGGCTGTGAGCCCGCACGTATGAGGGGCGCGCCGTACGCAACGGCGCGCCCCTCACCCATGTCGCCGTCAGGTGGAACGACGCAGCGCCGCCCAGGTGTCGGGCCCGACCTGGCCGTCCACCTCCAGCCCCTTGTCGCTCTGGAACAGCCTCACCGCGGACTCCGTGTCCGCGCCGAACTCGCCGTCCACGCCCGAGCCGCCGACGCTGTAGCCGCGCTTGGTGAGCATGCACTGGACCTGGACGACGCGCTGGCCCGTGTCGCCGCGGTCGGTGAGTTCGGTGCCGGAGTAGTAGGTGCAGTCGGAGAGCCAGGGCGGCGTGGCGGGGGTCGTGGCGGTCTTGGTGGGGGTGGGGGCCGGGGCGCTGCCGCCGCCCGCGCCGCCTTCGTCGCCGCCGGAGGTGCTGGAGGGGGCGCCGGTGGGAGTGGCCTGGGCTCCGCCCGTGCCGCCTCCGGCCGCGTTCGGGCTCTTCGAGGCCTCGGCGTCCTCCGTCGCGGAGGCCGTCTCCTTCTCCTCGCCCTTTTCCTTGTCCGTGCCCTTGTCGCCGGAGGGGGAGGCGGAGGAACTGGGGAGGGCGGAGTCCTGCGCCTGGCCGGCGTCGGCGCTGTCGCTTGCCGCGGGTCCGGTCGAGGCCGTTTCGTCGAGGGACGGGCGGGTGAGGAAGAAGGCGCCCGCGGCTACGGCGCACACGGCGAGGCTCGCTGCGACGGCGAGGAAGGCCTTGCGCTTCCTGCGGCTACCGCTGACTTCCGGGGCGGGTGTCTGTACGGGGGTGGTGTGCGGCCCGAGGGTGGGCCCGAAGGCCGGGGCTGGGCCGTGGAACGCCGGGGGCTCGGTGGGCGTACGGAACGGGGCGGGCATGGGCGGCTGGGCCGGTGTGGGGAACTGGGCCGGCGTGGGCGGCTGGTCGGAGGTCGGGGACTGGGCCGGCGTAGGGGCCTGGGGCGGTGTACTCAACTGCGGCGGCGTACGCAACTGGACCGTCTCCTGGACGGCGAGCCGCTCCAGTGACTCGCAGGCCTCCTGCCGGGCGTGCAGCCGGGCGGCCAGCGGCTCGTGCCAGGGGGCGGGCGCGTGGCCGTGACCGGCGGCTGTGGCGGCGTCGAGGAGTTGGCGCGGGGTGGGGCGTCCGGCGGGGTCCTTGGAGAGGCAGGCGGAGAGCAGGGCGGCCAACGCCGGTTCCACCGCGGCGAGTTCGGTCATGATCTCCGGCTTGGGTTCCTCGAACGCGACCCGGTGCATCACGTCGACGCCCGTTCCGCCCCCGAAGGGGGCGTGCCCGGTGGCGGCGTAGATCAGGCTCCCCGCGAGCGAGAAGACGTCGGAGGCGGTGTCGCAGCGCGCCTCGCGCAGATACTCGGGCGCCATGAAGGCGGGCGTGCCGACCCGGTTGCCCGTCGAGGTGATCGCGCTGCCGTCGGCGGCCTGCGCGATGCCGAAGTCGATGACGTGCGCGCCCCGCAGGGACAGGATGATGTTGGACGGTTTGAGATCCCGGTGTACGACATCGGCGGCGGCCAGCGCCGACAGCGCCTGCCCGAGCTCCCCAACCAGCCGCCACACCCCGGCACGCTCCAGCCTGCCGCACTCGCGCACGGCGTCCGCGAGGTTGAGGCCGGGCAGGTACTGGGTCGCCATCCACAGCAACGAGTCGTCGAACCCGGTGCCCAGCAGGTCCGGCGTGCGCGGCGTGTGCACCTGCCCGTGCACCACGGCCTCCCGCTCGAAGCGGCGCCGGAACCGGGGGTCCTCGGCGTACTCGGGGCGGATCACCTTGACGGCGGCGAGGCCGGGGGTGTTGTCGGCGGGGCGGGCCAGGTAGACGTGGCCCATGCCGCCGCTGCCGAGGAGGCCGAGGGGGATGTAGGGCCCGATGCGGCCCGGGTCGGTCCGCCGCAGTGGTCTGGCGCCCGCCTGCTCCAGAGCGGCGTCACGGGACGCCGGGGCATTCGACGGCACGGGTTGCCGCTGGTCTGTCATCGATCCCCCGAGTGCTGCTCTTCCCAACAGTCGCCTGCGTCACGACAGTTGGTGTGAGGCTACCGGGTGGCGGTCGGGGAACGCCTGAAAGGTTCCGGGAATGCGCACGGGACCGAGCACCCAGCGGGCCCGGGAGCCGGTGTTCCCCACCCGCGCCCGGGCCCTCTGGGTCGAGTCGCGGCGACGACGCTCAGCCGTCCACCTCGTACTGACCCACCTCGATGAAGTACCGCAACTCCTCCGGCGTGCCGTCGATGGCGTCCTCCGCCGCCGCCCGCAGCGCGTCGCTGATCGTCGGGTCGGCCAGGATGCGGGCGATGCGGACCCGGTCGTCCTCGGCCCGGGCGAGGCGGTAGCCGGTCTCCAGGAAGGCGCGCAGGGCCTCCGGGGTGTTGGCGTCGAGGGCCTCGTTGGCCTCCCTGATGACCGCCTTGTCGGTCTTCGGGTCGGCGGAGGCGAGTATGCGGGCGATGGCCACGCGGTCGTCCTCGGCCTGCGCGATCCAGCGACCCGTCGCCAGGAAGTACCGCTGGTCCTCGATCGTGCCGTCCATGGCCTTCTGCGCGGCGGCGTAGACGGCCTTGCCCGTGGTGGGGTCGGCGATGATGCGCATGATCGCGACCCGGACGTTGTCGTCGGACATCTCGTCGACGCCCGGGTCGGTCGCGTCGGACGCGGTCGCCACCGTGGTGGCGGACGACGGGGCGGCCGGGTCGGCGGCGAAGGCCGGGGTGGCCAGCAGGAGCGCCGGGGCCAGGGCGGTGGCGACGAGGGTCAGGGCGATACGGGTCGGTCTCACGTGCGAACCTTCCAGGTCTGCGTCGTCTACGACAGGTGCGGTGTACATCTTCCCCCCAACCGCCCCCTGGATCACCGGAATTACCCGGTCCCCTCAGGTCAGACCTCCCCGGCCTTCCGCAGCGCCCGCCACGTACTCGCCCCCACCACCCCGTCCGCCTCCAGCCCCACCCGCTCCTGAAACGTGACGACCGCCTCGTGCGTCAGCGGACCGAAGATGCCGTCCGCCTCGCCGACCTCGGCGATGCCGTGCAGATACCGGAGCAGGCACTGGGCCTCGCGGACCTGGCTGCCGCCCTCGCCCCGCTTGATCCTGAAGTCCCACGTGCCGTTCCAGCCGGCGGTGTAGCCACGGCCGTGCTCGGCGTCCTCGTACACCGTGGGCTTCTCGCAGGTGGGTGGTGCCGAGGCGGTCGGCCTTCCCTCGTCGCGCAGCGCGTACGTCGTCGCCGTCGCCCCCAGGGCCAGCGCCACCAGCGCCGCGACGAGTGCCGGACGCCGCCACCGCCGGGGCCGTAGCCTCGGCAGCCGCGCCGAGCGGGAGGCACCCGCGGCCTCCTCGACCCGGCGCAGGAGGGCACCGGTGTCGGAGATCCGGGTGACGCGCTCCGCGTGCGTGGGGGCCAGGCAGTCCCGCACGATCTCCCGCCAGCCGTCCGGGAGTTCGGGGGACAGCCGCAGCTCCTCGGTGCCGCGCGCATAGCGCATCGCCGCGTCGGTGCGTGCCTCCGCGCTGCCACCTGGCAAGGGGAAGGAATCCGTGAGGACCATGTGCGCGAGGACCCCGAAGGCCCATACGTCGGCCGACGGACGGACCCGGGTGCCCCGCTCGTCCACCTCCGGCCACAGCAGCTCCGGCGGGGTGTAGTCGGGCGTGGCGAAGGCGGGGGCGTAGGCGTGGGTGCCCTCCAGTTCGGCGGCCATGTTGAAGTCGGCCAGCCGTACCGAACCGTCCTTCAGCAGCAGGACATTGGCGGGTTTCAGGTCGCCGTGCACCCAGCCCGCGTGGTGCAACTGGTGCAGGCCCTCGCAGATCTGCGCCAGCAGGGCCGGGCCCGCATCCGGCTTCGGCTCGTGTTCCAGTGCCGCGTCCAGGGAGCCCTCGGCCTGCTCCAGTACGAGCACGGTGGCGCCGTCCAGCTCGGGGTGCTCCGGATCGTCGACGGTCAGGGTGTCGTACATGCGGATCAGCCGGGGCGCCTTGAGACGCTTCAGCAATTCGACCTCGCGCTCGGCCAGTTCACGCAGGTGCCGCAGCCGGCGCGGGGTGCGGGTGCCGGTGGGCAGGAACTTCAGGGCGGCCCGGTGGGGCAGCGGCGGGGTCTGCCCAGGGCCCTGCTCCCCGGCGAGCCGGGCCGCGTACACGGTGGCGAACGCGCCGGACGCGAGCGGCTCGCGCACCTCCCAGGGGCCGATCCGGTAGCCCTTCGGGACGGGAACGGCGTACGACCGCCCGGTCACCGGGCCACCCCGCTGACGGGCGCGGCCAGCACGCTCAGGTCGTCCTCGCGGACCAGGTCGAAGCGGAGCGCGAGCGACACCAGTGACTCCTTCTTGCCGCTGACGCGCTGACCGGGCTCGGCGGCGTCGGGGCCGGGGCGAAGGCGGAGTTTGAGGGCCAGGTAGTCGATGTTCCAGTAGACGGAGGAGCGGCTGACGGTCGGCCAGGCCGGGCGTAATCGCTCCACCAGCTGCTCCACCGCCGGCAGCGGCGCGTGCGGCTCGCCGCGCAGCCGGGGCTCGCACAGGGCGGTCAGCACCGCGAAGTAGCGGCTGGTGCGGTCCAGGGCGAATGCCGGTGCTGTGGCGGCACCGGGCAGGCCCCGGCGGTCGGCGCTGCGGAAGGCGTGGCGCGGGGCCCAGACGTCGAAGGAGAGCAGGTCCCCCGCGGCGGGCAGCACCACGCGTGAGAACTCGAACGGTACGGGGGCTTCCAGCCGGCCCGGCGGGATCTTGAGGTGCTCTCCGGCGCCCTCCGGGTTCTCCACCACGTAGGTCTGGTCCGCGCTGAGGTTGCTCAGGAGCCAGAAGGACCGGTGTGCCGTGATCTCCCCGGCGATC
Source organism: Streptomyces sp. NPDC051243 (assembly GCF_044455405.1). Taxonomy (NCBI): domain Bacteria; kingdom Bacillati; phylum Actinomycetota; class Actinomycetes; order Kitasatosporales; family Streptomycetaceae; genus Streptomyces; species Streptomyces sp. NPDC051243. The sequence continues at coordinate 94,927 of NZ_JBITES010000025.1, read as the reverse complement.
CGGGGCACCCCTTCGTGCGCGATGGTCAGTGCGCCGTCCGGCGCGGCCCTGCCGAACGAAAGCCGCTCACCGGTGGCGATCCTCACCTGGTCGGCTACACCGCCGCACGCCGGCGGCACCACGATGACGCTGTACATGGAGTCGTCCCCTCCATTCCCCCGTTCAACGTTCAACGTGAGGAAGGGTAAGGGGTGCCTCAGCACGACTTCGAGGCTTTCGCGCGGCATGGCGCGGCGCGACCTCCGGCTCTCCCCCGAGGGAGCCGGAGGCCGCGTGGCCTTTACCGGTCGGGTCAGCAGGGACGCAGCGACCAGATCGGGTCCCACGTCGCCGTGCCGGCCTGGTACGCCGTGGACGTCCAGCGGACACTGCCGTCCTTGTTGAAGAACTTGGCGACCGTTCCGGGCGTCTGGTTGTTGGTGAACGGGCCGTCACCGGTCCAGTTGGTGAGGTTCCACGTCTGGCACTTGTAGAAGTCGAACTTCTGGCCCTTGACGATCATGCACAGGTGACCGTAGCCGCAGGCCAGGTCCCGGGTGCCGATCTGGCCCTTGGGCGCGGCGGTGACGGTCAGGCCGTCGTACGTGACCTTGTCGGCGGTGACCCGGAGCGGCTTCTGGTTCCCGGCGAGAACCTCCTCGGCGACCTGCTGGGTGCTGGTCACCCGGGTGCCGTCCGGTCCGGCGACGGCGGAGGCCGTCACCGTGGAGCCGGCGATCAGGGCGGTGGCCGCGATGAGCAGCGCGGCGGGCTTGGCGATGTTCACTGGTGTTCCCCCATTGCATGGTGTGAACGTGAATGGTGTGAACGCGGTTGGTCACTTCGCTGTGGTGGAGCGGTGTCCAACGTTCCAGTGGCGGCCGCCGACCGGTACCTCAGAACTCTCAGGGTCACTTCTTGCCGGGCGGCGTGTACTCCTTGAGGTAATGGGCGACGCGGGCGGCGTAGTCGCGGTACTTCGGGGGAACACCGCCCGCGTTGTTCACCACCTTGGTCGACGTCCGGTACGCGGCCGCCAGCAGCACCCTGCGGTCGCCGGACAAACCCTTCTGGTCGAGGAGCGGTTGCATGTAGCACAGGTAACGGCCCACGGCCGGAATGGACTCGGCGGGGGTGAGCGGCGGCTTGGGGGTCTGCGTCGCGGGGACGCCGTCCGCCCGGATCCACCAGCGCAACAGACTCGGCGTCCAGCGCGCGATGCCGTACTCGCCCTCCTTGCCCACGGACGGGTCGGACAGGTCGGGGTCGAAGTTGCTCTCCGCCTTCAGCAGGGCGGCGATCAGCGCGGGGGTGACCTCCTGATGGACGCAGTCGTGGGCAGAGTCGACGATCAGCCGCCGGTAGGCCACGGGAACGCCCTTGTCGGTACGGAGTTCGTCGGCGCCGTAGGAGGCGGCGGCCGTGACCTTCGCGCTGTCGCCGGCCGGGGACCGGCCACCGTCCCCGTCGGGGTCCGCCCAGTTGCTCACGCCGTAGCCGAGCGCGGCAACGGCGACCACCGCGGTCGCGGCGGCCAGCGCCGTCGTACGGCGGGAGCGGCGGCGGGGGAGGAGGGCCCGCGGCAGGCGCGGGGAGCGGCCGGCGCCGGCCGCCGCCTCCACCCGCCGCAGCAGGTCCTGGGTGCCGATCCGGTCGGCGTGCGTGCGGGTCAGGCAGTCCCGGACGATCTCCCGCCACTCGTCCGCGAGTTCGGGCGACAGGCGCAGGTCGTCGGTGCCGCGGGCGTACGCGGCGGCCGCGTCACGGCGGGCCGTCGAGGTGGCCCCGGGCAGCGGGAAGGAGTCGGTCAGAAGGAGATGCGCCAGGACCCCGAAGGCCCAGACGTCCGCCGAGGGGCGGATCCGGCGGCCCCGCTCGCCGATCTCCGACCAGAGCAGCTCCGGCGGCGTGTAGTCGGGCGTCGAGAAGGCCGGTGTGTAGGCGTGCGTGCCCTCCAGCTCCGCCGCCATGTTGAAGTCGGCCAGCCGCGCCGAACCGTCCGCCATCAGCAGCACGTTGGCCGGCTTCAGATCGCCGTGCACCCAGCCGGCGTGGTGCAGCTGCGCCAGCCCCTCGCAGATCTGCGCGAGCAGGGCGGGCCCGGCGGCGGGGCGCGGCTCGGCCGCGAGGAGCGCGGACAGGGAGCCCTCCGCCTTCTCCAATACGAGGATGGTGGCGCCGTCGAGGGCGGGGCTGGCCGGGTCGTCGACGACGAGGGTGTCGTACATCCGGATCAGCCGCGGCTGCTTCAGCCGGCGGTGCAACTCGACCTCGCGGTCGACGAGTTCGCGCAGGTGGGTGAGCTGGCGGGGGGTTCCGGTGCCGGTGGGCAGGAACTTCAGGGCCGCCGTCTTCGGCAGCGCCTCGTCGGCTCCGGTACGTCTGCCCTCGTACACACTCCCGAACGCCCCCGTCGCGATCGGCTCCCGCACCTCCCACACGCCCACCCGGTACCCCTTCGGCACCGGGACGGCGTACGGCTCGGTCACCGCGTCACCCGCCCGGAGGCCGGTGCGGCCAGGACGACCAGGTCGTCCTCCCGGACCAGGTCGAAACGCAGGGCCAGTGACACCAGCGACTCCTTCTTGCCGTTGAGCCGCGGGCCCGTGTCCGCCGTCTCCGGGGCGGGCTTGAGGCGCAGCTTCACCGCGAGGTAGTCGATGTTCCACTGGACGGAAGTGCGGGACGCGGCGGGCCAGTTGGGGCGCAGCCGCTCCACCACCTGGTCCACGGTGGGCGGCGGGGCGTGCGGTTCGCCCCGCAGGCGGGGCTCGCACAGGGCGGCCAGGACCGCGAAGTACCGCTTCGTACGGTCGACGGAGAAGGCGGGCGCGGTGGTGGCGCCGTCCAGGCCGTCCTCGCTGCGGTAGTCGTGCCGCGGCGCCCACACCTCGATCGGCAGCAGATCGCCGGCCGCGGGCAGCACGATCCGCGAGAACTCGAAGGGGACCGGCGCGTCCAGCCGCCCCGGCCCGACCTTGATGTGCTCGCCCGCGCCCTCCGGGTTCTCGACGACGTACGTCTGCTCCCGGCTGAGGTTGCTGAGTATCCAGAAGGCGCCCTGGGCGGTGATCTCACCCGCTCTGCGGGACACGCCCTCGTGGGCGATGGTGAGGTCGTTGTCGGAAGCGGAACGCCCGAAGCTCAGCCGGTCGCCGGGCGCCATGCGGATCTGGGTGCGGTGGCTCTCGTCCTCCGTGGTCGGCGGAGGTACCACGATGATGCTGTACAAGGTGCGTCTCCCCGTGCCTGACGGCTACCCACGTCAGGGTAGGGCGACGCAGCGGGGCCGTGTCCCCCTCATACGGGTGAGACACGGCCCTCGGCTGTTATTGGCGTGAACTGTTCAGTACTTCGGGCGGTTGAACCAGGCGGTGGAGGCGCTGTTCACCATCGACGCGAGGATGACGCCCGCGATGGCGAGGGAGATGAGCCCGCCGAAGGTGGCGGAGCCGTTCGCGCCGTTCACGATGTTGAGGATGCCGCCGAGGATCATCAGCGACGCGTACACGATCGTGGTGATGCGGATGCCGCTGCCGCCGTTCTTGAACTTCACGCCCAGGAAGATCGACAGGGCGCCCAGGGCGAGCAGCAGGCCCGCGGCCAGGAAGCCGAGGCCGGCCAGCGCGTCGGTGTCGTCACCGGAACCGACGCCGTTGGAGACGTCCTGGGCGGCACCGACGGCGACGCCGGCGATGAGGCCGAACAGGATCTGGAAGCCGGCCATGATGAAAAGCAGCACACGGGCCGTCTTCATCAGGCCGGGCATCTCCATCGGCATCATGTTGGCGCCGCCCGGGTAGCCGGGGTAGGCCTGCGGCTGGCCCTGCGGGTAGCCGTAGGCGGGCGGCTGCTGCGGAGCGCCCTGGGGGTAGCCGTAGCCGGGCTGTCCCTGGGGAGGCTGCTGCGGCGGGTAGCCGGGCTGCTGGCCCTGGGGCGGCGGGCCGTAGGGATTGTTCGGGTCGCCGAAACTCATGGCGGTCTTTCCTCCGTTGTCCGAGTGCGGGGACGCGCGGCACGGTTCGGAGGAAGGTCTTCGGATGCGGTTGTCCCCCCGGCTCTGCCCGCGGCACTGCCGTCACATCGTTCTTTAGTCTGCTCTTACTTGTCCAGCCGCATTCCCTATGTGTTGTGCAAGTGCAACATCGCTGATCATGAGTGGATACGGGTGGAGATACGGCCGGGAGGCCCGGGCGGGCTCCGTTGCGGACCCGGATTGGAACCGGGAGGGCGTCATCTAGGAGGATGGGACCCATGACCGCCCAGATTCTCGATGGCAAGGCCACCGCAGCCGCGATCAAGTCCGATCTGACCGCCCGTGTGGCGGCGCTGAAGGAGAAGGGCGTCACGCCCGGCCTCGGCACGATCCTGGTCGGGGAGGACCCCGGCAGCCAGAAGTACGTCGCCGGCAAGCACCGCGACTGCGCCCAGGTCGGCATCGCCTCCATCCAGCGCGAGCTGCCGGCCACGGCGACCCAGGAGGAGATCGAGGCGGTCGTCCGCGAGCTGAACGAGGACCCGGCCTGCACCGGTTACATCGTGCAGCTGCCGCTTCCCAAGGGCATCGACGAGAACCGCATCCTCGAACTGATGGACCCGGCCAAGGACGCCGACGGTCTCCACCCGATGAACCTCGGCCGCCTGGTCCTGAACGAGCCGGCCCCGCTGCCCTGCACCCCCAACGGCGTGCTCACCCTGCTCCGCCGGTACGGCGTCGAGATCAAGGGCGCGGAGGTCGTGGTCGTCGGCCGGGGCGTGACCATCGGCCGCCCGATGCCGCTGCTGCTGACCCGGCGCAGTGAGAACGCGACGGTCACCCAGTGCCACACGGGCACGCGCGACCTGTCGGCGCACCTGCGGAACGCGGACATCATCGTCGCCGCCGCGGGCTCCGCCCACCTCATCCGCCCCGAGGACGTGAAGCCGGGCGCGGCCGTCCTCGACGTCGGTGTCTCGCGCAACGCCGAGGGCAAGATCGTGGGCGACGTCCACCCCGGTGTCGCCGAGGTGGCCGGCTGGATCTCCCCGAACCCCGGCGGCGTGGGCCCGATGACCCGGGCGCAGCTGCTGGTCAACGTGGTCGAGGCGGCGGAGCGCAGTGTCGGTTGAGGACACCGCCGGCAGGGCGGAGGACAGGGCCGGTGCGGCTGACGACGCCAGGGCGGATGACACCGCCGGGGCGGCGGACACTGCCGGGGCGGCGGAGATCGAGGTCCGGGACCCGGTGAGCGCCCCGGACGCGGAGGGCGTGCCCCGGCGCACCACGCGCCGCTTCCCGCTGTTCACCAGGGACACGGCCCGCCCCGAGGGCGGGGGCCGGGCCGCCGGCGGTGACGCGCCGGCGCCCGCCCGGCAGTGGCCCGTTCTCCTCGTCCTCGGCCTGGTCGGGGTCGGCCTGCTGATCACCGCGCTCGACGTGTTCCGCGTCGGCACGCTGGTGATCGGCGGCGCTCTGCTGGCCGGCGCGGTGCTGCGGTGGCTCCTGCCGAGCGTCGGCATGCTCGCCGTACGTTCCCGCTTCACGGACATCGCGACGTACGGCGTGCTGGGCCTCGTGATCGTGCTGCTGGCGCTGATGGCTCAGCCGGACCCGTTGCTGAAGGTGCCGTTCCTGAAGGACGCCCTGCACTTCACGGTGGACAGCTGACGCTCTGCGTGTGACGGCGGTCCGTCTTCTCCCCCGAGCAAGGACGGACCGCCGTCCGCGTCCACCGTGGGGCACGGTGAAGGGGTTGTTCAACGCCTGTCAGCGCGCTGTGGCACGGAGGTGACCGTTCCGCTACGTCCGGGCCGTCGGGGAACCAAGGCGTCGCCCTGTGTCGTCACCCGATCGGATCTGGTTCGGAGGTGAGCGATGGGTGCCTGGCAGCCGCTGCCCGACGATCTGCCGCCGGAGGTGCGGCACTTCGTGGAGCAGTTGCGGCAGCTCAAGGACCGCACGGGCCTGAGCCTGGTCGCGCTGGGTGCGCGCACCGCGTACAGCAAGTCCTCCTGGCAGCGCTACCTCAACGCCACCCAGCCCCCGCCCCGGCAGGCGGTCGTCGCGCTGTGCCGGGTGGCGGGGATCGGCAAGGAGGAGGCGGAGCGCTTCGGGGTGCGGTGGGAACTGGCGGTGCGGGCCTGGCCGAAGCCGGTGGTGGTGCCGGGGGCGGGGAAGCCGGAGGGCGCGGAACGGGACGCCGGGAAGCCGGAGGGCACGGGCCGGTTCGCCGGGAAGACCGAGAGCCCCGGTGGTGGCGATGCGGACGAGGAATCCGAAGGGTACGAGGAGGATCCGACTCTCCCCTGGTGGGACGCGCCGCCGAAGCAGTCGGAGCCGCCCTCGCGCCGGTTGCTGGTGGTCGCGGTGGTGCTGGTCGTGGCCTTGGCGTTGACCGCGGTGATCGGGGCTGTGGCGCTGGGATGAGTCCCTTGGGGCCTCCGTGTCGATCGCGCCGTTCGTGCCGGATTTGTCTGAATACGGCGTAAGTGGCGCGAGTGATCGTTTATGTGGTTTCTGTGTGGCGATGTGTTGACAAGTTCGCGGATTTGCAAGGAAGTCGTTCAACAAGCGGGCTAGCGTGGTCGATCGGGACGGTCCGGGGCGTCCTGTGAATCGCAAGGGCTTACTGCCAGGGTTGGGTCGGCCGGCGAGGGGGGCCGGTGGAACACTGGATGACGTCCGGCGGGCGTGCAACGGTGCGTGCCCACGGTCGCAATGCTCCCGTGCGCCCCCACCCCGGGAACTGAGATCCTCACTGGGCGCATCCCTGTGGGTAGCCAGAACGGGGACTCGGCAGAGGGCACCACGCGCGGGGGAGACGCGAGAAACACCAGCACGAACCGGGGGGAAGAGGGGGGAAGCAATGCCTCGTTGGAGGGACTTGCCGGATGAACTCGATCCGCAGGTCAGGGAGTTCGCGAGCCAGCTGCGCCGGCTCGTGGACCGCAGCGGTCTGAGCATCGCGGCGCTGGCCGACCGGACGGGATACAGCAAGACGTCCTGGGAGCGGTATCTGAACGGGCGGCTGCTCGCGCCCAAGGGCGCGATCGTGGCGCTCGCCGAGGTCACCGGGACCAATCCGATCCATCTGACGACGATGTGGGAGCTCGCCGAACGGGCCTGGAGCCGTTCGGAGATGCGCCACGACATGACCATGGAGGCGATCCGGATCTCCCAGGCGCGTGCCGCACTGGGCGAGTTCGGGGCGCCACCGGCGAATGCCAAGGGGAGCGCGAAGGCGGGCAAGGGCGCGCGGCGGGGCGGAAGCGCCACGGCCGTGCCCACGCCCGGGGTGGCGGGGCCGGCGGGGGTGGCCCCGACCGTTCCGCCCGCGGTTCCGGCGCAGCCTTCGGCGCCAGAGGTGCGGGACTCGGCGGTCAGGGATGCGGCGGTCAAGGATTCTTCGGTACGGGACTCCTCCGTACGGGATTCCTCGGTACGGGATTCCTCGGTACGGGACTCTTCGCCGCGGGACTCGGCGGTGCGGGGCGCCGCGGGGGGTGACGTCCGTGAGGGCGGCTCCTCGGGAGCCAACTCGTGGGGCCTGGCGGGGTATCGGGGGCCGTCGCAGGCGGGGGGCCGTACGGGTACGGCGCCGTCGGGTGACGCGTCCGGCGCCTCCGGGGTGGCCGGCGCGTCCGGTGTTTCCGGGCCGGCGGTCGGGTCCGGGGCGCCCGGTCAGTACGGCGCGCCTCCGGGGCGGCCGGGGGACGGGGTGCCCGCGGGCGGCGGCGGTGGCAAGCGGCGGCTGACGATGTTCCTCGCGGGGGTCGTCGGTGTGCTGGTCGTGATCGCGGCGGTGTTCTTCCTCCTCGACAACGGCGGGAAGAAGAACCCGAACGCCGGTAGGTCGCCCTCGCCGTCCGTGACGACCGACCCCGATCTGCCGGCCGGGGTGAAGTGCAGCGGTGACTCCTGCACCGGCAAGGACGCGGAGAGCATGGGCTGCAGCGGTGACCTGGTGACCACCGCCAAGACCGCGACCGTCGGCACGGCCGTGGTCGAGGTGCGCTACAGCGAGACGTGCGGCGCGGCGTGGGGACGTATCACGCAGGCCGCGCAGGGCGACGAGGTGGTGGTGACGGTCGGCAAGACGAAGCAGACCGGGACGATCACCGTCGCCGGGGACGCGATCGCGTACACCCCGATGATCGCCGTGAAGGACGCGGGCGAGGCGACGGCGTGCGCGACGCTGGCCGCGGGGCTGGAGGGGTGTACGCAGTAGCGCGCGCCGACTTCTTGGAAAGGGCGGTGACTTCTCGGCGCCGCCCGCATCTTTCACGCGGGGGTGAGGTGGCCCGTCCGGGGTGCCCCCTCCGGGGAGTTCGCCTAGGGGCGGCGGGGGCGAAAAAAGATTCGGCGGGGCAGGAATGGCCGTCGGCAAAGTGGGCACGCGCACCGTACCCCCACGGGAGTCCGGCAACCGGTACCCCCACCCAGCGGCCGCCCAGGTCCCCCTCTCCCGGACCGGGCGGCCGCTCCTTTCGCCCCTTGATCGACAATGATCGGCATTGATCGAGATTCTGTGGGACGGGCCACACGGACCCGGCCGTGCGAGATCCCGGATGCGCGATAGCCTGACGGATGGATCTCTTGACGCCAAGAGATCGATCATCTCTACGTCCCGCACCCCGGGGCAGGGACGCCCCACCGCCAGCTGTCATACGGAGAACGCCATGACCCGCACTCCCGTGAACGTCACCGTCACCGGCGCGGCCGGCCAGATCGGCTACGCCCTGCTGTTCCGCATCGCCTCCGGCCAGCTGCTCGGCGCGGACGTGCCGGTCCGGCTGCGGCTTCTCGAGATCACCCCGGCGCTCAAGGCCGCCCAGGGCACCGCGATGGAGCTCGACGACTGCGCGTTCCCGCTCCTGCAGGGCATCGACATCAGCGACGACCCGAACGTCGCCTTCGACGGCGCCAACGTCGCCCTCCTCGTCGGCGCCCGCCCCCGCACCAAGGGCATGGAGCGCGGTGACCTCCTCGAGGCCAACGGTGGCATCTTCAAGCCGCAGGGCCAGGCCATCAACGCCCATGCCGCGGACGACATCAAGGTCCTGGTCGTCGGCAACCCGGCCAACACCAACGCGCTCATCGCGCAGGCCGCCGCGCCCGACGTACCGGCCGAGCGGTTCACCGCGATGACCCGCCTCGACCACAACCGCGCGCTCACCCAGCTCGCGAAGAAGACGGGCTCGACCGTCGCCGACATCAAGCGGCTCACCATCTGGGGCAACCACTCCGCCACCCAGTACCCGGACATCTTCCACGCCACCATCGCCGGCAAGAACGCCGCCGAGGTCGTCAACGACGAGAAGTGGCTCGCCGAGGACTTCATCCCGACCGTCGCCAAGCGCGGTGCGGCGATCATCGAGGCCCGCGGCGCCTCCTCGGCCGCCTCCGCCGCCAACGCCGCCGTCGACCACATCCACACCTGGGTCAACGGCACCGCCGACGGCGACTGGGTGTCGATGGGCATTCCGTCCGACGGTTCGTACGGCGTTCCGGAGGGGCTCATCTCCTCCTTCCCGGTCACCACGAAGGACGGCAAGTACGAGATCGTCCAGGGCCTGGAGATCAACGAGTTCTCCCGCGCCCGTATCGACGCCTCCGTCAAGGAGCTCGAGGAGGAGCGGGACGCGGTCCGTTCCCTCGGCCTGATCTGAGTTTCCGCGCACGGCTCCCTCGTGAGCCCGCACAGGCCCCGTTCCGGTTCTGCCCGGAACGGGGCCTGTGCGTGTCCGCGCCATGATGCCGACCGGCGCTCAGGGTGTCGTCGTGCTCCGCACCGGCTTCGGCGACGTGACGTACGAGGTGAGGTAGACGATCGCGGCGAAGCCGACGCCTATGCCACCCAGGAGCAGCCAGAACTGGTGACTCACGGCTCCGCGGTCGCCGGAGAGCACTGCTGCCAGAGCGTTGGCGACGGCGCCGCCCGCGGCGATGGACGTACCGACGAAGCCGAAGGCCGTGCCCCGGCGGTGCGCCGGGACCGAAGCGGCGATCTCGCTGTCGATGCAGGGGTCGATCAGTACCTCGCCGACGGAGAAGAGCAGCACGCACACGATCAGGCCGGCCATCGTGCCCGGGGAGGCGGCCGCGAAGCTGATCGCCATCAGCAGGAGCGCGCCGGAGATGACCACCGCTGAGCTGCGGGTCCGGTCGGCGGACCGGTTCAGCGGCAGCTGGAGGAGTACCACGGCAACGGCATTGACGGAGAAGAGCACACCGACGAACGACGAGCTCTGCACATGGCCGGTGAACACCGGGAGCGCGTATTCGAGTTGGATGTAGGAGAAGCCGAAGGCGAAGGCGCACAGCAGGATCCACGCCAGCTTGCGGGAGTCCAGCGGCCGGGACGGGTGACCGGAGCCGGCGTCCTCGGCTGTCGGCCCGGCCGTCGTCCGGTCGGCGGTCAGCAGTGGGCGCAGCCGCAGCAGCAGGACGGCCAGCACCACGAAGGCGCAGCTGGTGATGACGAAGCTGACGCGGGCGTCGGCCATGAGAAGCAGGAGGCTGCCGATCAGCGGGCCCAGGGCGGTTCCCGCGTTGTTCGCGGTGCTGCGCAGTGCGAACACGGCCCTGAGCTGCTCTTTCGTGCCCAAGAGCTGTACCAGCGCCGACTTCGAGGCGGGTACGAAGATCGCGCCGCCGAAGCCGAGGAGGCCGCACGCGGCGACCACCGACACGGGACCCGAGGCGGCCAGGAGCAGCAGATACGACAGAGCCCTGACGAGCAGCCCCGCACACATGGCGCCCACCGCGCCGAGGCGGTCGGCGATCCAGCCGCCCAGCAGGGTCAGACCCTGCTGGCACCAGAACCTGGCCGTGATCGCCATAGCCACCACGGCCGGGCTGAGGTGCTGATCCTGGGTCAGGAAGACCGCGAGATAGGGGAGCACGAGGTTGCTGCCGAACGCGACCGCGAGGTTCCCGCCCAGGAGAAGCAGACAACCCGGTGTACTCCTGGCGAGTCGCAGCGTTTGGATCACGTCGTGCTGCCCGCCTCGCCGCCTTCCGCCCCGGGCCGGATCACCGTGGAGCGCTCGAACCACGCCAGTGCCTCGGTGAGGGCCGTCTCGACCTCGTCGCGCGCATGGCCGGTGGCCAGCACCGAACCGATCTTCGACACGCTCAGCTGGGCGGCCTCGAGCACGGTCCCCGGTTCGGCGTGTCTGCTGTACACGCTGATTCCGGGCACTGGACACGTGTCCGGTATCTCCACCAGCGTGCCGGCACGCGGCGGGAACAGTGACCAGCCCGCGATCTGCACCGGCTCGGCAGGGATCCGCGGCGGTGTGCGGCCGCTCAACGCCCCGACGTAGACCTCGGGCAGGGTGATGCCGAAGCCCAGTCGCAGAACCCCTTCGATCAGGCCGCCCCCCATCCGGCTGGCGATCTCGTTGAACACCAGGCGGCGGTCGGCGTCGAGGAAGACCTCGGCGTGGAACATGCAGGTGTCCGGAGTCGGCAGCGCGGCCAGCGCCTGGCGAGTGAGGTCCCGAACGGGAGTCAGCAGCGGGTCGGCCGGATCAAGGAGGGAGCTCTGCAGGGCACCGCCCTCCTTGAAGTCCAGACAGGTGGTGCGGCCGTGCGTCGAGGGCCACATCAGCAGTGTTTCCCCGGCCACGACGAGGCCGTCGATGTGGATGAGTTCGTGCTCGATGTACTTCTCGGCGAGCAGTTGCGCACCGTCGTCGGTGCCCAGGGCACGGTGGGCGGCGAGGAGGCTGTCCACGTCCTGATGGTTGTGCAGGACGTGGACGTCGATGGAGCCGCCGCCCCACCGCGGCTTGACGACTACGGGAAATCCCTGCTGGTCGATGAACCCGAGCAGGTCCGCGAGGTTGGCGACGGGCGCATAGGGGGCCAGCGGGACTCCGGCCCGCTCCAGAATCCGCTTCATCTCCAGCTTGTCCCGGAACGCCGTCGCGCTGGCGACGTCCTGCCCGGGCACGGCGAACAGTTCACGCAGCCGGGCGGCCCGCACGAGGTCGAACTCGGAGAGCGCTATGACCCGGTCGAAGGCCATTTTCCGGTGCAGCGCGACGGCGCGGCTTTCGACCAGAGGGTTGAAATGGAAGTCATCGAAGAATTCCGCATGCGCGTATCCGGCGAGTTGGGCGGAGCGCACCTCGGGGTCGGACGAGACGGTCGCCGCGTCGGTCAGCAGGACGGCCTCGTGGTCGGCACCCAGCCAGTCGGGATAGGGACGCCCTGCGAGCGAGGCCCGATTGAGAATCAGGTATCTCATCGGACCCCCACGGCCCGGTGGCCGGCATCGACCCGCGAGTCGGAATTCCTGGTGTACGGCAGCAGGATGCTCACGATCTTATTTCTCCACTTCGAGCGCATAGGTGGCGGCGAGGTCCGCCAGCCTCTCCGGGACCGCGGCCTCGTCCGGGGCGGAGAAGAAGACGAGTCCTGTCGTCGTGGCCGAGGTGAGCTCCGCGGGAACCACGTCTCCCACCTTCATGGACATCTGCACGGCAACCACGCCGCTGCTTGCGGACAGCTCCTCCGGAGTGCTCAGCCGCGTGATCCTGCCCGGGCGGGTCGGCAGCATGACGGTGCCCAGGATGTCGTCCGGACGGCGTGGACGGATCTCCGGCTTCTCGCCGAGCGAAGAAGCCCAGAACATCTCCCAGAGGTCTACGCCGCAGTGACGTCGCACCGCCTCGACGATGCCGCCCCCACCAGGACGGCCGGCGATCTCGCCGACGACGAACCCCTCGGCGGTCTTGAAGAGTTCGAGGTGCGTGACCCCGTCGCGCAGCCCGAGGGCCTGGACGACCTGGCGGTTGATCTCGGTGATGGTGTCGAAGTCCTCGTGCCCGGCCGGGAGGAGGTACGACCCGCTGAAGGTGTCTATCTGCCCGAGGATGGGAGTGAAATAGCGGGAAGGCGCAGCGAAGATCACTTCACCGTCACGCACCACGGCATCGCAGTGGAACTCGTGCTCCATCTCGACGAACCGCTCGACAATGATCGGCGTGTTGCTCTCCCTGAGCTCCACTCCGGCTTCGGAGGCGCCGAACCGAACGTAATCGTCGGCTGTCGGGAACACGGCCACGCCGATGCAACCGCCGCCGAACACCGGCTTGGCCACGCACGGCCAGCCCGTGTACTTGGCCGCGGCCGGGATCTCGTCGAAGGACATGACCTGCTGGAATGCGGCAGTCGGCAGGCCGGCGGCGGCGAGGCGCCGCTTCATGATGTATTTGTTGGAGAACGCCAGCGACGTCTCGTATCCCATGCCCTCGATACCGAGAGTGGACCGGATGTATCCGGCCGTTCGTACCGAGTGTTCGACGGGGGAGACGATGCGGTCCACCGGGTCCTTGCGAGCAATGGAGAGGACCGTGTCCAGAACTGCTTCCGGGTCGCGCACATTGGGCACCTCGTACACGGCCACGTCCGGGCCGAAGGTGTGATTGTGGCCCCTGTCAACAATCACGGAGGCGCGTATGTTCCTGGCGCCATCGAGGATCCGTGCCGGGATTCTCCGGCGATCCGTGCATATGACAACCACATGCGTGGGTAAAATCTTCTCTTCCTTCATGCGTTCCATCCTTGTGGGTATTGGTCGGCAGACTTGTGCCGTCGTGAGGCAATGGCCGGATTCGGGGTGTGGTCATGCCGCATTGGGGAGAGGCGGGTCGTTCCGTGAAATCTTGCGATTCACTCGCCGCCGAGGAAGCGGTGGCGGCTCTCCTGTCGATGCGCGAACACGACTCCCCACGTACGTAGCTCTCGGAAGGAAGAGGAGATGCGTCTTGTTGCGGGGGCCGAGGGAAACTTCTACGGCATATCCACGATATTCGTCAACACGATTCCCTAGGCCTGGGGATGTGATCACGATCACTGTTGATGGCTGAGTTTTGCGGCGGTTCACCGGTTTGACCGGGGCTGTTCCGGCGGGTGTCGCCTTCCATGGCTCGTGGTGCAGTGGTGCGTGGGCAGCGGGGGGATGCTGCAGGTCAGGGAGGTCCGGCCGGTTCTCGGGCGTGGCCGGATCGGCGCATTATCGCCGTTGGGTGGCGGAAATCTTTCGCCCCGGGCCGGGTGTTGGCCTTTCTGTCGTGTCGGGTCTGCCCGAATTCCGGCAAAGTCCCCCCAGTTGGGTCGCAGTTCAGCATCGACCCCACAACTTCCCCCGGTTATCCACATGGTGAGACAGGGCTGGGAAGATTGATCACCGTCTGCTTATCCTCTGCGGCGGACATTGTCAGAGGGGTGCTGAGGGGCCACATCAGCACATCAAGGGGGACGATCTGAATGTTTGGATTTTTGCTGTGACCACACGGGGAATGACCGCGCTTCCTATGCGCGTCCGGCCTTGAGCCGGCCAGAGCCGACGCCCTCCCGCTGAACGTGCCGCTGCCGGCCGAGGGAGACGTCTTTTTTCTTCGTGCGCGGCTTGGCTGAGGCGCGCACTATTCCTGTCAGCGTCCGGAGTATTCCGGTAGTAGCCGTCGCTGATCACCGGTCACCGTCGCCCGGTTGGTCGACGTGCTCAAGGACATCCACTTCTCAGGACAGCCCTGCCCGTGCGCAGCTGCCGTCGTCCTGATCCGCCGAAGTGCGCAAGATCCTTACCTGAGACAGATCGGTGGGAAGACTTCAAGATGGAGATTTTAGCCGTGCAGGCGGTCGGTTCTCTTTTGCAGCGGGCGTGCGACGAGTTCTCCGACGCGACTGCGATCAAGTCCTCCGCGGAGTCGGTTTCCTTCTCCGAGCTGCTGCTGCGCGCCCGGAAGGTAGCCGATGAGCTGCAAGCGCAAGGCATCGGCAACGGTGACGTCGTCGGCGTTCTGGGCCGGCGCAGCGCATCGGTGGTCGCGGCCGTCTTCGGAGTGTGGCTGTCCGGGGCGATCGTCATGCTCGTGGACGACTCGCTGCCCGAGGTGCGGCGCGAGACCATGCTGAACTGCGGTCCGGCCAGGGCGACCATCGCCTGCGCGAACGATCACCAGGTCGTCCTGAGACCCGCCCCCGCGGGCGAGGCCGCCACGGCCGAAGTCCTCAAGAACGAGGACTGCGCGTACATTGCTTTCACCTCCGGATCCACTGGACAGCCCAAGGCGATCGTCGGCAGCCACACTGGCCTGTCGCTGTTCCTGGAGTGGCAGTCCGGTGAATTCGGGATCGGTCCCCACGACCGGTTCGCGCACCTGACCAACCTGTCCTTCGACGTCTGGTTCCGAGACGCGCTGACGCCCCTGGTCTCCGGAGCCACACTGTGCGTTCCGGATGAGCCGCACCTCGATGCCGCCGGTGTGCGGGAGTTCCTGCGGAGCGAGGGGATCACGGGTTTCCACCTGGTCCCGTCGCTCGGCAAGGTGTGGATGAACGACTGGGCCGAGAGCGAGTCGATTCCGTCCGTCCGGCTGTCCTTCTTCGCCGGAGAGCCGCTGGACGGCGCGCTGGTGCGCAGGTGGCAGAGTGCCTTTCCGCACTGCCAGGTGGTGAATCTCTACGGCCCGACCGAGACGACGCTGGCCCAGCACTTCTACCGGGTCCCGCGGGATGTGGCCGCCGGGATCCAGCCGGTGGGTCGGAACCTCCCCCACTCCCGCACCCATGTCGTGGGCGAGAACGGGCAGTTGTGCGCGGACGGTGTCGCCGGCGAGATCCACATCGCGGCGGACCATCCCTCCTACGGCTATCTCGTGGGGAGCCGGATCGTTTCGCCGTTCGTGGAGATCGGCGTCGACGGGGAGCCTGTGCTCGCTTACCCGACAGGGGATCTCGGACGCCGGAACAAGGACGGCGACATCGAGGTCCTCGGGCGGGCGGACGAGCAGATCAAGATCGCGGGTGTCCGGATCGAGCTGCAGGAGGTCCGCTCCGCGATCCAGTCGCATCCGAGTGTCCGTGATGTCTTCGTCTGCGCGCAGGAAGACCGGTTCACCAAGGTGATCGTCGCCGTTGTGGAGGGTGAGGCGACGGCCGAGCGGCAGCTCCGTGACTATTTGGGTGAGCGACTCCTGAATGTCATGATCCCATCAATCATGCTCTTCCTTCCCGAGCTGCCCAAGCTCCCGAACGGGAAGGTCGATCGCAAGGCGCTCGCCGAGACCGCTCGCCGCCATGTTCAGGAGCAAGGCCGGCGCATCCTCGAGGGGGCGGCGGATCCGCACGCCCGCTCGGTGCCCGATCGGCTGGAGCGCCTCTGGCTCGCCGTGGCCGGTGGCGGCGCGGGGTCCCTGTCCGATCGCGAGGCGAACTTCTTCGACGTGGGCGGAAGCTCGTTGACCATCGCCGTTCTCCACTCGGAGATCCAGAAGGAATTCGGCGTCCGGTTCCCGCTCGTCCGGCTCTTCGAGCATGCCTCCTTCAACGCTCAGCGGAGATTCCTGGAAGCCATGACGAGGCAGCCGCGAGACCACTCACCCAGTGCCACGTCCGCCACGGCCGGCGCAGGTCGAAGGCGTGTCGTGTCGGCCAGGCGTGCCCGTACCCGTCAGGTCCGGCAAGCGCTTTCGCATCGAACCGAACAGGGATGAACATGGAAAACGATGACGAGCTGATCGCGATCGTCGCGATGGAATGCCGGCTGCCCCAGGCGGACGGCGTCGACGAGTTCTGGCAGAGACTGGTGAACGGCGAAAGCGTTATCAGGGATCTCACGGACGCCGAGATGGCGGCGGCGGGAGTACCGGCCGGGCAGCGGTCGCGTTCGGACTATGTGAAGCGCGCCGGAACCCTGGACGGCATCGCCGAGTTCGACTCCTCGTACTTCGGATACTCCTCGCGTGAGGCGGACATCCTGGATGTCCAGCAGCGCCTCATGCTCGAATCGTCGGTATCGCTGCTGGAGCGGGCCAACATCGATCCGCAGCGCACCGACCAGCGGATCGGCGTCTTCGCGGGCTCGGGGATGAGCACCTATCTGTTCGGGGCTCTTCGCCGCAACGACCTCGTCGAGTCGCTGGGCGAGATGGTCGTCCGGCACGGAAACGACAAGGATTTCCTGGCAACCCGGATCTCCTACAAGCTGAATCTGCGCGGTCCCAGCGTCAATGTGCAGACCGCCTGCTCCACCGGTCTGGTGGCCGTCCACTCAGCCGTGCAGAGTCTGCTGCTGAGCGAATGCGATGCGGCGATCGCCGGTGCGGTGTACGTGCGCGTCCCCCAGGAAGCCGGCTACCAGTACCAGGTCGGCGGCGTGCTGTCGCCCGACGGCATCTGCCGCCCGTTCGACGCCGGTGCCAACGGAACGGTCTTCACCAACGGTCTCGGGCTCGTCCTGCTGAAGCGCTTGCGCGATGCGATCGCCGACGGCGACGACGTGCAGGCGGTGATCGCCGGCTCGGCGGTCAACAACGACGGAGCCGAGAAGGTGAGCTTCACCGCCCCGAGCGTGTCCGGCCAGGTCGCCGTCCTGCGGGATGCCCTTGAGATCTCGGGCGTCAAGCAGACGGACATCTCGTACATCGAGGCGCACGGCACGGGGACGGCACTCGGCGATCCCATCGAGATCGAGGCGATCAAGCAGGCGTACGGCCTGGACGGCGCACCCTGCGGTATCGGTTCGCTCAAGGGCAACTTCGGGCATCTCAACATCGCCGCCGGCATTGTCGGTCTGATCAAGGCGGCGCTGGTGCTGAAGCACAAGTACGTGCCGCCGACGGTGAATGTGCGGGAGATCAACCCGGCGCTCGAACTGGATGGTTCACGCTATTTCGTGACCACCGAGGGTCGGCCGCTCGACGGTGACACGGACAACTGGGCCGGCGTGAGCGCCTTCGGTATGGGCGGCACCAATAGTCATGTCATCCTCAAGAGCTTCGAGCAGGCCCCGGCAGAACCGGCCGAACCCGCCGAGGGACCGAGCATCCTCACCTTCTCGGCCCGGTCCGAGGCGGCCCTGCGGAACCAGGCGGTCGCGCTGGCGGAGCATCTCGCCGCACACCCGGACGGCTCACTGGCGGAGTACGCGTACACGCTGCGCGAGGGACGGACGCGGCATCCCCACCGTGCGTCGCTGGCCGCCGTCGACCTGAAGGAGGCGGTCGCGCGGCTGAAGGCCGGACGCTACCACCAGGGAGCCGAGTCGGGTTCGCGTGAGATCGCGTTCGTCTTCGCCGGACAGGGGACGCAGCGTGCCGGGATGGGAACCGTCCTCGCGGCGAAGAACAAGCACTTCGCCCGTCGGTTCGACGAGACGATCGCCGTGGTGAACGACCACACCGGGTTCGATCTGAGGACGTACCTCGGACCTGACGGCAAGGTCGACGGCATCGACACCTCGGTGGCGCAGCCGCTGCTGTTCGCCGTCGAGTACGCGTTGGCGACCGCGCTCGTCGACACGGGCGTCCGGCCCCGGTACCTCTTCGGACACAGCCTCGGCGAGATCGTCGCCGCAACCGTCGCGGGTGTCTTCGACCTGCCGACGGCGGCAGCGCTCGTCGCGACGCGGGCGCGGCTCATGGGGCGCTGCGAGCCCGGGGCGATGCTCGCGGTCGACCGGCTGGAGCCGTTCGCGGACCTCCTCGACAGCGGGCCTCTGGTGGTGGCGGCGACCAACTCCCCCCAGCAGTTCGTGCTGTCCGGAACCCGCGACGGCATCGAGACGGCTGCCGCGCGAGCCGCCGATGCCGGTATCCACCATCAGCGGCTGGCAACGTCGCACGCCTTCCACTCACCGCTCATGCAGAAGGCCGCGGACGAATTCCTCGAGTTCCTGAGGTCCCGCACCTTCCACGCCCCGCGGATCCCGCTGATCTCGAACATCACCGGCCGGCTTCTCACGGAGTACGAGGCCAGGAACCCGCACTACTGGGCGGATCACCTGGTACGTACCGTCGACTTCGCCGGTTCGGTGGAAACGCTGCGAGAGCTGGGCGTGAGCAGGTTCATCGAGATCGGTGCCGGCCGGGCGATGAGCAATCTGGTGCGTGCCAACCTGGGCTCCGGAGCCGACCCTGCCCTCCAACTGGCCCAGGCCCTGGGAGATCGGGAGCACGAGGACGAGTCGTTCGCGGACGCGGTCGCACTCGGATGGGCCACCGATTCCGAGGTATCCCTCGAGGAGTACGCGAGCGCCGCGCGGATGGTGCCCCTGCCCACGTACGCGTTCGAGCGGCAACGCCACTGGGTGGAGCCGACCCTCGGGTTCAGCTCGGACAGCGGTACCTGTGCGGTAGGGGAGTCGGCCGTGACCTCGGCAGTGAGCGCGGCTGAGCCCGCCCGGGGCGGCTCTCCCCTCGATGACGCGCCCGCGCCGATGGCGTCGGACGACGACAGCGACGAGGCGACAGAAGAGATCCGGCGGATCGTCGGGAAGATCTTCGAGAGCTTCCTCGGCGAGTCGGCGGTGGCCGCAGACCGAGGGTTCTTCGAGCTCGGCGGAAACTCACTCATGGCTATCCAGATGATCAACAAATTGCGAGAGACGTTCGAACTGGACTTCTCCGTCCGGGACTTCTACGAGAACAGCTCGGTCTCGGGAACCACGAACGTGATCAAGGCGCTGCTGCTCGAGGAGCCCGCGTATGTCTGACGGTTCTTTCCTCAGCGCCGGGCAGCTGGCGCGACTGAAGGCCCAACTGAAGTCCGGCACTTCCCCTTCGAAGCCCGGTACTTCCCCCACTTCCGCTCCTTCTTCGTCGCCTTCCGCCGCACTCCTTCCCGATCTGGGCATCATCTTCTTCTCCGGCCTGAGCGGCGACAGCGATCCCTACGATCTTCTGCTCGAGGTCTCCCGCTTTGTCGATCAAGCCGGATACACCTCGATCTGGACGCCGGAGCGGCACTTCACCGAGGCCGGTGGTGCCTACCCCAATCCGGCCGTTCTGGGAGCCGCACTGGCGACGATCACCAAGAACGTCCGCATCCGGGCGGGAAGCGTGAACCTCCCGCTGCACAACATCCTCCGCGTGGCGGAGGAATGGGCGCTCGTCGACAACCTGTCGGGCGGCCGTGTGGACCTCGCGGTGGCACCCGGCTGGCACGCGCGGGACTTCGTCCTCAATCCCGAGGGCTTCGAAGACAGGGCCCAACTGCTCAACCGGTCACGGGAGCAACTGCAGAGCCTGTGGCGCGGCGACGCGGTCAAGCGAACCGATGCCCTGGGCGAGGTCCACGAGATCCTGACCTTTCCTCGCCCCGTCCAGCCGGAGTTGCCCGTCTGGCTGACGACGTCGAAGAACGAGGACGCGTGGCGATTCGCCGGTGAGAACGGCCTCAACGTCCTGTCGGCGCTCATCAACTTCGGTCCCGCCGAACTCCGGAAGCGGATCGAGATCTACCGTGAGGCACGCGCTCGTAAGGGCCTCGACCCCGAGCTCGGCGTCGTCTCGCTGATGCTGCACACCTACGTCGGTGTCACCGCGGACGAGGCCGTCGAACGGGTCCGGCCGGCCATGACCCAGTATCTGAGCTCCTTCGTCTCGCAGCATGCGACATCCGGGCAGCGTGAGTCACAGGACAAATCGCAGACGCTGCAGAACCTGGACGAGGACCGCGACGATTTCCTGGAGATGGTGTTCCAGCGGTACGTCTCCTCGAGCTCCCTCATCGGTGATGTGGAGCGAGCCCGCGAGACGCTGCGGGGTTTCCGTGCGATGGGCGTGAACGAGGTCGCCTGCCTCGTCGACTTCGGACTTCCCAAGGACGAGGTGCTTGCGAGCCTGGCCCGGCTTTCCCCGCTCCTTCAGAAAGGGGTCTGACCCATGAGGACATACAGCTTCCAGGGCGTCGGCCCACGTGTTCATCCGAGCGTCTACGCGTTCGACGACGTCGTGCTGATCGGAGACGTCGAGATCGAGGCGGACGTCAGCCTGTGGCCGGGCGTGACCATCCGCGGGGACAAGGGCAGCGTGCGCATAGGCCCCGGCTCGAACATCCAGGACCACGCGATGCTGCACTCGGACCCCGACTATCCGCTGACCATCGGGCGGGACGTCACAGTCGCCCACGGTGCGCTGCTGCACGGTTGCTCGGTCGGCGACGGATCCGTCATCGGAATCGGCGCGATCCTGCTGAACGGGGTCGCGGTCGGCGCGAGTTCACGGGTCTCAGCGGGCGTGGTGCTCAGCGCCGGCCCCGTGTATCCGTCCCGGAGCCTGATCGCGGGCTCTCCCGCATCCGTCCTGATGACACTGAGCGCCAGTGATGTGGCGGTGCTCGACGAGACGGCCGCCGAATACCGGGAGCTTGCCGCGCAGTACCGCACGGGTCTGCGCCCGGTCGCCGTACCGGGTGGTGAGCGGTCCGGGACGCGGACCGGCACCTGATGAGCCCGCCCGCCGGACCGACGGACACCCGGCTGTTGCGGCGATACGGCTCCGGCCACCGGTGCGCACTCGTCTGTTTCCCTCACACGGGCGGCGGCATGTCCGCCCCCCGTGGCTGGGCGGACGCCCTCTCTCCGCCGACGGACGTCCGACTCGGGGCGACCTCGCCGGCTCCACGGCCGCTCCCGACCGATGGGGACTGCGTGTCGGCCGAGCCGGACCGGCCGCTGGAACCCGAGGTCATGACCGGCTGGGCCTCGCTGACGACGCGGCATTTCTCACAGCTCAAGGTTCCCGGTGGACACATGTACCTCCTGACGGAACCAGCACCTCTGCTCGATCTCGTCAAGGAGCTGGAGCTTCGATGAACATCACCGAGACAGCGTTGCAGGGCGCGTTCAAGGACGTCATGGCCTGCGTGGCCACACCCGTGTCCATCGTGACCGCAATGCCCTACGACACCGCGCCCCGCGGGGCGACCGTCAGCGCCTTCGCATCGCTGTCGCTGACTCCGGCCATGGTCCTGGTCAGTCTGGACCGGAGATCGAGAACTCTGGAGGCGATCCGCGAGTCCGGTCGCTTCGGTCTCAACGTACTCGGCGCCGACCAGGCCGACCTGGCGATGTCCTTCGCCGCGAGGGACGGCCTCGACAAGTTCCTCGGCACGTCCTGGACCATCGACGACGGCCTCCCGCGCATCTCCCGGGCCGCCGCCTGGATAGCGTCGACCGTGGCCGATCTGGTGGACGGCGGAGACCACGTCGTCGTCCTCGGCCGCGTTGACGCCGCGGAGGCCGAAGCCACGGGGGACAGGGCGCCCTTGGTCTACTACCGGCGCAGCTTCGGGACCCACCTGCCGCACTGAGCGAAAGAGCCGGCCACCCCACCCGACGAAGAGCCAGGCCCCGTCAGCACGCTGACGGGGCCTGGCTCTTGGGCTCGGGGGCGTCAGGCCGGCGCGGCTTCGGCGCGCTCTCCGATCGTCTCCGTGCGGGGCTCGGCGATCCGCACGTAGTCGTGCACGTCGAGGGCCACGGACAAGGCCAGGTCCGCCGCGTTGAAGAAGATCTCCTCGTGCTCCAGCAGAGCCGGGTCGACGACCAGTTCCAGGGCCGGGTCGAAGCTGAAGGGCACGATGGAGCCGCTGACGCAGCCGGACAGCCGCTCGGCGGTGGCGCGGTCGGCGAAGGACACGTTCCGTGCCGCCCACAACTCCTGGATCCTGCCGAGGTCGACGCGCCGGTCACCGGGTACGACGGCGAGCACGTAGCGGGAGTGCTTCTTGGTCGCCTTCACTCGTACGACGATGCACTTGGCCGCCTGCTCCGTCCGGTGCCCGCGCATCGCACTGACCACGTCGGTCCGTCCCTCGGGCGCGTGCTCGATCAGCCGGAAGCGGGCTTTGTGGCGGGTGAGCAGGTCGAGGAGACGGGCGCGCATGGTGTCGTCGGCCGCCTGCGGCTGAGCAAGGGTGTCACTCATCCCCAGACCACCGCGGAATCCAGCTCGTCGTCGGCGAAACCGAAGAAGAAGCCCATCGTCAGCCGGTCCGAGCCGCCGACCCGTTCAATGGAGTGGTAGCGGGTCGGGTTGATGAGGTAGACGTCCCCGGCCTGCGGCTTGAACTCGTGGCAGGGGTGGCCCTCCACCACGGCCTCGTCGTAGCCGAGACCGCCGGGGATCTTGTACTGCTCGTCGGCCGGCTCCCAGGCGCGCTGGTACGTCCGCAGCTCGCCGCCCTCGTCGCATTCCTGGAGGCACACCACGCAGCTCAGCTGGTGGGTGAGTCCGGCGAGTGCCAGGCCGGTGCCCTGTGCGTCCCGCATGATGTTGTCGTTGTGCAGGGGGTTGCGCACGCCGTCGGCGTGGATGCGGACGACCGAGGCGGCGTACTCGGTGCCGTCCGGCTCCCGGGCCGGTTCCATGGACCTGAGCCGGAGGGCGTCCCGCAGTGCGGACCGGACCCGCTCGCTCAGATCGAAGCCGGCCTCCTCCAGCATCGCCTTGGCCTGCTGGGCCTCGGCGAAGTAGGCCGCGGGCTCCGCCAGGTACTTGGCGAGGTAGGGGCCGATGGTGGTCAGGCTGCCATTGGCGTACGCGGTCGTGGAGGCGTTGGCGAAGAGCTTGCCGACCTTCTCGAGGTTCTCCGTGAAGACCTCGTCGGGCAGCAGGTTCCGCAGGACGATGACGGCCACCTCGCCGTCGGCGAGTCGGCGCAGCAGCCCCGCGTCCGGCCGCTCGGTGCCGGCGTCGACGACGATCCGCGACCAGGATGTGGTGCCTGTCATGATGAACTCCTTCACAGGTACGAGAGCTGGGTCTGGGCGGGGATGAGGCTGAACGCCTCGACGGTCCCGGGCTCCAGCGGTTCCCACTGGTCGGCCGGCGCGAGGTCGGGAATCACCTCGGACGAGATCACCGTCAGGTCGGGGGTCCGCAGCCGCTGCATGGTGAAGTAGCGCGGCGACTTGTTCGGCGGGGACGTCCAGTGGATGACGTACGCCGCCCGCGGGTTCACGGCGATGGCGTTTCCCGAACTGCCGCCGGGCGGGATCGCGTCCAGCAGCTGACGGGTCCGCTGTGCGTCGAGGGTGTCGGCACCGGCGGGGATCACGTAGTCGAAGTACTCACGCGAGTCGAACGCGGAGGACTCCATGCCGAGCAGGCTGTGCACGGTGGGCAGGAACCCGTTGTGCATGAAGTACCAGGGGAGTTCGTCCTCCCGGTGCAGCGGGTGGGTGAACTGGATCCCGTGGTTCTGGGGCAGGGTCGCGTGACGTGCGTGGATCGCGAGGAAGTCGGTCGTCAGGTCCGGGACCGGCGACTCCTGCCAGCTCTCCGAGAGGGGGCGTACGTCGCGGTGCACCCCGAGACCGTTGACGGCGCCGGCGTCGCGCCACACCGCGCCCCAGCCGTTGGGGTGGACGTCGGTGGGCCCGTCGTGGTCTGCGGTGCGGCCGCAGCTCATGGCGACGGCGGCGTCCAGGACGGCCCGGGACTCGAAGCGGCCCTGAGCCAGGATGAGACGGCACATGGCGGGAATCAGCCTCGCAATCGTGGGGCGACGAGCGGTTGCAGCAGGGAGCGGACGTGCGTCGCGCCGTCGCCCACGGCGATGACCCGGCCCTTGGCCCCGGTGTGCCGCGCCAGGTCCGAGGCGAGCAACTCGCGCTCGGCCGACGTCAGTCGGTCAGGCGACGGTGGATGCGGGGCGGGGAGCGTCTCGATGCCGGCGTCCGACGCGGCCAGGGCCTGTCCGGCCCGCAGCTCCTCGTCCGACACGACGGAGACCTGACCGGCCGCCCGCCCGGAGGCATCGGGCAGCGAAGGGTGCTGCCGGTCCAGGTGAGTCCGGAAGACCAGCTCGGCCCACTGGATTCCGGTCGCCCGCTCGACGAGCGCCACCAGCCCACCGCCGGAGAGCCGGAAGCCCATCTCCACGAAGACGGGCCCGTCGGGCCCCTGCAGGACGTCGATGTGGAAGGGGCCCTCCGCGTATCCGACCGCGTTCAGGCTCCGGTCGGCCAGCTCCCGCAGGGCGTCGTCCGCGCCGCCGCCGTGGGTCGCGATGTGGCCCACTTCGCGGAAACCGGTCAGCTCGGGGGCGCCCGGAACCGATTCGAGCGCGGTGATCTTCTCGCACACGCTCAGCAGGAGGGCCCGGCCACCGACCGCGACGCCCTGCAGGGAGACCTCGGGCCCCTTGACGAATTCCTCCGCCATGACGGCCCCGAACGCGCCGCCGCCGTAGTTGAGAGTGGCGCGGATGTCCGCCAGGGCCCGGCGCAGCGCGGCCGGGCCGTCGACCAGGGTCACGCCCAGGCCGCCGCCGCCGTCGACCGGCTTGACGACCTGGGGGTACCCGAGAGCGTCGGCCTGCACCACGTCGTGTGCCCCGAGCGTGACGAACCGGGGCTGGCGCACCGAGGGCGCACGGCGCTCCAGCGCGGCACGCTGCTGAGCCTTGTCCGGCGGACGGAAGCTCTCACCCGCGTACGGCCAGGGCGTCACGCGCAGGGCACGCGCCACGTCGAAGGCCGAGTAGACGTACCGCTCGAACCCGGCGAGAAGAAGGCAGGGCCGGACGCCCGCTGTGTCGAGGGCGGCCCGCACCTGCTCGGGGTCCTGCGGCTGCTCGACGGCGAGCTCCACGTCGAACGGTCGGCGGCCGAGCAGCGCGCGCCAGCGCAGATACGCCGCGGTCTCCACCAGCACGGTCCGCAGGCCGCGGCGGCGGGCACAGTCCAGATACGGGTCCAGGCCGTCGCGGGTCGCGCCCAGCTGGACGAAGTCTGCCCCCGCCAGGGGAGGTCGGCTGTCAGTGGGCATCGGTCACCGCCCGGACAGCAGTTCGGAGACGACCGGGCCGTCCGCCGCGTGCCGGGTCTGGATGACCTGTTTGTGCGGGTCTCCGTCGAGGATCGAGTCGATGAGTTCGCCGCTGCTCGGCGTGAGCGTGGGCAGCCGCAGCGAACTCCCGTACAGCACCCGCAACTGCTCGACCGTCAGGCCGCTGAGCCGCTCCAGACGCGCGGTCAGTACGGCGTCCTGCGCGGAGCCGCGGAGCAGGGCGTGCACGGCTTCGGCGGAGAGCCCGGGCTGCTCGGTGCGGAGGTACTCCTCCAGGCGCACACCCTTCTCGGTGAAGGGGGCGTGGACCATGGTCACGAGCTGCTCCTCGGTCAGGCCGTACGCCTCCATCGCATAGGCGTCCATGGCCGACCGCATGCGCCGGGCGGCGCCCTCGCCCTCGTAGCGCTCGCGCATCAGGGCGACGAGCTGGGGCGGAAACTCCTTCTTGTGCATGAGCGAGATCGCGAACTCGACGTACTCGCTCAGGCCTTCGGCGTATGTACGGCCGTGGCACCGCTCGGCCTTGAGGGCGCGCAGGTGCGCCATCAGGGCGGGGTTGCCGCAGTCGGACTCGGTGAAACTGAAGGCGATGTCGTCGAAGGTGAAGCCGAGGAACTCGGTGAGGAGCTCCCAATGGTCACCCGAGGCGTAGGCGGTGTCGTCGTAGATGGAGAAGAACTGCAGTCCGGTGCGGACATCGGTGGTGATCGCGTGCTCGGCGACGAGGTCGGTCGCCGCGTCGCCGTGGATGTCGGTGAAGTAGGCCTGGGAGATGTTGTTCAGTGCGGTCAGGAAGCCCTTGAAGCCCTGGCGCTCCTCGGGCCCGGGCTGCAGCCCGAATCTGCGGGCGAGCCGGGAGACCCAGAGGTAGTAGTCGCGCTGCTCCTGCCTGGAGTCTCCGGTGATGATCAGGTCCACGCCACCGTCGAAGCCGGCGGCGAGGCCGAAGGAGTTCACCATGGACAGGTTGCAGGCGTTGCAGAAGGTCGGCCGCGCGTCCCCGGCGGTGCGGTGGCCGGTCATCAGGATGTCGAGCCGGTTGCGCTCCACGACATCGGCCGCCTGCGGCTCGTCGACGTCGAAGGTCTTGATCTGTTGGCCGTCGATGAGGAGAAGCTCACACTCCGGGTCGTCGAACAGCCCCAGGGCACGGTAGGCGCGGTCGATGTTCTCCATCACCGCACGCGGCATCCCGGCGTGGCGGTTGGTGGCCACCCGCATGCGGAAGGTCGAGCCGTGGATCCGGAAGAGGATGAGCTGCATCGTCCTGACGAACGCCAGGGTGTACGAGCTGTCCTTGCCGCCGCCGTAGGCGACCAGGACGACATTGCGCTCCAGGCGGGTCTTGTCCGGCAGTTCCGAGTGCAGACGGACGGCGCAGCGCACGGCGCCCTCGTAGTTTTCCGAGGAGAGCACCTCGCGCAGGTCGCGCAGGGCGTGCGCCCGCCGCTGACTGGAATCCGTCAGCGGCTGCTCAAACGCACCTAAAGTCATCGTCAGTGGTTCCTCTCATCAGAGCCCTGTGTGCCGGGTGGAGATCGGGAGTTTCGGGCAGGGAAAAGCGGGACTTGACAGTGTCGAAACGTAGTGAAAACGCGTCCAGGCAGCGGCCATTGAAACCTGGAAAAGGTCAGCTGAAAGACGCTCCTATGGCAGGAGCGCACTGACATGAATGGACACCGAGTTCGTACGGCGTCAGTGTTGGCGCGCGACTTCCCGAAGTGGCACGCAATTCCCCCCGTTCGCTCTCCATCCGGTTTACGGATTAAAGATCACGGATCACTGTTGGGTATACGTCGGGATCATGTCAACAGCTCATCTCAGGATGTGAAACCGTGCGATTGGCCGCGCCGGGTGCTATCCCGGCCAGTGGGAGCGCAGCGCTTCCAGCGCGGCCAGGATCGACGGCCGCTGACCCGACCTGCGCCGCCACACCGCGGAGATCTGCCGCGACGGGGCGGGCCGCAGCGGCACGGCCCGCACGCCCGGGGGCAGCACGGCCCGGCCGAGCCTGGGCAGCATCGCTACCCCGAGACCGGCCCTCAGGAGCGCCAACTGCGACTCGTACTCCTCGACTTGATACGCGATGCCGACGCGGGCGTCGAACGTCTCCATCAGCCACCGATGGCACATCGAGCCGGGCCCCTGGCTGATCCACCGCTCCTTCAGGAGGTCATCGGGGGTCAGTGCCTCCCGGCTCGCCAGGCCGTGGCCGCCGGGCAGCACGATGTCCGCGAGGTCCTCGCCGATGCGGGCCTCGGTCAGCGAAGGAGGCATGGTCAGCGGGGCGTTGTCCCAGTCGTGGACCACGGCGAGGTCCACCTCTCCCTGCACCACCAGCGTGAGCGCGCGGGTGGGATCGATTTCGATGAGCCGGCACTCCAAACCGTCGTAGAGCCCGGCGAGTTCGGCCATGGCCGACGCCACGAAGCCCCGGCATGCGGTGGGGAACGCCGCCAGGACCAGCTCGCCGCGGGGCAGCCCGCGCTGCTCCTCCAGGTCCGCTTCGGCCCGTTCCAGGACCGCGATCACCTCGACGGCCGCCTGGGCGAGCACGCGCCCCGCCGGAGTCAGAGTCACCTTGCCGGCCTGCCGGTCCAGCAGGTCGGTGCGGGCCTCGCGCTCCAGCTTGGCGATCTGCTGCGACACCGCCGAGGGCGTGTAGCCCAGGGCCGCGGCGGCCTTGGCGATGGTGCCGTGGGCGGCTATGGCGTTCAACGCCCGCAGGCGGCCGAGATCGAACATGAAGAGATGCTAATGCTCCCCCATTAGCAACTCGCGCTGGGCATGCCTCATGACTCCTGGTCTGATGGATCTCTGTACGCCACACCAACACGGGAGATCCGGTGAAGCCTGCCCATACCGCATTGGCCTTGCTGGTCGCGGCAATCTGGGGAGTCAACTTCGTCGTCATCGACATCGGCCTGCAGGAGTTCCCACCGCTGCTGTTCTCCGCGGTGCGATTCCTGCTCGCTGCGGTGCCGGCCGTGTTTTTCGTCGGGCGGCCCCAGGTGCCCTGGCGGTGGGTGATCGCCGTCGGTGTCGCCCTGGGGATCATGAAGTTCAGCCTGTTGTTCATCGGCATGCACATCGGAATGCCGCCCGGCCTCGCCTCGCTCGTCCTGCAGGGACAGGCCGTATTCACCATGATTTTCGCGGGAGTACTTCTCAAGGAAAAGCCTCGCGGAGTTCAGATGGCGGGCATGCTCATCGCGGCCACGGGCATGGTGCTGGTGGCCGTGGAATCCGGTGATGCCTGGCCGATCTCGGGCTTCCTGCTCGTGGTCGGGGCCGCGGCGTGCTGGGGCCTGTCCAACATCGCGATGCGTAAGGCGAGCCCGCCCGACATGTTCCGGTTCATGGTGTGGGTCAGTGTGGTGCCGCCGCTCCCGCTGGCGCTGATCTCCCTCCCCGTCGAGGGTGTGCACCGTGATCTGAACGCACTGCGGGAGCTGGGCCTGTCCGGTATCGCCGCCGCCGTGTACGTCGCCTGGATCGCGACCCTGTTCGGCTACGCGGCGTGGGGTTATTTGCTGCGTACGTACAGCGCCCCGACGGTTGCTCCCTTCTCCCTGTTCGTGCCGGTCTTCGGCATCCTGACGGCGTGGGCCTACCAGGGCGAGCGCGTCACGCCCACGACGCTGTTCGCCTCGGTGCTGGTGGTCGCGGGCATCCTGACGGGCATGCTCCGGCTCGACCGCAAACGCCCGACCGCCGAACCGGCCGTGCCGCTGCCCCAGTTGTCGCAGAAGTCCACGTAACTGCCGCTCCCGCGCGGCTTGTTCACCCGCCGGGCGAGCGCGCCCGGTCACAGCTCTGGATAGGCTTCCTCGCATGTCGCAACCGATCCAACTCGTGCTTCTGATCACCACCCTGCCGGGCCGAGGCCGGGAACAGGTAGCCGCGTTCGAGCGACTCGCGCCGATCGTGCGAGCCGAACCGGGATGCCTGCGGTACGACATGCACCAGGTGAGCGGGGAGCCCGACCGCTTCGTCCTCATCGAGCGGTGGGCGTCGAGGGAAGCGCTCGCCGTGCACGACGCCACCCCGCACATGATCGAGGCCGACGCGGCCAGCCCGGCGTTCCGGGCGGGCCCCCCGGAGATCATCGAGATCGCGGCCGAGCCCCTGGCCTGACCGCGTCCGGAGATCAACGCGTTCTCCCGCGCAGGAAGCGGGGGCGTACCGCCTGGGGGGGGTGCGGTTCAGCGGGTCGGTGGCAGGCGCTTCTCGAACCAGTGGTGGGCGTAGACGTGGTCGACGTACGCCGGGATCTCCGTGTACCCGCACGCCCGGTACATCGCCTGCGCCTCGGTGAGCGAGGCATGGGTGTCGAGGCGTACGACGGTCAGGTCCCGCGCGGCCGCCTCGCGTTCGAGGGCGTCGAGGAGGCGGCGGGCGAGACCCAGGCGGCGGGCCTCGGGATGCACCCAGACGTGGCGGATCTCGCCGACGCCGGGTTCCAGGCGCCGTAGCGCCCCGCAGCCCACGGGGTGGCCTTCCTCGCGGGCCACGAAGAACGCGCCGACGTCGCCGGACACCTCCTCGGGCCGCACGAGGTCGCTCTTGTCGAAGCCTTCGGGGAACCGCTCGTCGATGTCGGCCGCGTACGCGTCCAGGCAGGCCCGGGCGTCCGGTGCGGCGCCGTCGACCAGGTCGACGGTGATGGCCGCGAGGCGCAGCAGGCGCCGGGTGGTGGCCAGTGCCTCGGTCAGTTCGGCGCGTTGCGGTTCGCTGAGCCGTTCGAGGAGCCCGGCGGCGACCGCGCTCGCCCGCCGGTTCTGTTCCTTCACCTCCACGCGCCCGGCCGTGGTCAGCTCGATCATGCGCAGCCGGCTGTCCCGCGGGTGGGTGCTCAGCCGGACCATGCCCTGAGCCTGGAGCGCCTTCGCCATCCGGCTCAGGTACCCGGCGTCCAGGCCGAGCCGGCTCCTGAGTTCGCGCAGCGACGCACCCTCCGGGAACTCGGAGACCTCGAACAGCAGCCGGGCCTCGCCCAGCGGGCGGTTCTGGCCGAGGTAGTGGTCGTCCAGTACGCCGATGCGGCGCGTGAAGTAGCGGTTGAAGCGGCGGAAGGCCGTCACGTGCTCCGTGGATACTGGCTCCATATTTCTTTGACTTTAGTCAAAGGTCCCGTCCTGGTCCATGCCCCGCGCCGCTTCCGTGAGGCGCTGACCCAGCGCACGTGCCGCCTCCCGCAGCTCGCGCGGCCCGATGATCCGGAACGGCGCCCGGATCGCCGTGAGCTGTGCGGCGTACCAGTCGGGTTCGTCGGTGGTGGCGAGGATGCGGGTGGTGCGGTCGTCGATGGGCTCGGGGCGGCCGAGGCTGCGGGGCAGCCACCCGGTCACGAGCGAGGCCGGGGCCTCGACGATCACCTCCACCTCGTACGACCAGCCCTCGGCGAGGTGTTCCTCGAGGGTTTCGAGCGGGTCGAGGCCTTCGGGCGGCGTGAACGCCCCGTCCAGGACGGTCACTTCGGCGACCCGGTCGACGCGCAGCACGCGCCGGGCTCTCCGGAAGTGCGACCAGCACAGCAGGTACCAGCGGCCGTGGTGGACGACGACCGCCCATGGGTCGACCTCCATGGCGCGTACGCCCTTGGCGCCCAGGTCGTAGTCGAGCCGCACCTGGCGCCCGGCCGCGGCGGCCTGGACGAGGGCCGCCGTGGTGGCGGGGTCGGGGCCGGTGGCGTCCGGGCCCCGGGTGCTGACCCTGCGGACCGCCTCCGCCGGGTGCGCGACCGGATCCGGCAGCACCCGCACGATCTTGCCGAGCGCGCTGCCCACCGGGGTAGCCGGGTCCGCCGCGTCGTGATGGCCCTCCAGCACGGCCATGACCAGGGCCAGCGCCTCCGCCGACGTGAACATCAGCGGCGGCACGCGCGCACCGCGGCCGACGTGGTAGCCGCCGTAGGGGCCGCGCGTGGAGGCGACCGGGATGCCGGCCTCGCGCAGGATGCCGACATAGCGGCGGGCGGCGCGCTCGGAGACGCCGAGGCGGGCGGCGAGGCGGTCGGCGGTGATGCCGGGGCTGCTCTGGAGGAGCTCCAGGGCGAGGAGTGCGCGGGCGGTGGGGCTCTCGTCGTGCGGCATGGGCGGGCAGCATTCCGGTCGTGGGTTCCGGTCACGGAATCCGGTCGTGCATTCCGTCGTGGGTTCCGGTCGTGGATCGTCCGGAATGGACCGTAGCGTGATCCGCATGAGCGAGGACATCCCCCTGGAACCACCCGTCGCGGGCAGCGAGGTCGACACCCTGATCGGGTCCCTGGAACGGCAGCGCAGGACCTTCGCCTGGAAGTGCGAGGGCCTGGACGCGGCCGGGCTGAACGCACGGCTCGCCCCGTCGGCGATCACGCTGGGCGGGCTGCTCAAGCACCTGGCGCTGGTGGAGGCCGACTACTTCGCGTGGCGGCTGCTGGGTGAGGATCCGGGCGTGCCCTGGAACACCGTCGACTGGGAGGCCGAGCCCGGCTGGGAATGGCGTTCGGCCGCGGACGACACCCCTGAGCAGCTCTACGCGCTGTGGGAGTCCGCCGTCGCCCGATCCCGGGAGAACGTCCGAAAGGCTCTCGCCGAGGGCGGCCTCGACCGGCTCGCCCACCACACCGGTCGGGGCGGGCAGTCGCCCAGCCTGCGGCGCATCCTCGCGGACCTCATCGAGGAGTACGCCCGCCATGTCGGCCAGGCCGACCTGATCCGCGAGTCGATCGACGGCCGGGTGGGGGAGGACCCGCCGGCCGACTTCTGACGGACGTCACCGTAGAGGGCTCATGTGGTCCTTTTTGTTCCTGTTCGTCCGCATTTTCAGTGACGCACCGCACTTTCCGCGCCGATTGCGCATGCGATCCGGGGGCCCGGGGCAGGCGGTGACGGTCCTCGTGGGTGACACCTGTGTGACTCAGGGGCGCTGAACAGGAACGGAAGGCGACACCGATCATGACCGGACAGCAGGCGCGACAGGCAGAGCAGACGATTCACGCGGGCGGAGAATGGCACGCGGCCGTCTCCGGCGCCACGCGCGAGATTCTCGACCCCGCGGACGCCCTGCCCTTCGCCGTGGTCGCGGAGGGTGACGAGAAGGACACCGACCTGGCCGTCGCGGCCGCCCACCGTGCCTTCGACGGCGGCCGGGGCGAGTGGCCGCAGACGCCCGTCGCCGAGCGCGCCGCCCTGCTGCGCCGCGTCGCCGACCTGCTCGTGCGCGACCGCGAGAAGCTCGGCCTGCTGGAGAGCCGCGACGCCGGCAAGACCGTCGAGGAGGGCCGGGTCGACATCGACTGCGTCGCCGACGCCTTCCGCTACTTCGCCGACCTCGTCGCCGCCGAGGGCCCCGGCCGGGTCGTCGACGCGGGCTCGACCGACATCCACAGCGTCGTCGTACACGAGCCGGTCGGTGTCTGCGCGCTGATCACCCCCTGGAACTACCCTCTCCTGCAGGCCAGTTGGAAGATCGCCCCCGCGCTCGCCGCCGGGAACACCTTCGTCGTCAAGCCGAGCGAGATCACCCCGCTGACGACCGTCGCGCTCATCGAGCTGCTCGTCGAGGCGGGGCTGCCCGCCGGTGTCGCCAACATCGTGACCGGCCCGGGCCACTCCGTCGGCGCCCGGCTCGCCGAGCACCCCGACGTCGACCTGGTCTCCTTCACCGGCGGCCTGGTCAGCGGCACGAAGGTGGCCCAGGCGGCCGCGCCCACCGTCAAGAAGGTCGCCCTCGAACTCGGCGGCAAGAACCCCAACGTCGTCTTCGCCGACGCCTGCGCCACCGACGAGGCCTTCGACACCGCCGTCGACCAGGCCCTCAACGCCGCCTTCATCCACAGCGGCCAGGTCTGCTCGGCGGGCGCCCGCCTCATCGTCGAGGAGTCGGTCCGCGACCGCTTCGTCGCCGAACTCGCCCGCCGCGCCGAGAGGATCCGCCTCGGCCGCGGCACCGCCGACGGCGTCGAGTGCGGCCCGCTCGTCTCCGAGCAGCAGCGCGCCAAGGTCGAGGCGTACGTCGAGTCCGCGCTCAAGGAAGGCGCCGTGCTCCGCTCCGGCGGCAAGCGCCCCGCCCCGTCCCCCGAGCGGCCGGCGAACGGCTACTTCTACGAGCCGACCGTCCTCGACCACTGCCACCGCGAGATGAGGGTCGTACGCGAGGAGGTCTTCGGACCCGTCCTCACCGTCGAGACCTTCCGCACCGAGGACGAGGCCGTGGCCCTCGCCAACGACACCGAGTACGGCCTCGCGGGCGCCGTCTGGACCGCCGACGCGGGCCGGGCCCGGCGCGTCGCGGGCCGGCTGCGCCACGGCACCGTCTGGATCAACGACTTCCACCCCTACCTCCCGCAGGCGGAGTGGGGCGGCTTCGGCAAGAGCGGCGTGGGCCGCGAACTGGGCCCCGCCGGACTCGCCGAGTACCGCGAGACCAAGCACGTCTACCAGAACCTCGCGCCGAAGCCGGTGCGCTGGTTCGCGGGCTGACCCCTGTCCCCCCTCACCCCCGAGTCAGCCCTGATCAACCCCCCCTTGGAGTAGCACCCCCATGCCCGAGAACACCCACGAGTACGACTATGTCGTCATAGGCGGCGGCACCGCAGGCTCCGTCATCGCCTCCCGTCTCACCGAGAACCCCGACGTCACCGTCGCCGTCATCGAGGGCGGCCCCAGCGACGTCGGACGCGACGACGTCCTCACCCTGCGCCGCTGGATGGGCCTGCTCGGCGGCGAGCTGGACTACGACTACCCGACCACCGAGCAGCCGCGCGGCAACTCGCACATCCGGCACAGCCGCGCCCGCGTCCTGGGCGGGTGTTCCAGTCACAACACCCTCATCGCCTTCAAGCCGCTGCCGTCCGACTGGGACGAGTGGGAGGAGGCCGGCGCCAAGGGCTGGGGCGCGGTGCCGATGGAGGCGTACTACGCGCGGCTGAAGAACAACATCGTCCCCGTCGACGAGCAGGACCGGAACGCCATCGCCCGGGACTTCGTCGACGCGGCACAGGGCGCGCTCGGCGTCCCGCGCGTCGAGGGCTTCAACAAGCAGCCCTTCACCGAGGGCGTCGGCTTCTTCGACCTCGCCTACCACCCCGAGAACAACAAGCGCTCCTCGGCGTCGGTGGCGTATCTGCACCCCGTGATGGACGAGCGCGAGAACCTCACCATCCTGCTGGAGACCTGGGCGTACCGGCTGGAGCTGAACGGCACGCGGGCGCAGGGCGTGCATGTCCGCACCAAGGACGGCGAGGAGGTCCTGGTCCGCGCCCGGCGCGAGGTCGTCCTGTGCGCGGGCGCCGTCGACTCGCCCCGCCTCCTGCTGCACTCGGGCATCGGCCCGAAGGCGGACCTGGAGCAGCTCGGCATCCCCGTCGTCCACGACCTGCCGGGCGTCGGCGAGAACCTGCTCGACCACCCGGAGTCGGTGATCGTCTGGGAGACCCACGGCCCGATCCCGGAGAACTCCGCGATGGATTCGGACGCCGGGCTGTTCGTGCGCCGCGACCCCGGACACCAGGGCCCCGACCTGATGTTCCACTTCTACCAGATACCGTTCACGGACAACCCGGAGCGACTGGGCTACCAGCGGCCGGAGTTCGGCGTCTCGATGACCCCGAACATCCCCAAGCCGAAGAGCCGCGGCCGCCTTTACCTGACCAGCGCGGACCCGTCCGTGAAGCCCGCGCTCGACTTCCGCTACTTCACCGACGACGACGACTACGACGCGCGGACGCTGGTCGACGGGATCAGGATCGCCCGCGAGATAGCCACGGCCGAACCGCTCGCCGGCTGGCTCAAGCGCGAGGTGTGCCCCGGCCCCGACGTCACGGGCGATGAGGAGCTGAGCGAGTACGCGCGCAAGGTCGCGCACACCGTGTACCACCCGGCCGGCACCTGCCGTATGGGCGCCGCCGACGACGAACTGGCCGTGGTCGACCCGCAGTTGCGGATCCGCGGACTGGACGGAATTCGTATCGCCGACGCCTCCGTGTTCCCGACGATGACCGCAGTGAACCCGATGATCGGGGTGCTCATGGTCGGGGAGAAGGCCGTCGACCTGATCGGAGGTGAGGCGTGATGAGTACGACGACCGAGAGCAGGACGCCCGAGATGCCCGAGACACCCGCGACGCCCGAGACCCGGAAGCCCCCGACCGCGCCCGTCTTCTCCGTGGAGGGCCTGTGGAAGGTCTTCGGCCCCAAGGCGCACCGGGTCCCCGCCGACCCTGAGCTGGCCGCCCTCGCCCCCGCCGAACTGCGCACCCGCACCGGCTGCACGGCGGCGGTCCGTGATGTCTCCTTCGACGTCCGCAAGGGCGAGGTCTTCGTGGTGATGGGCCTGTCCGGCTCCGGCAAGTCCACCCTCGTGCGCTGTCTGACCCGGCTGATAGAGCCGACGGCCGGCACCATTGCCATCGACGGCGAGGACGTCCGCGCCATGGACAAGACGCGGCTGCGTGAACTGCGCCGTCACCGCGCGGCGATGGTCTTCCAGCACTTCGGCCTGCTCCCGCACCGCACGGTCCTCGACAACGTGGCCTACGGCCTGGAGATCCAGGGCGTCGGCAAGGCCGAGCGCCGTGAACGGGCCGCCGAGGTGGTGGCCAAGGTCGGCCTGGAGGGCATGGAACACCGCAGGCCGGGCCAGCTGTCCGGCGGTCAGCGCCAGCGGGTGGGCCTGGCCCGTGCCCTGGCGGTGGACCCCGAGGTCCTGCTCTTCGACGAGCCGTTCAGCGCGCTCGACCCGCTGATCCGGCGCGACATGCAGGAGGAGGTCGTCCGCCTGCACCGGGAGGAGGGCCGCACGATGGTCTTCATCACCCACGACCTCAGTGAGGCGCTGAAGCTGGGCGACCGCATCGCGCTGATGCGCGACGGCCGGGTCGTGCAGCTGGGCACGCCCGAGGAGATCGTGGGCTCCCCGGCCGACGACTACGTCCGCGAGTTCGTCCGCGACGTCCCGCGCGAACAGGTCATGACGGTCCGTACGGCGATGCGGACCGCCTCGGCGGACGAGGCCGGCAACGGCCCGGCCGTGGCCCCGGACGCGACGGTGTCGGAGGCGATCGAGGCGGTGGCACGGGCGGGGACTGCGGCACGGGTCGTCGACAAGGGCCGGTGCGTCGGGGTGGTGGACTCGGACGCGCTGCTCGAGGTGGTGGCCGGGACCGCGAAGGAGGCGGTCTGATGGCCACGATCACCGCGACTGCTCCGCGTACGGTTCCGGGCGTCCTGAAACACCGTGCCGCCCGCAAACTGCTGTTGCTCGCCGTCGTGGCGGCCGTCCTCGTGCCGCTCGCCAACGCCCGCTGGGCGAGCGGCACCTGGCCGGACGCCCTGACCGTCGACGTCTCCGAACCGCTCACCAAGGCCAGCGACTGGATCATCGACAACCGGGACAGCCACCCGCTGTTCCTCTACTTCTTCGGCCACATCAGCAACGCGGTCGTGATCTGTGTACGGGCCGTGTACCTGGTGCTGCTCGCCGCAGGGTGGGCCGGCGTCACGGCGGCGGCCTCGCTGACCGCCTGGCGCGTCGCGGGCCCGCGGCTCGCCGCGGGTACCGGCGTCGCGTTCCTGGCCTGCGGCTTCCTCGGCATGTGGATCCCGACCATGCAGACCCTCGCGCTGATGGTCGTGGCGGTGCTCGCCTCGGTCGTCGTGGGCGCGCTGCTGGG
The DNA here is from genome assembly GCF_044455405.1 of Streptomyces sp. NPDC051243. NCBI lineage: Bacteria > Bacillati > Actinomycetota > Actinomycetes > Kitasatosporales > Streptomycetaceae > Streptomyces > Streptomyces sp. NPDC051243. The sequence goes on along the minus strand of NZ_JBITES010000025.1, from coordinate 57,715 downwards.
CCTCGCCGCCGGACTGTCCGGCCGTATGGACCGGATGCTGCGCCCGGTCCTGGACACCATGCAGGTGCTCCCGGCCTTCGCCTACCTGCTCCCCGTCGTCCTGGTCTTCGGCATCGGCGTCCCCGCCGCCGTCCTGGCCACCGTCGTCTACGCCGCCCCGCCGATGGCCCGCCTCACCGCCCTCGGCCTGCGCGGCGCCGACAAGGAGGTGCTGGAGGCGGTCGAGTCGCTCGGCGCGACCGCGCGCCAGCGCCTGCTGACCGCCCGCATCCCGCTGGCCCGCAAGGAACTCCTCCTCGGCCTCAACCAGACGATCATGATGGCGCTGTCCATGGCGGTCATCGCGTCGGTCATCGGCGCGGGCGGCCTCGGTGACCGCGTCTACCAGGCGCTGGCCTCGGTCGACGTCGGTGCCGCGCTCGCGGCCGGCATCCCGATCGTGCTGCTCGCCGTCGTACTGGACCGGGTGACCGGCGCGGCGGGCGAGCGGCTCGGTGACGAGCCGGCGCCCCACGGCCGGGCGCGCTGGGCGTACGCCCTGGCCGCCGCCGTGGCCGTAGCCGTCGCCGGACGTCTCGCCGGCCGCCTCGACTGGCCCGACACCTGGACCCTGAACATCGCCGAACCCGTCAACCGCGCCGTCGACTGGATGACCGACCACCTCTACTCCGGCGTCCCCGTCATCGGCGGCACCGCCGACTGGGCGGCCCACTTCACCACCTGGGCCCTCGACCCCGTGCGCGACGGCCTGCAGTGGCTGCCGTGGTGGGCGGTTCTGCTGATCGTCGCCGCGCTGGCCTGGACGATCGGCACCTGGCGCACCGCGCTGACCGCCGTGCTCGCCATGGCCGCGATCGGTGTCCTCGGCGTGTGGAAGCCGTCCCTCGACACGCTCTCCCAGGTGCTGGCGGCCGTCGCCGTCACCCTGGTCCTGGGCTTCGCGACCGGCATCGCGGCGGCGCGCAGCGACCGCTTCGAGCGGCTGCTCCGGCCCGTCCTGGACGTCTTCCAGACGATGCCGCAGTTCGTGTACCTGATCCCGGTCGTGGCGCTGTTCGGCGTGGGCCGCGCTCCCGCCGTCGCCGCGGCCGTCGTGTACGCCCTGCCCGCCGTCGTCCGCATCACCGCCCAGGGCCTGCGCCAGGTCGACCCGGCCGCCCTGGAGTCCGCCCGCTCGCTCGGCGCGACCCCGGCCCAGCAGCTGCGGCAGGTCCAGCTCCCGCTCGCCCGCCCGGCGCTGCTGCTCGCTGTGAACCAGGGCGTGGTCCTGGTCCTCGCCGTCGTCATCATCGGCGGCCTGGTCGGCGGAGGCGCCCTCGGCTACGACGTCGTCTTCGGCCTCGCGCAGGGCGACCTGGCGACCGGTCTGGTGGCCGGCGCGGCGATCGTGTGCCTCGGTCTGATGCTGGACCGGGTGACACAGCCGACGGCACGCCGCGCGAAGAAGGGAGCCTGACATGCGACTTCGCACCCGACACATCCGTACGACTGCCGTGGTGGCCGGCGCGTCCTCGCTGTCGCTTGTGCTGCTGACCGGCTGCGGCGCCGCCGACATGACCAAGCAGGCGTCGCCCTTCGCCAACGCCCAGGGCGCCAAGACCGTGACCCTGTCCGTGCAGTCCTGGGTCGGCGCGCAGGCCAACGTGGCCGTCGCCCAGTACCTGCTGGAGAAGGAGCTCGGCTACCGCGTCGACACCGTCCAGATCGACGAGGTCCCCGCCTGGGACGCGCTCAGCCAGGGCCGGGTCGACGCGCTCCTGGAGGACTGGGGCCATCCGGAGCAGGAGCAGCGGTACGTCAAGGACAAGAAGACGATCGTGAACGGCGGCGACCTCGGCGTCACCGGGCACATCGGCTGGTACGTCCCGACGTACTTCGCCGAGGAGCACCCGGACGTCACCGACTGGAAGAACCTGAACAAGTACGCCGAGCAGATGCGCACCGCGGAGAGCGGCGGCAAGGGCCAGCTGATGGACGGCTCGCCGTCCTACGTCACCAACGACAAGGCACTGGTGAACAACCTGGACCTGAACTACCAGGTGGTCTTCGCCGGTTCCGAGGCGGCCCAGATCACCCAGATCAAGCAGTTCGCCAAGGAGAAGAAGCCCTTCCTGACCTACTGGTACGAGCCGCAGTGGCTGTTCAAGAAGGTCCCGATGACCGAGGTGAAGCTGCCGGCGTACAAGGAGGGCTGCGACGCGGACCCGGAGAAGGTGGCCTGCGCCTATCCGCACACCCCGCTGCAGAAGTACCTCAACGCGGACTTCGCGAAGGACGGCGGCGAGGCGGCGGCCCTGTTGAAGAACTTCAAGTGGACGACCGAGGACCAGAACGAGGTCTCCCTGATGATCGCCGAGCAGAAGATGGCGCCTCAGGAGGCCGCGAAGAAGTGGGTGGACAGCCACGAGTCCACGTGGAAGGCGTGGCTGTCCTGACGGTCACTTCGGGAGGGCGTCGGCCGTGATGTCCCGGAGCGCCTCGGCGGCAGCGCGCTGGAGCTGCGGCCCGAACGTGATCCGGGTGGCCCCGAGTTCGCCGAGTTCGGCGGGCGAAGGGCCCCCGGTCACCGTGCCGTGCACATTGATCGGCCCCTGGATGCCGGACCGCAGCAACGGCAGTACGTCGACGGGGGCGCCGATCGGATACACGCAGTCGGCGCCGGCGGCGACGTACAGCGCGGCCCGCTCGATGGCCTGCTCGGCGGCCCTCTTGGGATCGGAGTCGCCCCGGATGAAGGTGTCGATCCGGGCGTTGACGAAGACCCGGTCGGCGGCGGCGTGCCGTACCTCGGCGAGCCAGTCGGCGTGCTCCTGGGCGTCCTTGAGCGCCCCGTCCTCGGAGTCCTCCAGGTTGCACCCCACGGCACCGGCCTCCAGCAGCCGCTCCACCAGCTCCTTCGGCGCGATCCCGTAACCGCCCTCGATGTCCGCCGACACCGGCACGTCGACGGACCGTACGATCCGCGCGACCGCCGCGAACATCTCGTCCGCCGGGGTCCGCCCGTCCTCGTACCCGAGGGAGGCGGCGATCCCCGCGCTGGGCGTGGCGAGCGCCGGGAACCCCGCCTCGGCGAACACGCGGGCGCTGGCCGCGTCCCAGGGGCCGGGCAGGACCAGCGGGTCGCCGGGGGAGCGGCGGCGGTGGAGCGCGCGTAAGGCGGCGGCCTTGGCAGTGGCCTCGGTCACGGTTTCGGTCACGGTGTGTAACCCCCTGGTGGGATGCGGCGGGTGACCATCACCCGGTTCCCATTGTTGACGGCGACGATCAGCCCGAGGAGATGGGCGAGTTCGGAGGCGCCGAAGTGCGCGGCGGCACGCTCGTGGAAGCCCTCGGCCTCCTCCCGGGCGGCCAGCAGATCCTTCTTGGCGCTGGCGCTGAGCGTGGACATGGCCATCCCGACGGCAGGGTCGAGGAGCCGTGTACGGGGGCTCGCCGATGTGGCGGTGCTCACTGGTGCTGCCCCGGCTGGTAGTGCCCCGGAGCCATACGGCAGGTCACCCCGAACCGGTTCCAGGCGTTGATCACCGTGATCGCGGCGATGAGCTGGGCGAGCTCGGCCTCCTCGAAGTGCCCCGCGGCCCTCTCGTACACCGCGTCGGGCACGAACCCGTCCGTCAGAACGGTCACGGCCTCCGTCAGCTCGATCGCCGCGAGCTCCTTCGGGGTGTAGAAGTGCGCCGACTCCTCCCACGCGGCGAGCTGCACGATCCGCTCGACGCTCTCGCCCGCCGCGAGCGCGTCCTTGGTGTGCATGTCCAGGCAGAACGCACAGTGGTTGAGCTGCGAGGCACGGATCTTCACCAGCTCGTACAGCGTCGGCTCGAGCCCCTTCCGGGCGGCCGCGTCGAGCCGGATCATCGCCTTGTAGACCTCGGGGGCGTGCTGGGCCCAGTTGAGGCGGGCGGGGCGTTCGGGGGCGTACCCCACGGCGGTGGTGTGGTCGGTGCTGTCGATCGTCGTCATGACGTCGACCCTAGAAGTGAAGCAGCCCAGGAGTATGGTCCACTTTCATGCGGAAACCTTGGGCCACTCTGGGCGTCGACCTCCACCTGGAACCGACGGGTCCGGGCCTGCGCCGAGGCCTGACCGACGCCCTGCGCGACGCGGTCCGCACCGGACGCCTCGCGCCGGGCACCCGCCTGCCCTCCTCCCGCTCCCTCTCCGCCGACCTCGGCATCGCCCGCAACACGGTCGCCGAGGCCTACGCCGACCTGGTCGCCGAGGGCTGGCTCACGGCCCGGCAGGGGTCGGGGACGCGGGTGGCGGACCGGGCGGTGGCGGACCGGGCAGTGACGGGGGCGGGCGGGGCGGACGGCGCGTGGGGCCGTCCGGGTGGCGAGGGCGCGGTGACGTCCACGGGTCGCGACGGCGCGGTGCCCCCCGCCCCTGCCTCACCCCGAGCCCCAGCGCCACACCGCGCCCCCCTGTCGCCCCGCTTCCCCGGCCAGCCCCGGATCACGGCCCCACCCCGCCCACAGCACCCCCGTCCCGCCTACGACCTGCTGCCCGGCTCCCCCGACCTCTCCTCCTTCCCCCGCACGGAGTGGCTCAAGGCGGCCCGCCGCGCCTTCCTCGCCGCGCCGCACGACGTTCTCGGCTACGGCGACCCGCGCGGCCGCGTCGAACTGCGGGCCGCCCTCGCCGGTTACCTCTCCCGCGCGCGGGGCGTGCGCGCCGACCCCGAGCGCATCGTGGTGTGCGCGGGATTCGGGCACGGTCTGCAACTGCTCGGCAGGGTGCTGCGGGCGCGCGGGGCGCAGACGGCGGCGGTGGAGTCGTACGGCCTGCCACCGCACTGGAACCAACTGACGACGGCGGGCCTCACCACGGCCCCGCTCCCGTTCGACGAACTCGGCACTGATCCGGGGGAGTTGACGGACCAGTCGGCACTCCTCCTCGCCCCCGCCCACCAGTTCCCTATGGGCGTGCCCCTGCACCGCGACCGACGGGCGGTGGTGGTGGACTGGGCGCGGCGCACCGGCGGCCTGGTGCTGGAGGACGACTACGACGGCGAGTTCCGCTACGACCGCCAGCCCGTGGGCGCGTTGCAGGGCCTGGACCCCGATCACGTCGTCTACCTGGGTACGGCCAGCAAGTCCCTCGCTCCGGGCCTGCGGCTCGCCTGGATGGTGCTGCCGCCGACGCTGGTCGAGGAGGTGACGGCGGCGAAGGGCCATGTGGACACCTGCGGCGCGCTGGACCAGCTGACCCTGGCGGAGTTCCTCACGTCCGGCGCCCACGACCGCCACGTCCGGTCCGCCCGGCTGCGCTACCGGCGCCGACGGGACGCTCTGGTCCGGGCCCTGGCCACCCACGCCCCCCACATCGACGTCACCGGCATCGCGGCCGGTCTCCACGTCCTCCTGCGCCTCCCGCCCGGCACGGAACAGTCAGTGGTTCAAGCGGCAGCCTGGCAGGGCCTGGCCCTCCACGGCCTGACCTTCTTCCGCCACGAGTCCGCCAGGACAGAACCCGTGGACGCGCTCGTCGTCGGCTACGGCACTCCGCCGGATCACGCGTGGGCGGGGGCGCTGGAGGCGTTGTGCAGGGTGCTGCCGTGAGGGTTCGTCCGGAAGCGGGCCCGTACGGCTCAGAAGACGGTTGGTGAGGCGCTGGGCGTCAGCCTGCTTGCGGAATCGGGCGAGAGGGGGGAGGGACGGCGGGGCTGCGGGGTCGCCCTCCGGGGCGGTATCCGCGCGGGACGGCGGGGTTCCCCCCCGGGGCGGTGACCGCGACTCCCCTTCACCGAACAGCCGCCTCCCGCCCCCGCCCCTCCCCCTCCCCGCCGGAGACAACCGGCGCCTCCCCGAACCGCGCCAATACCAACGCCCCCGCCACCGCCACCGCGAACCCCAGCACCGCCAGCCACCCCAACCCCTCCCGCGTACGATCCCCCAGCCACACGACCCCCACCACGGCCGGTCCGACCGTCTCCCCGATCACCATCGCCGCCGTAGCCGTCGTGACCGACCCCCGCTGCAACGCCGACGTCAGCGCCAGAAACGCCGCCCCACCCCCCAGCAGCAGCGCATACGTCGCCGGATTCGCCACCAGCTCCGACACCGTGACGGAGTCGATCAGCCGCACCCCCACCTCCACCACCCCGAACCCGAACCCGGCCGCCAGCCCGAGTACCAGCCCCCGCCCCCGCTCCGGCAGCAGCCCACCCGCCAGCCCCACCCCCAACACCGCCACAGCCACCCCGAGCATCGCGAACCTCAGCGCGTCCGACCCGCCCAGATCCCCTTCCGTCCCCGAGGCGAGCCCGAGCATCGCCAGCCCGGCACACACCACCGCCACCGCGGCCCACTCACCCCGCCGCAACCGCACCCGCAGCAACCGCGCCGAGACCACCGCCGTCACCGCGAGACTGGACGCCAAGGCGGCCGCGACGGCGTAGATGGGAAGCGCCCGCAGCGCGACCACCTGCAGCACGAACCCCAGCCCGTCCAGGGCCAGCCCCGCCAGATACCGCCACTGCCGCAGCGCCCGCAGCAACAGCCCGGCCTCGCCGCCCCGACCCCCCTGCGCGCTCGCCACCCGCGCGGCCACCGCCTGAAGGACGGTGGCCGTACCGAAACAGACCGCCGCACCAAGCGCACACAACATCCCAAGCAGCACAAAGCGACTGTAGGTGAGCGCCACAAGGCCAGCCCGCCGACAGCCGCGCACGCGACGATCTCTAGGCTGTCCGCCGGACAACAACCGGATCATCGCCGGACAGCAACCGGATCATCGGGGGAGACACACATGGCGGAAACGCGACGTCGACTGCGCTCCAGCACGGTCGTACTCGGTGGCATGGGAGTCATAGCCGCGGCCCTGACCTCCTGCGGCTCGGAACCCGACCGCCGCTGCGTCGACCGCGACAGCTACACCTACGAGGGCTACAAGGTCATCGCCGACAAGAACTGCAAGTCCGGCTCCACCACCGTCGGCTCCTCCTACAGCAAGGGCCGCAAGAAGACCGGCTCCGGCAGCGGCGACGCCGCCTGGTACTACGACTCCGACGTCGACGGCGGCCGCGCCGACTACGGCACCTTCAGCCGCAGCGAGGCCGTCGACCGCGGCGGCTTCGGCTGCTCGGGCTCCGGCAGCAGCGGCGGCTGAGCAGGGCACCGAGGCAACGGCAACCGGAACCGGCAGGAACCCGCAGGACACGCACATGGAGCGCCGCACGATCGAGCCCCGCCCCGGCTGGCAGCAGACCGTCGAGGAACAAGGGCTCATCTACCCCCTCACCCGCCACCCCGACAACTCCCTGCGCCCTTACTGGGACGAGAGCGCCCACTACGTGTTCTCCCTGGCGGAGGTCGAGGCGCTGGAGGAGGTCGTCGAGGAACTCCACCGCATGTGCCTGGCGGCGGCCGAGCACATCGTCACCGAGCACCGCTTCGCCGACCTCGGCATCACCGACCCGCGCGTCGCGGACGCGGTCGCCGAGGCCTGGCGCCGCCGCGCCGAACTCCCGTCCCTCTACGGCCGCTTCGACCTCCGCTACGACGGCACCGGCCCGGCCAAGCTCCTGGAGTACAACGCCGACACCCCCACCTCACTGGTCGAGGCCGCCTCGCCCCAGTGGTTCTGGATGGAGGAACGCTTCCCCGGCGCCGACCAGTGGAACTCCCTCCACGAACGCCTGATCGCCGCCTGGCAGAAGCAGTCCGCCCTGCTCCCGCCCGGCAGCCCGCTCTACTTCGCGTACTCCTCGGCCGACGAACTCGGCGAGGACCTGATGACCGTCGCCTATCTGAAGGAGACCGCGGAACAGGCCGGCCTGGACACCGGGTGGATCTCCATGGAGGAGATCGGCTGGGACCGCCTCTCGGGCCGCTTCGTCGACACCCAACTCCGCTTCATCCGCAGCTGCTTCAAGCTCTACCCCTGGGAGTGGCTCACCACCGACCGCTTCGCCGGCCACGTCCTCGACACCCTCGACAACGGCGGCGGCACCGGCACGACCCTGTGGATCGAGCCCGCCTGGAAGATGCTCCTCAGCAACAAGGCCCTCCTCGCCATCCTCTGGGAGCTCTACCCGGACCACCCGAACCTTCTGCCCGCCTATCTCGACGGCCCCAGGGAGCTGGCGAGCACCACGGGCTATGTCGCCAAACCCCTGCTCGGCCGCGAGGGCGCCGGAGTGACGATCCACGAACCCGGCGCCGAGGCGGTCGTCCGCGAAGAGCCCTGCTGCTACCAGCAGTTGGCCCCGCTCCCCACCTTCGACGGCAACCACGTCGTCCTCGGCGCGTGGGTCGTCGAGGACGAGTCGGCGGGCCTCGGCATCCGCGAGTCGTCCGGCCTGATCACCGACGAGTACGCCCGCTTCCTGCCGCACGTCATCCTGTAACGGCCCCGCATACGGCGCCGACAAATCCCGCGGCACCCGCACACCCGCCCCGTCCCCTTCCGGGCCTCCAGGACACTCCCTCACAGGCCGAGCACGCCCCGCAACTGGGCGAGCCCCCAGTCCAGATCCTCCTTCCCGATCACCAGGGGCGGCGCGATACGGATCGTCGCCGAGGGGGCACCGCCCACGCCCCTGAGGCTGTGGGGGAGCGTGTCCTTCACCAGCACCCCCCGCTCCATCAGCTTCTCGGACACCTCCCGCCCGGTGCCGTAAGCCCGCGCGATGTCCACCCCCGCCCACAGCCCGCGCCCCCGCACCGCAGCCACTCGTCCCGTACCGGCCAGCGCCCCCAGTTCCCGGTGCAGATGTTCGCCCAGCTCCGCCGCCCGCGCCTGGAACTCGCCCGTCCGCAGCATCGCGATCACCTCCAGCGCCACCGCACAGGCCAGCGGATTCCCGCCGAAGGTCGACCCGTGCTCCCCGGGCCGGAACACCCCGAGCACCGCGGCGCTGGACACCACCGCCGACACCGGCACGACCCCGCCCCCGAGCGCCTTCCCGAGTACATACACATCCGGCACCACACCCTCGTGCTCGCACGCGAAGGTACGACCCGTGCGCCCCAGCCCCGACTGGATCTCGTCCGCCACGAACAGCACGTTCCGCTCCCGCGTCAGCTCCCGCACCGCCGGCAGATAGCCCGCCGGAGGAACGAGAACCCCCGCCTCGCCCTGGATCGGCTCCAGCAGTACGGCCACCGTGTTCTCCGTCAGCGCCTCGCGCATCGCCGTCAGATCCCCGTACGGCACGATCTCGAAGCCCGGCGTGTACGGCCCGAAGTCCGCCCGTGCCTCCGGGTCGGTGGAGAAGCTGATGATCGTCGTCGTGCGGCCGTGGAAGTTGTTCCCCGCGACCACGACCTTCGCCATCTCCGCCGGCACGCCCTTGACCCGGTACCCCCACTTCCGGGCCGTCTTCACCGCCGTCTCCACCGCCTCCGACCCGGTGTTCATCGGCAGTACCATCTCCATCCCGCACAGCTCGGCGAGCTGCTGGCAGAACGCCGCGAACCGGTCGTGATGAAACGCCCGCGACGTCAGCGTCACCCGCTCCAGCTGCGCCTTCGCCGCCTCCAGGATCCGCCGGTTGCCGTGCCCGAAGTTGAGCGCCGAATACCCGGCCAGCAGATCCAGGTACCGCCGCCCCTCCACATCCGTCATCCAGGCCCCGTCCGCCGTCGCCACCACGACCGGCAACGGGTGGTAGGTGGGCGCGCTGTGCGCGTCGGCCGCGGCGATCAGGGATTCGGTGGTGCTCGACGTAGTCACGGGGCTCTCCGTTTCCGCCACCACGAGGGCTCGCGCTCCGCCGCTCACGAGGCTCGTGGCCACTGTCCATTTCTGACCGTTCGAGTGCTTTGCGGCCCCTTCCTATCGTTGCTCGCATGGTGGACGCGGGACCATGCCCCGTCGGCGCGCCCGGTAGGCTGATCGACGGGCCGTGACTGGCGCGCTGGGATGGGACCGACCATCGGGGAGCGGCCCACTGGACCGTGTCGTCCAGCACCGAGTGCCGTGCGCCTGGGCCGTACCGTGAACGCTGTCCACGACGTCCGGAGGTCCCCATGTCAGCCGAGCCCCTCTCCACCGAGTCCACCGCCTTCCGTTCCGCTCTCGACGTGATCCGCGCCGTCGAGCCGCGCGTGGCCGACGCCATCGGCCAGGAGGTCGCCGACCAGCGCGAGATGCTCAAACTGATCGCCTCCGAGAACTACGCCTCCCCGGCCACCCTCCTGGCGATGGGCAACTGGTTCAGCGACAAGTACGCCGAGGGCACCGTCGGCCGCCGCTTCTACGCCGGCTGCCGCAACGTCGACACCGTCGAGTCCCTCGCCGCCGAGCACGCCAAGGAGCTCTTCGGGGCCCGCCACGCCTACGTCCAGCCGCACTCCGGCATCGACGCCAACCTCGTCGCCTTCTGGGCCGTCCTCGCCGCCCGCGTCGAGGCCCCCGCCCTGGAGAAGGCCGGCGTCCGCCAGGTCAACGACCTCTCCGACGCCGACTGGTCCGAACTCCGCCGGGCCTTCGGCAACCAGCGCATGCTCGGCATGTCCCTGGACGCCGGCGGCCACCTCACCCACGGCTTCCGCCCGAACATCTCCGGCAAGATGTTCGACCAGCGCTCCTACGGCACCGACCCCGCCACCGGCCTGCTCGACTACGACGCCCTGCGCGCCTCGGCCCGTGAGTTCAAGCCGCTCATCATCGTCGCCGGCTACTCCGCCTACCCCCGTCTCGTGAACTTCCGGATCATGCGCGAGATCGCCGACGAGGTCGGCGCCACGCTCATGGTCGACATGGCCCACTTCGCGGGTCTCGTCGCCGGCAAGGTCCTCACCGGCGACTTCGACCCGGTCCCGCACGCCCAGATCGTCACCACCACCACCCACAAGTCGCTGCGCGGCCCGCGCGGCGGCATGGTCCTGTGCGACGACTCCCTCAAGGACCAGGTCGACCGCGGCTGCCCGATGGTCCTCGGCGGCCCGCTTCCGCACGTCATGGCCGCCAAGGCCGTCGCCCTCGCGGAGGCCCGCCAGCCCGCCTTCCAGGACTACGCCCAGCGCATCGTCGACAACTCCCGCGCGCTGGCCGACGGCCTCATGCGCCGCGGCGCCATCCTGGTGACCGGCGGCACCGACAACCACCTGAACCTGATCGACGTCGCCTCCTCCTACGGCCTCACCGGCCGCCAGGCCGAGGCCGCCCTCCTCGAGTCCGGCATCGTCACCAACCGCAACGCCATCCCCGCCGACCCCAACGGCGCCTGGTACACCTCCGGTATCCGTATCGGCACGCCCGCCCTGACCACCCGTGGCCTGGGCACCGCCGAGATGGACGAGGTCGCGGCACTCATCGACCGGGTCCTCACCACCACCGAGGCCGGCACCACCAGCAAGGGCGCCCCCTCCAAGGCCCAGCACGTGCTCGACCCGAAGGTCGCCGACGAGATCTCCCACCGCGCCACCGACCTCGTGGCCGGCTTCCCGCTGTACCCGGAGGTCGACCTGGGCTGACGCCGAGGGCGACACACCCCCGCAGCCCTCACCGGTCCAGGTCTATCAACACCTGCCCCGGCTCCTCCCGCGGCGGTCCGGCTCCCGGCCGGGCCGCCGCGCGGCGTATCAGCAGGGTGCCGCCGACGCCCGCCGCGAACCCGGCGGCCAGCCCCGCCACCGCCCAGCCGGCGTCGTCCACAGCAGGACCGGGCCCGGTGGTGGCGGCGGCTTGCGTGACGAGTCCGTCCTTCGTCTCACCGAACAGCCTCGCCAGGTCCAGCCGCTCGAAGACGGAGCGCGGGGCCCGGTGCCAGCGGATGTCGTCGTCCTCCACCTCCGGCGCGAGATCCGACCGCACCCATGGGGTGCCGTCCTCGGTCACGAAGAGCTGGTCCTGGCGCTGGATGGCCACGTCCCCTCCCGGAGGCCGGTCCGTCTGCGGCCAGCCACCGACCCCGGTCAGCCCCCACACCACCGTGATCCGCATCGGCGGATGACGGCCCTCGACCCACTCCTCCGACACCCGCTCCGTCCCGACGTACGTCGGCTGCAGCAGCTGCCACAGACGGGCGAAGGCCGGTTCGCCGGAGTGCAGGGACACCGTCCGTCCTGTGCCGCCCGCGACGACCACCGCCACATCCGGGACGTCCCGGGCCCGCGTCGGCGCGGCCGCCGCGATGGTCACCGTCCCGGACAGCCCGGCCAGCGCCAGCGCAGCCGACACCGGCACGACGAGCGTGAGCCGTGTCCTTCCCTTCTTGCTCCACCTTCTGATCAAACTGCGGGCTCGTGCCCTCATCGGACCCCCTCCACGTCCCATCAGCCCCATCGCATCCCACACCGCTGGCACCGGCCGGCACCGGCTGCCACCAGCTCGCACCGGCCCCCAGCAGCTCACCGGGCTTCACCTGGGCCCGGCCCGCGTCGCCCCCGTTCCGCCCCTGACGAGTCACATCGGCCCCCGAGCCTGCCCTCACACGTCGCGCAGCTCCTGCCTCGGCCCCGGCTCTCCCCGCAGACGGTTCAGCGGCAGGCGGGCGACGTAGGGGCGCAGGACCAGCGCGAGCACCGCCCCTGCTGCAACGCCCGGCAGTGCCCACCACCAGTCGGTGCCATTGCCCGATCGAGTCGGCTGGGCCGGGGACGCCTCGGCCGCCGCCTCGGTTGCCTCGGCCGCTGTGTCGGCCGGATGCTTCACGTCGTCGTCCGTCCCGTTCACCTCGGACGCCGGCGGGAAGATCGCCGCGCCGCCCTCGCCCGAGGCCTTGCCCATCAGACCCAGCTTCTTGAGCAGGGCCCGCAGCTGGGTCGGATGGCCGGCGCGGTGCCAGGTGCCGTTCGTCGTCCGGTCCGGGTTGGCCGCCGTGTGGATCCAGACGTCCCGCCCGTCGTCGGTCGAGAAGACCCGGTCGAGGCGCCACGGCGTCACGTCGTGGATCAACCAGGTGACGTTGATCTGGCGGGCCGAGGTCAGGTCGGCCTCGGGCGGCTTGTCACGCGTGCCCGCGCCGCCCGGTGCGCCGAGCAACTGCTCCAGTGCGCTGTACTCCTTGTCGGAGTAGTACAGCGAGGCCGTCTCCGTGCTTTCCGGCGAGACCAGAAGCACGCTCGTCGGTCCTCCGGCCGATGCGGGTGCCGCGCCCCAGACGATGAGGGCGAGTGCTGCCAACGCCCCTGCCAGTGCCGCCAGTTCGCGACGCCGCCTGAGCCTGCAGCCGGCCCCTTGCCCGAGTGACGCGTCGCGTCCACGTGACCGATCTGCCGAGCGGCCGACCACCGTTCCCCTCCGACTCTTCCGGCGCCACCGGTCTTCCCAGCGGTCGACCCCATGTCCGCCCATCCGAACCCCCAAGCCGAGCGATCCCCGTGCGGCCCGTCCCGAGCCGCTTGTCACTTCTGGTACACCGCCCGACCGGTCTGGGTTCCCACCCTTGGCCCACTTTTTCGGAGCTGCTGTTCCGGGGAGTCCCGGCTGTACCGAACAGTTCCGAACTGTTCCGAACAGTTCCGAGGAAGTCTTCCGACTGGGCAGCGGCTCACGGGCTGGTCAGCGGCTCCCCGGCTGGTCAGAGGGCTCATGGGCTGGTCCGAGGACTCCCGGACGGGCCGGAGGAGACTCCCCGGCTGGACGGAGGAGGCTCGCCGGGCTGGTCCGAGGAGGCCCGGGGCTGTTCCCTGGAGGGTCTCCCGACTACTTCGCTGCCACCTCGGACGCACTCTGGATCGACCGCGCGATCTCCACCGCCCGCGCCTTCGACGCAACCCCTTCCAGCCGCAGCGTCACGGTCTCGCCCCCGGCCCTGCTGGTCCACAGCAACGTCGGCCCGGCAGTGCGCTCCTCGCGCGCGTAGCGCCCTCCGCTCGCGTCCACCAGCCAGAACGTCAGCAGATGCGGCCGGGCGAACCACAGGGCCTGGTCGGAAGCGCCGCCATCCAAGGTGTCCCTGCCCAGAGAGATCCACTCCGGCGGTTCGCGCACGGTCTTCGCGAAGCCGATGTCCAGGCTCGCCCGGCGCTCGTCCAGCCGTATCGTGCGTCCGTTCTCACGCCAGCACAGGCTCACCGCGAGCCGGCCCCGCGGCTCACCCGTCACCGCCGCCGCGTCCGGATGGCCGAGTTTCTGCGGGACCAGTGGCTCGAACCCGGCTCGATGCTCTGCCTGCGCCAGCGACACGGAGTCGGCGCAGCCGGGGACGGCGGCGCCGGGTGAGGGGACCGCCGACGGGTCGTATCGCACCTCGACTCCGGCGAAGCCGAACCAGTCGAAGACCGCCGCCCGCACCGGGGGCGTGAGCACGAGCACCGTCAGCAGGCCGCACAGCGCCGCGGTCAGCGAACGCCAGCGCATCCGCGTCCAGCGCCGCACCGCCCGCAGCCGCTCGGCGGCACCCGGCGGCTCGGGCACCGGAACAGGCACCTGCTCGGCGAGTATCTGCCCGAGCACCCGCTCGACCATCGTCTCGGCGTCGTCCGCCGCGCCGGGCGCGTCCAGCGAGCGGCCGAGCGCCCGCAGTTCCTGGGGCAGGCGCGCGGCGTCCGAACGCCGAGGGCGATCACCGGTTCCACCGCGGCCGCCATGCCGACCCCGATCTCCGCTGCCTGCATCGCCGCCACGCCGGCCGTTCCGTTCGGTACCTGCGCCGCGCCCGGTGCCGTCATGGCCGTCGGCACGCCGTCCGGCAGCCCCGTACGCCCCGAGCCCGTCCCCGTCAGCCAGAGCCCGCCCCTCTCCGTCGTACGGGGCCTGCCCGTCCCGGTTGTGCGGGGTCCGCCCGTCCCCGTCGGCCCGGCCCCGTCCCTCTCCGCCGTACGGAGTCCGCCCGTCCCTGTCGTACGGCATCCCTCCGTCACCCATGCTCATCACCTCCCTCCCGAGGCTGGAAATCCGGCAGCAAGCGCCCCAGCTTGCGCAGCGCGCGGTTCAGGCGGGATTTCACCGTGCCCCGGGGCCAGCCCAGGGCCTGGGCCGTCTCTGACTCGTCCATCTCCAGGAGATAGCGGTAGGTGACGACCAGGCGGTGCTCCTCGCTCAGCTTCTGCAGGGCGGCCTGGAGCGCGGCGCGGCGCTCTATCTCGAGCGCGGCCACTGCCGGGTCCGCCGATTCCGGTATCAGCGGCTCCGCCTCGACGAACGCCGCCTCGCGCCCCGCGAGGGTGCGCTGACGGGCCGCCGTGCGCACTGTGTTCCTCGTCTCATTGGCCACGATCGCCAGCAGCCACGGCTTGAACGCCGCGCCGTCCTGGAACCGGCCCAGCGAGCAGTACGCCTTCACAAAGGCCTGCTGCACCACGTCCTCCGCGTCCGCCCCCGCCCCGAGCGCCGTGGCCGCCCTGAGCGCGATGCCCGTATGGGCCCGCACCAGCTGCGCGTACGCCTCCGGCTCCCCGGCGCGTACGCGTGCGATCACCGCGGCCTCATCGACGATGCGGCCCCCCTCCCGCGTCCTCACACCTTTGTTACACCGCCGGAGACGGATCGGTTCCCATCTGTTTCCGACCAGTTCCGGACCGGCCTGTGGAACCTGAGAGAATGGTGAACATGGCCTCTGATCGACCCCGCGTGCTTTCCGGCATCCAGCCCACCGCCGGCTCGTTCCACCTCGGCAACTACCTCGGCGCCGTCCGCCAGTGGGTGGCTCTGCAGGAGACCCACGACGCGTTCTACATGGTCGTCGACCTGCACGCGATCACGGTTCCGCAGGACCCCGCGGAGCTGCGTGCCAACACGCGCCTCGCCGCCGCCCAGCTCCTCGCCGCCGGGCTCGACCCCGAGCGCTGCACGCTCTTCGTCCAGAGCCACGTCCCCGAGCACGCCCAGCTCGCCTGGGTCATGAACTGCCTCACCGGCTTCGGCGAGGCCTCCCGCATGACCCAGTTCAAGGACAAGTCCGCCAAGCAGGGCGCCGACCGCGCGAGCGTCGGCCTGTTCACGTACCCGATCCTGCAGGTCGCGGACATCCTGCTGTACCAGGCCAACGAGGTCCCGGTCGGCGAGGACCAGCGCCAGCACATCGAGCTCACCCGTGACCTCGCCGAGCGCTTCAACGGCCGCTTCGGCCAGACCTTCACCGTCCCGAAGCCGTACATCCTCAAGGAGACGGCGAAGATCTACGACCTGCAGGACCCGTCGATCAAGATGAGCAAGTCGGCGTCCACGCCGAAGGGCCTCATCAACCTCCTCGACGAGCCCAAGGCCACAGCCAAGAAGGTCAAGAGCGCGGTCACCGACACCGACACCGTCATCCGCTACGACGCCGAGAACAAGCCCGGCGTCAGCAACCTGCTCAGCATCTACTCGACCCTCACGGGCACGGGAATCGCGGAACTGGAGCAGAAGTACGACGGCAAGGGCTACGGTGCGCTCAAGACGGACCTCGCCGAGGTCATGGTCGAGTTCGTGACGCCCTTCCGGGAGCGCACCCAGCAGTATCTGGACGACCCGGAGACGCTGGACTCGATCCTGGCCAAGGGCGCGGAGAAGGCGCGTGCCGTGGCCGCGGAGACGCTCTCCCAGGCGTACGACAAGGTGGGCTTCCTGCCCGCCAAGCACTGAGCCCGCACCACGGCACACGGCCGGAACACGGCCGTACCACCGCACAGCGCTGCACATCACTACGGTTGCGCCTGCCCGCAGCACATCCGTGGCCGTACAGTCGATAGCCGAGTGGCCGCATCAGCGGTCACTCACGCCCACCAACCGGGTACGAGCTCACCACAGGACGGGCTCACAACAGGACGAGCTCCTCGCGACGGACGAGTTCACCGACATGACGACAGGAGACGACGTGGGGACCGTAACGATCGGTGTGTCGATCGCGGTCCCGGAGCCTCACGGCAGCCTGCTCCAGGAGCGGCGCGCGGGCTTCGGCGACGCCGCGGCTCACGGTATCCCCACGCATGTCACGCTGCTGCCGCCGACAGAGGTCGACGCCGCGCTGCTGCCCGCGATCGAGGCGCATCTCGTCGAGGTCGCGGCCGCCGGCCGCCCCTTCCCGATGCGGCTGTCCGGCACCGGCACCTTCCGGCCCCTCTCGCCGGTCGTCTTCGTCCAGGTCGTGGAGGGCGCCGAGGCCTGCACCTGGTTGCAGAAGCAGGTCCGCGACGCCTCCGGGCCCGTCGCGCGCGAACTGCAGTTCCCGTACCACCCGCACGTCACGGTCGCGCACGGCATCGAGGACGAGGCGATGGACCGCGCCTTCGAGGAACTCGCCGACTACGAGGCGGGCTGGCCCTGCACCGGCTTCGCCCTCTACGAACAGGGCGCCGACGGCGTGTGGCGCAAGCTGAGGGACTTCGCCTTCGGGGGGCCGGTGGTGCCGCCGCAGCCGGGCCGTGTGGACCGCGGGTCGATTCCGGCCGGTTAGCTCCGCCGGTCCGGCAGGGCCGGCCGCGACTACCGCATATCGACACAGCCCCGCGCCCCTTGGGGCCTCGCCGAACGCTGCAGCCGACAGGGCGCCCCAGCCGGGAACACCACGCCTTCCCGAGCCTAGATCGGCAACCGCCGGAACAGCCCCCGCGGCGCATGCCGCAGCGCCGACATCACCACCCTGAGCGTGCCCGGCACCCACACCGTCTCCGAGCGCCGCCGCAGGCCCAGTTCGATCGCCGTCGCCACCGCCTCCGGGGTGGTCGCGAGCGGGGCTTCCTCCAGGCCGGCGGTCATCTTCGACCGTACGAATCCGGGGCGTACGACCATGACGTGGACGCCGGTGCCGTGCAGCGCGTCACCCAGGCCCTGGCTGAAGGCGTCCAGGCCGGCCTTGCTGGAGCCGTAGATGAAGTTGGCGCGGCGGGCACGCTCGCCGGCGACCGAGGACAGGACGACCAGCGAGCCGTGCCCCTGGGACTGGAGCGCGCTCGCGCTGACCAGGGCCGCCGACACGGCGCCCGTGTAGTTGGTCTGGGCGACCCGTACGGCGTTCAGCGGCGTGCGCTCGTCTCGTGCCTGATCGCCGAGGAGCCCGAAGGCGAGCAGCACCATGTCGATGTCGCCCTCCGCGAAGACCTTGCCGAGCACCGGCTCGTGGGACTCGGGGTCCAGCGCGTCGAAGGTCACGGTGCGCACCTCGGCCCCCAGGGCGCGCAGATCGGCGGCGGACCGCTCCAGGGCGGGCGACGGGCGGCCCGCGAGCCAGACGGTGCGGGTACGGCGCGCGATCAGGCGGCGTGCGGTGGCCAGCGCGATCTCGGACGTACCGCCGAGGACGAGCAGGGACTGGGGGAGACCGAAGGCGTCCTTCACGACAGCTCCTAGGGATCTGAGAGTCCGAGAGATCTGAGAGTCCGAGAGATCTGATGGCGGGTGCGACGGGCGAGGCGGCTGGGTCTCCGCGTGCCGGGACGGCCGGCTTCCAGGAGCCCGGGCGGGTTCTAGAGGCTTAGGCGGCGGGCCAGGTCCGACACGAACACCCCGCGCGGGTCGATCTCGGCGCGCAGGGCGCGGAAATCGGCCAGTCGTGGGTACATCGCGGCGAGCAACTCGGGCCGCAGGCGGGAGTCCTTGGCGAGGTAGACGCGCCCGCCGGCCCCGGCCACCTCCTCGTCCAGCTCGTCGAGGAGGGCGGCGAGGCCGGGCAGGCCTGCCGGGATGTCCAGGGCCAGCGTCCAGCCGGGCACGGGGAAGGAGAGCCAGCCGGGATCGGCGTCCCCGAAGCGTTTGAGGACTGCCAGGAAGGACGGGCAGCGGTGCTCCGAGATGCGCCGCACGATCCGGCGCAGCGCGTCCTCCTGACCGCGTCCGACGACGAACTGGTACTGCACGAAGCCGCCCCGGCCGTAGATCCGGTTCCAGTGGGGCACGCCGTCCAGCGGGTGGAAGAAGGCGGCGAGCCTCTGCAACTCGCCGGCACGCGCGCGCGGAGCCCTGCGGTACCAGAGCTCGTTGAACCAGCTCACGGTACGGCGGCTCAGCAGTCCTTCCGGCAGGAAGGAAGGCGCGGCGGGCAGAGCGGACGGGCGGAAGGCCAGCGGGTCCCTACGCGCGCGCGTGCCTTCGCGCAGCGCCTCCAGGGGCGCGTGGTCGCCTCGCGTGAGCACCGCGCGCCCCGTCGCCGCGCCACGCGCCAGCAGGTCGATCCACGCGACCGAGTAGCGGTAGTGGTCGTCGGTGGCGACCAGACGGGCCATCAGGTCGTCGAGGTCCCGCGCACGCTCCGTGTCGACCGACATCAGCGAGGTCTCCACGGGCTGGAGCTGGACCGTCGCGGTGAGGATCACGCCGGTCAGGCCCATGCCGCCGGTGGTCGCGTCGAACAGGGGCGTGCCGCGGCGGACCATGCGGATCTCGCCGTCGGCGGTCAGGAGTTCCAGCGACATGACATGGCGGGAGAAGGAACCGGAGACGTGGTGGTTCTTGCCGTGGATGTCGGCTCCGATCGCGCCGCCGACCGTCACATGGCGGGTGCCGGGCGTCACCGGCACGAACCAGCCGAGCGGGAGCAGCACCTCCATCAGGCGGTGCAGCGACACTCCCGCGTCGCACAGCACGGTGCCGCCGTCGACGTCGATTGCGTGGATGCGGTCCAGCCCCGTCATGTCGAACACCGTGCCCCCGGCGTTCTGCGCCGCGTCTCCGTACGCCCGCCCCAGCCCCCTGGGGATGCCTCCGCGGGCCCCGCAGTCCCGGACGGCGGCCGCGGCCTCCTCGTAGGTCCGGGGGCGGATCAGACGGGCGGTGGTGGGGGCGGTGCGGCCCCATCCCGTGACGGAGACGGTGTCGGCAGGCATGTCGGCGACCGTAGCGCCCATTTCTGGACGTTCAGTCCTGAAACATTCCTCTCGTCCGCGAAATGGGTGATTAATGGGATGTCGTTCAGTATTGCCATAGTTCTTGTGCGGGTGGCGTGGACAGTGGGTCCACATGGATCACCTCGATGACAAGGACCATCGAAGCCTTCGGGGCGCGGACCGCCGAATCCTTTCGGCGGTCCATGGCCGCGCCCGGGACCCGCGCGTCGCCTCCGCCGCGCGAGCCCTCTCACGGGTGGGCGAGCACGGCGCGTTGTGGCTGGTGGCGGGGCTCGCGGGGGCCGCCGTGGACGGTGGGCGACGGGGCGCCTGGTTGCGGGGTACGGCGCTCACTGCGGGCGCGCACGTCGTCAGCATGGGTGTGAAAAGGGTGGTGCGCCGCCCGCGCCCGGCGCATGTCGAGCCCCTCGTGCGTACTGTCGGCCGGCACTCCTTCCCGAGCTCCCACGCGACCTCCGCCGCGGCGGCCGCCGTCGCCTACGGCGCGCTCGGGGCGTACGCGATCCCGCCGCTCGCCGCCGCGATGTGCCTTTCACGCCTGGTCGTCGGCGTGCACTACCCCTCGGACGTGGTGGCGGGCGCGGCCCTGGGAGCGCTCGCCGCGTGCGCCGGGTCGAGCTGGATGCTGAGAGGGGGCGCCCATGTCTGAGACCGCTCCCCTCACGAGTGCTGCACGGACCGGGCCGGCGGCGCTCCGCGAGCAGCGCACGCCCCCACGACAGGCCGTGCCACCATCTCGCGAAGGCGGCATCCGTACGCTGCTGAAAGGCCTCCTCAGAACCGCGCGGCCCAAGCAGTGGGTCAAGAACGTCCTGGTCGTCGCGGCCCCGGCCGCCGCCGGACGGCTCTTCTCGATCCACGCGGCGACCCAACTCGCGCTCGTCTTCGCCCTCTTCACCGCCTGTGCCGCCGCCGTCTATCTGATCAACGACGCCCGCGACGCCGAGGCGGACCGCGCGCACCCCACCAAGCGACGCCGCCCCGTCGCCGCCGGAGAGGTGCCCGTGCCCGTCACGTACGCCGTCGGGGGCGCCCTCGCCGTCCTCGCCCCGGCCGCCGCGGCCTGGCTGACCTCGCCCGCTGTCGCGGGGCTGCTCACGGCGTACACCTGTATGCAACTGGCGTACTGCGTCAGCCTCAAGCACGTCCTGGTCGTCGACCTCGCCGTCGTCACGACGGGGTTCCTGATGCGGGCGATGGTCGGCGGGCTAGCGCTGGGGATCCCGCTGTCGCGCTGGTTCCTGATCACAACCGGGTTCGGGGCGCTGTTCATGGTGTCCGCCAAGCGCTACTCCGAGGCCGTGCAGATGGCCGGGAACGCGGGCGCCACGCGCGCGTTGCTCACCGAGTACACCACCGGCTACCTGCGCTTCGTCTGGCAGTTGGCGGCCGGGGTCGCCGTCCTCGGGTACTGCCTGTGGGCCATGGAGGAGGGCGGCGTGCCGCATTCCGGTGTGCTGCCCTGGCGTCAGCTCTCCATGATCGCCTTCATCCTGGCGATCCTGCGCTACGCCGTCTTCGCCGACCGCGGCACGGCGGGCGAACCCGAGGACGTCGTCCTGCGTGACCGCGCGCTCGCTCTCATCGGAGTGGTGTGGCTGGCTATGTACGGGTTGGCGGTGGCGAATTGGTAGACACGCGCGCGTGGCGGAGCCGGGGGAGAAGGCTCCGCACGTACGTGTGGCGGAACCGAGGGGAGGCGGCCGGCACGCGCGCGTGGGCCGACCGAAGCGATGGCGCACCACCGCCCCTGGTCCGCGAGAACGATCGACGCCATCCCGAGCATGTCCCGCCCACGGTCCCGGCTGAAGCTCACAGTGAATCTCGGCTCCCGCGCGCGGTTCCGGCTGAAGCTCATGGCGAATCTCGGCTCCCGCCCACGGTCCCGGCTGAAGCTCACAGTGAATCCCTGCTCCCGCGCGCGGTCCCGGCTGAAGCTCATGGCGAATCCCTGCTCCCGCGCGCGGTCCCGGCTGAAGCTCATGGCGAATCCCCGCCCCCGCCCACGAGCCCGGCAGAAGCTCACAGTGAATCCCCGCCCCCGCCCCCGCCCCCGCACACGGACCTGGCAGAGGTTCACGGCCACCCTCCGCACGCGGGCCCGCCCCCATCCCCACTCACCGGTCCGAAAACCACCCGCCGCGAACTCCTCGGCTTCGCCACCGTCGGTCTCCTCGCCTACGCCGTCGACCTCGCGCTCTTCACCTGGCTCCGCGGCCCCGTCGCCCTCGGCCCCCTCACCGCCAAGACGCTCTCCTTCGTCGCCGGCTGCGCGGTCGCCTACGCCGGGAACGCCCTCGGCACCTACCGTCACACGCGTCCGAGAGGCCTGCGCCCCTGTGCCGTCTTCCTCGCGGTGAACGTCGCCGGGGCGGCCGTACAGCTGCTGTGTCTCACCGTGAGCCACTACGCCCTCGGCTTCACCTCCCGGCGTGCGGACATCGTCTCCGGGGCCGGCATCGGAATGGCGCTGGCTACTGTCGTGAGGTTTTGGGGCACTCGGACATTGGTCTTCCGCGTGGAGGGCAGAGTCGGATCATGGACTGGCTGAAGAAACTTCCCGGCGTCGGGCCCGCGGTGACCCGGCTGATGGCCACGCACGCGTGGCGGTCGTACGAGCGCATGGACCGGGTGAAGTGGACACGGCTGGCCGCCGCGATGACCTTCATCAGCTTCATCGCGCTCTTCCCGCTCCTGACGCTCGCCGCCGCGATCGCCGCCGCGACGCTCAGCCAGGAACAGCAGAACAAACTGGAGGACAAGCTCGCCGACCAGGTGCCCGGCATCTCCGACCAACTCGACATCGACGCCCTGGTGCAGAACGCCGGCACCGTCGGGCTCATCGCCGCCGCGCTCCTGCTGTTCACCGGCATCAGCTGGGTCGGCTCCATGCGCGAGTGTCTGCGCGCCGTGTGGGAGCTGCCCGACGAGGAGGAGAACCCGGTCCTGCGCAAGGCCAAGGACGCGGGCGTCCTGGTCGGCCTCGGCGGAGCCCTGCTCGCGACGATCGCCGCCTCCACGGTCGCCTCCGCCATGGTCGGCTGGATCACCCGGCAGCTCGGCATCGACGAGGGCGGCTGGGGCGGGATCCTGCTGCGCGTCGCCGCGTTCCTCGTCGCCGTACTCGCCGACTTCCTGCTCCTGCTCTACGTCCTGACCCTGCTGCCCGGCGTGGAACCGCCGCGCCGCCGGCTCATGGTGGCGGCGCTGATCGGCGCGATCGGGTTCGAGCTGCTGAAGCTGCTGCTCAGCGGCTATATGCAGGGCGTGGCCGCGAAGAGCATGTACGGCGCGTTCGGCGTGCCGGTCGCCCTGCTGCTGTGGATCAATTTCACCGCGAAGCTGGTGGTGTTCTGCGCCGCCTGGACGGCGACGCAGGGCAAGGACGTCGAACTCGCCGACGATTCCGCGAAGTCGGGCGACGAGTGCGGAAAGTCGGCCGGCGAGTCCCGGAAGCCGGCCGATGAGTCCGCAACGGAGTCAGTCGCCCGGCCCGGTGAAGCGGCCGACGCGTCCGAAGAATCGGCCGACGGCTCCGGGCGCTCGGAACCCATCGACGACTCCGGAGAATCGGCCGACGAGTCCCCGAAGCCCGGCGTCAGGAGCGGCCCCGACGGCGCACCAGGTCGGGCAGCGGCCACCGGCGGTTGATCAGGAACGCGCCCGCCGCGAGCAGCACCACCACCCCGCCGGTGATTCCGAGCGCGACCCCGATGCCGCTGGAGCCGCCGGCGGCCGAGGCGCCCACCGCCGACTTCGAGGTCTCCTTGCCGTCCCCGGTGCCACCGGCCTCCCCGGAGTCGTTGGCGCCGGGTTGCGCGCTTGCCTGGACCGCGCTCTTCGGCGGCACCAGCTCACCCACCGGCTGCACCTTGCCGGCCGCCTTGAAGCCCCAGTCGAAGAGCCTCGCGGTCTCCTTGTAGACCTCGTTGTGCTCGCTCTTCTCCGGGTTCATGACCGTGACGAGCAGCACCTTTCCGTCCCGCTCGGCCACACCGGTGAAGGTGGCTCCGGCGTTGGTGGTGTTGCCGTTCTTGACGCCCGCGATGCCCTGGTAGACCGGCACGTCGCTGTCGCCGGCCAGCAGCCGGTTGGTGTTCTGGATCTCGAAGGACCCGCGGACCGACTTGCCCTTCTTGTTCTTCGTCGTCTCGCCCGGGAACTTGGCGGTGACGGTCGAGCAGTACTCGCGGAAGTCCTTCTTCTGCAGCCCGGAACGGGCGATCAGGGTGAGGTCGTACGCCGACGAGACCTGGCCCGGCGCGTCGTAGCCGTCCGGAGACACCGCGTGGGTGTCGAGCGCCTGGAGCTCCTCGGCGTGCTCGTTCATCTCCTTCACGGTGTTCTCGATCCCGCCGTTCATCTTCGACAGGACGTGCACGGCGTCGTTGCCGGAGCGCAGGAAGACCCCGAGCCACAGGTCGTGGACGGAGTACGTCTCGCCCTCCTTTATCCCGACCATGCTGGAGCCGGAACCGATGTCGGCCAGGTCGGACGGGACGACCTTGTGCTTCATGGTCTTCGGGAACTTCGGCAGCACCGTGTCGGCGAACAGCATCTTCATGGTGCTCGCGGGCGCCAGCCGCCAGTGCGAGTTGTGCGCGGCGAGCACCTCGCCGGACTCGGCGTCGGCGACGATCCAGGAGCGCGCGGTCACGTCCTTCGGCAGCACGGGGACGCCGCTCGCGAGGTTCACCTGGGTCCCGGGACGCCCCAGCCGCTCGCCGCCCACGGTCGACATGCCGGCCGGGGGAGTGGCCGACGGGCTCGTACTCGGTGACGGCTTGGGAGCCGCGTGGGAGACGGGCGCGGTCAGCGCGAGGGACGACAGGACGGCGGAAGTGACCAGCAGGGATCGCCTGGCGGTCTTCTTGGGTGCGGGCACGACGGAGAAAGTACATGCCGTTCCCATGGAAGTCCCGCTTCCGTCCCCACCCCGCTCGGGGAGCCGGACGCGCAGCGGTGATACTGAACTCATGAAGCTCAGCCGCCCCGTCTCCTGGTTCCTGCTCGCCTTCGGGGTGTGGAGCTGGGTCATCTGGGTCACTTTCGTCAAAAACCTGATCAAGGACAGCAGCGGGCTCGCCTTCGACGACGGTCACCCGACGGCGTACTTCTGGGTGCATCTGCTGCTGGCTGTCGTCTCCTTCGTATTGGGGACGGTCATCGGGGTCATCGGGTTGCGTGGAGTGCGCGCACTGCGCCGGACGCCATAGGAACTCGGCCACGACCCGGGACGTTCACTCAGCACGCAAGGGAAAGGGAACGTCGGCGTGGTCATCGTCTTCGCGCTTGTCGCACTGCTCGTGCTGTCCGTCCTGGTGGCGGGCAACTGGTGGGTGTGGCGTCGTCTGTTCCGCGACACCACGCGCGGGCCCGGGTTCGTGCGCCGGGCGGGTGTGGTGGTGATCGCCGGTGGCTGGGCGCTGACGGTCGGGGCCTTCGTCGCCGAACGCGCGGGCGCCCCCTTCCGGCTCCAGCAGGTCCTGGCATGGCCGGGCTTCCTGTGGCTGGCCCTGTCGATATACCTGCTGCTGGGTGTGCTGGCGGGTGAACTCGTACGGCCGCTGCTGCGGCGCCGGCTCGAGCGGCGGACGCGTGCCGAGGAAGCCGTACGGGAGCCGGAGCCGGATCCGGTACCGGCGGGAGTGACGGTGGCCACACCCGCCGCCGGGGCCTCCGTCGCGTCGACCACCACGACTGCCACCACGACTACTGCCACGACTACCGCCACGTCGCCCGCCACCGAGCCGACCGAGAACCAGACGCTCCCGACCACGCCCGACGAGACGTCGTCCACCAAGCCCACCCCGGCCCCCACCGCCTCCCCCGCCCCCAGCCCCGGCTCCACCGACCCGTCCCGCCCCCTCGCCACCCCCACCCGCCGCCTCTTCGTCTCCCGAGTCGTCGCCGGCGCCGTCGCCACCGCCGCCGTCGGCACGGTCGGCTACGGCACCTACGGCGTCCTGCGCGGCCCGAAGGTGAAGCGGGTCACCGTCCCGCTGGCCAAGCTCCCGCGCGCGGCGCACGGTTACCGCATCGCGGTCGTCAGCGACGTCCACCTGGGGCCCGTTCTCGGCCGCGGCTTCGCCCAGAAGGTCGTCGACACGATCAACGGCACCCAGCCCGACCTCATCGCGGTGGTCGGCGACCTGGTGGACGGCAGCGTGAAGGACCTCGGCCCGGCGGCGGCCCCGCTCGCCCGACTCCGCGCCAGACAGGGGGCGTTCTTCGTCACCGGCAACCACGAGTACTTCTCGGGGGCCGAGCAGTGGGTCGAGGAGGTACGCCGCCTTGGCCTGCGTCCGCTGGAGAACGCCCGCACCGAACTGCCCCACTTCGACCTGGCCGGTGTCAACGACGTCGCGGGCGAGAGCGAGGGCCAGGGCCCCGACTTCGCCAAGGCCCTCGGCGACCGGGACAGAGCACGCGCGTGCGTGCTCCTCGCCCACCAGCCGGTCCAGATCCATGACGCCGTCGACCACGGCGTCGACCTCCAGCTCTCCGGCCACACCCACGGCGGCCAGCTGTGGCCCGGCAACCTGATCGCCGACCTGGCGAACCCGACCCTGGCCGGCCTGGAGCGCTACGGCGACACCCAGTTGTATGTCAGCCGGGGCGCGGGAGCCTGGGGACCGCCGACGCGCGTGGGCGCCCCGTCGGACATCACGGTGATCGAGCTGGCGTCCCGTCAGGCCTGACGAGCGGGCCCCGAAGCCCGCCCGGGCGTCGGCCCGATGCCGACCCCGACGCCCGCCCCGAACGGCCGTACGGCCACAGGCCCCCTTTCTGTGAACAGCCTGTGAAACCCGCTGGAAACGCCCGTAGGTAAGTTCTTTCCCATGTCACCAGAATTCCCTTCCCCCCGCTGAAACGCCTGTGATTAGGTGTGCGCGCCACCAAGGGGAGTGGCGCAATCCATTGCTCATGCGGGGGCCCGTCGAGGGCCTGGGGAGAGGGCACCCATGCGTTCGGTTCGCATGCGGATTCTCGCGACGCTGCTCGTGCTGGCGGCCGTGGGAGTGGGCGGCTGGCAGTTGCTGCCGTCGCGGGACGACCAGAACAGGACCATCACGGT
The DNA here is from genome assembly GCF_044455405.1 of Streptomyces sp. NPDC051243. Classification (NCBI taxonomy): domain Bacteria; kingdom Bacillati; phylum Actinomycetota; class Actinomycetes; order Kitasatosporales; family Streptomycetaceae; genus Streptomyces; species Streptomyces sp. NPDC051243. Next base: position 30,982 of record NZ_JBITES010000025.1, on the reverse strand, counting down.
CGGCACGACGGACGCCGTCACGTCGCTCGACCCGGCCGGAGCCTACGACGCCGGGTCCTGGGCGCTGTTCAACAACGTGTTCCAGTCACTGCTGACCTTCGAACCGGGCGGCGTCACACCCGTGCCGGACGCGGCGGAGAACTGCGGATTCGTCGGCACCGACCTGAGCACCTACCGCTGCGAGCTGCGCGACGGCCTCACCTTCCCGAGCGGCCGCGTCATGACCGCGCAGGACGTCAAGTACTCCTTCGACCGGGTCAAGCGGATCAAGTCGAACGTCGGCCCGTCCTCCCTGCTGGACACGCTCGGCTCGGTGACTGCGAGCGGCCGTACGGTCACCTTCCGGCTGTCGTCGCCCGACGCCACGTTCCCGCTCAAGGTGGCCACCGGGGCGGGCTCCATCGTCGACCGTGAGAAGTACCCGGCGGACGCGCTGCGCACTGACAACGCTGTCGACGGCACCGGCCCGTACACCCTGACCACGTACACGAGGGACAAGAAGGCCGTCCTCGCTCCCAACTCGCACTACCGGGGCGCCCTCGACGGCACCGGCCGCCCCGTCGAACTGCGCTACTACCCGGACTCCGACGCCCTGGCCGGCGCCTGGAAGGAGAAGCGGATCGACGTCGCCACGCGCACGCTGCCGCCCGAGGTCCTCGCCGGCCTGAACGCCGCCGACCCCGGCCAGCGAGTCTCCGTGGCCGACAGCGCCGAGATCCGCAACCTGTACCTCAACACCCGCGAGGGCTCGCCCCTGCACGACACCCGCGTCCGCCGGGCGATGGCCTGGCTGATCGACCGCGACAAGCTGGCGGCCACGGTGTACAAGGGCACCGTCGACCCGCTGTACTCACTGATCCCGACCGGCATCACCGGCCACACGACATCGTTCTTCGACAGCTATCCCCAGCTCAGCACCGCCAAGGCGCGCGCGCTGCTCACCGCCGCCGGCGCCAGCCTGCCCGTCCGCCTCACCTACGGCTACGCCACCGGCCGGGGCGCCGCGAGCGCCGAGGAAGCCGCCGAGGTGAAGCGGCAGTTGGAGGCCGGCGGGCTGTTCAAGGTGACGGTCAAGGGCTACGAGTGGACCGACTTCCAGAAGCGCTGGGCGGGCGGCAAGCTCGACGCGTACGCCGTCGGCTGGGTCGCCGACTTCCCCGACCCGGACACCTACGGCGGCCCGCTCGTCGGCAGCAACGGAACCATGAGCACCGGCTACCGCAACCGAACGGTGGACCGGCTGATCACGGCCAGCCAGCAGTACGCCGACCGCAGTGAGGCCACGCGGGACTTCCGCTCGGTGCAGGAGGCCGTCGCCCGCGATGTCCCCGTCATCCCGCTGTGGCAGGCCAAGGAGTACGTCGTCACCAGCGAGAACGTCGGCGGTGGCCAGTACCTGTCCGACGGCACGGGTGTCTTCCGCCTCTGGCGTCTCAACTGGATCTGACGCGATCTCGCGGCCTTGACAGTCCATGCGGTGGTGCCAGGGTGCCACTCGGCGCTGCACCATGTGACGGAGGTGTGCGCGGGGTGAGGAGCAAACGTGTTGAGACGCAACGCCTTTCGGCTGCCCCGGCACCCGGCGTCGGTCGGACTCGCCCGGCGCCGGGTCCGGGACCACCTGGCCGACTGGGGGCACGGACCGCGGGATCCGGCACTGGAGGACGCGGTGCTGCTCGTCTCGGAGCTGGCCACCAACGTCGTACGCCACGGCCCTCTCCTGGAGCGCGAGTTCGAGGTCGCCGTGACCGCGCTCGCCGACGGTTCCTGCCTGATCGAGGTGTCGGACGAGGGTCGGCTGGAGCCCCGGTTACGGGTGGTGGAGGAGTGGGAGGAGGCCGGCCGCGGCCTGCACCTGGTGGAACACCTGGCCGCGGCGTGGGGGGTGTGGAGCCGGGGGCGCCATGGGAAGACGGTCTGGGCGCTGATACTCGCCAACGCCGCGGCCGACAACTGAGCGGCCGTGAGGTGGTTATGACCGTGAAGGCGTCCCGGCCGGCAGTGTCACCGTCACCGCCAGCCCTTCACCCGGAGCCGTCCGCACCGTGACGTCCCCGCCGTGCGCCTCCACCACCCCCTGCACGATCGCCATCCCCAGCCCGCTGCCCGCGCCCCCGCCGGCCCGGAAGAACCGGTCGAAGACGCGCGCCGCGTCCTCCTCGCACAGCCCCGGCCCCTTGTCCTCGACACACAGCCGTACGACGCCGTCCGCGCGCTCCACCCCGAGCCGCACCGGCACGTCGGCGGGCGTGTGCGTGCGGACGTTGCTCAGCAGGTTGCCCAGGACCTGGCGCAGACCCGACTCGTCGGCCCGCACGAGCAGCGTGCCGTCCGCGCCGACCGTGATGGGCCGCTCCGGCTGCTGTGCCCGCAGATCCTCGGCGGCGTCACGCACCAGGCGGCTCAAGTCGACGTTTCTGAAGCGCAGTTCGGGCCGCTGGTCGAGGCGGGCGAGGGTGAGCAGTTCGTCGACGAGGCGCCCCATGCGGTCGACCTCGCCGTTCATCCGGTCCCAGGCCCGCTTGCGCTCGGCCGGTTCCGTCAGCATCCCCTTGTCGTACAGCTGGAGGTAGCCGCGTATCGCGGACAGCGGGGTGCGCAGCTCGTGCGAGGCGTCGCCGACGAAGCGGCGCAGCTGGGCCGCGCTGCGCTCGCGCGTGCGGTACGCCGACTCCACCTGGTGGAGCATGGAGTTGAGGGCGACCCGGAGCTGCTCGACCTCCAGGGTGGGGTCGCGGCTGGAGGGGACGCGCCGGGTCAGATCGCCCTCGGCGATCGCCGACGACGTCTCCACCATGTCCTCCAGCGGCCGCATCCGGCGGCGCACGCCGATCATGGTCATCCAGCCGAGCAGCGCCAGCAGCAGGGTGCCGACGGCCAGGTCCATCCTCAGGGCCTTGCCCATGCCCTCGTGCAGGCCCTCGGTCGGCATGGCGATCAGCACGACGGTGCCGTCCGCCAGCCGCGCGCCGGCCATCCGGTAGCGGTCGCCCTCGACCCGTACGTCCCGCGGCTCCTCGTCGGCGGCGAGGGCGACCGGGTCGCTCGTGGCGGCGGCGAGCGCGTGCTGGCGCGGTGTGGGCTCCAGCGGGCCGAGGGCCGCCGGCCGTCCGGCGGAGTCGACCGCGACGTACACCATGGTCGGGCTCGGCAGCGGATCCGTGTCCGTGGCTCCGTCGCCGTTGAACTTGTCCAGGGCTATGCCCAGTTCGCTCAGCGACTCGATCTGCCGCAGCGTGAACCCGGCGTTCCGCAGTGTCGTGCGCGCGTTCTTCAGTTCGCTGTCGACCTTGTCGAGCAGATAGAACCGCGCGGTCATCAGGCTGACCGCGGTCGCGACGACGATGCCGACGGCCAGCAGCGCCACGTTCGCCAGCGTCAGCTTGCCGCGCAGTGAGTGGATGCCGCGCCGGCGCTGAAACCCCTCGAGGATCCTCAAGGCCCTCATGCCAGCCCGTATCCGACGCCCCGCCGGGTGGTGATCACCGGCGGTCCCAGGGCGTCCAGTTTGCGTCGCAGATAGCTGATGTAGGTCTCCACGACGGTCGACTCGGGCGGCGTGTGCTCGTACTGCCAGACATGGCGCAGGAGTTGCTCCTTGGGCACGATCCGGCCGCCGTTGCGCACCAGGAAGCGCAGCAGGGCGTACTCGGTCGGGGTGAGCTCGACGGTGCGGCCCGCGCGGCGCACCGAGTACGTCGTCTCGTCCAGCTCCAGATCGCCGTACCGCAGCGGCGGCTGCTGCGGCAGCACGTCGGCCGGCCGGGTGCGGCGCAGCACCGCCGTGATCCTCGCCACGACCTCGTCGATGTTGAACGGCTTGGTGATGTAGTCGTCGCCGAAGCCGAGGGCACCGACGATCTCGGCGGGCGAGTCGCGCGCGGTGAGGAAGACGAGCGCCAGGTCGGGGCGGCGCTCGCGCAGTTCACGGCCGAGGGCCCGGCCGTCGCCGTCCGGGAGCATGACGTCGAGCAGCGCGACGTCGGGCCTGGTGCGCTCGGCGAGGGAGAGCGCCTCGCGGACGGTGCCCGCGACCATGACCTCGAAGCTGTGGTAGCGCAGGGCGATGGCGAGGACGTCCGCGATGGACTCCTCGTCCTCCACCACCAGCACGGTGCCTGAAGCCGTCGTCATGCCCCCAGTATCGGCGGGGCCACTGACAACCGGGTGGGCCGGCCGCTTTGGAGTTCCTTGAGAGTCATGGCCGTCGCCCGCCACGCGCGCGTGCCGCCGCCGATCCTGTTGCCCAGGACCTGGGGGACCGACCGAAACCGAATAAGGAGCGTTGAGCGTGGCTGCATTGGCACGGTGGTGCTATCGGCACCGGCTGGTGGTCCTGTTGCTGTGGGTGGGGGCACTGTTCGGCCTGGGCGCGGCGAGTTCGGCCGCCGGCACGAACTACGCGAACGTCTTCTCCCTCCCCGACACGGACTCCGCGACCGCGTACGACCTGATGGAGAAGGCCTTCCCGGAGCGCGCGGGCGACACCGACACGGTGGTGTGGAAGGTGGACGAGGGCTCCGTACGGGACGAGTCCGTACGGTCCCGGATCGCGCCCGCGCTTCAGGATATCGGGCGGATGAAGGGGGTCGGTGAGGTCACCGACCCGTACGCGGCCCAGGGAGCCGCGCAGATCAGCCGGGACGGGCGGATCGCCTACGCCCAGATCACCTTCACCGATCAGGCGAACGCCATCCCCACGGAGCTGATCGAGGACGTCGTCGACACGGCGCAGGCCGCGGAACAGGGCGGACTCCAGGTCGAGCTGGGCGGCCAGGCCATCGCCCGCACGCAGGAGCCGCCGCAGGGCATCGCGGAGGCCGTCGGCATCCTCGCGGCGGCGATCGTGCTGTTCCTCGCCTTCGGCTCGCTGTTCGCGATGCTGCTGCCGATCGTCGTGGCCATCGCCGGCGTCGGCACCGGCCTGATCGGGACGATGCTGCTCAGCCATGTCACGGACGTGCCCGAAGTGGCCCCGCTGCTCGGCTCGCTGATCGGTCTGGGCGTCGGCATCGACTACGCCCTGTTCATCGTCACCCGGCACCGGCGCGGGATCCTGCGCGGCATGAAGCCGGAGGAGGCGGCCGTGACGGCCCTCAACACCTCCGGCCGGGCGGTGCTGTTCGCGGGCGGCACGGTCTGCATCGCGCTCGCCGGCATGCTGGTGATGAACATGCGGTTCCTGGACGGCGTGGTCGTCGCGACCTCGCTCACGGTCGTCCTGAGCGTGCTGGCCGCGATCACCCTGCTGCCCGCCCTCCTGGGCCTGCTCGGCATGCGGGTCCTCAGCCGCCGGCAGCGGCGCCGGCTCGCCGCGGCGGGACCGGAGCCGGAGGAGACGAGCGGTCTCGCGGCGCGCTGGTCGTCGTACGTCCAAAAGCGCCCGCGCCCGGTCGCCGCGCTGGCCGTCGTCGTCATGGCGGTCCTCGCGATCCCCGTGCTGTCGCTCCGCCTCGGCGCCACCGACCAGGGCAACCACCAGGAGTCGACCACCACCCGTCAGGCCTACGACCTGCTCGCCGAAGGCTTCGGACCCGGATTCAACGGCCCGCTGCAGGTGGTCGTCGAGGGCGACGCCCCCGCCGGCCTGGTGAACGAGATCAGGTCGACCGAGGGCGTCGCCCAGGTGGCCGCCGTCCCGCCCGCGAACGGCGTCACGGTCATCCAGGTCGTACCGACGACATCACCCCAGGCCGAGCAGACCGACCGGCTGATCGACCGCCTGCGCGACGACGTGATCCCGCAGTCGGGCACCGAGGCCCATGTGGGCGGCGTGACGGCGGTCTTCAAGGACTTCGCCTCCGTGACCGGCGAACGCCTGCCCTACTTCATCGCGACGATCATCGCGCTCGGCTTCCTGCTCCTCCTGGTCGCCTTCCGCTCGCTGGTGGTGCCGCTGACCGCCGCGCTGATGAACCTCATCGCGGCCGCCGCGTCGTTCGGCGTCCTGGTGGCGATCTTCCAGTGGGGCTGGGGGACGGAGCTGATCGGCGTGGGCAAGGAGGGCCCGATCACGTCCTTCCTGCCGGTCATCATGCTGTCCCTGCTGTTCGGCCTCTCCATGGACTACCAGGTGTTCCTGGTGAGCCGCATGCACGAGGAGTGGGTGCACACGAAGGACAACGCGCGCGCGGTGCGCGTCGGTCTCGCGGAGACCAGCCGGGTCATCAACTCGGCCGCCCTGATCATGATCTGTGTGTTCAGCGCGTTCGTGCTGAGCGGCGACATGGAGGGCGCGATGGCGGGCATCGGTCTGGCGGCCGCAGTCGCCCTGGACGCCTTCATCCTGCGTACGGCCCTGGTGCCGGCCGCGATGCACATGCTCGGCAAGGTCAACTGGTGGCTGCCGGACTGGCTGGAGAAGCGGCTGCCGCATCTCGCGGTCGAGCCGAAGGAGGAGACGGCGGTGGTGGACGCCGAGGAGGGACCGGTCGTGGCGGGCAGCTCCTCGGTCGTCCACGGCTTCATCCGCACCGCCGACGGTGAGCCGGTCGACGGCGCGTCCGTGACGCTGCTGACGAAGGGCGGCCGTCAGCTGGACCGGGTGACGTCCCTGGCCGACGGCTCGTACATCGTCTCGGTGCCGGCTCCGGGGACGTATCTGCTGGCGACGACGGCCGAGTCGTACGGCTCCCGGGCGGGGCAGGTGGTCGTGGCGGACGGGCCGCTGGTGTACGACGTGGAGCTGGCCGAGGGGGAGGTGGACGCCGTCAACTGAGCGTCGGCGCAGGAGGTCTCAGGGGCGCTCGTGCTCAGCGGGCGCCCCCTTGCCGGTGGCGCCCCTGTCCCCTTTCCCGACCTTCTCCCCCTTCTCCCCCTTCTCCGTTTTCTCCGCCTTCTTCTTGGCCGGATCCGGAATGGCGTTCGTCATCCCCGGCAGGAAGTCCGTGAACAGCTCGTGCACCTCGCGCACCAACGGCCGCAGCACCCGGAACCTCGCCAGCGAGACACCCCGCGCGGTCAGCCGGGCACCCCGTTCGGCGAGCCGGTAGCTGCGCTCGCGGCCCTCGGTCCGGTCGAAGACCCAGTACAGGACGAGCCCCATCTGGGACAGCCACATCAACTCCGGCAGCACGTCCCGGAGCTCCTCGGGCACCTTGGTCTTCGTCGCGCCCGCCAGCACCTGCCGATGGACGCTGATGGCCTCCACGCGCGCGTGCTCCGACTCGGGCGAGAAGGGGCTGAGCGGGCTGTCGGGATCGGCGGCGTTCTTGAAGAACTGCACCGCGAACTCGTGGTACGGCGTGGCGATGTCCAGCCACACCTTCAGCACGCCCGCGAGCCGCGCCTCCAGATCGGTCTCACGGGCCAGGACCTCCCGGACCGCCGCCTGGTGCTCGGCGGCGATCCGGTCGTAGAAGCCCTGGATCAGGTGTTCCTTGCCCGCGAAGTAGTAGTACGCGTTTCCGACGGAGACCCCGGCCTCCTGGGCGATCGCCCGCATCGTCGTCTTGTCGTAGCCCCGCTCCTGGAACAGCCGCATGGCGGTTTCCAGGATCAGCGCGCGGGTCTGCTCGGACTTGCTGGGCGCATCGCCCTGTTCAGGGCTGTCGTTCTTCGAGGACACGGAACCAGAGCCTAACGAGTGCCTTTTCCGCCCAGCGTCAGGAGGCCTGTGCCGTCTGGTACAGGTTCTGGGCGTCGGCGCCGAAGTACGGGCCGTACATCCGGTTCGGCAGGAAGTTGTACTTGAAGCTGTTCACCGAGGACAGCAGGCCGGTGCCCGTGGACTCGTTGAACTGCGTGAACCAGGGGCCACCGCTGGACCCACCGGTCATGTTGCAGTTCATCCCGTGGTCGTTGGAGAGCAGGAAGTCGCGGTTGGTGTTGCCGCTGCAGTAGATGAACTTCTCGCCGTCGTACGGGGCGGCGGCCGGGAAGCCGAAGGCGTACATGCGCAGGTTGTAGCCGGTGTTGAAGGCCAGCCCCTGCCCGCCGACGACGTCCGTCAGCAGCTTGCCGTCCAGCGGGGCGACGACGGCCGCGCCGACGTCGTAGTTGATGTCCTCGCTCGCCGTCCACTGCGGTGTGGACAGCGTCTTCGACGCGGTCCAGCGGCCGTAGGGGGCCTGCCCGTCGTGGTAGCCGGGCACGAAGACCCAGTTGGTGTGCCAGGCGCCCTCCAGCTTCACGCAGTGGCCGGCCGTGATGACGGTGCTCTTGTTGGCGCTGGTGACGGCGTTGCCGGAACAGGACGCCGTACGTCCCTGGTAGGTGAAGAACACACGGCCCGCCGTGGAGACGACGGCACCGCCGCCGGTCCACTGACCGCCGCTGTTCGGGAAGGCCATCAGACCGATGTCGGCGGCGGCCTTGCCGACCTTCGCGGCCGGTGCGGTGGGCGCGACGGTGGTCGCCGTGCCCTTGAGGGGTGCCGAGCCGCCGTCGATCCGGCCGTTGACGCTCACCAGGTCGAGCGGGGTGGCCTCGCGCATCCGTTCCGCTGTCCAGAAGTCGCGGGCCTGCTGCTGCGCGCCGGCCGAGAACGGGCTGACGCCGTTCGCCGTGACGGGCTTCGGAGCGGCGCCCGCGGGAGTGGCCAGGGCACCGGCGGTGAGCAGCGCGGTGACGCCGACCAGAGCGCCGAGGAAGGGACGGGGTATCCGGGTGACGGCGGGTATGCCTCTCACGCGTACTCCTTCTGCGATGGGGGGACCGGGCGACCGGGTGGGCCGCCCGGCTGACAGACAGTCGGTGCGAGTGCGGAGTGGAGAACCGGGAGGCAGCGTGCCAACCCGAGCACCGTTTTGGAAGGGCGCATGCCAAAACGGAGTCGGAAAGCGGGGCATTCAGGAGGGATCGGGCTGCGTGGCGCATGTGTCCGCGTCGCAGCCCGGCGGGTTGTACGTCCAGCCCCGACTCGGGTCGTACGACCACCCCTCCGAGCTCCGATAGACCCGCCCGCCCCACTGGGCCCCGCCCCTCCGTGTCTCCTGCACCCCCTGTGGCCACGGCGCCCCGCGCCACTTGGCGGCGGCGAGCGCGGCCCCCTTGGCGAGCCGCGCCCCCGACGGAGTGCTGAGGCGATGGGCCAGCGGCCGGTGCTCACGCAGGGCCCACAGGGTGACGATCCAGGCGGCGGAACCCCGGTACACCTGCCCGGCGTCACCGACGACGGTGATCTCGTCGAGCGTGGCGCCGTGGTCGAGGTCGGGGTGGCGCCGGCGGGCCTCCTCGGATCCGGCCGGCACCAGCTCCAGCGGCACCAGCTTGGGCTGCTTCACGAGCCAGTCGCGCACGAAGGTGCACACCGAGCACCCGGCGTCGTAGAGGACCGTCAGCCGGTGGACCGGGGTGGCGGGCCGGGGGCTCGGGGTGTGTGCCCCGGCGGGCACGGGGCTCTTGGCGCCGTGCCCGCCGGTCGTGACGGCGTCCGTCCTGCCGGTCACGGGGTCACGCCCCGGCCGACGGGGCGACCCAGTTCTGCGGGGCGACCGGAGGCACCTGCTCCCGCTCCATCACCCCACGCCGCCGGATCTTGTTGAGGACGTAGACGTTGCCGAGGTGCATCACGCCGAGCACCAGCAGCACCACGCCGAGCTTGGTCGACAGGGCCTCGAAGACCCCGCGTGCGTCGACGACGGTGTCGTCGTCGCCCAGGTACAGCGCGACGAAGCCGAGGTTGACGAGGTAGAAGCCGACCACCAGAAGGTGGTTCACGGCGTCCGCGAGCTTCTCGTTCCCGCGCAGGACGTCGGCGAGGAAGATCCGTCCGTTGCGGCTGAGTGTGCGGGCCACCCAGACGGTGAGGGCGATGCTGACGACCAGGTAGATGACGTAGGCGATGACCGTGCGGTCCATGGCCTGCCCCCTTCTTGAACGCGTTCAAAACGCTGACAGGGATGACTGTAGGCCCCGCCTTTGAACATGTTCAACTCAATCGGGTGAGGCCTCCGTCACGTCCGCGCCGGAGCCGGCGTCACGGCCTGCGGCCGAGCTCCCGCCGCTTGGAGTAGTCCGTGAACCCGATGACGTTCCCCCAGGGGTCGGCGATCTCGACGGTCCAGCCGGTGGTCACGGAGAAGGGCTCGTCGAGCGGCACGATGCCCGCCCCGGCCAGCACCCGCGCGGCGGCCCGCGCGTCCGGCACCTCCAGCCACACCCGCGGGTGCAGCCAGGGGGGCTGCCGGTGCGCCAGCGTCTCCTCGTGCCGCAGCAGGATCCCGGGCATCTCGCCCCCGACCTTCAGCAGCGCGATCCCGGCCTCGTCGAGCCGGAACCCGACCGCGAATCCGGCACGCTCGTAGAACCGGACGGCCTCGCCGAGGTCGCCGACCGGCAGCAGCACGTTGTCGAACCCGAGCAGCTCGTACGACTCTTCATCTGACATACCGTCAGAGTAAGGGGATGATCGGCCGGAACCGGTGATTGTCAGTGGTGGCTCGTACTGTCGTCGTCATGGGAATCGCCGACGAGCGGCTCAGCGCGCGCGAGTTGATCCGGCGGCGGGCTCGATGCGGCCGGCGGCACGAAGATCACGGACCCCACGTTCCTGAGCCGGCTGTGAACAGGGCCGGCCGAGGGCCTCGGTCGACCTCAGGAGGCGCAGCCGCCGACCCTCCGTACGCCGACTGCGATGTCGTCCAGCCGGATGCCGTACGACGACGGTGTCGGGTCGGCCTGGTGCAACTGCCAGCCCAGCTTCAGCTTGTCGAAGGCCGGGAAGGTGAAAGGGGCGGACGCAACCAGGACCGGATCAGCTCATGCCGAGGGGCCGCTCCTTCCACCGGTGGAAGGAGCGGCCCCTCGAAGCGCCTCTGGTGTCCCGTCAGAACCGGCGCGTGATCAGCGCCTTCTTCACCTCGGCGATCGCCTTCGTGACCTCGATACCGCGCGGGCAGGCGTCCGTGCAGTTGAACGTCGTGCGGCAGCGCCAGACGCCGTCCTTGTCGTTGAGGATCTCCAGGCGCTGCTCGCCTGCCTCGTCACGCGAGTCGAAGATGAAGCGGTGCGCGTTGACGATGGCGGCCGGGCCGAAGTACTGGCCGTCGTTCCAGAAGACCGGGCACGAGGACGTGCAGGCCGCGCACAGGATGCACTTCGTCGTGTCGTCGAAGCGCTCGCGGTCCTCGGCCGACTGCAGCCGCTCGCGGGTCGGTTCGTTCGTGTCCTTCGTGATGAGGAAGGGCATGACGTCCCGGTACGCCTGGAAGAACGGCTCCATGTCGACCACGAGGTCCTTCAGGACCGTCAGGCCCTTGATGGGCTCGACCGTGATCGGCTTCTCGGGGTTGATGTCCTTGATGAGGGTCTTGCAGGCAAGGCGGTTCTTGCCGTTGATCCTCATCGCGTCCGAGCCGCAGATGCCGTGGGCGCAGGAGCGGCGGAAGGTCAGCGTGCCGTCCAGGTCCCACTTGATCTTGTGGAGGCCGTCGAGGACGCGCTCCTTCGGGTCGATCTCCAGCTGGAAGTCTTCCCACACAGCCTCTGCGGAGACTTCCGGGTTGAAGCGGCGGACCCGGAACGTGACCGTGATGTACGGGGAGTCCGCGGACTGAGCCTCGGCCTTGTCCATAACGGGGGTTGCCATCAGTACTTACGCTCCATCGGCTGGTAGCGGGTCTGGACGACCGGCTTGTAGTCCAGGCGCACGGTCTCGGTGCCGTCGTCGCCCACCTCGCGGTACGCCATGGTGTGGCGCATGAAGTTGACGTCGTCGCGGTTCGGGTAGTCCTCGCGGTAGTGGCCGCCGCGGGACTCCTTGCGGGCCAGCGCGGAGACGGCCATGACCTCGGCGAGGTCGAGCAGGTTGCCGAGCTCGATGGCCTCCAGCAGGTCCGTGTTGAACCGCTTGCCCTTGTCCTGGATCGAGACGTTCTTGTAGCGCTCGCGCAGCTCCGCGATCTTCTCGACCGCCGTCTTGATCGTCTGCTCCGTGCGGAACACCATGACGTTGGCGTCCATGGTCTCCTGCAGCTCCTTGCGGAGCGTCGCCACGCGCTCGGTGCCGGTGGACGTACGCAGCTTCTCGACCTGCTCGATCACCAGCTGCGCCGGGTTCTCCGGCAGCTCGACGAAGTCCGCCTTCTGGCTGTACTCCGCCGCCGCGATGCCCGCCCGGCGGCCGAACACGTTGATGTCCAGCAGCGAGTTGGTGCCGAGACGGTTCGCTCCGTGGACGGACACGCAGGCGACCTCGCCGGCCGCGTACAGGCCCGGGACCACCGTGGTGTTGTCCGCCAGGACCTCACCCTCGACGTTCGTCGGGATGCCGCCCATCGCGTAGTGGGCCGTCGGCTGGATCGGGATCGGGTCCGTGTACGGCTCGATGCCGAGGTACGTACGGGCGAACTCGGTGATGTCGGGCAGCTTGGCGTCCAGCTGCTCCGGCGGGAGGTGCGTGAGGTCGAGGTAGACGTGGTCGCCCTCGGGACCGCAGCCGCGGCCCTCGCGGATCTCCGTGTAGATGGAACGCGAGACGACGTCACGGGACGCGAGGTCCTTCATGACCGGCGCGTACTTCTCCATGAAGCGCTCGCCGTCCTTGTTGCGGAGGATGCCGCCCTCACCACGGGCGCCCTCCGTCAGCAGGATGCCCATGCGCCAGATGCCGGTCGGGTGGAACTGGAAGAACTCCATGTCCTCCAGCGGAAGGCCACGGCGGTAGACCGCCGCCTGGCCGTCGCCCGTCAGCGTGTGCGCGTTGGACGTCACCTTGAAGAACTTGCCGCAGCCGCCGGACGCGTAGATCACGGCCTTCGCCTGGAAGACGTGGATCTCGCCGGTCGCCAGCTCGTACGCGACCACACCGGCGGACTTCTTGACGCCGTCCACCTCGGTGATCAGCTGGTCCAGGACGTAGAACTCGTTGAAGAACTCCACGCCCTCCTTGACGCAGTTCTGGTACAGCGTCTGGAGGATCATGTGGCCGGTGCGGTCGGCCGCGTAGCAGGAGCGGCGCACCGGGGCCTCGCCGTGGTTACGGCTGTGACCGCCGAAGCGGCGCTGGTCGATCGTGCCGTTCGGGGTGCGGTTGAACGGCAGGCCCATCTTCTCCAGGTCGAGGACGGAGTCGATGGCCTCCTTCGCCAGGATCTCGGCGGCGTCCTGGTCGACCAGGTAGTCACCGCCCTTGACCGTGTCGAAGGTGTGCCACTCCCAGTTGTCCTCCTCCACGTTGGCCAGCGCGGCGGCCATGCCGCCCTGCGCGGCGCCCGTGTGGGAGCGGGTGGGGTAGAGCTTGGTCAGCACGGCGGTGCGGCTGCGCTTCGTGGACTCGATGGCCGCGCGCATGCCCGCGCCACCGGCGCCGACGATGACGGTGTCGTACTTGTGGATCTTCATCAGGAGTACCTCAGCCCCGTGCCTAGCGGATGTTCGGGTCGAAGGTGAAGATCACCAGCGTGCCCAGCAGGATGGTGAACACCGTGGCGGTGTAGAGCAGGCCCTTCAGCCACAGCCGGGTGTTCGCGCGCTCCGCGTAGTCGTTGATGACCGTGCGCAGGCCGTTGGCGCCGTGGAGCATCGCGAGCCACAGCATCAGCAGGTCCCAGACCTGCCAGAAGGGGCTCGCCCAGCGGCCCGCCACGAAGGCGAAGCCGATCTTCGACACGCCGCCGTCCAGCACGAGCTGGATGAGCAGGTGGCCGATGACCAGGACGACCAGCACGATGCCGGACAGGCGCATGAACAGCCAGGCGGCCATCTCGAAGTTGCCCCGGGTGGACTTCGGGGTCTTCTTGGTGCGCTTGCGCGGCGCCTCGATGTAGGGGGCCGGGTTGTCGACGTTGTAGAGGGACTCGCCCTCGACCGGGCCGATACCGGTGGCGGTCTTCTCAGTGGTGGACATACGCGTCAGCTCCCGAACAGTTCCTGAGCGGCGTGGCCGAGAACGGGGTAGATCGCCCCGAGCATCAGCACCAGCCAGAGGCCGACGACGGACCAGAGCATCTGCTTCTGGTAGCGCGGGCCCTTCGACCAGAAGTCGACGGCGATGACGCGCAGGCCGTTGAGCGCATGGAAGAGGATGGCGGCGACGAGGCCGTACTCCAGCAGCGCGACGATCGGCGTCTTGTACGTGGCTACGACCTTGTCGTAGTCCTCGGGAGAGACACGGACGAGAGCGGTGTCCAGCACGTGAACGAACAGGAAGAAGAAAATGAGGACGCCGGTGACTCGGTGAGCCACCCAGGACCACATTCCTTCCCGGCCGCGGTACAGCGTTCCAGCCGGCACGGAAGTTCCTCCGGGAGCGGGGATCGGGGCCTGCCGGCTTGTGCTGTCGGTCGGGCCCGGCCGGGTACGGTCCACCGGCCCCCAGCATCGTATCCACGTGTCGCTGTGCGGCTCAGCGGGGGTCCTGGGGATGTGATCAAAGTGGCACGCGGATGGGTGATGCGCGGCTATTGGGGTGGTGCGTCCCGGTGGTTGCCGGGTGCGGCGCCGTTTGGGCTGGTCGCGCCCGCGCGGCGGTAGCCGCAGATCGACTACAGCCCCGCGCCCCTGAGGGCGCGAACCAGCCGTCCCTTTGCCAGGCGCCGGAGTTCCTCCGCCGTCAGGACCCGTTCGTCGTCCGGATCGTTTGCCAATCGAGACCGGATGGCGTGCAGTACGTGGTCCAGGGCCTCCGCCGGTGCCAGGTCATCCAGGCAGATGATGAATACATGCCCGAATTTCGCTTCGTATGCGGCATTTGCGGCATTGAGTGCCGTGTGGGCGGCTCCGTAGATCCCGTCCGGCAACACCGGCAACGTTTCTGCTGCCAGCGCGGCCGCCAGATCCTCCGGAGCCAAGTCGTACGCCGCCTCGTCCGACGCCGCCAGAAGGGCGTCCACGTCCGGATACGGGCGGTGGTCCGCGATGCGGTCGGCCCAGCGTGGGCTGTTCAGGCAGGCCAGCAGGGCGCGCCTGATCTCGTCGGCCGGGGCGGTGTTGAAGGACTCCAGCGCGTTCGGGGACGGTGGAGTGCGGGTCTGCTCGGGGAGTGACCGCATGGCGACTCGGCCAGGAAGGTGTGTGGGCGTCACGTGGGTTTCGGCAGGGGATTTTGGGAAAGGAGTGGTCGCCACGTTATCGAGAGCGGGCGTGACGTGTCCGACGGATGCCCGAATTTCAGCCGAACGGGAGAGTTTCGGAACGTGTGGTGGACGCCCGAACGTGGTCACGGAGCTAGGTTGACGAAGTGAGCCAGCACAAGCACAGGCGCCGGTCACCGGCGAAGAGGGCGCTGAAGCAGACGTGGGTGCTGATCGTCGCGATGGTCGTCGTGACGGTCGCGGCCGGGGTGAGCCTCGGGCTCCTGGCCACGGGCGGCGACGGAGGGCCGGGCGAGTCCGAGCAGCGACGGTCGGCGCCGGTGACCTCCGAGGCCGCCTCACCGTCCGCACCGAGGAAGCCGGCCGCGCCCACTCCGTCACCCACTCGGTCGTATCCGCTCTCCACGGCTCCGCAGACCATTCCGGCGGTGAGCTCCCACACCGCCGCGCGGGGGCCCGGCTGGCGTCCCGCGCGCGGGGAGCGCGTCGTCGTGACCGACCCGAAGCTCGCCGACGAGGGGCGGCTCGTCGCCGGTGAGCTGGGGCTGACGTATGCCGGCGAGAAGGAGGACTCACGGGCCGGGGACGTGCGGCTGGCGCTGAGCGAGGGCAAGGGCGCGGGCCCGGAGTCGTACACCATGACCGTGCGGGACGGGCGGGTCGCCATCGACGCGCCCGGCGAGGCGGGTGTCTTCTACGGGACGCGGACGCTCAAGCAGGAGGTGCGGGGCGGTGGTGCGGCGCCGGAGGGTGTCGTGCGTGACCAGCCCGCCAAGCCGGTGCGCGGGTTCATGCTCGACATCGCCCGCAAGCACTTCACCGCCGACTGGATCGAGGACCGGGTGCGGGAGCTCGGCGACCTGAAGTTCAACCAGCTGGGGCTGCACTTCTCCGATGACCAAGGGTTCCGGATCGAGTCCGACTCGCATCCCGAGGTCGTCTCGCCGCAGCATCTGACCAAGGCCCAGGTCAGGGACATCGTCGAGCTGGCGGCCAGTCGGCACATCACCGTCGTGCCCGAGATCGACTCGCCCGGGCATCTGGGGGCCGTCATCGCCGCGCACCCCGATCTGCAGCTGCGCAATGTGAACGGGGTCGCCACGCGGGGTGCCATCGACATCTCCAAGCCCGAGTCCGCCGAGATCGTCGACGACCTGCTGAACGAGTACGCCGGTCTCTTCCCGGGCGGCCAGTGGCATCTCGGCGCCGACGAGTACCAGGCCCTCGTCGTGTCGAACCCCGAGGCCTCCTACCCGCAGCTCGCCACCGCCGCCCGCCAGGCCCACGGCTCCGGCGCCGGCGTCGCCGACCTGGCCACCGGGTGGCTGAACGACCGCGCCGCCACCGTTCGCGCCCACGACCGCACGGTGCGGGCGTGGAACGACGGGTTCTTCCGGAACACCTCCGTCCAGCCGGACAAGGACATCCAGGTGGCGTACTGGACCGGCAAGGAGATCGGGGCGCGGGTGCCGGTGGAGTACCTGCGGGCCGGACGGAAGCTGATCAACTACAACGACGAGTTCCTCTACTACGTGCTCGGCCAGCCGCAGACCTTCGTCTATCCGACGGGGCAGCGGATCTACGAGCAGTGGACGCCGCGGGTGGTGCGGGGGACGGTGGCCGTGTCGGAGGCGTACGACGACCAGATCCTCGGCGGTTCCTTCGCGGTGTGGTGCGATCTGGCGAACTCGCAGACCCAGGCCCAGGTCGCCGCCGGGATCCGGATGCCGCTGCGGGCGCTGGTCCAGAAACTGTGGGACGCGGACCGGCCCGCGCTCTCCTGGACGGATTTCAAGGCGCTGGCCGACCGGCTGGGCTGAGGTTACGCAGTGGACGTACGGGGCTGGTGGACGTATGTTCCGCATACCGTGCGTGAGGTTCTGGGGAGAGCCGGGCGCCGCGTTCCGTTTTCTCAGCGCCCGGGGGGAATGCCTCACCATGATCGAAAATCCGCATGCCCGCATCAGCGCCGCACCGGCCGCCTGGCTGCGTTCGCCGGTCGGGATCGGGTGGGTCGCCGTCGCGGGGCTCGGCGCGGTCATCGCCGCCGACCTGTTCGCGGTCTGGGCGGACATCGTCATGTACGACGTGGCGGGCGACCTGGCGAGCGGCGCACTGCTCGACGGGCGAGCCGACCGCGCGGACCGGATTTACGCCATCGCCGGCACCGTCCAGACGGTCGCGCTGCTCACGGCAGCCGTCCTTTTCCTGTGCTGGTTCCACCGGGTGCGGGTCAACGCCGAGGTGTTCGACCCGTACGGGCACAGCAAGAAGCGGGGCTGGGCGATCGGCGGCTGGATCGTACCGATCGTGAACCTCTGGTTCCCGCGCCGGATCACGCTGGACATCTGGGACGCCAGCAGCCCCTGGGGCGCGCCCCGGTCGCACGGGCTGGTCAACACCTGGTGGACGTTCTGGGTCATCTCGTTGCTCTCCGGCCGGACCGCGGCCACCGCGTACCGCCGTGCCGAGACCGCCCAGGAGATCCAGGGCGCGGTAGGGCAGATGATGTTCTCGGACGTCGTGGACATCGTGGCCGCCGCGTTCGCCATCGCCGTCGTGCTGCGGCTGACGCGGATGCAGCATGAGAAGGCCCTGGGCGGCCCCGCCTCCGTGCCCGCCTGAAACGCCGGATTTTTCCATCCGGCTGCGAACTGCCGTACGGCTGTGGTGTATTCGGCCCCGAGCCGCAGCCGAGACGCCGGGGGAGCCGGAAATGGGTTATTGGGGGTATTTCGTCGTGGGCCGCGGGGAGCGGCCGCTGGCGGAGCTGGACGCGCTGGCCGGCGCCGAGGGGATGACCCTGCGCAAGCAGGCGCCCGGCGGCTGGCAGGTGTGGGAGTACCCGAGCGGGGACGGCGAGGTCGGCAACATGAACGACCTGGCCTGCGAGAGCGGGGCGCCCGCGCTCTTCGGATACGTCATGGACAGCGACTGCGTGGTCGTGGAGGCCGCGGCGCCGGAGAGCGGGGCGTGGACGACCTGTCTGGCGCGTGCCGCGATGGCCGGATACCTCGGCGCCGGGGACGCGGACCTCACCGTGGACGACTACTTCCTCGAACCCGGTGACGCCGCCGAGCGGGCCGTCGCCTGGGCGGCCGAGGCCGGGCACGAGGTGAACGCCGAGTCGGTCGTCGACGTACTCACCGCTGATGTGGACCCAGCGGACCCCTTGGCCGAAAACATCTTCTTCCGGCTGCTCGACCGGCTCGGCGTCGTGCCGCTGTGACACTCACGGGCCGTCGCACGCAGTAAGGGGAGGTGTTGGCTCCGTAAGGGAAGGGGCCTGCCAGGGGCCTGTGCGGGGACCCCCGACCCTCAGAGATCACCCGCTTAGGGAGGCGTGGATGAGCCTGGTGGAATTGATCGCTCAGGCCGACGAGCGCGGACTGGCCGCCAGCGGGTTGGCTTGTTTGGATCGGTGTGTGCCCTTGCTGGGCGGTGACGACGAGGTGCTGCGGCCGCTGTGGGCGAATCTCGCCGTGGGCGGCGACCCGGCCGCCTGGGGCGGGCTGCTGGAGCAGGCGCGCACGAAGCTGGGCGTCGCGGAGATCGTGGACGACGAGGACATCGAGGACGAGGCCGCGCTGCTCGCCCGGCGGATGCTGGCCGCCGCCCCGGCCGTCCGGTCCGCCGCCGAGGCGCGGATCTGGGCCGACGCCTGCTCGGTCGCCTCGCTGCAGATACACCGGCTGCTCGACCCGGCGGAGGCCGACGCCTCCCCGGCGGACGCCCTGCCCCGGGCGCTCGATTCCGTGCGAGCCGGCGGGGCACCCGCCACGGGCCGTACGGAGGGCATGTCGCCGCTCGTCGCCGCCGAACTGCGCCGTCAGGTCAGCGTTCTGGAACTGCTCGCCGGACACGGCGCGGGCGGGTTGCGCCGGGCGCTGGAGGTGTCCACGGAGGGACGGCGGGTGCTGCGGGCGGTCGTGTCGCGGCGGGCCCGGGGCAAGCGCTGACGCCCCGGCCGTCCGGAGACGGTCAGGTCACCAGCCACTTCACCACCGCGTCCCCGTATTCGGCCGTCCGTGCGTAGAACGCGGTCAGGTCGCGGTGGGTCGCCGCGAACAGACCGCGCGCCTCGGGTTCGACCTCCGAGGTGTCGTACGGCCGCAGCAGCCGCATGCGCGCCTGCCGCCACAGGTCGTCGAAGTCGGCCGACTCGAGGAAGTCGGCGACCCCGGACACCTGTGCCGCGGTGAGCAGCAGGAACGGCGGCATGGCCGGGTCGGTGTGGAACGCCGGGCGGCCGCCGAGCACCACGTGGGTGCGAGGGCCTTCCGACGCGTGGTTCGGGGGGATGCCGCAATAGAGGAGCTCGACGTCGCCGTACAGCTTGTCGAGGACCTCCTCGCGATGCCGGCCGATCCGCTCCCGCACGGTGTCCCAGTCGTCCTCGAACAGGCGCTGGAACCAGGTCGCGCTGTTGCGCAGTGCCGAGGGCGGCACGGCGCGGAGATGGAAGTACATGCTCATCAGTGACTGGAGCGCACGAGAGCGGCGAATCGTCACCCTCGCGTCAACCCGGGGGGAGTCGGGTGTAAACCCGGATTCCTGAGGGGGTCCTGTGACCGTCGTCCGGGCGTGGTGCGGCGGTCCTGCACCGGTCCTGGGAAGCCGCCGGATCCGCGTGACGAAAAGCTGTTCGCCCACGCTCTCCAGGATGTGACGACTCAGCAGGAGACCAGGCCCTCAGCAGCCACCAAGCCGATGCGGTGGGCGGCGGACGCGGTGGCGATGATGCGCGAGGGAGCGCGGCTGCGGCTCGACTACTCGGCGCAGAGCCTGTGGCGGGTCGACCGGTTGATCGAGGGCCTGCGCGGCGAGGGAACCCCGTACCCCGCCGTGGAGGCCACGCTGCGCGGTCTCGGCGCGTACGCCGGTGAGGTGATCGCCCGTCAGACCGGCGCCGAGTGGTGGGCATCGGGCGGCGAGCACTGGCTCCGTACGCCCGACGGCCGGCTGTGGGACCCGATCGACGAGGCGCGGCGGTGTTTCGCGGGCGACGGGTCGCTGCGGTTGCTGTGCCGGGAGGCGACGCGCGGTCTGCCGCGGCGGTAGGGCGGCGCTCGGACATGGCCCGGCCGGGACCCCTGAATGGGCGGGGTCCCGGCCGGGCCAGGTGTTCTCGGCCGTTACGGCGTCAGCGTCCGGCCCAGACGGGCGCCGGCCGGGGTGCCCAGCGCGGTCCGGGTGTGCACCGCCATCGTGGTGAAGCCGAGGCCCGTGCTGTTGCTCGGGAGGTACATCAGGATGCCGTCGCCGGCGTCCTCGCCCTCCGCACCGAACGTCAGGTCCGCACGGCCGTACCCGGACAGGTCCGTCAGCGACACCGACGAGCCGAACAGGTCGCCGGACTCCGTGACGCCGGGGACACCCGACCGGTCCTGCGAGATCCAGGTCGAGCCGGTGCCGGTCAGGCCGGACGAGGTGCCCTTGAAGAGCAGCGCCTGGCCCGCGTCGGAGCGGTTCACGCCGTCGCGCGTGACGTCCTCGCCGGGCATGCCGGCCAGGGCGTCCGCGTAGCCGTCGGCGTTGTGGTCGCCCACCGAGACCGAGGCGCCGAACAGGTCGCCGGACTCGTTGGCGCCGGCGACGTCCGCCGTGTCCTGGTGGATGGTCCTCATCCCGGTGGTGGTGAAGCCGGTCGACGTGCCGAACAGCATGGTGATCTGGCCGCCCGAGACGCCGCCCGACTCCGAGGTCACCGGCTGGCCGATGACGATGTCGTCGTAGCCGTTGTTGTCGATGTCGCCCGCCGCGATGGAGCGGCCGCCCTTGACGGAGATCACGCCGACCTTGGTGAGGCCGGTCGCCGAGCCCGCGAAGCGGAGCACGCGGCCGATGCCGCCGCTGTCGCGGTAGTTGAGGGCGACGTCCGCGTAGCCGTCCCGGTTGAAGTCGCCGGTCGCGGCGTCCAGGTGGGCGACGGCGCCGGTGGCCGTCTTGAGCGTGCCGGACGTCGTCGCGCCGCCGGTCAGCCGCACATGCCAGTTGCCGCCCTTGCCGGTGCCGGCCGCGAACACGTCGGCCCTGCCGTCGCCGTTGAAGTCGCCGACGGTGACCGTCGAGCCGAGCCTGGCGCCGGCCGCCGTGACGCTGCCCGAAGTGGTGTACGCGAAGCCGGTGTTCAGCGCCGGGCCGTACATGACCGTGACCTGGCCCCGGTCCGCGTTGCCGCTGGTGTCGTCCTCGCCGGGCGCGCCGATCGCGAGGTCGGCGTAGCCGTCGCCGTTGACGTCGCCCCAGGCGGTGGCGGCACCGAAGCCGTCGCCGGACTCGTGGGAGCCGGGGACGCCGGTGCTGTTCTGGGTGAGCGTCCGCTTCGAGGCGGTGACCGGGCCGTCGAGGCCGCCCGGGACGACGGTGACCGTGCCGCCGTCGCTCAGCGCGCGGGGCGTGCCGGTGACCAGGTCGGTGATGCCGTCGCGGTCGAGGTCGGAGGTGGCGAGGGCGTGCGAGATGCCCGGGGTCTTGGCGACCTGGGCGATCCGGCTGAGCTTGGGGTAGAGGCCGACGCCGGGGCAGGCCGTGTTGTTGGTGTCCCGGTGGCCGAAGACCCGCGGCAGCGTGACGGACGTGCCCTTCGGGATCTTGTTGCCGCTGTAGCCCTGCTCGGCGCCGGACGTCAGCGTCACCCTGCCGGTCGGGTCGATGCCGTACATCCCGAACTTCCAGGCGATGATCCGTGAGATCGCGTCCATCCCGGCCCGGCTGGGCGTGGCCTTCTCGAAGTTGCCGATGTACGAGATGCCGACCGTGTCGGTGTTGAACCCGGCGTTGTGCGCGCCGATCACCGGCAGGTCCGTTCCGCCGCTGCGGCCCTCGAAGATCTGGCCGCACCTGTCGACGACGAAGTTGTAGCCCAGGTCGAAGTAGCCCTTGCTGATGTGTGCCTGCTGGATGGTGCGCAGCCGGGCCGCGGACTCGGCGCAGGACAGGCCGTTGTCGGTGTCGACGCCGGTGTGGTGGACGACGGCTGCCTTGATCCCGGTGCCGTACTCCGGGGTGCCGTTGTAGTCCGTCGACGCACCCCACTCGGCCTGCGTGATGACCGGCGGCTCGACGACCGTCGAGGGCCGGGGCGCGGGGACCGTGGAGGTCGGGGTGGGGGAGGGGGTCGGGGAGGTGGACGTGGTGGGCGTCCCGGTCGCCGTCGGGGTGTCCGCGGGCGCCGGGGTGCCTGTCGGTGCGGCCGGGTCGGTGGGGGTGACGGTGTCCGTGGGGGTTGCCGGGTCCGTGGGGGTGGCCGTCTCCGGCGGGGTGACCGGGTCCGTCGGCGCCGGGGTGTCCGTGGCCGGCGCGGTGGTCCCCTCCGCCGCGAAGGCGGCCGGGCGTATCGCGGCGTCCGTCGGGTCGGTGCCCGGGTCGAGCAGCCTGATGTCCATGCCGGCCGGCTGGCCGCCCACCTCGGTGCCGGCCGCGTCGACGACTCGCACCTCGATGCCGTCGGAGTCGCCGGTCCACGCCGACTCCGTACCGCCGCGCAGGGCCGCCCGCTCGCCCTCCGCGCCGTCCGCCTGGCTCGGCTCGACCGTCACCTTCTGCCAGCCGGACCACTTGCCGGTCTCGGTGTCCCGGGTGCGCACCTCGGGCGTGCCCTTGGCCGTCGCCTCCGGATCGTTCCAGGTCAGCACGACGGCGGTGAAGCGGTCGGTGTCCTGCTTGGCCAGGCCCTTGCGGCCGGAGCCACGGTCCTTGAGCTCGAGCGTGTGGATCGACGGCTCGCGGCGCTCCCGCCCGGCGTCGGTGGCCGGCGCGGACGGATCCGCGATGGCGTACGTCACGACACCCGCACCGCTGAGCACGACGGCGCCCACCGTCAGCCACGAACGTCTCTTCAGGCTGAGCGGTTTGTACGCATGGGTCCTGCGAGGACTCAACTACCCCACCCCTAGTGAATGGTCACCTTCGCATCACCTGTCCCACAGGTGGCACCTACACACAGCGCACAAGTGGTCGGGAACGTCACGGGTGAGAAGGCGGGGGCGGGCCGGGCGGGGACGGCGTCGTCCAGGGCGGACCCTCGGCGACGTCACCGAAGAGGCCCGACCTCGGGCCGAACGCGCAAGCGGGGCCGCGTCCTTGGCGGACGCGGCCCCGCTGGTTCGAAGGGGCGTCAGCTCGCCCAGACCTCGGCCTCGTCGGCCGGGACGGTGGTGGCCAGGCCCAGCTCCTTGCGGGCGGCGACCGTCTTGTTCGGGTCGATACCGGTGAAGGCCGGGTCGTAGGCGATGTAAAACGCGTCGGCGTCGGCGGCGTTCGCGGCCTTCTTCCACTCCGCGGCCGTCTTCGTCAGCTGGTCGCGGAGCTTGCCGACCTCCGCGCCCTCGACACCCTTCAGGCCCGCCAGGTGCGCGTCGAGGGCGGCCGCGACGGCCTTGGCCTGCGCCTTGTAGCCCGGCAGATCCTCGTCGACGGTCTCCTTCTCGGGCTGGTTCGCCCACAGGGCCTCGTAAACGGCGTTCGAGCCCTTCAGGTACGTGCTTTGCCCGGGCTTGAGGGACTCGGGCTTCAGCGAGCCCTTGAACGTGCCCGATTCCTTGGTGTAAGTGCAGCTCACGGCGCGGTCACCGGTCGCCCAGCTCTCCTGGGTCGGGGTGTAGTAGAAGAGGACGACCCCCTTGGGGAGCGCCCAGGTGTCCGCGGCGAACTTGCTCGCCTCGACCGGGCAACGCTCGTCGGCGATCGCCGAGACCGCGTCGTCGCCGGGGAACGTCTTCTCGTCGTCGATCTTGAACTCGCCCACGGCCTGGCCCGAGTGCGCCTCGGTGCAGGGCACGATCTCGACGAGGACCTCCGTGCCCTCGCCCGAGTTGTTCGGGTTGTAGCAGTCACCGATCTCCAGCGAGAACACCGACCGCTGGCGGGCCACCTTCTTCGCACCGTCCTTGGCGCTGTCGACGGCGTCGGAGACCTCCGAGCACCCCACCGCGCCGATCGCGAGCAGGGCGACGACGGCAGATATACCGCGAACGGAGCGGAACGGGCTACGCGTTGACATGACGTGTACATCCTCTTAGGAGAACTTTATGAGGGGCGGCGCGCGCATCGTATGCCATTCATGTGGATGGACTGTGCGGCGCTCGCGGGGTCTTGGACTCCCGGCCGGCCGCAATGGTTGTAGTCGGTCTCATCAGGTGCGGTTCCCCGCTGCCTTGTGATGCGGACGGGCGACGGGTTTCCTACGTCTCCTGTGACACTTCTGTGGGTCCTGGCGCTGTTGAGCGTGGAGGAACGTCGGCAAGGGTGGGCGTGCCGCTGGGTGCGGATTCGTCACGAACCGGTACGGACGAGGACAGTTCTTGGGCCACGGAGCGGAACCCCGCCGCGTGCACGCGTACGACGAGGAGTTGGGCGCGGCCGTCGCGCGGGCCCAGGAGGGTGACGAGGCCGCCTTCACGGTCGCGTACCGGCTGGTCCAGCCGCAACTGCTCGGATACCTGCGGGGGTTGGTGGGGGACGACGCGGAGGACGTGGCGTCCGACGCCTGGCTGCAGATCGCCCGCGACCTCGGCCGGTTCAAGGGTGACGGAGCCGGGTTCCGGGGCTGGAGCGCGACCATCGCCCGGCACCGGGCGCTGGACCATCTGCGCCGGCAGAAGGCGCGGCCCCGGTCGTCGGTGCTGGAACAGGACGTACTGGACATGCCCGGCCCGCACAGCACGCACGACCAGGCTCTGGAGTCGATCTCCACCGAGCAGGCCCTGGAGCTGGTCCGCGGGCTGCCGAGGGACCAGGCCGAGGCCGTGCTGCTGCGGGTGGTCGTCGGCCTGGACGCCCCCGCCGCCGGACGCGTCCTCGGCAAGCGCCCGGGCGCGGTGCGGACGGCCGCGTACCGCGGGCTGAAGCGGCTGGCCAAGCAGATGGGCGTCGCAGGTGTGACGGAAGACGGCCCCCGGACGCTGGGGGAATCGAAATGAACAGTGCGGGCGACTGCGGTGGCCAGGACGGCACAACGGCGCCTCGTTGAGGCGAGGCGGTGTGTGCGGTGAGTCGTACGGGGCGTCGGGAACGTACAGGCTCTACGAGGTTGTCAGTCACAGCGGTCACACAGGTTACGTAGATCACATACGACGCGTGCATCACGTAGGCCCCTACACATCAGGTCGGACAGGAACGGGAAGCGGACATGGGTGAACAGCAGAGCGGCGGTGGGTCCACCGGCCGTCGGCGTGTGCACCCTGACGGCATGGCCCATGGCCACGGGGCCGGTCACCAGGCCGACCACGCGTCCGGCCGGGTCTTCGAGCACGCGCCCGGCCCGGCCGTGGCGCTCGACGGCGCCGCGCTGGAGGCGTTGCTCTCCGCCGCCGTGCTGCGCGGGCACCGCGTGGACAACGAGGCCGAGCAGCGTGCCGTGGCCGCCTTCCGGGCCGCCCGGGACGCCGGGGCACACCGTGCGCGCACCCGGCGCCGGGACGACTGGCGGCCCCGTGAGCAACGGCGACTGGCCCGCTCGGTGAAGACGGCGCTCTCCCTGTTCGTCGCGAGCCTCACGCTCGGCGGCGTGGCCTTCGCGGCGATCGGCTCGTCGGACACCCCGGACGCCTCCCCCGACGACAAGGTCGGTACCACTCCGACGGCCGGCGCCCCCGACCGGCCGGCCGCCAACCCCTCCGCCGAGCCCGGCACCTCCTCCGGGAAGCCCGGTAACCCGGCCACCGCACAGGACACCGAGGCCAAGTGCCGCGCCTATGAGCAGGTCGACGGCCGCGGCAGCGCCCTGGACTCGACGGCCTGGCAGCGGCTGGTCACCGAGGCGGGCGGCGCGGACAAGGTCGCCGCCTACTGTGCGCAGCAACTGGCGGCGGCTGCGGATGCGCCGGGCAGGACGGCCGACCCGAACGGTGCGGCGGACAACGGGCAGGACCAAAGGGATGCGAGCGGGGCCGGCGCGAGCGGGTCCGATGCGAGTGAGTCCGGTGCGAGCGGGTCCGGCACCGGTGGGTCCGGCACGAGCGAGTCCGGCACGGGGGGATCGAACGCCGGCGGATCGGGCACGGGCGGATCGGGCACGGGCGGATCCGGCACTGGTGCGGCCGCCGGGAGCGGGTCCGGCACCAGCGCCGAGACGGGGAAGAAGAACTGACGCAAAGAGCGACTCCCGACCGATGCGACGGCCACCGGTCCCGGGTCGAGGCGGCCCCCACCGGCTCAGTGCCGAGATGACGACACCGCTGACTGCCCGCGGTGTCGACGAACCGCGGCAGTCGGCCGGGAGGGGCTCGCAAGCGCGCGTCGGGAACTGCAGCTCGCGTCGGGAACCGCCCGGCTCCTCGGCCTCGGGCGTCTCGCGCCTGGGTCAATGCCCGGTCAGCGCGGCTGTTCGCGGGACGACCGGGGCCGCCACCCCCGGCCCGGTAACGGCATAAAGGGCCTCTGACCAGGTGCTTTGCTGTCTCGCCGCAGCGCGTGACCAGTAGCGGTCAGGAACAGCCAGAATCACGTGACCAGTAAGCGGTCAGGGGCGGCCACTGCCGGCCGTCGGAATGATCGTGCTCGGAGAAGAATTCCAGTAGGTCGATATCTGTCGAAGTAGACTTAGACGTAGTTCGACGCAGTTGATGTGCTGGAGGACGTGTGAGAAAGAGCCTGCCCACCAAGCCGGACGACGTGGTCGACCGGGACCGGGAGTGGGATCTGCTCGCAGAGTTCCTCACCGATCCGGACCCGGCGATGCGGCTCGGCATCGTGTCCGGGCGGCGGCGGCACGGGAAGTCGTACCTCCTTCAGGCCCTGTCCGAGCAAGTCGGCGGCCTGTACGTCACAGCGGTCCGGGAGGAGGGGCGGCTGCCTGCGATCCAGCGGTTCAGTGACGCGGTTGCCACGCATGCCGGTCTGAGGCCGGGCAGTCTGCGCCTGACCGACTGGCGTGACGTGTTGTCCAATGCCCTTGATGTGACGGCCCGTTCGGCGCATCCGCTTCTGGTGATTGACGAGTTGCCGTACCTGCTCCAGCATTCGCCTGAGATCCCGGGTCTGTTGCAGCAGCTCTACGACGAACGCCAGCGCGGCGCTCAGCCTGGTGCTGGGCCGGGGCCCCGGCTGATCCTGTGCGGTTCCGCTATGAGCGTCATGCACGAACTGCTCTCGGGGACCAAGCCGCTGCGGGGCAGGGCCGTGGTCGATCTACGGCTAGGTGCCTTCGACTACCGGGACAGCCGGGACTTCTGGCAGATCGCAGACCCGTTGACGGCGCTGAAGGTGCACGCGGTCCTTGGCGGGGCACCCGGCTACCGGCCGGTGGCGGGCCGACCGCATCCGGATGACGGCTTCGACACGTGGCTCACCCGGACACTGCTCGATCCGGGCCGGGCGGTGTACTCGCGCACCGAAACCGAGTACCTGCTGCGCGAGGATCCTAGGATCACGCAGCACACGCTGTACTACGACATCCTCACCGCCATCGCGAACGGCGCCACCACGCCCAGCAAGATCGGTGCCGCTCTGGAGCGTCCGCGCAACGCTGTCGCTCACCCCCTCGGGGTCCTGGAATCCACCGGCTACATCCGGCGCGAGCAGGACATCCTCCGCTCCAAGCACCCCGTCATCACCCTCGCCGACCCCTTCATCCGCTTCAATCAGCTCATTACCCTCCCGCAGGCAGCCGCGGTGGAGCAGGGCTTCGCCGAGCAGGTCTGGCAGCAGGCCGCCCCGACCTTCAACTCCAAGATCCTCGGACCGCACTTTGAGGACCTGGCCCGCGACTTCACCCGCCGCTACGCCCACACCCTGCTGCCCGGTGGACTGCCCGGCCCGGTCGGCACCACCGAGGTCGCCGACCAGGCAGCCCGGACCAAGCACGAGATCGATGTCATCGCCCTGGCCGCCGGCGAGCGCCCGCAGGCCCCCCGCGCGAGGATCGCGCTGCTGGGCGAAGCCAAGGTGACCGCCGCCCGTCGTGGGACCGGTGACCTGGAGCGCCTCGAACGTATCCGTGGCCTGCTCGCTGATCAGGGGTACGACACCGCTGCCACCACTCTGGCCCTGTACTCCCTGTACGGCTTCTATCCCGACCTGGTCGACCTGGCCAATCGTCGTGACGACCTCCTCCTGGTCGACCTGCCCGCCCTCTACGGCAGTTGACCCAGCCAGGGCTTGTGCTGAAGCTTGGGATCTATTACAACCGGGGCCGCCACGACATTTCCAAGGACATGGTGCGCAGGGTTCTTGGCGAGCCCCGCCTCAGGCTGCCGCGGTGGCCCTTCGGCCGTTGATGATGGTCTGGGGTCTGACGGCTTCCGGTATGGAGCGGCAAACACCCCAGGTGGATCAGGCGAGCAGGACCTGACGTGCGGCGGAAAGCCGCCGCTACCGTGTTCCGATCTTCTGCTGCCTGGCGGCTTCGTCCTTGCGCAGGACAGCCGGACTCGCGGTCGGTCACATCAGTTTGGAAAAGGCTCACCGGCCGGACCGCGCCATGGCCGAGCACGGTGAGCGCCGAGTCGAAGAGACTCCAGAGCCGCATCTGACGGTTCAGTGCCTAGTGCTGGACAGGATCACACGAGGCATCCGGCCGGTTGGTCACGCGTTGACCACGGTGGTCACCGATTCCGCGCATCGCCCCAGGTCAGAGTGGGTAAACCGCGGAGACGACCGGGGCCGCCACCCCCCACAGGAGAGGCCCCGGCCGTCGCGCGGTGCGGGCCGCGCAGCGGCCCGTACTCTCTACAGCGCCGAGACTGCGTTTTGTGTCACACCTGGCCGGACGGAACGCGGGTTCCCAGGTAGTTGCATGTTGTACGGACATGGACGAGCAGCGGTTTCAGGCCGTAACGTGCCATTCGCGCCGACAGCGGAGGAGACGAGACCACCGCAAGACCTGCGGTCTTGAAGACCGCAACCATCGATTTGAGCAACCACGACGGCGAGAACCCGGTCCGCGAGAGCGGTGCCGGTTTAGGCGCAGAAGGGCGCGCAGCAGGTGCTGGGGGACGACGCGGAGTTGACCGCCGCGGTGCTTGCGGCACAGGACGGGGACGAGACCGCCTTCCGGACTGTGTACCGCTCGGTGCACCCGCGGCTGCTCGGGTACGTGCGGACGCTGGTCGGCGACCCCGACGCCGAGGACGTCGCCTCGGAGGCATGGCTGCAGATAGCGCGTGACCTGGAGCGGTTCAGCGGGGACGCCGACCGCTTCCGCGGCTGGGCCGCCCGAATAGCCCGCAACCGCGCGCTGGACCACATACGCATGCGCGGCCGCCGCCCCGCCATCGGCGGCGACGAGACGGAGCTCACCGGGAGGGCCGCCGAGTCCGACACCGCGGGCGAGGCCATGGAGGCGCTGGCCACCGACGGCACCCTCTCCCTCATCGCGCGGCTCCCGCAGGACCAGGCCGAGGCGGTCGTCCTGCGCGTGGTCGTGGGGCTCGACGCCAAGACGGCCGCGGAGACGCTGGGCAAGCGACCGGGTGCCGTACGGACCGCCGCGCACCGGGGTCTGAAGCGGCTGGCCGAGCTGCTCGGCGACGATCCGGAATCGGCCGGGGTGCTCGACGCCCTGCCTCCCCAGCGAGGAACCCGCGACCGCGCGGTGACGTCTGCGAGTGTGACGCATATGCGTTCGCGGACGCAGAAGGATGTGTGATGGCCGACGAGCAGTACAGGTGGCTGGACCGCGAAACGGCGGAGCGATTGCTGCGCGGAGAGTCACTCGAAGCTGTCGACGCGGCCCATCGCGACCAGGCCGAACAGCTCGCCAAGACACTTGAGGCGCTGACCGCCGAACCCCCGCTGAGCAGCGTGGAACTCCCCGGGGAGACCGCCGCGCTGGCGGCGTTCCGCGCGGCCCGCGCGAACCGGGACGAGGCCTTCGAGACCGCCGGCGAAGGCTCCGGCGCCCGGGCCGCCCAGACCTCCGACGTCGGACTGGTCCGGATCGGCGCCGTCTCCGGCCGCGCCGCCCGTCGCCCCCGCTGGGGCCGTCCCCTGCGGCTCGGCCTCGCCGCCGCGCTGGCCGTGGGCATGGTCGGCGGAGTCGCGGTCGCGGCCGGAACCGGAGTGCTGCGGACGCCGTTCGGCGAGGACGAGCCCGCTCGCCCCGCCGCCACGGTCTCGGCGGCGGTGCCCCCGGAGCGTCCCCTCGTCTCGCCCTCGCCGGAGATCGGCGCGCAGGACGAGCCCACCCCCGACGGCACGTCGAGCGGCCCCACCGGATCCGGCACCAGCCAGGACCCCGGCCCCGGTGGCCCCGCCACGGACCGCGGCACACCGGGCGCCGAACAGGACCGGCCGACCGGCGGCTGGTGGAACACCGTCCAGTCCTGCCGCGACATGCGCGACGGCAAGGAACTGCCCCGCGACCGCCGCCGTGCCCTGGAAGGCGCGGCGGGCAGTTCCGCCCAGGTGTGGAACTACTGCAAGACCGTGCTGACCGGCGCCGGCGAGAGCACGCGCGCCACGGGCGACGTACCCACGGGTGGCGACGGTCAGGACGCGGGCAAGGGTGACGACGACGGCAAGGGCAAGGACGACGACGGCAAGGACAAGGGCGACGAGGACCGCCCGCCCGGCAAGGGCCGCGGCAACGCCCACCGCACGGACGGCGCCGCGGAGGCCCCGTCCACCGTGCCCGGCCTCCTGCCGGACGCCGTCCAACCGCCCACGTCCCTGGTGCCGAGCCCGTCGTACAGCATGCTCTGAGCGGACCCACCGCTCGGAGTCACCCACGCTCACTCCTGTCACACGCCGCTGACCTGCGGTTTTGCGGCCCAGGAAAAATCCCGGAGAAATTCTCGGCGAAAGCAGTGACGTTTTCGGCCGTCGTGGCGCTGAACTGAGTGAGCCGACTGGTCATCGGCCGTCGCACAGAGCCGGGGTTCCCCCCGTACCTGCGGCTCGTGCATTGGCGGGGGGGGGGGGGGGGGGGCCCCGCGCGCCCCCCCCCCCCCCCCCCCCCCCCCCCCCGGGGCCGCCGCCCCCCCCCCCCCCCCCGGCGGGCCCCCGGGCCCGCGGCCCGAGGTGTCCGCCGGAGGCGGTGTCCCGGTGCGCGGCTTCGTGCGGGG
>NZ_JBITES010000024.1:0-145649 GCF_044455405.1 Streptomyces sp. NPDC051243 | reverse complement strand
GCCGACGCCCTGGAGACGGCCCCGCCGAAGCCGGAGTTCACCGAACGGCTGAAGGCCGACGTCGTGGACGCCGTCGTGAGCACCACGCTGAACCAAGCCCACGTCGTGGGTGGTTTCCTCAAGGGCGCCGCGGACGCGGTGCAGCTGGTCCGCATGGTCAACCCGTATGACCCGTACAACCTCACCCACCCCGGTGAGTACGAGAAGAACGCCAACATGGTGCTGGCCGGCCTGGTGAGCACCGCCGCCCATCCCGAACGCCTGCCCAAGGCCATCATCGGCAGCGGCTGGGGCGATGACCCGGCCGACGCGATGGGCTACCTCGCCTCGAACCTGATCGGTGGCAAGGGCGCCACGGGTGCGGCGCGTGGTGCGGCGCGGGGGGCTGCCAAGGGCGCGGCGACGGCAGGGGCGCGCAACAGCGTGACCACATCGATCCGCAACACCGCCAGGCAACTGTGGTGCAAGCTGTTCGGCGGCGACCCGATCGACATGGCCACCGGCCGGATGTCACTGCCGCAGACCGACGTGACCCTGCCCGCCAAACTGCCGCTGGCCTTCACCCGCCAGTTCGAGTCGTCCTACGAGGCGGGCCGCTGGTTCGGCCCGAAGTGGACCTCCACCGCCGACCAGCGCCTGGAGATCGACGCCGAGGGCGTCATCTGCATCCGCGAGGACGGCTCGCTCCTGGCCTACCCGCACCCCGCGCCCGGCGTACCCACCCTCCCCCTGGCCGGAGCCCCCTACCCCCTGACCATCGACGCCTACGGCGACTACACCGTCACCGACCCCGCCTCCGGCCGCACCTGGTACTTCGCGGCCCCGGGCGGCGACGGCAACGGCATCGCCCTGCTGGAACAGATCACCGACCGCTCCGGCCAGTGGCTCACCTTCGAGTACGACCACGACGGCGGCGCCCCGACGGCGATCGTGCACTCGGCGGGCTACCACCTCAAGATCGAGACGACCGGGGACCGAATAACCGCCCTGCGCCTGGCCGACGGGACTGGCGACGGGGCTGCCGACGGCGGCGACACCGAACTGGTCCGCTTCGGCTACGACGACCAGGGCCACCTGTCGGCAGTGACGAACTCCTCCGGCCTCCCGACCCGCTTCACCAACGACGGTCTGGGCCGCATAACCGCCTGGACCGACACCAACAACTCGTCCTACCACTACGTCTACGACGACGAGGGCCGCTGCACCTCCCAATCGGGCGACGCAGGCCACCTGCGCAACACCTTCACCTACGGCGACATCGACCCGGCCACCGGCCACCGCACGATCACCGCGACCAACTCCCTGGGCCACAGCACCCACTACCAGGTCAACAACGACCTCCAGGTGATCGCCGAGACCGGCCCCGACGGCGCCACGACCCACACCACATACGACCACTACGACCGCCCGCTGACGATCACCGACCCCCTCGGCCGCACGATCAGCCACGCATACGACGAGGCAGGCCGCACGGTCCTGGCCATCCGCCCCGACGGCCGCTACACCAGCATCGGCTACAACGACCAGGGCCTGCCCGTCTCCATAGCCGGCCCCGACGGCACCCATGTCACCCAGCAGTACGACGCCTTCGGCAACCGCACGGCCGTAACCGACGCGTCCGGAACCACGACCCACTTCACCTACGACGACCGCGGCCACCTGGCGACGGTCACGGACGCGACAGGCGCGACAACCACGGTCCGCTGCAACCCGGCAGGCCTCCCCCTGGAGATCACGGACCCGCTGGGGGCAGTGACCCGCTACGAACGAGACACTTTCGGCCGCCCTGTCACGATCACGGACCCGACAGGCGCGGTGACCCGCCTGGAATGGACGGTCGAGGGCCGCCCCTCCCGCCGCACGGCCCCCGACGGCACCACGGAATCCTGGACCTACGACGGCGAAGGCAACTGCACCAGCCACACCGACGCCATGGGCGCCGTCTCCCACTACGAATAGACCCACTTCGACCTGATGACGGCCCGCACGGGCCCGGACGGCGTCCGCTACGAGTTCGCCCACGACACCGAACTAAACCTGACGAAGGTCACGAACCCGCAGGGCCTGACCTGGAGCTACGAGTACGACGCGGCCGGACGCCTGGTGGCGGAGACGGACTTCGACGACCGCACGCTCACCTACACCTACGACGCCGCAAGTCGCTTGACCGCCCGTGCCAACGCGCTCGGCGAGGCCGTCACCTTCGAACGTGACGAACTGGGCAGGGTGACCCGCAAGGACGCGGCGGGCCGTGTAACGACGTACGCATACGACACGAAAGACCAACTGGCCCAGGCGACGAGCCCGGACGGCACGACGTTGACGGTGGTGCGGGACCGCGTCGGACGGGTGCGATCGGAGACGGTCGACGGCCGTGAACTGACGTACACGTACGACGAGATGGGCCGCCGAACAGGCCGTACGACTCCAACAGGCGCGACGACGACGTGGTCGTACGACGCGGCAGGCCGCCGCACCGGCATGGTGGCGTCGGGCCGCGCCATCGACTTCACCTACGACGCGGCAGGCCGCGAACTGACCCGCCACATCGGCGAGACGGTCACCCTCCAGCACGCCTTCGACGAACTCGGCCGCCTGACGTCCCAGACGGTGACCGGTGCTGGCGAGCGCACGGTCCAGTCCCGGGCGTACACCTACCGAGCCGACGGCAACCTGACCGGCATCGACGACCACCTGTCCGGCTCCCGTCGCTTCGACCTGGACGCGGCAGGCCGGGTGACGGCGGTGCACGCGGCGGACTGGACGGAGCGGTACGCCTACGACGAGGCGGGCAACCAGACACAGGCGTCCTGGCCGGCCAACCACCCCGGCCAGGAGGCGGTAGGCACACGCGACTACGTGGGCACCCGCATCACCCGCGCGGGCAACGTCCGCTACGAACACGACGCCCTCGGCCGCATCACCCTCCGCCAGAAGACCCGCCTGTCCCGCAAGCCGGACACCTGGCGCTACGAGTGGGACACCGAGGACCGCCTCACCGCCGTCACCACCCCCGACGGCACCCGCTGGCACTACACCTACGACCCCTTGGGCCGCCGCACGGCCAAACTCCGCCTCGCCGACGACGGCGAAACGGTCATCGAGCGGGTGACGTTCACCTGGGACGGCACCACACTCTGCGAACAGACCACGGAGTCTGCCGACCTGCCCCACCCGGTCACCCTCACCTGGGACCACCGAGGCCTGAGCCCGATCTCCCAGACGGAACGCATCGCGGCAGCTGACGCCTCACAGGACGAGATCGACTCCCGCTTCTTCACCATCATCACCGACCTTGTCGGCACCCCCAGCGAACTCATCGACGAGCATGGCGACATCGCCTGGCGCACGCGCAGCACCCTGTGGGGAACCACCGCCTGGGGCGCAAACAGCACCACCTACACGCCTCTCCGTTTCCCCGGCCAGTACTACGACCCCGAAACCGGCCTCCACTACAACTACTTCCGCCACTACGAACCAGAAACCGCCCGCTACCTCACCCCCGATCCTCTGGGTCTCGAACCCGCACCGAACTCAACGACATACGTCCATAACCCTCATACCAGGACCGACCCGCTCGGGCTCGCACCATGTGCCCCTAACGCCCACCTTGCAGAGGTACCGGTTCACCCGAGCCTTGACAGGTTCTATGTCCGCGCCGGTGAGTTGGTAGAGCACAGGATCGCAAGTCATCCACTCACCGATGCACAGATGTACGGTGGAGACGTTGCTGGACATGGAGGAGTGAGAAACCTGTCCAATGATGACTTGCTGCGGTTCGGCGGACCACAGGGAGATGACCCAATCAGCGGATTCCGGGACTGGGGCCCTCAAGATTCAATTCAATATCCCGGATCTGAAATACACATTACAGGCGGGCATCATCGAACTGCGGAGATCGTGCGTAGAATAGGTACGGGAGAGATGGATCCCGGTGTTCTTATAGAATTTGCCATACGGAGGTGATCGGCATGAACCAGGTCCCTCTCGGTGGCCCTTTTCGCATGATGGCGGAAATATTCCACGGAGACGTCGAGCAACCCGAACGCGTCTGGGTCTGCGTGCGGACCACCGAGCCGGCTAGTGCTGCCTGGGTTGGCTGCTGGTCGAAGCTCCCTGAATCGCAGGAGGATCAGGGAATTGAGTCCATTCTGAGAGAATTGGCACAGATTGCCCGTACGTGCGTGTCAACTGGACCATACGGTCCTGTTTTGACTGAGCATTTATTCTTCACGGGCTGGCAGGCATGGGGATCCGGTATTCCTGCACCACTGAAGGAATTGCAGTGACTGCTCCGAGGCTCAGATCGTATCGCTATGTTGGCCCTCAAAGCATAAAGGAGGAGGTGGGTGACAGTTCTGAGGGGGCCCGCATTTTCACCCTTCGCGAACTGGGCTCGTGGATCAATGCTCAGCCGCAAGGCGATCAAGGCGAGCCATTCACATTCACGATTGATCTGGACAGGACTCTTCGACTGGCGCCTCGCCGGAGCGAGCACGTCGCATGTGCAGCAGGCGGAGCAGTTTTGAGCGCGGGCGAAATCTCCTTCGCAAGACCTTTGGGAGAATGGGAGGTGTCCAGCGTAAATAATCACTCGACTGGCTACTGCCCGGGCATCGATTCTTGGGTGGCGGTGGAGTATTCCTTAAGACGTCTTGGAATTAAACATCCTTCAGGTTTTACTGAAACCTTTACGTTTCGCCTGTGCCCCACTTGTGCCGAACGTAATCTGGTGAAGGATTCCTATTTTTTCTGCGTCTTCTGTGAGGCGGAATTGCCGCTCAACTGGAATATCGGGGACCAGTGAGCCTTCTCGGGTATACAGATTGGGGAGTCCGTTCGGTCGAGAAGGCCGTAGGCGGCAAGCCTGGATTTACTGGGGCAATCAGAAAGGGGCTCGCAGCGCTCGGCGAAGTATGACCATGCGAACAAATCAAAGAATGTCCAAGCTGCTCACTGAATTCCCAATTTCGAGCCTTGGAGATGAAGACATTCCAGCCATGTTCCTGGAGGTCAAGAGAGCGGGGTGGTCGTACACGCCAAACGGAGCTCGTGTCCTGACAGCGCTGATCCCGGAAGTCACCTACACCTATTTCGACGTACTTCAGGAGGAAGCGTCAATCAATGGTCGAGGAATTGTTGATTGCGACATGCCTACGGCCGAGCCAGAACGAACAGCTCTTCTGCTTAGAAGGTGCCTCTCTTACGCTTTCGGCGCCCTTTGTGAGGCCAGTAAGTACTTCGGTGACCAGGAAGTGATGGCTTACATTTCCCTCTCATTGGGTGGGGTCAACGACGACACGATGACAGCCAATGTTACTTTCTGCACCAAGAATCCGAATGTCGCACCCTATATTCGTGACCTTGAGCAAGTGCAGAATGAGGCGATTGTCGAACTCTCGTTGGAGGACCGAAATTTTTGGCATTGACCCTGCCGACAATTCTGCTGACACTATCCAGCTTATGCGTGCAGTGTGAGTGATGGAATGGACATCACTTGATGGACTCTGTCGGCCGAGTATCGATTTGTGCGCGAAAAAAGCGCCGCTATCGCAGAGTGCTAGATTCGGGAATGGTGCGCAATCTGTTCGACTGCCTTGACGCCCTCCCTGGCAAACCAATCGGCTGAATTGAGGCCGAGTTTCATTATGGTGGCTTGCGTCCACAACCGAAAGGGCCTAGGGGAACGAGGAAGGGGTACGTGTGCCCGTAACTGGTTCCCGGAGACAGCCCCTCCGCCCCGGCTAACGGTATATCGGCTGGCCGCCATGGCAGGGTAGCCATGGAATGTCACCGTAGGGAACTAGGGAAAGTTATCCCGCGAGATCACCTAAAGGGATATTAAATGCCTCCACATCTCAAAGAAACGCTGGACTCAATGGGGTCTCGCGCAAGCTCGGAAATTTTCAATGAATTCCTCCAGGTGGTGGGTGGATCCCTTGCGGGGTTAATCGCGCTCCGTAGGAAGGCGGAAATCTCCCTAGGCGTCTCGGAATTTGATCCGGGCGACTTGAGTAGCGCCATGCGTTCAAAAGTCGAGGATGTCGGCCAATAGGTTCTTGTCGCGTGGCCCGCAGACGGCATAGCTGCGACAGTTGCATACAGTGCGGTTCTCGATCGAATTGACGACCTGTGGTACCCGGGCATGGACGACCTCATCATCTTTGGTGAGACCCACCTGAGCTGAAAGCAAAAAGGCCCACTTTTCAGCGGGCATAAAGAGGTAGATATTCTCATGTCGTTCGGTCCACCGCCCGCTGGCTTCGGCCTTCCCACGCCATCCTCCTGGACCCCACCGACCGAAGTAGAGCAGACGCTTTACGAAGCCAAGTCCTGTGAGGGCTGGCCGGCCTACTTCGCGACGCTTGCGCGGAACCGGCTGTACTTCGAGGTCCTGCGGGAAAAGGCGGAGGCCAAAATTCTGAACACCTACTTCGTGTTCGGGCATGACCCCCGGGTCCCCGACGGCAGGATATGGGCGGTATATACCGAGGGCATGCTGCCCGCGCCCGAGCCGCACCGCGTCTTCGACTGGAGAGAGCTCAGGCATTTCGCGCAGGACTGGAGGCCCAACTTTCCTGCGGTGATCGTCATCAATCCGGGCAGTCCATGTGAGGCGTTCCTGCCTGCCGCGCCGCCGCACTCGCACACCTGGGCGCAGTACTCCAAGCGGGGCGACGGCCCGTCGGACCAGCCGGCGCTGCGGACCCTGCGTGTGGGTGGCCCGCTGCACGGACCTGTGGCCCACGGACTGGCCTGCGGCGCCCACATCATCGTCCATCACGGTCGACCTTGGAACGCGCTGGCCTACCACGGCAACGGCTATCGCATGGAGCGCCAGATGCTGCGCAAGTCGTGGGGCGTCACCAGCTACCGGGAGTGGCAGGCACAGCTGCATGCGTTGCTGGCCACCGAAGGCGCCAACTCGGTCTGGGAGTTCGCCCTCGGCCTGCGCCGTGCCATCGCCCGTGACTTCGGCGGCCATGTCGAGACCGGCCACTGGCTCGCTGCTGCCGGCCGGGTCCTACGCGCGCGTGCGGAGGGCGGGACCGTGCTCACCCCAGACGGCGTCACCAGGACCGCGCCCGTCTCCGAGGCCGAGACCGAGGCGCGGGTCAATCGCGTCCAGCAGATCATCGGCAGGATCACCCGCTACGAGGCCCGTATGCGGGCCGACGGAATTCTTGGCGAGAGCCAGTGCGTCACCTCCGGCGACGCCTGGGACCTCGGCCGGGCGTCATGCATGGCGCGCTGGGGACTGAGCACGCGCCACTGCGAGTTGTCGGAGGCGGAGGCGGCCGTCGTTGAAGCTGGGCACCGCGCGGCCCGCTGCTACAAGTCCTGGCAGGAGTTTTCCGTCGGCTTCATCCTCGGCCGCTGTCTGCACTTCGACAACGACAAGTTCGGCAGCTGGTCCAGGACATGATCACCGTCCATCGAATCCTGATGTCGGAGCCGGGCAGCCCCTGGCTCAACATCCCTTTTCGGTAAGCATGCCGCCTGCAGGCAGGCCAGAGTCCGTGGACTGCGAGCAGAAGGAACGGTGAGGGTAAAGAGTTGGATCCCTCCGGGATCCCTTTCGGTAAGGAACCTGGACGCCGCGGGGTGCGGGAGCCGACCGTAGGTGACATGAGCGATCACCGTATTGCACCTGTTGTTCCAGTGTCTGTTCCCGTTCCTGCCTACGACCCTCCCTACTACGCCGTCGTGTTCAGCTCCTTCCGCACCGAGAGCGACGATGGGTACGGCACGACCGCCCAGCGCATGGGCGAACTTGTGAAAGGGATCCCCGGGTTCCTCGGCGAGGACTCCGCCCGCACCCCCGGCGGTCTCTCGATCACCGTTGCCTACTTCAGGGACCTCGCCGGCATCGAGCAGTGGCGGGACCACGCGGAGCACCGC
The DNA here is from genome assembly GCF_044455405.1 of Streptomyces sp. NPDC051243. Lineage (NCBI taxonomy): Bacteria > Bacillati > Actinomycetota > Actinomycetes > Kitasatosporales > Streptomycetaceae > Streptomyces > Streptomyces sp. NPDC051243. Next base: position 137,747 of record NZ_JBITES010000024.1, on the reverse strand, counting down.
GCGGCCAAGGCGTACGGGCGTGCGCACTGGTACGAGAGCTACTCGCTGCACATCGCCAGGGTCGAGCACAGCAAGGGGTTCGAGCGGGCGAGTAGCGGAAACGCCGACGGGACCGGTGACGTGCCGCCCTCGCCCAAGGGCGCTTCAGCGGTGATGTGAAACCAGGCGAAGGAAGGCCGTCCAGGCGCCGGGTATGAGCTGGAGTATCGGTCCGTCCGTGTCCTTGGAGTCTCGGACAGCGACGGCGCCGGGGGTGTTGCGGGCGACTTCGACGCACTCCTGACCCGCGTTGCCGCCGCTGTAGCTGGACTTGACGAACTCGAAGTGCGGCACGCTCACAGCTCCTTGCGGATGCGTTCAATCAGCTCGGTGGAATCGCGAGGAGCAAGCCCACCACGGGCGATCCGCTCGAACGTGTCGTTGTGCCGAACTGCGTCCTCCCCGCTCTCCAGCCACAGCGTAGACGAGGTCGTGTCCATATAGACCACGTCCATCGCGCCGGGTTCCGCGAACGACACGATGGTGAAGGCGCTCGTCATGCCCGGGTGGGCACCGGCCAGGAACGGCAGGACCTGGAGCTTCACGTTCGGCTGCCGCGACACGTCGATCAAGTGGCCGAGTTGGGACCGCATGACCTCACGCCCACCAACGAGTTGGCGAAGTGCTCCTTCGTGAACGACAGCCCACAACTCCAGCGGGTTCTCTGCCTTCAGTCGGCCTTGCCGCGTCATCCGCGACTCGACGAACGGCTCGATCTCGTCCGGGTCTTCCCAAGAGCCGTTTCCGACAGCCAGCGCCCGGGCGTAGTCCGCGGTCTGCAACAGGCCGGGGACGATGGCCGACTGCCACGTTCGGACGTTGGTCGCGATGTCCTCGAGGGCCACATACTCCACGAGGGATCGGAGCCCCGGGTACTGGTTCCACCACCCCTTTGCCTTACGACGTTCGCGGTCCGTGCGGGCGAGCCTCAGTAGACGTCCCACAGCGTCTGGATCGGTCGTGCCGTACAGCTCGCACAGCGCGCGGATGTCCGGGTCGCGGAGCGGCACCCATCCCCGTTCCATCTTCGCGACTTTCGCTGCGGTTGCCGACAGCGCCTCCGCGGCCTGGGGCTGAGTCAAGCCGGCCTTCTCTCGCAGGCGCAGCAACTCACCTCCCAACTTGCGTGCCAGCACTGTCGAAACGCTGCCTCCGCGTCTGAACTCGTCTGCAGTCACGGCCGTTACCTCCCAGATCCACCGCCAGTCTTTCGCCCCTGGTCGGGACGATGCAACCGAACCTCAAGATATATTTCTTCCAGACTGCTTGCGGGCGGATCACTGCTTCGCCACTTTCAGTGCTCAAGGAACAACGCAGTGAAGTGGTTGGTGGAAGTGCACCGTGCTGCCTGCATGGACGTAGCGCGGCGGAGCCACCCCAACTCCCGTATCTCCGGAGGACCCCGTGACCGACTCCTGCCCTCCCCCACTCCCCAAGGCCTACGACCGCTACGACACCGCCAGCTACACCCCGTACCCCCGCAACATCCCCCTCGCCCGCAGACACGTCGCCCAACTCGCCCTCGCCTGGGGCCATCCCGGCCTCGCCGACGCCGCCTCCCTACTGGCAAGCGAGTTGTGCACCAACGCCTTACTGCACGGCTGCCTCAGGGATCGCCTCTTCCGCGTCGAGAGTTCCCTTACTGGCAAGGCGCTCCGGGTCGCCGTCAGTGACCCGCGAGGAGAACGGCTCCCAGCCGCCCGCAACGCCGACCCCGACGACCAGTTCGGCCGCGGGCTCCTCCTCGTCCATGCGTACGCCGATCGGTGGGCGGTCGAGAAACTCACCGTGGGCAAGACCGTCTGGGCGGAACTCGACATCGACCGGGGCGTCAGTGCGTAGTGTTCACATGAGCCGCCGACGGTCCGACGCCCACCCAGTCGTTGTCTGTGATCTGAACGTGCGCTGTGCGGCCGTCACCCCCGCCGACTTCACGGCCGCCAGCGCGCGGCTGCACGACCAGTGCATCCCGGTCCACTTCGGCCCCGACACTCAGGGCTGACCTGCGGGTTCCACACTGCAGACCCCTCCGCTTCGCCCGCCCCCACGGTGAGTCTCCCGTATCGACCACCCAGACGCCCCCTAAGAGTCTCCTGTGCGTTTCTCAGGAGATTCACAGGTTGCGGAAAGCGTGTTCTAAGAGGGCCCCGACATTGTTTCCAGCATGACCACGACCTCGCCCCAGGGGCGCACCGAACTGCTGAGGCCGGACGGGAGCCCCGTCCGAGTGCTTGTGGTGGACGACGAGCTGTCGATCACCGAGCTGCTGTCCATGGCCCTTCGCTATGAGGGGTGGCAGATCCGGAGTGCGGGGGACGGCACGGGTGCCGTTCAGACCGCGCGGGAATTCCGGCCCGACGCCGTCGTTCTGGACATGATGCTGCCGGACATGGACGGGCTGACCGTCCTCGGGCGGCTGCGGCGTGAGCTGCCGGACGTGCCGGTGCTGTTCCTGACCGCCAAGGACGCGGTCGAGGACCGTATCGCCGGGCTCACCGCCGGTGGCGACGACTACGTCACCAAGCCGTTCAGCCTGGAGGAGGTCGTGGCCCGGCTGCGTGGGCTCATCCGGCGTTCCGGTGCCGCCGACCGGAAGTCGGACTCCGTGCTCGTCGTCGGTGACCTGACGCTGGACGAGGACAGCCACGAGGTCTCGCGGGCCGGGGAGAACATCCACCTCACCGCCACCGAGTTCGAGCTGCTGCGGTTCCTGATGCGGAATCCTCGGCGGGTGCTCAGCAAGGCCCAGATACTTGACCGCGTGTGGTCGTACGACTTCGGCGGGCAGGCCAATGTCGTCGAGCTCTACATCTCCTATCTGCGTCGGAAGATCGACGCCGGTCGTGAGCCGATGATCCACACCCGGCGTGGTGCCGGTTACCTGATCAAGCCCGCGGCGTCATGAGCGGGCGACGGCGACCGCGTGCGCAGAAGCGGCAGAGGTGGGCGGGGCAGCCGCGCACCCTGCGGACGCGGCTCGTCGTCGCGTCCCTGGTGCTGATCGCTGTCGTGTGCGCGGTGATCGGTACGGTGACGACGCTTGCGCTGCGGTCCCATCTGTACGACCAGTTGGACGACAAGCTGACCGAGGCCGTCGGTCGGGCGGTCGGCTTCGGTGGGCCTCCCGGCGGCGACCTCAACTCGAGCGGCGCGGTCGCCAAGCAGCGCCCGACCTTCAACCTCGAGGACTTCGTCACGCGGGGTCCGCAGCCGTCCGGCACGATCATCGCCAAGGTGCGGAACGGCAGCATCACCGACGCCAAGATCGGTGAGAAGGACCCCGAGAACAGCACGGACTACAGCGGGAGAGTGGCCAACGACCTCACCGAGGCCGAGATCGAGGCGCTCAACCGTGCCTCCCAGGACGGCAAGAAGCACACCGTCGACCTCGGTTCCCTCGGCGAGTACCGCGTCGAGTACAAGACGGGCGACAACGGCAGCTATTACGTCGCCCTCCCCACCGAGGAAGTCACCGGCACCCTCAACACCCTCATGCTCATCGAGGCCAGCGTCACCGCCGCCGCCCTGGTCGCCGCCGGTATCGCCGGCACCGTCATAGTCGGCGTAGCCACCCGCCCCCTCCGCCGAGTCGCCGCCACCGCCACCCGGGTCTCCGAACTCCCCCTCCACACCGGCGAGGTCAACCTCAGCGAACGCGTCCCGGAGTCCGAGACCGACCCGCACACCGAGGTCGGCCAGGTCGGCGCCGCGCTCAATCGCATGCTGGACCACGTCCACGGCGCCCTGCACTCCCGCCAGCAGAGCGAGATGCGGGTACGGCAGTTCGTGGCCGACGCCAGCCATGAGCTGCGTACGCCGCTCGCCTCCATCCGGGGGTACGCCGAGCTGACCCGGCGCGGGAGAGAAGAGGTCGGGCCGGACACCAAGCACGCCCTCGGCCGTATCGAGTCCGAGGCCGGGCGTATGACCCTCCTCGTGGAGGATCTGCTGCTGCTCGCCCGGCTGGACGCCGGACGGCCCCTCCAGTTCGAGCAGACCGACCTCATCCCGCTCGTCGTGGACACCATCAGCGACGCCCGCGCGGCCGGCATGGACCACAACTGGCGCCTCGACCTGCCCGACGAGCCCGCGCTCGTCTCGGCGGACGCGGCCCGGCTCCAACAGGTCCTCGTCAACCTGCTCGGCAACGCACGCAACCACACACCACCCGGTACGACGGTCACCGCCCGTGTCCAAAAGCGGGGCCCCTGGCTGTGCGTGGACGTCGAAGACAACGGCCCCGGCATCCCACCGGACCTGCTCCCGCATGTCTTCGAACGGTTCGCGCGAGGCGACTCCGCACGCACCCGTGCCACCGGCTCGACCGGCCTCGGCCTCGCGATCGTGCAGGCCGTGGCCACCGCGCACGGCGGTGCCGTGACCGTCGACAGCGTGCCCGGACGCACCGCTTTCACCGTGCAGCTGCCTGCGCTCCCGACTGCGCCGAGCCCCGAAATGAGCTGGCAACAGCACTCACAGGCACAGCACAGCGTCACCACATGGGCGGAACAGGGCGCCTGACGAAAGTCGGTGCCATGCGAACCGACTCTTCTCCCGGCACCCTGCCGGCGCGGGAGCCCCTCCCGGCCGGCGACGCCGGTACGCCTGTCCTGGACGTAGTGATCCCCGTCTACAACGAGGAGAAGGACCTCCAGCCGTGTGTGCTGAGACTGCGTGATCACCTCAAGCGCACGTTCCCGTACGCGTTCCGCATCACGATCGCGGACAACGCGTCGACCGATTCCACCCCCCAGGTGTCGCGGCGGCTGGAGGCGGAGCTCCCGGAGGTCAGGGCCTTCCGGCTGGAGCAGAAGGGCCGCGGCCGGGCGCTGCGGACCGTCTGGTCCGCCTCGGACGCGCCGGTCCTCGCCTACATGGACGTGGACCTGTCCACCGACCTCAACGCCCTGCTCCCGCTGGTGGCGCCGCTGATCTCCGGTCACTCGGACCTCGCGATCGGCTCCCGGCTCGCCCGGAGCTCCCGGGTCGTCCGCGGACCCAAGCGGGAGTTCATCAGCCGCGCGTACAACCTCATACTCCGCGGCTCGCTCCAGGCCCGCTTCTCGGACGCCCAGTGCGGCTTCAAGGCCATACGGCGGGATGTCGCGCAGGTGCTCCTGCCCCTCGTCGAGGACACCGGCTGGTTCTTCGACACCGAGATGCTGGTGCTCGCCGAGCGGGCCGGACTCCGTATCCACGAAGTCCCCGTCGACTGGGTCGACGACCCCAACTCCACCGTCCACATCGTGAAGACGGCGACCGACGACCTCAAGGGCGTATGGCGGGTCGGCAAGGCCCTGGCCGGAGGCTCGCTCCCACTCGACCGGCTCACCCGGCCCTTCGGTGACGACCCGCGCGACCGCGAGATCGAGGACGTACCCAAGGGCCTGGCTCGCCAACTCGTCGGCTTCTGCGTCGTCGGCGGCCTGTCGACCCTCTTCTACTTGCTCCTCTACAGCGGCTTCCGCGTCTTCACCGGCTCCCAGATCGCCAACGCGCTCGCCCTGCTCCTCTCCGCGATCGCCAACACGGCGGCCAACCGGCGCCTCACCTTCGGAGTGCGCGGCCGTGGTGGCGCCGTACGGCACCAGGCGCAGGGCCTGGTCGTCTTCGGCATCGGACTCGCCCTCACCAGCGGTTCGCTCGCCGCCCTGAACGCGGCCAGCAGCGACCCCGCGCACTCCACCGAGCTCGCGGTGCTGATCGCCGCCAACCTCGCGGCGACCGTGCTGCGCTTCCTGCTCTTCCGGGCGTGGGTCTTCCCTGACCGGCAGGACACCCCGTCGACAGTGGTCGCCTCACACACCCTGTCCTCGCCGACGTACTACACCCAGCCGTACCCGCAGAACTACGGCCCGCTGCCGCAGCGCACGCCCCGGTACACGTACGACACCGCACAGTTCCGCGCCGGTGAAGCCGCGGACGGCACCTGGCGGGACACCACCGTGCAACTCCAGCCGGTGCGCCCGCACGACACCGACTCGAGGGACTCCCGATGACCATCCACTACGACCGGACGACGACCCCGGCGACCGACGACAGAGGCACGAGTCCCGCCACCTGGGGCCCACCCCCGGCCCCCACGCCGGCCGCACCGACGCCCGGCGCCGCTGAACCCAAGCAGCCCTTCGTACGACGGCTGTGGCGCGGCCGCCCCGAGGACCCGCGCTGGGCGCGCCCGGCCTTCCTCGGCCTCCTGCTCGCCGCCTTCCTCCTCTACCTCTACAACCTCAGCGCCTCCGGCTACGCCAACTCCTTCTACTCGGCGGCCGTCCAGGCCGGCAGCCAGTCCTGGAAGGCCTTCTTCTTCGGCTCGCTGGACGCGGCCAACGCCATCACCGTCGACAAGCCCCCGGCCTCCCTGTGGCCGATGGCCCTGTCGGTCCGCCTCTTCGGCCTCAGCTCGTGGGCGATCCTGCTCCCCGAGGTCCTCATGGGCGTCGGCACGGTTGCCGTGGTCTACGCGGCCGTACGCCGTCGCTTCAGCCCCGCGGCCGGTCTGATCGCGGGCGCCGTGCTCGCGCTCACCCCCGTCGCGGCGCTGATGTTCCGGTTCAACAACCCGGACGCGATGCTGGCCCTGCTGATGGCCGTGGCCTGCTACTTCGTCATCCGGGGGCTGGAGGACGGCCGTACCAAGTGGCTGGTGTGGGCCGGTGTCGCGATCGGCTTCGCGTTCCTCGCCAAGACGCTGCAGGCCTTCCTGATCCTCCCCGCGCTCGCCCTCGTCTACGGCGTCTGCGCCCCGGTGACGGTCAAGAAGCGGATCGGCCAGCTGGCTGCCGGCCTCGCCGCGATCGTCGTCTCGGGCGGCTGGTGGGTCGCGATCGTCGAACTGTGGCCCGCCTCATCCCGCCCGTACATCGGCGGCTCGCAGAACAACTCCTTCCTCGAGCTGACCTTCGGCTACAACGGCCTGGGCCGGCTCAACGGCGAGGAGACCGGCAGCGTCGGCGGCGGTGGCGGCAACGGCGGTGGCAACTGGGGCGAGACCGGCTGGGACCGGCTGTTCAGCTCCAGCATCGGCGGCCAGATCTCCTGGCTGATCCCGGCCGCGCTGATCCTCCTGGTCGCGGGCCTGGTGGCCACGCGCAAGGCCGGGCGCACCTCGGTGACGCGCGGTTCGTTCCTGGTCTGGGGCGGCTCACTGCTGATCACCATGGTGGTCTTCAGCTACATGCAGGGCATCTTCCACGAGTACTACACGGTGGCCCTCGCCCCCTACGTCGCCCCGCTGATCGGCATGGGCGCGGCACTGCTCTGGGAGAAGCGCGACAAGGCGTGGGCGTCGCTCACCCTGGCCGGCGCGATGACGGCCACCGCGGCGTGGGGTTACGTCCTGCTCAACCGCTCCTCCGACTACCTGCCCTGGCTGAAGTGGGTCGTGCTGGTCGGCGGCCTGGTGGCTGCCCTGGGCCTGATCTTCGCCTCGAAGCTCGGTCGCCAACTGACCATGGGCGTCGTCGGGTTGGGCCTCGTGGCCGCGCTGGCCGGTCCGGCCGCGTACACCCTCACCACGGTGAACGAGGGCCACACCGGCTCGATCGTCACCGCGGGTCCCGCGGTCGCGGGCGGCCGTGGCGGCCCCGGCGGTGGCGGCGGCATGGGCGGCGGTCCCGGCGGGGGCGGCATGCCCGGCCAGAACCAGCAGGGTCAGCAGAACCAGCAGAACGGCAACGGTTTCCCGGGCGGCGGCATGCCGGGTCAGCAGGGCCAGAACAACCAGCAGGGCCAGCAGAACGGCAACGGCAGCACCCAGGGCCAGGGCATGCCCGGCGGTCAGACCGGCGACGGCGGCGGCATGGGCGGCGGTGGCGGCATGGGCGGCCTGCTCAACGGCGCCAGCGTCGGCGACGAGGCCAAGGAACTGCTGGAGAAGAACGCGGACTCGTACACCTGGATGGCCGCTGCGATCGGCGCCCAGAACGCCGCGAGCTACCAGCTCTCCACCGGCGACCCGGTGATGGCGATCGGCGGCTTCAACGGCACCGACCCGTCCCCGACGCTGGCCGAGTTCAAGAAGTACGTGGCGGACGGCAAGATCCACTACTTCATCGCGAGCGGCAGCGGTGGCGGTATGGGCCGCAGCAGCAACGGCACCTCCTCGCAGATCAGCTCCTGGGTCCAGGAGAACTTCGAGTCGGTGACGATCGACGGCACCACGTTCTACGACCTGACGCAGCCGAAGAGCGACAGCTGACGGTCTCATCCGAAGGGGCGGAAGGGGCGGGGGCCTGGAGCCACCGCCCCCTTCCCGTATCTCCGTTGTACGCCGTATAGGAAGTGTTCTACGGTGTACAACATGACGACGTCCCCCCAGGAACAGGCCCCGGCCCAGCCGCAGCCGAATGCCCAGTCGCCGGGCGGTCACCCCCAACGCTGGCTGATCCTCGGTGTCATCTGTCTCGCGCAGCTCACCGTGCTGCTCGACAACACCGTCCTGAACGTGGCCATCCCCTCGCTCACCCGCGAGCTGAACGCGGCCACCTCCGACATCCAGTGGATGATCAACGCGTACTCGCTCGTCCAGTCCGGCCTGCTGCTCACGGCGGGCAGCGCCGCCGACCGCTACGGCCGCAAGAAGATGCTGCTGGCGGGCCTGGCCCTGTTCGGCGTGGGCTCGCTGGTGGCCGGACTTGCGGATACGACCGGCCAGTTGATCGCCGCGCGGGCCGGCATGGGCGTGGGCGGCGCACTGCTCCTGACCACGACACTCGCGGTCGCCATGCAGATCTTCTCCCCGCAGGAGCAGCCCAAGGCGATCGGCATCTGGAGCGCGGTCAACGCCCTCGGCTTCGCGGCCGGCCCGCTGGTCGGCGGCTTCATGCTCGACCACTTCTGGTGGGGCGCGATCTTCCTGATCAACCTGCCGGTGGTGGCGCTGGGCCTGGTGGCCGTCGTAGCCCTGGTCCCGGAATCCAAGAACCCCCGGGGCGACCGCCCCGACCTGCTCGGCGCCCTCCTCTCCACCATCGGCATGAGCTCGCTGGTGTACGCGATCATCTCCGGCCCCGAGCACGGCTGGACGTCGGGCCGGGTGCTGCTCACGGCGGCGGTGGCGGTGTCGGTCCTGGCCGCCTTCGTGTACTGGGAGACCCGTATCCCGTACCCCATGCTCGACATGCACTTCTTCAGGGACCGCCGCTTCACGGGCGCCGTCGCGGGCGCCGTACTGATCGTCTTCGGGATGGGCGGCGCGCTGTTCCTGCTCACGCAGCATCTGCAGTTCGTACTCGGATACGGCCCGCTGGAAGCCGGCCTGCGGACGGCTCCGCTGGCCCTGACGGTGGTCGTACTGAACTTCTCGGGACTGTCGGCCAAGTGGACGGCGAAGCTGGGCATGCCCGTGTCCATCGCGCTGGGCATGGTGATGATGTCGCTGGGCCTGGTGTCCATCGCGACGCTGGCCTCCGGCGGCTATGCCGGGACATTGCTCGGGTTGGTGCTGATCGGGGTCGGCTGCGCGATCGCCAACCCGGCGATGGCACACGCGATCATGAGTGCGATACCTCCGGAGAAGGCAGGGGTGGGCGCCGGGATCAACGGCACGCTGGCCGAGTTCGGAAACGGTCTCGGGGTCGCCGTGCTCGGGGCGGTCCTCAACTCCCGTTTCGCGGCGCTGGTTCCGGTGGCGGCGAGTTCGTTGCCGGCGGCGCTGGCATCGGCGGACGGCGAGGCGGACAAGGGGCGGATCATGGACGCGTTCGCCTCCGGCCTGGAGACCAGTCAGTTGGTCGGTGCCGTGGCTGTGCTGGCCGGCGGGTTGGTCGCAGCGGCGTTGTTGCGGCGGGCTGAGCGGGCAGAGTTCGCCTGAGAGCTTTGGGGACGTTGCCGCCTAGCATCTTGATCAGTCGGCGGAGTCCAGGAAGGTGCGCCATGGTGAGGGAAGCCGGGCAAGCGGGGCGTACCAGCGTCTGGCTGGAGGGCAGACCCCGGCGTGGCGGTCGAGGCGGGGGACAACCCTCAGGCCTCGACCGCGACCGCATCACCGCGGCCACCGTCCGGCTGCTGGACACCGAAGGACTGGCCAAGTTCTCCATGCGGCGGCTGGCGGCCGAGATGAACGTGACCGCGATGTCCGTCTACTGGTACGTCGACACCAAGGACGACCTCCTCGAACTCGCCCTGGACGCCGCGTTCGGCGAACTGACGCTGCCCGACGCGGAGGCGGACGAGGACTGGCGGGACCAGCTTCGCGCTCTGGCCCGGATGTACCGCGACCTGCTGGTCCGCCACCCGTGGCTGTCGCCGCTGATCGGCACGTACGTCAACATCGGCCCGAACAGCCTCGCCTTCTCCCGCCTCGTGCAGCAGATCATCCGCAAGACGGGGCTGCCCGCGCACGGCCTGGTCGCCGCCATCTCCGCCGTCTTCCAGTTCGTGTACGGCTTCGGAACGATCGAGGGCCATTTCATCGCCCGTAGCGCGGCCTTCGGAATGACCCCCGACGACTACTTCCGCCACGCCATGAGCACGGTGACGCAGTCCCCGGAGGCCGCCGACATCGTCCAGGAGTCGGCGGAGCTCATGGAGGCCCGGGGCGGCGACACGGTCGAGGAGATGTGGCAACGGGACTTCGAGTTCGCACTGGACCTGCTGGTGGCGGGCATCGAGGCGATGGTGGCGCGGAGCGCCACCTGAGCGGGGCGCTCAGTCCCCCTGAACCAGCCGCGCCGGGAACCCACCGGTGGCCACCGGTCCCCACTTCTCGGGAGTGACCCGAATGATCGACTTCCCCTGCTTGACCATCGCCTGCCGGTACTCGTCCCAGTCCGGATGCTCCCCGGCGATGTTCCGGTAGTACTCGACCAGCGGCTCCACGGACTCCGGCGAGTCGACGACCTCCGCCGTCCCGTCGACCTGCACCCAGGGCCCGTTCCAGTCGTCACTGATGACCAGGACACTCACCCGCGCATCCCGCTTCGCGTTCCGCGTCTTGGCCCGCTCCGGATACGTGGACATCACGATCCGCCCCGAGTCATCGACCCCACAGGTCAGCGGCGAGGCCTGCGGGCTGCCGTCGGACCGCCGGGTGAGGAGAACGGCGCGGTGCCGGGGCCGTACGAAGTCCAGCAACTCTTCGAGCGAGACGCGGGTGTTGGTCGCGATGTTCGGTGCCATGGGCTCAGCGTAGGGGCTGACCACCCCGTTCAGCGTGACCCTGGCGGGCGTACCCACGGCCGGCCCGGTGCCTTCCCAGCTCAGATGGCCAGGTCCCCCACTGCCTGGAGGAAGTCGGGCCAGGACGTGCTCCGACGGCCACCGAGCGCATGCCGGAGGCTCAGTTGAAGGGTCTTCCTCAGCGGATGCGGAGAGCCCATGATCGCTTCGTTCCGCAGGGCCAGCCGGTGCACCTCCACGGGGAGGGGCAGGCGGTCGCTCTTGCCGCCGTTGCAGGCGGCGTGGGCGGGAGCGAGGTTCCACAGCGCGTCGAGGTCGGGACCGGCCCAGGCCCGCACGCTGTGCAGGCGCCGCATGAGGGCGAAGGGGAAGACGTGATCGACCGCCACCGCCTGCTCCGGGGAGACGACCTCGTCGCATATGAGGCAGCGGCCGTGCTGGAACCCGATGAGCGCGTCCGCGACCCTGGTGACGGAGCGGCGCCGTTTCTTGTCGGTGAGCCTGAGCGAGTCCCAGTCGACGGCGACGCCGTCCTCGATGAGGCTGCGCCCCACGCCCGCCGCGAAGGAGCTCTCGACGATGCTCCACCGAGCGTCGAGTTCCGTCCGCAGGCCGACAGCCTGTTCCGATCGCGCGACACACAGTGCGTCGTCGGTGAGACGCACCACGCGCTTGCGTGAGTCGCCCGTCAGCTCGAAGAAGCGGTGGGGCACCTGGACGCCGCCCCGCAGGTTGTGGAACTTCTGCATGACCATGGTCGGCATGGACCGGGTCGCGGCGTCGAGCAGTCGCTCGGTCGGCTGCCCGGCCTCCAATGTTCCGGCGCGCTCCTCCTTGGCGATGGTGAGGAAGTCCGAGTCACGCAGGGCCGCGCCCTCCGGAGCCTGGGGCGCGTCGCCGAGACGGCGCGCCAGCTCCAGCGCGTACGGAGCCGCGAGTTCGGCGAGCGGGATCTCCCGTTGCCCGCGTCCTGCCGCGTCGAGCACCGCTGCCCCGAGCGAGAACTTGTACGTCCGGGAGTTGGCGCCCATGAGCACGGCCAGCCGCCACGAGGTACGCGCGGAGGCATCCTGCGCGTAGAAGGCGCTGCTTCCGCTCATCCCTGTTTCCTCCGCAGCGCCACGGAGTTCCAGCGCACGGCTTCCCTCCCGAGCCGATCGGCTCCCTCGTCCACGATCCGCAGGAGCGTCAGCCCCGCCTCCGCTCCGTGGCCGGCGACCTCCTCCGGCGGGATGTCGAACATCCGCCGGTCCGCGGGAGGTTCGCCACGGCGCAGCGTGATCAGCAACGTGCCGCCCGGAGCAAGCAGCTCGGCCAGGCGCCGCATCGCGGCCGGACGCTCCTCCGGCGGGAGGTGCATCCACACGGCGGACAACAGGACGACGTCGTACGGTCCCTGGACACCGTGGAGGTCCGGGAGCTCGGCCTCTCGCCAGGTCACCGCCGCGTCTGCGTGAAGCCGTGCGGCCACCCGACGCAGCTCCGCCACCGGCTCCACCGCGTCGACCGAGAAGCCGCGCTCCGCCAGCGCGGCCGCGTCACGTCCGGTCCCCGCACCCACGTCGAGCGCCCGCGCTGGTGCGTCCGGAAGCAGGTCCAGCAGCGCCTCATGCACCGACTCGAACGAAATGCTCTCGTAGACACGCCCCAGCTGTTCTGCCGACTCGGCGTAATAGGCCTGCACCCCTGCACCTGAGGTTCGCTCCATGCCAAAACCGTAAGGCCCGCCACTGACAACGCCTGCCGCCCGCCTGCCTGCCGAAGAGCGGCGACACACTGCCCACGCCTCACGCCTGCGGCAGCACTTCCCCCTGCACCGCCTGAATGTCCAGCTCGACCCTGAGCGTCGTCCCGATCGCTGCGACCCCCGCCTGCACGACCTCGTTGTAGTTCATGGCGAAGTCGTCCCGATGCAGCTCCGCCGTCGCCCGGAACGCCGCCCGAGTCCCGCCCCACGGGTCGGCTCCCGTGCCGAGGTAAGCAAGGTCGAGGTCCACCGGACGTACGACGCCGTGCATGCCCAGCTCCCCATGGACCGTCCAGCGGTCGCTCCCCGAAGCCGCCGTGAGCCCCGTCGACCGGTAGGTGATCTCGGGGTACTTCTCCGCATCCAGGAAGTCCGGCGACTTCAGATGCCCGTCCCGCATCCCGTTCCCCGTATCGATCGAACCGGCCCGGATCACCGCCTCCACCCGCGACTTGGCCACATCGTCCGGCGCGATCTCGATCGAGCCCGAGAACTCCGTGAACCGGCCGTGCACGCTGGAGATGCCCAGGTGCTGGGCGACGGCGGCGACCGTGGAGTGCGCCGGGTCGATGGTCCACGGGCCCGGCGGTGGCAGTTCCGTGCCGCCCTGGCGGGCCAGCGTCACCGTGCCGACCTCCGCGCGGCCGCTCGCCGTCACGATCGCGGTCGCGGCGGCGGGGGCGTAGCCGACGGCGGTGACGATGACGGTGTACGGCCCCGGGGGCAGGGGGTTCACGTCCCGTACCGTGCCCTCCGCGTCCGCCTCCGCCCGCAGCACCTGCGCTCCGGTCATGTCCGTCACCGTGACGACCGCGTGCGACACGGCCCATCCGTCCCGGGTACGGATCCTCGCGGTCAGTCCCATCTCACGTACTCCTCACAAGCTCAAGGAAACCGGCCCGTGGCGGCGGCGCACGTCCGCTCAGAGCGCGCCACTCGCCACGGGCCGGGGTTCTGCTACTCGCCGGGGTGGGCGAGTTGGATGTCGTGGTCGTCGACGCCGCGACCGGTGACGGTCAGCGCCGTCGCCACCGGCGGGTAGCCCGTCGCGATGACCGTGTACTCGCCGCCGTCCAGGTCGGTGAAGGCGTACGCCCCGTCCGGACCCGTCGTCGCCGTGCCCACGACGTTGCCCGCCGCGTCGACCAAGGTGACCCGCGCGTCGGCCAGTGGACCGTGCGGTGCCCGTACGACGCCCTGGACCTGGGCGCCGGCCTCCAGGTCGATCTCGATCCGGGTGACCCCGGTGCCGGCGATCTCGACGGGCAGGGCGCGCGGCCGGAACCCGGCGGCGTTCACCGCGACGGTCACCGCACCCGGCACCAGCTCGGCGAAGCCGAACTCGCCCTGCTCACCGGTGGCGGCGGTGGCCAGCAGGTCGCCGCGCACGTCGGTGACGATCACCATCGCGTCCTTCACCGGCAGCCCGCCCTGCGCCGTCCGGACGACACCGGTCAGGCCGCTCGTGCCGCTGAGAAGGATGTCGTACGCCACCGGCTCGTCGCCGCTCACGACGATCGTGGAGGCCTGCGGCTGGAAGCCGTCGGCGGAGGCGATCAGGACGTACGATCCGGCGCCCGGCGCGTCCACCGCGTACGAACCGTCGGCCTGCGCCACCGACCGGCCCAGCTGACGTCCGGCCAGCGAGATCAGCGTGACGGCGGCCTGGGGCACGGGTGCGCTCTCCGCGCCCCGCACGAAGCCGCGCACCGGGACACCGCCTCCGGCGGACACCTCGGGCCGCGCCACCGTGGCCACGGCGGCGAGCTGCCGCGTGCCGTCGGCAGCGGTCTCGGTGTCGGAGGAGGTGGCGGCCCAACTCGGGACCCGCTCCTGCGCGGCAGCCGGCGCGGGAGCTTCCGCGGCCGCCGGAGCCTCCCGCTCGGCTGCCTGCGCCAGCGCGCCCTTCGTCTTCAACGGGACCTCCTTGATGAACAGGGCGAAGAGGAGGGCCAGGAAGGCGATCGGCGCGGCGTAGAGGAAGACGTCGGCGACTCCGTGGCCGTACGCGCTCTCGATGACCGTGCGCACCGGGGCCGGCAGGGCGTCGAGGTCCGGGATCTCGCCGTGGCCGGCGGAACCCCGCACGCCGAGCTCGGCCAGGCCCTCCTCGGCGTAGTGGGTGATGCGGTGGCTGAGCACCGCGCCGAGCGCCGAGACGCCCATGGCACCGCCGAGGGAGCGGAAGAAGTTCACCACCGAACTGGCGGCGCCCAGGTCGCTCGGGTCCACCTGGTTCTGCGTGGCCAGGACCAGGTTCTGCATCATCATGCCGACGCCGAGACCCAGCAGGGCCATGAAGATCGCGACGTGCCAGTACTCGGTGTCGTAGCGGATCGTGCCCAGCAGCCCGAGGCCCGCGGTCACCAGCACACCGCCGGCCAGCAGCCAGGCCTTCCAGCGGCCGGTGCGGGTGATGACCTGGCCGGAGACGGTCGACGAGACGAACAGACCGGCGATCATCGGGATCGTCATGACACCGGACATGGTCGGCGACTTGTCGCGGGCCAGCTGGAAGTACTGGCTGAAGAAGATCGTGCCCGCGAACATCGCGATACCGACGAACAGCGAGGCCAGCGAGGCGAGGGTGATGGTGCGGTTGCGGAACAGCCGCAGCGGGACGATCGGCTCGCTCGCCCTGGACTCGACGAGGACGAAGATCAGGAGCAGCGCGAGCGCGCCGCCCGTCATCGTGTACGTCTGCCAGGACAGCCAGTCGTACTTGTCACCGGCGAAGGTCACCCAGATCAGCAGCAGGCAGACCGCGGCGGTGATGAAGAAGGCGCCCGCCCAGTCGACCTTGACCTTCCGCCTGACGACCGGCAGGTGCAGGGTGCGCTGGAGCACGATCAGGGCGACGACGGCGAAGGGCACGCCGACGTAGAAGCACCAGCGCCAGCCGAGCCAGTCGGTGTCGGTGATGACGCCACCGACCAGCGGGCCGCCGACCATCGCGGTGGCGAAGGTGGCGCCGAGGTAGCCGTTGTACCGGCCGCGTTCACGCGGGGAGATCATCGCCGCGAGGATGATCTGCGCCAGCGAGGACAGACCGCCCATGCCGATGCCCTGCACCGCGCGGAAGGTGATCAGCATGGCCGGGTTCTGGGACAGGCCCGCCGCCGCGGAACCGGCCACGAAGATGACCAGTGCCAGCTGTATCAGCAGCTTCTTGGAGAAGAGGTCGGCGAGCTTGCCCCACAGGGGTGTCGACGCGGTCATTGCCAGCAGCGACGCGGTGACCACCCAGGTGTAGGCGCTCTGGCCGCCGCCGAGGTCCTTGATGATGTCGGGCAGGGCGTTGGAGACGATCGTCGACGACAGGATCGCGACGAACATGCCGAGCAGCAGCCCGGTCAGCGCTTCCATGATCTGCCGGTGCGTCATGGGAGTGCCGGCCGCGGCCCCGCTCCCGTGCTTGGCGTGGGCGGCCCGCACACCGGCTGGTGTGGTCGTTGCCATGGGCTTCCTTCTCTTGCTGGCTCTACTGGCTCTACTGGCTCTACTGGCTGTACAGGACCTACTGGCTCTGCTGGCTCTTACTCGGTGATCGCGGGTGTACGGCAGTCGTCGAAGCTGGCCCTCAGCCGGGCCATGAGCCGGGTGAGCTGGGCGACCTCGTCGTCGGTCCAGTCGCTCAGCCGCTCGGCGAGCAGTTGCGTGGTCCGCCGGGACATCTCCCGGACACGGTCCTCACCTGCCGCGGTGAGGCGGAGGATGCGGCTGCGCTTGTCCGCCGGGTCGGGGGAGCGCTCGATCCAGCCGCGCTCGGCGACGTGGGCGACATGGCGGCTGGTGACCGACATGTCCACGGCGAGCAGCTCGGCGAGCTTGCTCATGCGCATGTCTCCATGGCGGGCCAGCAACGTCAGTACGGCGGCGGATCCGGAGGGGCAGTCGGACGGCAGCGTCCGTCCCATCTCCCGCTTCACGGCGCCGAAGGCGCTGAACTGGCGGACCAGCTCCTCGTACTGCGCCTGCTCGGCCATCACACCTCCCGTGTTTGTTGCTTAGGGCAACCATAGGGGCGGTTGGTTGCTACAGGCAAATAAATAGGGGCGATCGCGCCGCAAAAAGTTGGCAAAGGCAAGTATTGCGACCGTAAATGTGCAGGTGGGGTGGGTCCTGTGACCCCCTGTGCAGGCCCGCGGCCCGCACTTGGGTCGAACGGACGGATTCGCTAGGGTCTCGGGCCATGGCTAACACCCAGAACCCCCAGGGCAACCACGACCCCGCAGGCAGCACCCAGATGTTCCGCGCGTTCGTCGACGAGGGCCCGCAGGGCGGTCGGCAGCAGGCCTCCGCCTCCGGCGGCCCCCGCGTCGGCCTGATCCTCGGCGTCGTCGTCGCCGTGGCCGTCCTCGCGGCGGTGGCCTGGCTGGCGTTCGGCAAGTAGGGCGTACGTCTCCTGCTCCCGTCGGAGACCAGGCCGTACCGTCCCCTACTCCCACCGGACGGTGACGTCCCGCGTCTCGATGTGCATGCCCAGCGGCACGCGCCAGGCGTCGACGCACACCGTCCAGGTCTTCTCCTTCCGTACGCCGGCCCCGATCGGCACCGGCAGCTCCTCGGTCGACTCGATCGTCGCCCAGTCGATGCCGAGCGCGCCGATGATGTGGGTGCCGAAGGTGACGGTGCCCGAACGTACGGCGGTGCTGCCGGAGTTGTGGAAGCCGAGCGTCACCTTCTCGCACCAGCGCTTGTCCGTGGGCTCCCGCACGGGGTCGCTCACGGTGAGGTTCGCGGGCGCGCCGGGTGTCGCGGGCGCCGAGGGCGCGGGCGCACCGGTCGGCGGGGTGGCGGATTCGGCCGGGGTGCTCTCGGGGGCGGGGGTGGCGCCCGGCGTTCCGGCGGGGCGCGCCGTCACCTCTGTCTCGCTCTCCGGCTGTTCTGAGGAGCGCGGCTCCTGACTCCCCTCCCCTCCGGGGGAGTTGCTCGAACCGCCACCGCTTCCGGGCGGGCCGCCACCGCTCCCGGGTCCGTCGAGCGGCACCAGCGTCACCTCGCCCGTAGGCGCGACCGCCGTAGCGGAGACCCTCGGCGGCCCACCCGCCGCACCCGTCGCGACGTACCCCTCCCCACCACCCTCACCGCCGCCGCACGCGGCCAGCGCCGCGCCCAGGCAGACGACGGCCGCCGACGCGCCGATCAGGGCGCACCGACGGCCATGTGTCGAGGTCGTCCATGTCAGGCGGAGCATCCGGCCATGGTGGCTGACGCTCCGTCAAATATGAAGGGGTCGGGCCGAGGCGGTGGTCAGTCGGAGATGAGGCCTTCCCGCAGCTGCGCCAGGGTCCGGGTCAGCAGCCGGGAGACGTGCATCTGGGAGATGCCGACCTCCTCGCCGATCTGCGACTGGGTCATGTTGGCGAAGAAGCGCAGCATGATGATCCGCCGCTCGCGGGGCGGCAGTTTGGCCAGCAGCGGCTTGAGGGACTCGCGGTACTCGACGCCCTCCAGGGCGCTGTCCTCGTAGCCGAGCCGGTCGGCCAGGGAGCCCTCGCCGCCGTCGTCCTCCGGGGCCGGGGAGTCCAGCGAGGAGGCCGTGTAGGCGTTGCCGACCGCGAGGCCGTCGACGACGTCCTCCTCGGAGACGCCCAGCACGGTGGCGAGTTCGGTGACCGTCGGGGAGCGGTCCAGCTTCTGGGAGAGTTCGTCGCTGGCCTTGGTGAGGGCCAGGCGCAGCTCCTGCAGGCGGCGCGGGACGCGCACCGACCAGGACGTGTCGCGGAAGAACCGCTTGATCTCGCCGACCACCGTCGGCATCGCGAACGTCGGGAACTCCACGCCCCGTTCGCAGTCGAAGCGGTCGATCGCCTTGATCAGGCCGATGGTGCCGACCTGGACGATGTCCTCCATCGGCTCGTTGCGCGAGCGGAAGCGGGCCGCCGCGTAGCGCACGAGGGGGAGGTTGAGCTCGATCAGGGTGTCCCGGACGTAGGCACGCTCGGGGCTGTTCTCGTCCAGGGCGGCGAGCCGCAGGAACAGGGAGCGGGACAGGGTGCGGGTGTCGATGTCCGCCGTGGCCGGCACGGCCGGGACATCGGCGGCCGGGAGGGCCGGCGCCTCGGCGGCCGCCAGGGCCGTCACATCGTCGATGGGGCCGAGCGCGGCGTCGGGCGCGGACTCGCTCTTCGCGAGCGTGAGCACCTTCGAGCTGCCCTGGTCTGCGGACATGCCACCCCCTTTGGGTCGCGGGACGGTCGTGGCGAACGCTCCGATCGAGGAACGCCAGCCTTCACCTGAATACCGGAGCCGAAGCCACGGCAAACGCGCTTCCCGAAGAATGTCACATGTCGGCAACACGCTGTAGTGACATGTCGACATGTGAGACTCGAATCCGCCCTGGATAAAGGGGGTCTGACGGTGTTTCGGTCCAGAACTGTCGGGATCCGCCCAGGTGAGCGATTCGCTCGCGCCGGTTATAGCTCGATCCTGTTTGCGGTTACGCGTCGATCCGGTTCGCCGAACGCAGCCGCTGGAAGCTACGCGCGAGTAGCCGCGAAACGTGCATCTGGGAGACCCCGAGTTCCGCACTGATTTGCGACTGGGTGAGGTTGCTGTAGTACCGCAGGAGAAGGATTCTCTGTTCGCGTTCGGGGAGTTGCACCAGCAGGTGCCGGACGAGGTCCCGGTGTTCCACGCCGTCCAGGGCGGGGTCCTCGTAGCCGAGCCGGTCCAGCAGTCCGGGCAGCCCGTCGCCCTCCTGCGCGGCCTCCAGGGAGGTGGCGTGGTACGACCGTCCGGCCTCGATGCAGGACAGCACCTCGTCCTCGGTGATGCGCAGCCGCTCGGCGATCTCGGCGGTCGTCGGGGTGCGCCCGAAGGTGGTGGTCAGGTCCTCCGTCGCGCTGTTGACCTGGACCCACAGCTCGTGCAGCCGGCGCGGTACGTGGACCGTGCGGACGTTGTCGCGGAAGTAGCGCTTGATCTCGCCGACGACGGTGGGCATCGCGAACGTCGGGAACTGCACGCCCCGGTCCGGGTCGAAACGGTCGATGGCGTTGATGAGCCCGATGGTGCCGACCTGGATCACGTCCTCCATGGGCTCGTTGCGGGAGCGAAAACGGGCGGCCGCGTAGCGCACGAGCGGGAGGTTCGCCTCGATGAGCGCCCCGCGCACGCGGTTGTGCTCCGGCGTGCCCGGCTTCAGTTCCTTGAGCTCGCCGAAGAGCACCTGGGTGAGCGCCCGGGTGTCGGCTCCGCGGGACCGGGGTGGCGCGGCCGTGGGGGTGTCCTCCTGGCTGGGAGCTTGCGGGCCTGGGGCCTGGGGGCTCGCGGCTTGAGGCGCAGTACTGGCCGGCACGGTCAACTCCACCTCGTGATCCATCAACTCATCGGTCAAAAGCGGTCATAGCATCACAAGACAGTTCATTGTGTTCAAGTACCGCATAATCCCGTGTTGGAGGTGGGTAGCTGCGTAAGACACGCGAAAGCCCCCCGCCGTTACGGCGGAGGGCTCCGGGGTGATCCGGGCGGACCAGGGTGGATCCGGGGCGGCGCGGCTCAGTATTCGTAGTCGGCGATCACCCAGGTGGCGAACTCCCGCCACAGGGTGACGCCCGCTTGGTGCTCGGGGTGCTCGCCGTACGCCCGCAGGGCGGCGGTGTCCTCGAAGGCGGAGTTGATGGCGAAGTCGTAGGCGATGGGGCGGTCGCTGATGTTCCAGCCGAGCTCCCAGTGCCGGATCTCGGGGATCCTGCCCTCCAGCGAGCGGAAGGCCTCCACACCCTCCACGACCCGCGGGTCGTCGCGCTCGACGCCCTCGTTGAGCTTGAAGAGGACGAGGTGGCGGATCATGAGTCTCCTCCGTTGGCGATCCAGGTCATGAAGTCGCCGATGGCCTTGGCTGCGTCCGAGATGCCCTCGAACCCTATCTGGACGTAGTCCGCGGCCTTGGCCGGGTCCGTGATGATCACGTAGAGCACGAAGACCGCGAGTACGTAGACGGCGACCTTCTTCGAATTCACCGCCATCGCGGCCTCCCCTGTGGCTGCTGTGCCTGCCATGACTGCTGTGACTGCTGTGCCGAATGAGTCGAAAGGGCCGAAAGAGCCCCGCGTTACCGGCGGTGAGTGTAACCTTCGCGCCTCTCGGGAGATCAACAGCACGAAGGGCCCCGTCTGTCGACGGGGCCCTTCTTCAGCGGTAGCGGAGGGATTTGAACCCTCGGTGACTTGCGCCACACTCGCTTTCGAGGCGAGCTCCTTCGGCCGCTCGGACACGCTACCGAGGGAGACCTTACAGCACGGGGGGCCCTGCTCTGAAATCGGTATTCGCCGAGCTCGTATCGCGGAGTCGGGTCACCGGGTCCGGTCAGCGGGTCCGGTCACCGAGTCCGGTCAGCGGGTCCGGAAGAAGTCCGTGAGGAGCCGGGCGCACTCCTCGGCGAGCACGCCCTCGACGACCTCGGGGCGATGGTTGAGCCGCCGGTCGCGTACGACGTCCCAGAGGGAGCCGGCCGCGCCGGCCTTCTCGTCCCGGGCGCCGTAGACGACCCGGTCCACCCGGGACTGCACGATCGCGCCCGCGCACATCGTGCAGGGCTCCAGCGTGACGACGAGCGTGCAACCGGACAGCCGCCACTCGCCCGCCCGTCGCCCACCACCGCCCTTGCCGGAGGCGCTTCGCGCCGCCCCTCTCAACTTCGCCGCGGCCCTGCGGATCGCCAGTACCTCGGCGTGCGCGGTCGGATCGCCGGTCGCCTCGCGCTCGTTGTGCCCGGCGCCCAGCACGGTCGTACCGTCCGCGGACAGCACGACGGCGCCGACGGGGACGTCCCCGCCCCGGACGGCCAGTTCGGCCTCGTCCAGGGCGAGCCGCATCGTGGCCCGCCAGCGGTCGCGTACGGGGTCGGGCACTGGGGGCACCCCGGGTGCTTCCGGTTCTTCGGATGCCTCGGGTACCTCTGGCGTCGGCCCCTGGTCGAACGAGGTCAGCGGACGGTCTCCAGCACCTCCGAGGCGCCCAGCGCCTCGGCGATCGCGCTGAGCGCGTCCTCGGCGTCCAGGGCCTTCAGCTCCTTCTCGCTGACGCCGAGGTCGTCGAGGATCTCGCTGTCGCCGACGGGGCTGTGCGGGACCGCCTCGGCGGCGCCGCCGTCCTCGTCGTCGTCCGAGTCGCCGTCCGGCTCCTCGGTGCCGTCGAGGTCCAGGGAGTCCAGGTCGGCGTCGTCGTCGCCGGGCTCCCTGCCGAGCAGTTCGTCGGTGAGCAGGATCTCGCCGTAGCTGCTGCGGGCAGCGGCGGCGGCGTCCGAGACGTAGATACGAGGGTCGTCCTCGCCGTCGATCCGGACGACGCCGAACCAGGCGTCCTCCTGCTCGATGAGCACGAGCACCGTGTCGTCCTCGGGCGAGGCTTCACGGGCCAGGTCGGCCAGATCCGACAGGGTCTCCACATCGTCGAGCTCTGTGTCGCTCGCTTCCCACCCGTCTTCGGTGCGCGCGAGCAGTGCGGCGAAGTACACCGTGACTCTCCCACTGGTCATAGGCGTGCCGGTTGGGCTTCCCCCCGGCGGAGGTTGCGGGTGGGGAGGCTCGGGGTCCGAGCCCCACCCACTCGGAATCGTGGCAGAAACAAGGCGTTCAGGGGACGTCTTCGGCTCCCTGTGTCCGGCAGTTTTGATCGCGCGGGCCCGAGGGGTTCCGCGAGCACGTCCGTAAAGGACTCACCAGCGCACTCGTTGCCACCACGTGCGGATCGTACGCGGCTTTTCCAGGTGTCCACGCACGCCCACCGCCGCAATGCCCCCGAGAGCCGCCGATCTTGCCCTACGGCTCGCCCTACCAGCGGAACGTTCGCATGCGCATCGCGTGCCGCAGGCGGGCCGCCTTGGCGCGGCGCGGCTGGACGCGGTCCCGCAGTTCGCGGGCCTCGGCGAGCTCCCGCAGGAACTGGGCGCGCCGCCGGCGGCGCGCGGCGTCGCTCTCCGCCTGCGTGTCCTGCGTGTCCTGCGCGTCCCGCGTGTCCTGCGCGGGGCCCGCTGGGGACTCAGGTTCAGGCATAGGCTCACCACCCCCGGTAGGTCTCTCCCACTTTCCCTCCGATGGGCGGTTTGATGCCAGCGCACGGGTGATGTCCTGGCCCAGGGCTTGCGGTGCGTGAGGACGCTGGGCCTACCTGGCCCGGTTACTGTTGTGGACATGCGTCTCCACGTCGTCGACCACCCCTTGGTCGCCCACAAGCTCACCACGTTGCGCGACCAGCGCACCGACTCCGCGACCTTCCGCCGGCTCGCCGACGAACTGGTCACCCTGCTCGCCTACGAGGCCACGCGGGACGTGCGCACCGAAGCGGTCGACATCACGACCCCGGTCACCGACACCACCGGCGTCAAGCTCTCCCACCCGCGCCCCCTGGTCGTGCCGATCCTGCGGGCCGGGCTCGGCATGCTGGACGGCATGGTCCGGCT
Source organism: Streptomyces sp. NPDC051243 (assembly GCF_044455405.1). NCBI lineage: Bacteria > Bacillati > Actinomycetota > Actinomycetes > Kitasatosporales > Streptomycetaceae > Streptomyces > Streptomyces sp. NPDC051243. The sequence continues at coordinate 114,432 of NZ_JBITES010000024.1, read as the reverse complement.
GCTGCCGACCGCCGAGGTGGGCTTCCTGGGCATGATCCGCAACGAGGAGACGCTCGAGGCCTCCACGTACGCCACGCGCATGCCGGAGGACCTCTCCGGGCGTCAGGTGTACGTCCTGGACCCGATGCTCGCGACGGGCGGCACGCTGGTCGCGGCGATCCAGGAGCTGATCAAGCGGGGCGCCGACGATGTGACGGCCGTGGTGCTGCTGGCCGCGCCCGAGGGCGTCGAGCTGATGGAGCGGGAGCTGGCGGGGACGCCGGTGACGGTGGTGACGGCTGCGGTGGACGACCACCTGAATGAGCACGGGTACATCGTTCCCGGGCTGGGGGACGCGGGGGATCGTCTTTACGGGGCGGCCGAGTAGGGGCGGACAGAACGACGCCCAGTCGCCGTAGGGGTGCGGCTGTGTGTCGGCTGCTTGCCCGTTGTGGCTTGTCGCTCCCCCGAGTTGCTCGAGTTCGCTCGAACAAGGGGCACCCCCATCGCGGCGGAGCCGCATGCCGACACAGCCCGGCACCCCTGGGGGGCGTCGCTCAGCAGGCATTCCCGGAAGCGGAGGGCGTCGGCTCGGGGTTGGTCAGCGCGGCCAGTGCCTTGTCCGCGTCCTTCTTCTTCGTCAGCGCCTTGAAGGCGTCGCCGATGATCAGGTCCACGGCCTTGCCCTTGCGGGCGGCGTCGGTGCGCCGTTCGGCGGAGGTGAGCTGGGTGGCCAGGACGGGCAGCGAGGTGCTCTCCGACGATGCCGGGCCGAGCAGTAGCCCCGCGCCCTTGACCTTCTTGTCGAACTCCTCGGTCGCGTTGCCCACGTCGCCGATCTTGAACCCGCGCTTCTTCAGCTCGTCCGCGGTCTGCTTGGCGAGCCCGCTGCGGGTGGTGGCGTTGAAGACGTTGACCGTGATCCCGCCCGGCTCGGGCAGGGGCGCCGTCGCGTCGGCCGAGGGGGCCACCGTGGTCTCGCAGTCGGCCTTGGGACCGGCTGCTGAAGCCTTTCTGCCGTTGCCGGTGAAGACGTCGATGAGCTGCAGCGTCCCCCAGCCGAGCATGCCGAGTACGGCGACCGAGGCGACGGCGAGGACCACGAGCCTGCCGCGCCGCCGGGGACGGCGCATCCGCGGGTACTTGTTCCCCCTGATCCGGTACTGGCCGCCCATGCCCGGGGGAGTCAGCATGCTCATGGGCGCAGCGTAGTGCGCCCGGGCGGCGATGCCTACCGGATGATCATTCGATACGGCTCAGTCCAACCCGAAAGGGGCAACAAGCTGACGCGCGGGGGCGTCGACCCGTTCCGGACCCGCGCCGACCCGCGTCGACCGCCTCGACCGCCTCGACTCGGCTCCGTCCGGGATCCGGCCGGTTCGTCAGTCCAGTTCCAGGACTCTCGCGTGCAGCACCTGACGCTGCTGGAGCGCCGCGCGCACGGCGCGGTGCAGGCCGTCCTCCAGATACAGGTCGCCCTGCCACTTCACGACGTGCGCGAAGAGGTCGCCGTAGAACGTCGAGTCCTCGGCGAGCAGGGTTTCCAGATCGAGCTGGCCCTTGGTCGTCACGAGCTGATCGAGGCGGACCGGGCGCGGCGCGACGTCCGCCCACTGCCGGGTGCTTTCCCGGCCGTGGTCGGGGTACGGCCGGCCGTTTCCGATGCGCTTGAAGATCACACGGAAAGCCTACCGGTCAAGACGTTCCGGGCGCAGCCATGGCGACGGAGTGCGACGCTGGAAAAGCCGGGGCAAATCGGGGCGAAGCGGCGAGGTGTGAGGGAACCGTGGCCGGATCGGAAGCCGGAACGGGCCTGAACGGACGCCGGGTGGCGGCCGGTGGTCGGTGGTCAGTGGTCGGTGGTCAGTGGTCGGCGGCCGAATGGTCGGCGCATGGGGCCGAATGGTCGGCGCATGGGGCTGGATGGTGGATCCCATGGGGCCGCGGGGCGGATCGGTGGTCCGCGTGGTGGTCCGTGTGGTGATCGGCGTGGCGGTTGGCTGGTGGTCCGTGTGGTGATCGGCGTGGTGGTCGGCTGGTGGTCCGTGTGGTGATCGGCGTGGTGGTCGGCTGGTGGTCCGTGTGGTGATCGGGGTCGCCGTCGGTTGGCCGGCCCGTGGTGGGTGCGGTGGTGGTCGGTCGGTGGTCCGGGCGTGGCGGGGCCGGCGGTGGGTGGTGGCAGGGCGGGCATGCGGAGACACAGCGGAGCGGATGCGAGCGGAGGCCCGACATGAGTGATCGTGAGAGCGCGCGGAAGGCCGGTTCCGGGACCGTGCCGCCGGCCGTTGCCCCGGAGGGGCGCGGCAGTGCTCCCGCGCTGCCGCGGGAGGCGCTGGAGATCGCCGCCGGGTACGCCTTCTCCGGTCCCGCCCTCGACCTCGGCGCCCTGCTCTGGGACGGGCGGTGCCTGCCCGACGCGCAGATCCGTATCCCGCTGAGCGTGCTCAACCGGCACGGACTGGTCGCGGGCGCCACCGGCACCGGCAAGACCAAGACGCTCCAGCTGATCGCCGAGCAACTGTCGGCGCAGGGCGTGCCCGTGTTCCTGGCGGACATCAAGGGCGACCTGTCCGGGATCTCGGCGCCGGGGCAGTCGAACGACAAGGTGCGGTCCCGTGCCGCCGAGGTCCACCAGCGGTGGGCCGGGACCGGCTTCCCCGCCGAGTTCCACGCGCTCGGCGGCATCGGTCACGGTATCCCCGTACGCGCGACGATCACCAGCTTCGGTCCCGTCCTGCTGTCGAAGGTCCTGCGGCTCAACCGGACCCAGGAGCAGTCCCTCGGCCTGATCTTCCACTACGCCGACACCAAGGGCCTGGAGCTGGTCGACCTCAAGGACCTCAGGGCCGTCGTCGCCTTCCTCACCTCCGACGAGGGCAAAGCGGAACTGAAGAACATCGGCGGGCTCTCCACCGCCACGGCCGGGGTGATCCTGCGGTCCCTCACCGCTATCGAGGCGCAGGGCATGGCGGACTTCTTCGGGGAGCCCGAGTTCGACACGGCCGAGTTCCTGCGGACGGCACCGGACGGACGGGGCGTCGTGTCGGTCCTCGAACTGGCCGCCGTACAGGACCGGCCGCGGTTGTTCTCCACGTTCCTGATGTGGCTGCTCGCCGATCTCTTCCACGATCTGCCCGAGGTCGGTGACGCCGGCAAGCCGAAGCTGGTCTTCTTCTTCGACGAGGCGCATCTGCTGTTCGACGGCGCGTCCGAGGCGTTCCTGGACGCGATCAGCCAGACCGTGCGCCTCATTCGCTCGAAAGGGGTCGGTGTCTTCTTCGTGACGCAGACCCCGAAGGACGTACCCGCCGAGGTGCTGGGCCAGCTCGGCAACCGTGTCCAGCACGCGCTGCGCGCGTTCACCCCGGACGATCAGAAGGCGCTCAGGGCGACGGTGAGGACCTTCCCCAACTCGGCGTACGACCTGGAGGAACTCCTCACCGGCCTCGCCACCGGCGAGGCGGTGGTGACCGTGCTGAGCGAGAAGGGCGCGCCGACGCCGGTCGCCGCGACCCGGTTGCGGGCGCCGGAGTCGCTGATGGGGCCGATCGAGGCGGGCGCGCTGGAGCGGGCGGTGACGTCGTCCGGGCTGTACGGGCGGTATGCACAGGCTGTGGACAGGGAGTCGGCGTACGAGCGGCTGCGGGCGTCGGGTGGCGCGAAGGGGCCCGACGAGATGCGGGGAGCCAAGGGGCCCGACGAGATGCGTGAGGCTGCTACCGCCGGGGAGCGCAGGGCTGGGGAGAGGGCCGAGCAGAAGGAGCAGGCCTCGGTCGTCGAGCAGGTCGTCGGGAGCGGCATGTTCAAGTCCCTGGCTCGGTCGATCGGCACGCAGATCGGGCGCGAGATCACCCGGTCGATCTTCGGGACGGCGCGGCGGAGGCGGTAGACCTTCGGTGGTGCGGCGGAGGGTCGGCTCCCGTGGGAGACCGGTCCTCCGCCGCGCCCGTGTCAGCCGCGTTCCCGGGTCTTCGGGGGCTGCTGCGGCTTCGGCTGCTTCGCTTGCGGTTTCGGGGTGTTGCGTACGGCTTCGGCGCGCAGCAGGGCGCGCAGGACTGCGTAGTGGTCGGTGGGCATGACTGTGCTCCTGTGCTCCTTGTGTCGTACTGACTGACCTCGTCGCGGGGTCTGTCAGCAGCGCAGGACCACGGTGCGCAGGATGTGCGGGACGTACGGCGGACGCGGGGGCGCGTCGCGGAGGCGGACCGGGACGGCGGGCGTCGGCATCGGCGACGGTGCGGGCGCGGGTGCGGGACCACACCGCCGTACGGTGCCGCGCCGGTCGGCGCGGACCGGTGGCCGTAGGGCCGGGTCGAGGACGTCGTGCTCGGCGACCTCGCCGGAGACCCCGAGCACCGCGGGCACGGCGTGTGCCTGGGCGTGCGCGCCCGGCACCAGCAGGGCGAGCAGCAGCACGAGGGCCCGCAGCCAGGTGCGGCTGTGCGGGAGGTTGCGCGCGGTGCTCACGGGAGGTCATCTCCCCGGTCGACGTACGGCGTTCATCGCGTCGGACGGGAGATCCGCCCGCTCGGCGTACCGGTGCGCGGCGCGTATCACAGCTTGTGCGGGACCTGGCGGGCCCGCTGCCGCATCCGGAACCCGGTGACGATCTCTACGACGCCGACCGCCACCAGCCACCACCCGCCGAGCAGTGTGAGCACGGTGACCGACTCGATCGGGGAGTCGATCAGCACGATTCCGCCGAGGATGGTGACGACGCCGAGGAGGATCTGCCAGCCTCGGGCCGGCATCGACCTGTCGGAGGCGGCGGCCAGGGTCTGGGTGATGCCGCGGATGAGCCAGCCGATGCCGATCCACAGGGCGAGCAGCAGGATCGACTGCATCGGACGGCGGAAGCAGAACAGTCCGAGGAGGACCGACAGCGCGCCGCTGATGAACGCCAGCACCCGCAGGGAGGTCGTCTTGTGCGTGCCGAAGGCGGCGACCAGTTGGAAGACGCCGCTGATCAGGAGGTAGAGGCCGAAGAGGACCCCGGATACGAAGAGCGAGGCGTCCGGCCAGACCAGGATCAGGACGCCCAGGGTCAGGGAGGCGACGCCGGTGAGCAGGACGACCTGCCAGGCGGCGCGGGAGAGGGCGTGCAGGGGGCCTTCGAGGGGCGGCTCGGGCTCGTGGGCCGTCCCTGGTCCGGGTGGGCGGCCGGCGTGCACCCGGCGGTCGTCGTAGTCGCGGCCCCCGGCAGGGCCGGTCGGTGCCTCGGTCATGCTCCATGCTGGGAACGAGGCCGGTCGCGGCGCCATTTGGGGCGGGCCAGTCGACTGACAGCCGCTGCGTGGAGCAGGAGCGCGCCGGCTGCGGGGCGGTGGGGGTGCGCGGTGATGCCTGCGGCGCCTGTGCGGGTTCGGTGCGGGTTCGCGTAGCGCCTGCGGGTGCGTTTGTGGGTCGGGGCCGGGCCGGGGGTACGTGCCCTACTTCCCCGCTGCCTTCGCCGCCGCCTTCATCTCCTGCTTGTGGGCGCGCACCTTGGCCAGCGACTCCGGACCGGTGATGTCGGCGACCGAGCGGAAGGACTTGGGTTCGCCGTAGGCGCCGGCCGCCTCCTGCCAGCCCGGGGGCGTCACGCCCAGCTGCTTGCCGAGCAGGGCGAGGAAGATCTGTGCCTTCTGCTTGCCGAAGCCGGGCAGGTCCTGGAGTCGGCGCAGCAGTTCGCGGCCGTCGTCGACGCCCTTCCAGACGAGCTCGGCGTCACCGTCGTAGTGCTCCACGAGGTACTGGCACAGCTGCTGGATCCGCTTGGCCATGGACCCCGGGTAGCGGTGCACGGCCGGCTTCTCCGAGAGCAGGGACGAGAAGGCGTCCGGATCCTGGGCGGCGATGTCGTGGGCGTCCAGGTCGTCCGCGCCGAGCCGGTCCGCGATCGTACGGGGTCCCTTGAACGCCCACTCCATCGGAACCTGCTGGTCCAGCAGCATGCCGACCAGCGCGGCGAGCGGGCTGCGGCCGAGGAGTTCGTCCGCCTCGGGGTCCTGGGCGAGGTGCAGTGTGACGTCCATGACCCGATCATGCCGCGTGGGCCGTCCCTGCGCGCGCGGGGGGCAGGGGCGCGCAAGGGGTTCGCGCCCCTGCCGGTCAGGGGCGCCAGTAACCCAGCGCGTTCACCCGCTGCTTCGGCAGGCCCAGCTCCTTGCGGACGTACGAGATGAGGGCCCGGGTCGTCGTCGTGTCGCAGGCGATCCAGACGTACGGGTCCGGGGTGCCCTTGAGGAGGTCGGGGAGGGCTTCCTTCACCTGGGCGACCAGGTGGGCGCCGGCATCGCGCCTCGGCAGGGTGCGGACGTCGTGGCGGGAGGGGTCGGTGCGGAAGGGGAGGCCGCCGTCCTGGCCGCCCTCGAACCACACCGTCGCCGGGGCCGCGTCCAGGGCGTCGAGCAGGGAGTTGAGGGCGGGGAGGGAGGCCGTGTCGGCGATGGCGAAGACGTGGGAGGGGGCCGGGTCGGGGTCGGTGAAGCCCGTGCCGTGGACGGTCGCCTCGATCGTGTCGCCGGGCTCGGCCGTGCGTGCCCAGTCGCTGGCGACACCCTCGTGCAGGGCGAACTCCAGGCTGAAGGTGCCGGCCGCCGAGTCCGGGTCGACCAGGGTGTAGGCCCGCTGGTGGGGCTTGCCCGCGTTGTCGAACCACAGGCGGACCCACATGGTGGGGTGGACGCCGGTCGCCGCCAGCATGCCGCCGTCCGTGAGGTGGACCCGGCGGTAGTGCGAGGTCACGTCCTCGGCGCCCGTCACCGTGAACACGAAGTCCTTCGCGCGCAGCAGCTTCAGGACCGCGCCCTCCCAGCCGTGCCCCTGCCCCATGGCTTCTTCACCCTTCGCGTACGATTCCTGCCCAGATTACTTAGGGAAGGCTAACCTAAAGCATTGGAGGGACACAGGGTGACGGGTGAGATCTACCGCGACGCCTGGGGCATTCCGCATCTCCGCGCGGCCGACGTGACCGAACTCGCCCGCGCCCAGGGCCGGGTCACCGCCCTCGACCGGGCCTGGCAGCTGGAGGTCGAACGGCACCGGGCGCGGGGCACGTCCGCGTCCTTCCTCGGCGCCGAGGCCCTGCCCTGGGACCGGTTCGTCAGACGGGCCCGCCTCGACGACACCGCGAGACGGTGCTTCGCCGAACTGGAGAGACGGGACCCGGAGACGGCGGGGTGGGTGCGGGCGTACGTCGACGGGGTCAACGAGGGCCTGGGTGCGGGCGCGGGGCGTACGCCGGAGTTCGCGCGGGTCGGGCTCGAGCCCGGCCGCTGGGAACCCTGGACCCCTCTCGGTGTCTGGCTCGGCATCCACATCCTGTTCGCCGGCTTCCCGGCCAAGCTCTGGCGCGAGCAGGTCGTCCGGCACCTCGGCGCGGACGCGGTCGGGCTGTTCGCCACCGACGGGCCCGGCACCTCCGGCAGCAACGGCTGGCTGGTGAGCGGCGAGCGGACCGTCACCGGGCACGCGATCATCGCGGGCGATCCCCATCGGTTCATCGAGGAGCCCGGCGTCTACCAGCAGATCCAGCTGTCCTGCCCCGAGTTCGACGTCGTCGGTCTCGCCGTCCCCGGCATTCCGGGCATCGCCCACTTCGGCCACACCGGCACGGTCGCCTGGGCCATCACCAACGCCATGGCCGACTACCAGGACCTGCACCGGGAGCGGCTGCGGCGCACCGGGGCGGGTGTGGAGGCCCTGGGCCCGGACGGGGTCTGGCGGCGTGCCACGCGGCACACCGAGGTGGTGGAGGTCGCGGGGGAGGAGCCGGTCGAGGTCGAGGTGATCGAGACGGAGCGGGGGCCGGTCATCATCGGAGGGCCGGACGGGGTTCCCGAGGCACTGCAGGAAGGTTTCTTCGGTGAGCCCTCGGCCGTTGCCCTCCGCTACCCACCCCGCGTCACCGCCGACCTCGGCTTCAGCGCTCTCCTCCCCCTCCTCCGCGCCCGCCGGGTCGCCGACGTCGACCGTGCCGTCGAGCTGTGGGCGGAGCCCGTCAACGTCGTCCAGGCCGCCGACACCGAGGGCGGACTGCTGCACCGGGTGGCCGGCCGGGTGCCGGTGCGCTCCGCGGCCAACCGCACCCGGCTCGTGGCCGCCTGGGAGCCCGGCCACGACTGGCAGGGCTGGCACGAGACGCCCCGTGGCGGGCTCACCGACGGCATCGCCGCCATGGCCAATCAGCGGGGCCTCGCCACCCCCCTGGGCGTCGAGTTCGCCCCGCCCCATCGCGCCGACCGCATCACGGCGCTGCTGGGGGAGAAGGCCCGCTGGTCCGCCGCCGACATGCCGGCGATCCACATGGACACCCGGCTGGCGTCCGCGGAACCCCTGCTGGACCTCCTGGGCTCCCTCGACGGACTCACCCCCGAGGCCGCCCGGGTCCGGCGGACCCTCCTGGCCTGGGACCGCCGCATGGACGCGGGCAGCGAGGCCGCGGCCGTGTACGCGGCGGTGCGCAGTGCCGTCGTACGGCGCCTCGCCGCCCACCCTGCCTTCGCCGCACTGTCCGCACCGCCCCCCTACCCGGAGGTCCTCCTCCCCTGGCTGGCCCTGCTCCCGCGCGTCGGCTTCGCTCTCGAACACCTCCTGCGTGCCGAGGAGTTGTACGGCGTCGACCGCGCCGGGACCGTCCGTGCGGCGGTGGAGGAGGTGGCCGCTGAGCGGCCCGCGGGCACCTGGGGCGACACCCACCGTCTGGCCCCCTGGCGGGCGCTCCCCGACCCGTCGTACGACGCACCCGGTCTCTCCGGCGACCACGACTGCGTACTGTGCACTTCGGCCGTCCCCGGCCTCACCGACCTGAGCGCGCGCGGCCCGGCCGCCCGCTACGTCTGGGACCTGGCCGACCGGGAGGCCAGCCGCTGGGTGGTCCCGCTCGGCGCCTGCGGCATTCCCGGTTCGCCGCACCACCGCGACCAACTCCCCTTGTGGCTGGCGGGAGACCTGGTCCCGGTCGTCACCGATTTCACCAAGCTCGAACTCATGAAGGAGTCCGATGTCTGAGCAGCCCCCGGCCGTCCGCGCCGGCGTCCGCGAGCCCGTTCACGAACAGGTCGTCGACGGCTTCGGCACCGTCCGGATCCGGCCCCTCGACCCGCGCGCGGACGCCGACGTCGTCCATGGGTGGGTCAGCGAGGAGCGGGCCTCCTTCTGGGGCATGAACGGCCTGAGCCGGGAGCAGGTGGCCGAGATCTACGCCCACATGGACACCCTCGACACCCACCACGCCTTCCTGGTCCTGCGGGACTGCGACCCGGTCGCCCTGCTCCAGACGTACGAGCCGGAGGCCGATCGCGTCAGTGAGTGCTACGCCGTCCGGCCCGGCGACATCGGCGTCCACCTGCTGCTGGCGCCCGCCGGGGCAGGGGGCGGGCGGTCCGGCTGGACCTCGGCGCTGCTGACGGTCATGACGTCGTACCTCTTCCTCACCCTGGACCGGCAGCGGGTGGTCGTGGACCCCGATGTGCGCAACGAGAAGGCCATCGCCCGTTTCCTCAGGCAGGGTTTCACGGCGGGCCCGGCGGTGGTGCTGCCGGAGGTGGACCTCCCGGAGGTGTTCATTCCGCGCAAGGACGCCCAACTCGCTTTCCTGGAGCGGGCGGTAGCCTTTCCGTCGTGACCGACGTGACCCCTGAAGACCTCGTCGCGCACTACGCCCTGGAGCCGATCCCGCGCGAGGGCGGGCTGTTCCGGCAGACCTGGGCGGGGCCCGACCTCGGCGACGGGCGGCCGCAGGGCACCGCGATAGTCGTCCTGCTCACCGCGGACGACTTCTCGGCCCTGCACCGTCTGCCGTCCGACGAGGTCTGGCACTTCTACCTGGGCGACCCCCTGGAACTCCTGCTCCTCGCCCCCGACGGCACCTCCCGCACCGCCGTGCTCGGCCCCGACGTGCTGCACGGCCAGCACATCCAGTTCACCGTGCCCGCCGGTACCTGGATGGGCGCGCGGGTGGTGGCCGGCGGGTCCTGGTCCTTCTTCGGCTGCACGATGGCCCCGGGGTTCACCTACGAGGGCTACGAGCACGGCGAGCCGGCGGAGCTGACGGCGCGCTATCCGGCGGAGGCCGCGCGGATCGCGGCACTGTGCCGGCCGTGAGCGGCGGGGCGGGGAAACCCGGCGTCGCCCCCGGGTGAGCGTGGCGCGCCCCGCGTCCGTATGTATCCGCGAGGCCTCGAGTCCGACGACGGAGATGTGACAGACGTGGGGTGCGATGACCGACCACAACCGCGGTACCGAACCCGTCCGAGGTACCGCCCGCAGCGGAGCCGCTGTCGGACCCGGCACGGCCGGCGGCGACTTCAACGGCTGGTGCTGCTGGGCACCCTGCTGGTCCTGTTCCTCGCCGGCGGCACGGGATCCGCGTCGGCCCACGCCGCCCTCCGCTCCACCGACCCCGAGGACGGAAGCCTCCTCAAGTCGGCCCCCCGCCATCTCACCCTGAGCTTCACGGAGTCCGTCGGCCTGCTCGAGGACTCCTTCCGCGTCCTGGACCCGGACGGTCGCCGCCTGCGCACCGGCGAGCCGCAGCACGCCGCGGAGGGCGCCGACACCGCGCGGGTCACGCTGCCCGCGAGGCTGGCGCAGGGGACGTACACCGTCGCCTGGCGGGTGGTCTCGGCCGACAGCCACCCCGTGTCCGGCGCGTTCACCTTCTCCGTCGGCAAACGGTCCCTCACCATGGCCCCGGTCGACACCGGCCCCACCGAGGACCCGGCGACCAAGGGCCTCTACAACATCGCCCGCTATCTGGCCTACCTCGCCGCCGCCCTGCTCATCGGCACGGCGACGTTCATGGCGGTCTGCCGGCCGCCGGAGGCCCCGGTGCTCGGCCGGCTGCTGCGGACCGGCTGGTGGACCCTCCTCGCCGCCACCCTGGCCCTGCTGGTGCTGCGCGGCCCGTACGAGGCGGGTGAGGCCCCGCTGGGAGCGCTGAGCGCCGACTCCCTCACGCGCACCCTGACCAGCCGCCCGGGCGCCGTCCTGGTGGCCCGCCTCGCCCTCCTGCTGGTGGCCGCCGGCTATCTCCTACGGCTGTCCGGGCGCCGCCGGCCCTACGGCTGGTCCGGCGCCGTCCTCGCCGTGGGCCTCGCCGTGACCTGGGCCGCCGGTGAGCACGCCTCGGCGGGCATCCAGGTGCCGGCGGCGATGACGTCCGCCGCGCTGCACCTGCTCGCCACGGCGGTCTGGCTGGGCGGCCTCACGGCCCTGCTCGTCACCCTGTACCGCGCCCACCTGACCCCTGCCTCCGTCACCCGCTTCTCGCGCCTCGCGTTCGCTTCCGTGACCGTCCTCGTCGTCACCGGCGCCTACCAGTCCTGGCGCGGCCTCGGCTCCTGGGACGCGCTCACCGGCACGACGTACGGCAGGCTCCTGATGCTCAAGCTGGCCGCGGTGGCCGTGCTCCTCGGGGCGGCTGCCGTGTCCCGCCGCTGGACGGCACGGCTGGCGACGACGACGGTGGACGCGGAGGCGGTCGTACGGGAGGTCGTACGCGAGAAGGTCTCCGCGCCGGTGCCTGAGCCGGTGGGCGGCCCGTCGTTGCCGGAGTCGCCCGACGCGCCGCCGAACGCGTCCGACGCCTCGCCGGAGCCCTCCGGCGCACCGGAGCCCTCCGCCCACGCAGGCTCCGCACAGGCAGGTTCAGGCTCCGATCCCGCCCACCGCCGTGCCCTGCGCCGCTCCGTCCTAGCCGAGGTCGCGGTCGGTGCCGCCGTGCTGGCGGTCACCACGGTCCTCACCAGCACCCTGCCCGGCCGGGCGCAGGCCGAGGCGGCGGCGCAGGCGCCCGCCGTGGTCGGCGCGTCGGTCACCACCGTGCCGTTCGACGTGGGGACCCCCGGCGGCCGGGGCAAGGTCCAGATCACCCTCGACCCGGGCCGGGTCGGCGACAACTCCATCGAGGCCCTCGTCTACGGCCCCGACGGAGGCGTCTCGATCGTCCCCGAGCTGCGCGTCTCCTTCACCCTCCCGGCCAAGGACATCGGCCCCCTCGACGCCGAGCTCACCGACAAGGGCGGCTACTGGGCCAACAGCTTCCTCAACCTGCCCATCCCCGGGAAGTGGGAGATGAAGGTGACCGTCCGGACGTCGGAGGTCGACCAGGTCAGCGTGACCCGCACGGTGGTCGTGCGCTGACCCTCGCTTCCGGGGTCTCGTCACGGAGGCGACGTACGAGGGTTCAAGATCGGTTCGAGATATCGGTCACGTTTCCGAAACGGCGATCGACATCTCTTGACGCATGACCTGACATACGGCTGTTATTGCGCCACCGTGTTCGGTCAAGTTGATTTCTGATCGGTTAAGACGGACTTCGACGAGCCGGCCCTCATGATCGAACCCTGCCCTCAGGAGCCGTAGATGCACGACCTCTCTCCCTCAGGTCTGTCCCTGCCCTCGCCCAGCCGCCGCACCCTGCTGCGCGGCATAGGCGGCGCCGCCGTTCTCGGCGCGGGCATTCCGCTGCTCAGCGCCTGCGGCGGGAGCGGGACCGCGAGCGACCCGAAGACCGTCACGCTCGGCTCCAAGGCGTCCGACGCGGTGCCGAAGAAGGCGTTCGCGGACATCTACGCGGCCTACAAGAAGAAGTCCGGCATCACGGTCGACGTGAACACCAAGGACTCCAACACCTTCCAGGAGCAGATCAACTCCTACCTCCAGGGCACGCCGGACGACGTGTTCACCTGGTTCGCCGGCTACCGGATGCAGTTCTTCGCGGCCAAGGGACTGGCCACGCCGATCGACGACGTCTGGAAGACCATCGGGGGCAACTTCCCCGAGGCGATGCACAAGCTCAGCAAGGGCGAGGACGGCAAGTACTACTTCGTACCGCTGTACTCGTACCCGTGGGCGATCTTCTACCGGAAGAGCGTCTTCCAGGAGAAGGGCTACGAAGTCCCCACCACCTGGGACGACTTCGTCGCCCTGTGCAAGCAGATGCAGAAGGACGGCATCGTCCCGATCGCCTTCGGTGACAAGGACGCCTGGCCCGCGCTCGGCACCTTCGACCAGATCAACTTCCGCCAGAACGGCTACGACTTCCACGTCGAGCTGATGGCGGGCAAGGCCTCCTGGACCGACGCCAAGGTGCGCAGGGTCTTCGACCTGTGGAGCGAGATCCTCCCGTACCACCAGGAGGGCGCCGTGGGCCGCACCTGGCAGGACGCGGCCCAGACGCTGGCCTCCAAGAAGGCCGGCATGTACCTCCTCGGCACCTTCGTGGCCCAGCAGTTCACCGACAAGGCCGCCCTCGAGGACCTCGACTTCTTCGCCTTCCCGGAGATCGACCCGGCCCACGGCCAGGACACCGTCGAGGCGCCGACCGACGGCTTCATGATGAGCAAGAGCCCGAAGAACAAGACCGAGGCCGTCAAGCTCCTGGAGTTCCTCGGCACCACCGAGGCCGAGGACATCTACCTCAAGTCCGACCCGAGCGTCGTCCACGCCGCCACCGGCGCCGACACCTCGTCGTACAGCGCCCTGCAGAAGAAGGCGTACGACATGATCGCCGGTGCCAAGTCCCTGACCCAGTTCATGGACCGCGACAGCCGGCCGGACTTCACCTCGACGGTGATGCAGCCCGCGCTGCAGAAGTTCGTCCGCGACCCGAAGGGCGTCGACGGCATCCTGTCGTCGATCGAGCGCCAGAAGAAGCAGATCTTCGCGTCCGGCTGATCCACATGACCACGGACATCACCAAGGAGACCCAGGAGGCGGCCACTGTGCCGCCTCCGGGCGCTGCCCCCGCCAAGAAGGTGCCCCAGGGGCACCGCCGTCTGCTGACCCGCCGTGACCGGCTCACCCTCGGTCTGATGGCGGGTCTGCCCACGATCCTGCACATAGCCCTCGTCTGGGTGACGGCCCTCGCCTCCGTCGCGCTGGCCTTCACCACCTGGGACGGCATCGGCTTCGACTCGATCAAGTGGGTCGGGCTCGAGAACTTCAAGGAACTGTTCACCAACAACCCGCAGTTCTGGCCCGCCGTCCAGCACAACGTCGTCTGGTTCGTCGTCCTGATCGTGATCCCGACGCCGCTCGGTCTGTTCCTGGCCGTGCAGCTGGACAAGAAGATCCGCTTCAGCCGCGTCTACCAGACCGCGTTCTTCCTGCCGGTCGTGATGTCGATGGCCGTCATCGGCTTCGTCTGGCAGCTCGTCTACAACCCCGACACCGGCCTGATCAACAGCCTCATCGGGGCCAACGAGCCGGGTAAGTACATCGACTGGATCGGCGACCCGGACCTCAACCTCTGGGCGATCCTCGTCGCCGCGTCCTGGCGGCACACCGGCTACATGATGATCCTGTACCTGGCCGGCCTGAAGGGCGTCGACCCCGCGCTGCGGGAGGCGTCCGCGCTGGACGGGGCCAACGAGTGGCAGACGTTCAAGAACGTCGTCTTCCCGACGCTGCGGCCCACCAACACCGTCGTCCTGGTCGTCACCATCATCGAGGCCCTGCGCGCCTTCGACCTGGTCTTCGTCTTCAACAAGGGCGCCGAGGGCACCGAGTTGCTCTCGATCCTGGTCACCAACAACATCATCGGCGAGTCCAGCCGGATCGGGTACGGCTCCGCGATCGCGGTCGTGCTGCTGCTGATCTCGCTCGTCGTGATCATTCCCTACCTGGTGGCCACCTTCCGGAAGGAGCGGCGCGCATGAGCACCGGCACCGTCGCGCTGAAGAAGCGCGCCCCCGTCCGCCCCGCCCGGATCCTGCTGCACCTGTTCCTCGCCGGCGCGGCACTGGCGTGGCTCGCGCCGCTGCTGTGGGCGCTGTACTCGGCCATGCGGCCGTACGCGGAGACGAGTGAGAAGGGATACGTGTCCTGGCCGGACACGCTGAACTTCGACAACTTCACGAACGCGTTCACGCAGTCGGACATGAGCCACTACTTCGTCAACACGATGATCATCGCCGTCCCGGCGGTGCTGTTGACGCTGTTCCTGTCCTCGATGGTCGCCTTCTACGTCAGCCGTTTCGACTTCCGCGTCAACCTCGCGCTGCTGCTGGTCTTCACGGCGGGCAACCTGCTCCCGCAGCAGGTCATCATCACCCCGCTGTACCGGCTGTACCTGCTGATCGACCTGCCCGGCATCACGATGAGCGGCAAGCTGTACGACTCCGCGCTCGGCCTGGTGCTGATCCACATCGCGTTCCAGTCCGGCTTCTGCGCCTTCGTGCTCAGCAACTACATGCGCACCCTGCCGCACGAGCTGACCGAGGCCGCGCTGGTGGACGGCGCCTCGGTGTGGCGGCAGTACTGGCAGATCGTGCTGCCGCTGTGCCGGCCGGCGATGGCGGCCCTGGCGACGTTGCTGTCCATCTGGATCTACAACGACTTCTTCTGGGCCCTCGTGCTGATCTCGACCGGCGAGAACATGCCGATCACCTCGGCGCTGAACAACCTCTCCGGCGCGTACTTCACGGACCCGAACCTGGTCGCCGCGGGTGCGTTGCTGACCGCGATCCCGACGCTGATCGTCTACTTCGTGCTGCAGCGGCAGTTCGTCAGCGGTCTGACGCTCGGTGCCAACAAGGGCTGACGGCCCCTTTCCGAAAGAGAACGACCCGTGCACCACCCCTTCACCCCCGTCGCCACCGTGCCCGTGGACCCGGCTCGTGCCCGTGTCCACGAGGAGGGCTGGCAGTCCTGGAGCCCCAGCGGCGCCTACGCCCTCGGCGAGAAGCCGTACCGCCCGACCAACGACAACTGGGCGACGGTCTGCTACCGACCGGGTGTCACCGTCCCCGAGGGCACCTTCCAGGGCGAGGGCCTGCTGGCGCTCGACCCCGGCGACGGCTCACCGGTCCGCCTGTGGGCGGCGGTCGACCCGACCCGTGAGGTGCCCTCGATCCGGCTGGTCGTGACGGACGGCGCCGTCGCGGAGGTCAGCGCCGACGGCCCGGTGAAGGAGTGGACGGGAACCGACGTCCGGTCGGTGCTGGGCGAGTGGGCCGACAGCCTCCAACTGCCCGCCCCCCGCCCGGCCCCGACGGTCTGGTGCTCCTGGTACGAGTACTTCACCGCCGTCACCGAGGACGACATCCACGAGAACCTCCGTGCGATGGACACCCTCGACCTGCCCATCGACGTCGTCCAGATCGACGACGGCTACCAGAAGGCCCTCGGCGACTGGCTCACCCTCTCCGGCCGCTTCCGCTCCCGCGCCGGGATCGCGGACGCCATCCGCGCGCGGGGCCGCCGGGCGGGCATCTGGACGGCGCCCTTCCTCGTCGACCCGGCGAGCGACCTGGCCGCCGAGCACCCCGAGTGGCTGGTGCGCACCGCCGACGGCGACTTCACGCACGCCGGCCGCAACTGGGGCCACGACCTGCGCGTCCTGGACACCACGCACCCCGAGGCGGCGGCGTATCTGACGGAGGTCTTCCGGACGCTGCGTGCCGAGGGCTACGACTACTTCAAGGTGGACTTCCTCTACGCGGGCGCGCTGGACGGCGTACGGCACGAGGCGGACGTGGACACGCTGGAGGCTTACCGCTCCGGCATCCGGCTGATCCGCGAGGCGATCGGCGAGGACGCCTACCTGCTGGG
This sequence comes from Streptomyces sp. NPDC051243, assembly GCF_044455405.1. Lineage (NCBI taxonomy): Bacteria > Bacillati > Actinomycetota > Actinomycetes > Kitasatosporales > Streptomycetaceae > Streptomyces > Streptomyces sp. NPDC051243. Next base: position 97,914 of record NZ_JBITES010000024.1, on the reverse strand, counting down.
CTGCGGGGCGCCCCTGCTGGCCTCCGTCGGCCTGTTCGACGCGATGCGGGTCAGCCCCGACACGGCCCCGCACCGCCGCCCCGAGGCCGACGACTACAGCCAACCCGGCCAGGACCCCGCGGAGTTCACGGGCGTCGGCCGCCAGTGGCAGCACGGCCGCCTCTGGATCAACGACCCCGACTGCCTGATGGCCCGCCCCGCGGTGGAGACCCGGGAACGGTGGGCCGCGCACGTCGAGGCGACGGGCGGCCTGATGGCGTCCAGCGACCGGCTGCTGTCGCTGGACGAGTGGGGCGTGGAGACCACGCGCCGGCTGCTGTCCGGAGGTGCCCGATGAAGCGCGAGCTCGCCCTGGAAGGCCTCGCCTACGGCGGTGACTACAACCCCGAGCAGTGGCCCGAGGAGGTCTGGGCCGAGGACGTACGCCTCATGCGCGAGGCGGGCGTGAACATGGTCAGCGTCAACATCTTCTCGTGGGCGCTGCTGGAGCCGCGCGAGGGCGAGTACGACTTCTCGCGCCTCGACCGGATCCTCGCCCTGCTCCACGACAACGGCATCGCCGCCGACCTGGCCACCCCGACGGCGGCACCCCCGGCGTGGTTCTTCAAGGCCCACCCCGAGGCGCTGCCGGTGGACCGGGACGGCCGCGGGCTGTCGTACGGCAGCCGTCAGACGTTCTGCCCGTCGAGCCCCGCCTACCGCGAGGCGGCCCTGCGCATCGCGGGCGAACTCGGCCGGCGTTACGCCGACCACCCGGCGGTGGTGATGTGGCACGTGCACAACGAGTACGGCTGCCACAACGCCGAGTGCTACTGCGACGAGAGCGCGGCGGCCTTCCGGCGCTGGCTGCGGGAGAAGTACGGCGACGACCTGGCCGCCCTCAACGACGCCTGGGGCACCACCTTCTGGAGCCAGTGGTACTACGACTGGGACGAGATCATCCCGCCCCGCGCCACGGGCGCCGTACCGAACCCCACCCACCAGCTGGACTGGCGCCGCTTCTGCAGCGACGCGCTGCTGTCCCTGTGCGAGGCGGAGCGTGCGGTCCTGCTGGAGGCGGCCCCCGCCACCCCCGCCACCACCAACTTCATGGTGATGTACAACTTCGACGCGCTGGACTACTGGCGCTGGGCCCCGAAGCTGGACATCGTCTCCAACGACCACTACCTCCAGTCCGCCGACCCCGAGTCCGAGATCGACATCGCGCTCAGCGGCGACCTGGTCCGCTCCCTCGCGGGCGGGCCCTGGCTGCTGATGGAGCACTCGACGGGCGCGGTGAACTGGCAGCCGGTGAACCGGGCCAAGGGTCCTGGTGAGCTGCGGCGCAACGCGCTCGCGCATGTGGCGCGCGGCGCGGACGGCATCGCCTACTTCCAGTGGCGGGCCGCGAAGGCGGGCGCCGAGCAGTGGCACTCGGCGATGCTGCCGCACGCGGGCACCGACAGCCAGATCTGGCGGGACGTCGTCCGACTCGGCGCGGACCTGCGGGCGCTGGCCGAGGTGCGGGGCAGCGTCGGTACGGCCGAGGTGGCGATCGTCTGGGACTGGAACGCCCGCTGGGCCCTGGAACTCCCGTCCCAGCCGAGCGCCGAGCTGCGCTTCCTGGACCTGGTCCGCGCCTGGTACGAGCCGCTGTGGCGCGCGGGCGTCGCGGTGGACTTCGTACGCCCGGAAGCGGACCTGTCGGCGTACCGCCTGGTCCTGGCCCCGAGCCTGTACCTGGTGGACGACGAGGGCGCCCGGAATCTGACCGCCTTCGCGGAGCGGGGCGGCACGCTGGCCGTCGGCTTCCACAGCGGGGCTGTGGACGAGAACTGCCATGTCCGGCTGGGCGGTTACCCGGGCGCGTTCCGTCAGGCGCTGGGCGTCAGCTCCGACGAGCTGTTCCCGCTGCTGCCCGGCGAGACGGTCGGTCTCAGCGGTGGCGGTACGGGGACGCTGTGGTCGGAGCGGCTGCGCCTGGCCGGCGCCGAGTCGATCGCGTCGTACACCACCGGCCCGCTGGCGTGTGTCCCGGCGGTCACGCGCAACTCGCTCGGTGAGGGCGCCACTTGGTACGTCGCCACGCAGCCGGATGCGGCGACCCTGGCAGGGTTGCTGGACCGCATCCGCGGCGAGGCGGGCGTCGAGCCGGTACGCGGTACCCCACAGGGCGTCGAGGCGGCCCTGCGGCGCGGCCCGGACGCCGACTACCTCTTCCTGATCAACCACACCGACCGGCCCGCGCACGTCGCGGTCGCCGAGGACGCCACGGAGCTGCTGACGGGCAAGGCGCTGCCGGGGTCGGTCAGCGTGCCGGCGGGGGATGTGGCGGTCGTACGCGAACCGCGCGGGGACTGAGGAACCGGCTTCGGTTCACTCGCCGATCTGCCCCGGCTCGTCCTCGGACCTGTCGGGGTAGATCAGCCGCGCGCCAAGGCCGATCACCCCGAAACAGCTCAGCACGAGGGCGAGGCGCACGATCCTCACCCAGCCTTCCCAGTCGGCTGCCGGCCCGAGAGCCAACCAGAACGCGAACCCCATGGCCGCGATCACCATCATCAGGCCGGCCGGCCGACGCACCCCGTGCTCCATTCCTGTGATTCCCTACGATTCCCTACGATCCCGCGCCCCGGGCTCAGAAACGGCTGTCCAGGCCCGGGATCCCGGGCGGCGTGGGCAGCGGCAGCGGGTTGACACCGCCCCGCTCGCGCGCCGCCGGGGCGGCCTTGCAGGTGATGTCCGTGGCCGGCAGCCTGCCGGTGGTCAGGTAGTCCGTGGCCGTCTTGTCCGCGCACGACTTGGTGCCGTAGATGCCGTGTCCGACGCCCCCGGCGACGGTGACCATCTTCGAGCCCTTCATGACCCGGCGCAGGCCCTGACCACTGGTCAGCGGCGTCTGCGAGTCCCACTCGTTCTGCAGGATCAGCGCGCGAACCTTGTTGTCGATCTTCGTTGCCGCCTCACCGCCGTTCTGCTTCCAGAACGCGCACGGCATGATGTTGGAGACGAAGTCGCCGTACAGCGGATACCTGGCCTTGTCCCGGATCGCGTCGGCGCGGTACCGCTCGGGATCGCGCGGCCAGTTGCGCGTGTCGGCGCAGACGACGGACCAGAAGCCGGCGCTGCCGTTGTCCGCGGGCACGGCTCGGGCGAACGACGGCGGAACCGGCGTGGGCGTCCCGGACTCCGGGGCGGCGGACCGGGCGCGGCCCTCGGCGGCCTTCTTCAGCTCCACGACCGCCTCGGCGGCCTCGCGCACGCTGAAGAACGTGGCACGCAGGCCGGCGCGGACGTCGTCGCCGGTCAGCTTCGTGCCGTCGAGGTCGATCGGCTTGCGGTCGGCCCGGGCGACGAGGTCGTAGAAGGTCTTGCGGACCGCCTCGGGAGTCTTCCCCAGCTTGTACGTGGAGTCGCGGCGTGCGGTCCACTCGGTCCACCTGGTGAAGGCGGGCTCGGTGCCCTCCGCCCAGACCTGGATCATGCCGCGCCAGACGCGGGCCGGGTCGACGGCGCTGTCCAGCACGAAGCGGTCGGTGCGCCTGGGGAACAGCTGCGTGTAGACCGCGCCGAGGTAGGTGCCGTACGAGTACCCCAGGTAGGAGATCCTCTTCTCGCCGAGCACGGCACGGATCACGTCCATGTCCCGGGCGGTGTTGCGGGTGGTGATGTGGCGCAGCTTGGCGCCCTGCCTGGCGTCGCACTTCTCGGCGACGGTCCGGGCCCACTTCACGTCCCTGGCGAACGTCTCGGCCTTGTACGCGCGTTCCCAGTTCTGCTCCCCGTCGGTCAGTCCGCAGCCGACGGGAGAGCTCTGGCCGATGCCTCGCGGGTCGAAGCCTATGAGGTCGTACTTGTTCTTCACGGACTTCGGCAGCTCGCTCGCCATCAGCTGCGGCAGGTCGACGCCCGTACCGCCCGGGCCACCCGGGTTGAGCAGCAGCACACCACGGCGCTCGCTCGTGACGCTCGTCCGCAGCCTCGATATCGCGAGGTCGAGCTTCTTGCCGCCCGGGCGGCTGTAGTCGAGCGGCACCTTGATCGTGGCGCACTGGAAGGTGGCCGGCGTCGAACTGTCACAGCGGTGCCACGCGGGCCGCTGCTGGAGGTACGGGTTCAGGGGGTTCCCCGCGGCGGACGCCGTGGCAGGTGCGAGTGCGGGAACCAGCGTGGCGACCGTACCGGCCGCCAGGAAAAGGGCTATTCGACTACTGCGCACGTGGGGAAAGTCCTTGTGGTTGATGCGTATGAGACCCATCAACCTTTTCGTGCACAGGAGTTGAGCGAATCCACCAGGGGGACGGAATCTCTCCGACCCTGGACGGACGGCGGGCGCGCCGGACGGTCCCGAAGTCGCACAACCAGGACCGGCTCGGCGCCGTCTTGCTCAAGTGCTCTGCTTTTCGCTCTTGCTCGGGCCCGGCGCCAGGCGCTGAGCAGTCGAAGGCGCCGTGAATTGCCGTGAAGACGCCGTTGTCACAGTCCGGCGGTCAGCGCACGGGGAAGCCGAAGGTGTGTCCCTGCTCCTTCAGCCACGGCAGGAGTTCGCGCAGGGCGGCCACGGTCTGGGAGCGGTCGCCGCCTCCGTCGTGGAAGAGGAGGGTCGGACCGTTGGAGATCTCGCTCTTGACGGTGGCGACGATGGCCGCCGTGCCGGCGCGCTCGAAGTCCTTGGAGTCGATGTTCCAGCCGAGCGGGCGCATCCCACGGGACGCGGCGAGGTCGCGGCTGTGGGGGGTGAAGGCACCGCCCGGGGCCCGGTAGTACATCGGGCGGACACCCCCGGACGCCTCGGTGATCATGCGCTCGGCGTCGAGTATCTGCTGTGACTGGTAGGCCTCCGACTGGCGGTCCATGGTGACGTCGTGGGAGACCGTGTGGTCGCAGAGCCGGTGCCCGGCCGCCACCACGTCCTTGACCAGGTCCGGGTGGGCGCTCGCCTGCGTGCCCACCATGCAGAAGGTGGCCTTCACGCCGTTGTCGCGCAGCACCTGCAGCACCTGCGGGGTCCAGACCGGGTCGGGCCCGTCGTCGATGGTGATGTTGACGCTGCGGGGACCTCCCTCGGAGGCGTGCGCGATCTCCGCCGCCACCGGCGCGGCCTTGCGGCCCTGCGCCTGCGGGTTCGGCTCGGACGGAGCCGCCGAGACGCCCGACTGGCCGGGCCGTCCCCCTCCGGCGCCCAGCTGCGTGCCCCAGAGGGAGGTCAGGGCGGCCACCGCGGTCACCCCGAGTGCCGCCGCGAGCACCTTGCCGTACCATCCCCGTCCGCCGCTTCGCACCATGTCTTCCGTTCCTTGCCGTCGCTGTGGGGCCTCTGCGTCCGGCAAGAGGGGGGAAAGCGGCCGAGGGATGCGTCTGTTACCGATCACGGACAATTCCGCAGGGATGCGGCGATGGGCGGCGGGTGCTCCGGTGGGTCGCGGTAGCGGTAGCGGTAGCGGTCGAGGTCGCGGTCGTGAAAGAACCCTCCTGGCCGTTCGGCCCTCTCAAGGAGTCAAGTCGCTCGCTGGCACAACGACTTGACGAAGAGACGGCAGTCGTCCCACCGGACCTCGCGCGAGGCACGGCGGAAGCTCAGGTGCGTCCCGGAGAAGAAAGACCACGCGGCCGCCCGCCTGCGCCGGGGTTCAGGCGGCGGGCGGCCTGAACAGTTCAGGTTCGTCGCCACCCGCTATGCCGAGCGCGGATACGTCTTCCTGGGCACCGTCACCGTCACCGTCACCGCCGCCGCACTCCTCCTCTGGCTCCGATCGTGACCGGAGAGGCGGGCCCTGGTCGATGCGGTCACGGCAGTGCGATCTCGCGCGCTCGGCCAATGCCGAAGCGCTGTGCCAGCCGCGTCAGGGCCTGTGACATCTTCGATGGCATCGAGTCCGGCTCCGGGATGGTCACCGGTCGCTGCCGGCCGTTCTGGATCGCCGCTATCCGCCAGCCGTCCGGCGTACGGACGCAGACGATGATCTGCCGCGACAGCCGTCGCTTCGGCAGCTTGCTGCGCCAGGGCATGAGAACCGATCCGTTGCCCACCAGCACGGCCACGGAATCGGTGATGAAGCGCGGCGACTCGATCCGGCCGACCATCGCCGATCCGGCGATCACACCGCGGAACAGCTTGTCGTGGTTGTCCTGCAGCCGCGTCGCGCCGGCCGCCCAGCTGCCGTCGTAGGACACATAGTCGGCGTCCTTGGTGAACAGCCGCCCGAACGCGGCGGAGTCCCCTTCGGTCCAGGTCCTGCAGTACCTCGAAGAGTTCGCGGATCTCGGTTTCCCGCGCCGGCGAAGATGGCTCCTGATCGCGCGGGATGAATACGCACGGTCGGCCAGGACGGCATCCGGCCTGGTCCTTGGTCTTCCGGGCCCGCTTCGCGGAACGCGGATGCCGGCCATGACGGCGTCAAAGGCTGGTGCGTCGCCCGCCTGGCCTGCGGTGACGCGGATGGCCAGCGGCCGCGTATGGCTGTCGCTGGCCAAGTGGCCTTTCGTGCTCAGACCGCCTCGGGACCGTCCGAGTCCGTGGTCTTCGGGTTCGCTTCTTTCTGGCGCCCCTTTTTCCTGGCTCCAGCAGCGTGCTGATGGGCTCGGCAGACGGTGGAGTCCACCGAGACGGTCCAGCCGACATCGTCGCCGTCGTCCGCTGTTGACAAGACGGCGGCGAAGATCTGTTCCCAAGTGCCGTCCACGGCCCATCGGAACAGCCTTTTGTGGGCAGTTTGGAAGGAGCCGAGCTCGTCCGGCAGATCCCGCCAGGGTGAGCAGGTGCGGTACTTCCAAGCGATGGCCTCAAGGGTTCGGTGATGGTCGGCCCACCGCCGTCCGCGGACCGGATCGGCCGGCATCAGCGGCTCGATCCGGTCCCACATCGCATCAGTGATCACTAACCGGACGGACACATCCGATCAACTGACCAGCCGATCAAAGAGACACACTCTAGCTGCCGGAGGCCGCGCCTTCGGCATGCTCCACCAGCACATCGGCGACATCCGCCGCTAGCAGGAAGGGCAGGTGCCGGTTCACCTGGTCCTCGTGGTCGCGGTAGCGGGCGAACGGCAGCAGGGATGCCAGCAGGGCCCACTGGTACTCGGCCTCGCCGAATGGCCAGTTCTTCTGTTCGCAGCCCTTGAGGATGGCGCGCAGCTGTGCGATGCACAGCAGCACCCGCCGCACGTCGGGGTCCACGTCACCCGGGATGTCCGGCTCCCACATGGCCGTGCCGCGCAGCGACCCGACGAACCAGGAGCGCACCTGGAGGAGTTGCTCATGATTCCAGGAGAACGTCCGTGACCACAGGGCGGACTCGAGGCGAGCGAAGTCCTTGCAGATGTGCCCCTGGTGGGTGGTCTCGAAGTCGATGACGTAGAGATCGGGATGCCGGCCGTCCGGTCCGCTAGCCAGGACGTTCTCGCCGTGGAGATCGCCGTGGCAGACACAGGTTAGATAGGAGGCCGTCGTGACACCGTACTGCCGGTCGTACAGGAGCCGTTCGAAGAGGGCGCCGGTCCCGGCGTCCCGCTCGCCAATCTCCGCCATGTGGGCGACCAGCCACAGCGGGTTCGTGACCGACTCGTAGCCGGGAGCGGCGGCGAACGGGCTGGAGCCGAGCGCGGAGTTCTCCAGCAGGTGCCCGAGCCTGCGGTGCCGCCACGGCAGTCCGCCGTCGATGCCGAAGATGTCGGCGACCTCGGGCAACCGGAAGTGTTCCAGCTCGGATTCCGCGTTCTTGCCCGGCGCGTAGCTGGTCAGCTCGAAAGCGGCCGGACGCAGGGCCGGATACTCCCCTCGCAGGTCGCCGATGGTCCGCTGGGCCTGGCTTAGCCACGGGCCGAGCGCGTCCATGAAGACTTCCTTGATGACCGGCTGGAGCGCGTCCGGGTCCGCGGTGCGCACCCAATCCCGCAGTGTCCTCGGTTCGTCGTGGTGCCGGAAGACGTAAGAGGTGAAGATGCCCTGGTAGAGATCGCCGTTGCTGCTGTTGGCGATGGTGGTGCTGCCCACGACGCACTTGCTTGCCCGGTACACCGGCCGCAGATACGCCTCCGCGAACCGGTCGAAGTTCTCCTTCTCCCTTCGTACCTTGGCCACCTCGTCGATCTTCAGCACACCGACCGGGCCGAAGCTGTCGAGGGCGAGGAAGGTCGGCACGGGCCGTCCGGCGAACAGCGCGCCCTGGACCATGGTGCCCTGCGGGCCAGGGGCCAGCTCGGCGGCGATGCCCTGGAGCAGGCGGTTAGAGACCTGTACGGACGCGTCCTGGTCGCCCATGGACAGCAGGCCGGCGGTCGTGGCGCCACCGGAGTCCCAGGGGTTCCTGGCGACCCGCACCATGCGGATCGTGGCCAGCATGTCCCGGCTCGCCTTGCGCCAGAAGGCGAGCGCCTCCTGCCGCTCCTCGGGGGTCTCCGTGTCGCCGTAGGCTGTGGAGGAGTACAGCAGGTCGAGCAGGCGGTCCAGCCGGTCGGCCTTCCAGCCGGACAGCTTGAGCAGGGTGAGCGCGACGCTGCTGCGGTGCTGGTTCTCCTCGGTCCAGCGGTTGAGGACCCGGGCCGCCCAGTACTCGGCATAGATGTGCCGGTCTGCGAATCTGGGGTCCTGGATCAGTTCGTTGAAGCGCAGCTCCTTGGGGGCGGTCGGGTCGGGGCCGCCCACGAGTAGATGGATGCCGATGGCGTGCCGCAGCCAGCCGTAGACGTACGGAACGCGGTTCAACTCGGGGTCGCGCAGCTCGCCGAGTGCCAGCAGCACCGCCGTCTCGGTGACGTCCAGTAGCTGTTCGCGCTTGGCCTCGTGGTACCGGAAGGAGATCTGGATGAGCTGGAGATAGCCGAGGATATCGGCGAGGGTCTGGTAGCCGCTGGAGTGCCAGTGGCCTTCCACGGCGTAGTTCCAGAGCGCGCTGGCCAGCCAATGCTGGCGCAACGCCCCTACGTCGACCACCGTGTTGCCTTTGGCGTACGACAGCATCTCCGAACGGCAAGTGCTGCGTGCGTCCTTGGCCCGCTGGTGCAGTGCCTGGGCGTCGTCGCCGGGTACGGAGACGAAGGCGAGGAGGCCGGGCAGCTCCTGCAGGTCCTCCTCGAGGACCGGGAGGAGCGACGCGGAGGGGACGGAGGCGTGTTTGCCGAACAGTTCGGTGATGCGCGCCCCCAGCTCCGCCGCCAGCTGCCGAACCGTGCCCTCGTCCGGCTCGCCGGACCGCCAGTCTCCGAGGAGCGTGTCCCAATCCCGGGTTGTGTTCATCTGCGAGGGGAACCGGGAGGCCGCGACGCCGACGGTGGCCGTCTCGCCCCTGGCGGCCACCGAGACGGCGACGCCGCCCCCGGCGTCCGCCGCCGCTGCCGCCGTTGAGGTGGCGCCGCCCTCGGATACCGTGGCCGGGGCGACCGCTGCCGTGGCGGCGGAGACCGCCACGGCGGGGCTATCTCCGCCGCCTGGAGCGGGGGCCTGCTGCGGCAGCCGGTCCGCGGAGGCCGGACCGGAACTCGCTCCGGGGCCTGGTGCCGGTGCTGTCCCTACAGTCGGGGCGGGCACCGGACCGAGCTGTTCCAGCCGCTCCTGGCATTTCTCGATCGTCGGTGTGTACCGGCCGTCGTCGTTCCGCTCGGACTCCAGGAGCAAGACGGCGAGTTCGAGTAATTCACGTGCTCGTGCGACGTCCGTCCGCATGTAGTACTCGGCCACGGTCGACGCGCCGTTCGCGATGCGGTACCCGGGAACGTACGGGTAACCTTTCGCGAGTTGCTCGCGCGTCCTGAGTAGACCCTCGCGCGCCTTGCGCAGGTGCACCTCCCGCGACGGCATCGCCTGGAGCGCGTCATCCAGCGCCCTCTCCAGCGTGTCTGCCGAGTGCTGGAGAACTTCCCTGGTCACACCGCCGGTCACCTGCGCCCCCTCAAAATCCATGCGCACGACTTGTTGACGTCGAGCACGTCTTGGTCGCCATATCCCAGCAGAGCGGCGGAGCCGCCGCCATCAGTTCGGACAAAGCACCCGCGGAGTCAGCTCGCGGGGTGGAGATCCTCGCGGTAGCGCCGGTCACCGACCAGGAAGGCTGACTGCGGCAGCACCACATGGGCTCCCGCCCGGCCGAGCGCTATCTCCCTGCGGGTGGCACCGATGACCCCAGTCTCCGTTTGCTCGTTCGCGAGGGCGACAAGTGCGGAACGCAGTTCCTCGGCCTCGGGCCGATCCGTCAGGAGGTCATACACCTCCAGGAACCGAAGCTGTCGGTATGTCTCCCCCGCCACCTTCATGGGGCCGTCGATGACGCGCCGGACATGCTGGAACGCCACGGCTTGGGCGAGGTCCTCCAGCTCCTCGTGCCCGACCTCACCCAGTTCCTCGATGAGTTCACGCCGCAGGCACTCGGTCGCTGGCTCCCGGCCGTCCCCGCGGTGCAGCCAGCGGGCGAACGCGAGGACCCCGCTGCCGGAAAGGAAGCCCCGCAGATCGAGCCGCATTACGGCACGGTCGCGCTGTTCGGGTTCGAAGCCCAGCCGCTCCAGGTCGGAATGGGCTGTCTCACGGTATTTCACCACTCCGCCCGGCGGGCCAAAGGCGCCGGGGCGGGAAGGCGTGGCGAAGAGGATGAACTGACCCTCCTCATGGACCCGCAACAGCACGGCTACTGACACCCGTGTCCGGCGCCTCGGTGTGAGAAGGACCAGCAGCAGCTTCAGATGCCGCCGGTTCTGCCAGAGGGTACGGCCCACATAGGTGAGCAGGGCCAGAATGAGCCCGCCGACGATCTTCTCGACCACTGGGGCCCCCTCTGCCTGGTGTCTACGCGCCAATTTACCGACGCCGTGCACCGCTCAGTGAGCGAACGCCCGGACTGCGACTGGTCCGTGTCCTGCTCCTCGGGGACGATCAGGCGCATACTCCACATCGCCTCCAAGAATCTGGAGACTCAGATCAACAGCTCCTGGCTCAACCGCATCGAGGCCCAGTTCACCGCCCTGCGATACTTCGGTCTCGGCGGCACGGACCACCCCAGCCACAAGGAGCAGGGCAACATCGTTCAGGTGTGCCGCATCGCAAGGGGGAGCTCGTCCGGGTGCCGTGCCAGCCGTGCCATGGCCCAGGCGGTGCGGGCATCCATGCCCGGCCCGAACTCGGCTGCCAGGCGGCGGGCCTGCCGCGTCGTCCGAGGCGCGAGCACCTAGCGCCAGAACTGGAGCCGCATGTGCCCGGTGCGGTCGGCCGTCCTTTCTCCTGGCCTGGGGGCATTTTGCGGAGGAAGGCCGGTTCCACCCGGCACGTTTGTTTTGTCGGCCACGGTGCGAGTGTTGCCGCGTATCCCGCGTCGGCGGAGTCGATCAGCCCGGTGACCACTGGAAAGAGCTGCGGGGACGGCCGTCGTTGACCTCGGGGTAGGCGTAGGTCTTCTGTGCTACTGACAAGCCCGGCGGGGCGTTGACGACAGGTCGAGGCTCCGCCGGGCTTCGCCCGTCTTGGCTACTTGCCGACGTTCGCCGAAAAGTTCGCCGAACTCCGCCGGACTCCGCCGAAGTTCGCCGAACGTGGTTTACTGTCATCAGGGAAGGAGGTGTGCCCAGTGTCGGAACCCGAGCTGCCTGACTGGACGAACGAGAAGATGGGAAGCATGGTTCGCGCTGGTCTATGGCTCATGACGCAGGTAGGCGAGGGGAACGTCTACACCAAGGATCAGTTGCGAAGGGCGTTCCCAAACGTCGCGCAGATCGACAGGCGCACCAGGGACCTCCGAACGCATGGGTGGGTGCTCGATACCAACCGGGATGACCCGGCCCTGGCGCCTCACGAAGTCCGCTTTGTGCGTGCGGGCGAACCTGTCTGGGAGCCGGGCACGCGGCGTTCGCCACGCAGGCCGGAGGAACTACGCCTGCGGTTCGCGGAACCACTACAGGTCCGAAACCCACCTGATCCGGAAGCCGTCTGGGGAAAGCTGGAAGATCTCTCCTCGACTGAGAGGTCACTCCTGATGGCTTGGATTGCCATGGGGCACCGCCCGAGTTCGCGCGTCGAACTCGCATGGCGTGCCTTCCGTAGCCTGTCCGAAGGACAGCGCCGCGACATGACGATTCGGCTGGGCGAATTGATCAGTTCCGAGCTCTCTGACCAGTTGGCGGAGGCCGACAGCAGCACAAACTCCTGAGTACAAAGACTTCCGCCGGACCCCGTGTCACCTTCCACAGATCTCCGGGCTCCGGCGGATGGCCCAACCCGTCGAATGAGGAGAAGGACCATGTCCAGTATGCGTGTGCTTCGGGCTGAAGGCGAGCGTCCGCCGAGGCTTGAGGTATTCGTGGCGGCTGTTGCTGTCGGCTATGCCGCAGGCTACTCCGCCGGTGCCGGCACCCAGGCGGAGCAGGTGATCGGTTGTGCCACGGTGGCCGCGATCACGTGGCTCTGGGAAAGGAGGCGTCGCTGACCACCTGCCCCGGTTGGTGATCCGCTGATGTACCTGGAGCCGGCCTCCGCACTGGCGGGGGCCGGTTTTGCCGCGTCTTGTGACGCTCTATGCACTGTTAGTGACGCGCGCAGCCTGCCGATATGCCTGTGACACTCGACGACCACTCCTAGGCGGCCATGAGGAGGCTCCGCAGTAGGTCTCGGCTACCTTGCGGAGCTGGGCTGTCACGCTGCAGCTCCCCATGGACCTGCGCGTACTCGGCGACGTCTGCGGGCTTGTCGAGATAAAGCGCGCTGGTGAGCTGCTCCACGTAGACAATGTCCGGCAGTCCCTCCTCAGAAAAGCTGAGCAGGGTGAAAGGCCCGGACGCGACCGGATGCCCCGGCGAGTGAAAGGGCATGACTTGTAGCCGCACGTTGGGCCGCTCGGAAAGGTCGAGCAGATATTGGAGCTGCCTGCGCATCACGGCCCGGTTGCCGTACGTGCGCCGCAGCGTCGACTCATCCAGAGTGACCTCGAGTTCGCATGCATCATCGGCGATCAGAGCCTGTTGCCGCTCCAGACGCAGTGCTACCCGGCGATCCACATCAGCCTGTCCCGCACCCGGCGTCGACTGCCGGCACACCACGTGCGCGTACTCCTCGGTCTGCAGCAGCGCATGCACATGCTGCACTTCGTAGGCGCGGATCAATGAAGCCGCGCTCTCCAGGCCCAGATAGGTAGACCACCAGTTGGGCAAGATGTCGGAGTATCGCTGCCACCAACCTGGGGCGTTGGCCTCTTGGGCCATCGACAAGATCGCTGCGCGTACTTCTTCGTCTGCGACGCCGTACAGCGTCAGCAAGGTCTCGACATCCCACCGTTTGAAGCCGACCCGGCCCAGTTCCATCCGGCTCACCTTCGTTTCGGAGGCGCGCAACGAGTGACTAGCCATCTGAAGGGTGATTCCGCTGGCCAGACGCAACTGCCTCAGCTGTGACCCCAGCTGAATGCGCCGCACCACCGGACCGGGCCGTCCGGCACCTAGGTCCTGGACAACCGTGCCGGGCCCCGCGGCCGCTTCTTCAGCACCCGCGACCTTGACGGCGCCTGTGGGCGTCCGTCCGCTGAGCACTTCGGACTCCGGCACGCGGCTGCAGAAGACACCCACGAGAGGGTCTGCACGCCCGCCATCATCGGTGATCTCGGTTCGCCGTTCTCCGATCCTGCGAATGGCACGGGCCTGACTGCGGGAGGTTCGCTCGCGTAGAAGCTGGGCGGCGGGCGAGCCCAGAGACGAACTCTCGAGCAACACTTCGAAGTCATGGTTCTGGTCACCCACACTGCTCACCCCCCTGACGCCGCTGTGCCTTCCTCCTCCACCGATACAGCAGGCCCTCGATGACCCGGGCCGACTTCTCGTCGAGGAGCTCCCGGATTTCCTCCTGCGTGTAGCCATCCACGGTCAGAGCTACCGCCGCCTGCGTCCGCCGGTCTTTGATGGCCCTCAGCTCCTCAAGTACCTGCTGCCTGCTCGCCACCTCGTCGGCAGTGCTGAATGGATGGACCGGACCTTCGTAGACGGCCAGCTGCCCTTGCAGTACACGACGTTGGCGTTCCTTGGTCGCGCGATGCCGGCGGAACTCGTTGGGGAAGGCATACAGGCAGGCACCCATGAAGTATGTGGTGATGCTTGCGCCTCCTTCATAGGCCCAGCGGCCCTCTACAAGGGCCCTCTGACGGAAGGGAGGCAGAGCGCGCGCCACGGTCATCGTCGCCAGGTCCTCGCGAAGATCGCTGTCCGAGGCCAGTTCCTCCAGGTCCAGTTCGTGCGGTGTAAGACCGAAGCCGCGATCAGCCACTAACCGGAAGATGTATCCGGAGTGCATCCAGCCGCGCAGCACTGAAACCCCGTAACGAACCAGCTCCTCGACGAAGTGGTCGTACTCCTGTCCCTGGAAGCCGCAGCGGGCCAGTACCACAACGAGTTGTCGGTCCCTCAGCCTCCGGTCGACGTTCGCCTGCAGCCGCTGGGCTACCCGTCCATGCCGTACGTCCATTCGACGCAGGTCGTCCTCGGACACCGGCGCGCTGAAATCGCTTTTCGCACGGTGTTCTGGAGGTTGTAAGTCCCGGGCGAGCGCTGCGGCGGACTGCTCGTCCGCGACGTCGCCCTGCATGTCCTCTCCCCTCCGCTTGTCTTCGGCTCTCTCTCACGCGGAGGAGGTTGCCTACGTCGCCCCCCTTGTAGGTAGAGAGCGGCGCCATACCCCACGGATCCTCCCAAGATTTATTGCAGGCATACGGGTTGGAGGAGTTCCGTGGGCTGCCGGGCCCGGCGGGACGTAGGAGCGGTCTGCGAGACACACCAACGCACAGGAGACAAACGTGAGTTCCGCACCTGTTGCACCACCGGACCCGCCCGACCCCAAGCCGTTCCTGCCACTACACACCGCTGTGGTGCTCCTGGTGGCGTTCGTCATCGGCTTGGCCGTCGGCGGCCTGAGCTACCTCAATGGCACGCTGGTGCCCGGGGCAGTCCTCGCGGGTCTTCTGAGCGCGGGGGGCAGTGTCCCGGTATTACGTCACCTCATCCATTAACAGGGCTGTTCATGAGGTTGTGCCTGACGAGCCGCTGGAGGTCGGGCAGGCGTCGAAGGGGGTGCTTCGCGGCCACAGCCGGGCTGCTGGCCGATGAGCGGACCCTGGGAGTGCTCTGGCGCGGACTGCGGCTGATGGCGTTGGACGGCACGTGCTGGGGTGCGGCCGACAGTTTGGCGAACAAGAAGGCTTTCGGGCGTCCGGGCATCACCCCGGCCCGGACAGGGAGGCGTTCCCGCAGATCCGGGTGGCCGTCCTGGTGGAGGTGGTCACCGACCGTGACGTGCAGTTACTCGAATGCCTTGCCCGCCACGACTGGCGAGAGTGCCAGTGCGGACACCGCCCTCTCCCTGTGGTCCTGAGCCTGCGCGGCCACGCTGGCAGCCGGCCCAGCATGATCTCGTGCGGGTGGTGTACGGAGCATGGGAACTGTCACCACAGAACAACGAAGGCTCCGACCGAGATCTGGTCGGAGCCTTCGTTTGCCCAGGTGGGCGGCTGCGGAGGATACGAGATTCGAACTCGTGAGGGGTTGCCCCCAACACGCTTTCCAAGCGTGCGCCCTAGGCCTCTAGGCGAATCCTCCGCCGGAAACATTACATGACGCTGGAGGGTGCTAGCGAACTCGTTCGGGCGCCCGGCGATCGGGTAGGCTGGGGCTCAGCCCCTCACGCGGCGCTATCTGACTGAACTCCCCCAGGGCCGGAAGGCAGCAAGGGTAGGTTGGCTCTGGCGGGTGCGTGAGGGGTCTTGTGCTTCCCGGCTGCCACCGAGCACGTCATGATTCCTCGGGGCCCTCCTGACTCCCTCGGCCTCCTGACCCCGTGGCCCCTCTGGCTCGATAGTCCCTGCAGACTGTCGAGGCCCTCCAGTCTCTCCAGGACCTCCAGTCTCTCCAGGACCTCCAGGCTCTCCGGGCCCTGCAGGCCCTCCTTGCCCTCCCGGGACCTCCCGGCCCTCCCGCTCCGGCCGGTCCGCGTTGTCAGTGGGCGCCTATAACCTCGTATGCGTGTCGTCTCTCGCGCTGTACCGCCGCTATCGCCCGGAGTCGTTCGCCGAGGTCATCGGGCAGGAGCATGTAACCGACCCGCTGCAGCAGGCGCTGCGGAACAACCGGGTCAATCACGCGTACCTGTTCAGCGGTCCGCGCGGCTGCGGCAAGACGACCAGCGCACGGATCCTCGCGCGGTGCCTGAACTGCGAGCAGGGACCCACGCCGACGCCCTGCGGGGAGTGCCAGTCGTGCCGGGACCTCGCCCGCAACGGGCCCGGTTCCATCGACGTCATCGAGATCGACGCGGCCTCGCACGGTGGTGTGGACGACGCCCGTGAGCTGCGCGAGAAGGCCTTCTTCGGTCCGGCCAGCAGCCGGTACAAGATCTACATCATCGACGAGGCCCACATGGTCACGTCGGCCGGCTTCAACGCGCTGCTGAAGGTCGTCGAGGAGCCGCCCGAGCACCTGAAGTTCATCTTCGCCACCACCGAGCCCGAGAAGGTCATCGGGACCATCCGTTCGCGGACCCATCACTACCCCTTCCGGCTCGTTCCGCCGGGCACCCTGCGCGACTACCTCGCCGACGTCTGCGGCCGCGAGAACATCCCGGTCGAAGAGGGCGTGCTGCCGCTCGTCGTCCGCGCGGGCCAGGGCTCCGTGCGTGACTCCATGTCCGTCATGGACCAGCTGCTCGCCGGAGCGAGGGAGGAGGGTGTGACGTATGCCATGGCCACCTCCCTGCTCGGGTACACCGACGGTTCGCTGCTCGACTCCGTCGTGGAAGCCTTCGCGACGGGTGACGGAACCGCCGCCTTCGAGGTCGTGGACCGTGTCATCGAGGGGGGCAACGATCCCCGGCGGTTTGCCGCCGACCTGCTGGAGCGGCTGCGGGACCTGGTGATCCTGGCCGCCGTGCCGGACGCCACCGAGAAGGGGCTCATCGATGCCCCCGCCGACGTCCTGGAGCGCATGCAGGCCCAGGCCGGCACCTTCGGCGCCGCCGAGCTGAGCCGCGCGGCCGACCTCGTCAACGAGGGACTGACCGAGATGCGGGGCGCCACCTCACCCCGGCTCCAGCTGGAGCTGATCTGCGCGCGCGTGCTGCTCCCGGCGGCCTACGGGGACGAGCGTTCCGTACTGGCCCGGCTCGACCGGCTGGAGCGGGGCGTCAACTTCTCGGCCGGTGCCGGCATGCCCGCGATGGGGTACGTGCCCGGTCCGGACGCCCATGGTGCGGCCGCCGCGCCCGTTCCACCGGGTGGCGGAGCCGCCGCGGCCCGGGCGGCCGTACGGGCTTCCGGGGCGCCCGGGGCGGGGCAGAGCGCGGGTGCGCCGACCGCCTCCGGCATTGGCGGTCCCGGCGGTCCCGGCGGTCCTGGCGGTGGCGGTACGACCGCTGCGGCTCCGGCAGGCCCGGCGGGCCCCGCAGGCCAAGGCGCGCACTTGGGCCAGCCCGCCTCCCCGCCCGCCCAGCCCTCCGCCCCGGCGGCTTCCGGCGGCGCGCCGCAGAGCGGCCGGCAGCCTCAGCCGCCCCAGACCCCGCCAACCCCTGCTCCCGCACCCGCACCGACCCCCACCGCCCCTGCTCCCGCCGCCGCGAGCCCTTCGCCGCCCCCGCCCTCCGCCCCCGGCGCCTGGCCCACCGCCGCTCCCGCGGGCAGCGGACGCCGCCCCGGCGGCTGGCCCACGGCCACCCCGGCGGGCGGCGGCGCCCAGCCCCCGACCCCCCCGAGCGGGGCTCCCGCGCCCGCCGCCCAGCCGGCAGTGCCCACACCCGCCCTTTCCCAAGGGGCGGAACCCGCCTACGCACCCCCGAGCGGCGGCCTGGACCCCCGCATGCTCTGGCCGAACATCCTGGAGGCGGTCAAGAACCGCCGCCGCTTCACCTGGATCCTGCTCAGCCAGAACGCCCAGGTGGCCGGCTTCGACGGCACCACCCTCCAGCTCGGCTTCGTCAACGCCGGAGCGCGCGACAACTTCGCGAGCAGCGGCAGCGAGGACGTCCTGAGGCAGGCGCTGGCCGAGCAGTTCAACGTCCAGTGGAAGATCGAGGCGATCATCGACCCGTCGGGCGGAGGCGCGGCTGCCCCACCGACAGGCGGCTCCTCCGGCTTCGGCGGAGGCGGAGGCGGTGGCTACGGCGGAGGCGGCGCCGGCGGTTACGGCGCGGGCGGCAGCAGTGGCTACGGCGGTGGCGGTACGACCGCCCAGCGCCCGGCCCCGCCCCAGCCGACGCCCACGGCACCCACCCCGCCCCCCACGGCCTCGGCGACTGCGGCACCGTCCGCCGCGCCCACCCCGGCTCCCCAGCCGTCCGCCGCCCCCGAGCCACCGACGCATGTCGCCCCCGAGGACGACGTCCCCGAGGACGACGATCCCGACCTCAACGAGTCGGCCCTGTCCGGACACGAGCTGATCGTGCGGGAGCTGGGGGCGACGGTGGTCGAGGAGTTCATGAACGAGTAGCGGGACCGGGCCGATGCCGGTTCAGCAAGTTCAGCCCGTCCGGCGTTCGAGGGCGAGGCCCTTACTCGGGGACGAGGCCCCTTCAGGGCCGAAGCGGGGTCTGGGGGCTGCGAGCCCCCCGGGACGGCAGCCCCGGCGCCGGGCCACCTCTTGGAGGAACGTACAGGTCACCAACCCCCCGGCCCCTCGGCGCCTCGCACAAAAACCCCGTTAGGCTGACCCCCGTGAAGGTCCTCGTCATCGGTAACGGCGCCCGCGAACACGCCCTGTGCCGCTCCCTGTCCCTCGACCCCGACGTCACCGCGCTGCACTGCGCTCCCGGCAACGCCGGCATCGCCGAGGTCGCCGAGCTGCACCAGGTCGACGCCCTGGACGGCACGGCCGTATCCGCGCTGGCCACGGAGCTCGGCGCCGACCTCGTGGTCGTCGGTCCGGAGGCGCCCCTCGTCGCCGGGGTCGCCGACGCCGTGCGCGAGGCGGGCATCCCGGTCTTCGGGCCCTCCAAGGAGGCCGCGCAGATCGAGGGCTCCAAGGCCTTCGCCAAGGACGTGATGGCGGCGGCCGGCGTGCCCACCGCCCGCTCCTACGTCTGCACGACCCCCGCCGAGGTCGACGAGGCACTCGACGCCTTCGGCGCCCCGTACGTCGTCAAGGACGACGGCCTCGCCGCCGGCAAGGGCGTCGTCGTGACCGCCGACATCGAGGCGGCCAGGGCGCACGCCAACTCCTGCGAGCGCGTCGTCATCGAGGAGTACCTCGACGGCCCCGAGGTCTCCCTCTTCGCCATCACCGACGGCGAGACGGTCGTCCCCCTCCAGCCCGCCCAGGACTTCAAGCGGGCGCTCGACGGCGACGAGGGCCCGAACACCGGCGGCATGGGCGCGTACTCGCCGCTGCCGTGGGCCGACCCGAAGCTGGTCGAGGAGGTCATGGAGACGGTCCTGCAGCCGACCGTCGACGAGATGCACCGCCGCGGCACCCCCTTCTCCGGCCTGCTGTACGCCGGCCTGGCGATCACCTCGCGCGGCGTACGGGTGATCGAGTTCAACGCCCGCTTCGGCGACCCCGAGACCCAGGTCGTCCTGGCCCGCCTGCAGACCCCGCTGGCCGGCGTCCTGCTGGCCGCCGCCAAGGGCGACCTCGCCGACGTGGCGCCCCTGCGCTGGAGCGAGGACGCCGCGGTCACCGTCGTCGTCGCCTCGCACAACTACCCCGCCACCCCGCGCACCGGCGACCCGATCACCGGCCTCGACGAGGTGGCCGCCGAGGACGCCCCGCACGCCTACGTCCTGCACGCGGGCACCAAGCGCGACGGCGACGCGGTCGTGAGCGCCGGCGGCCGCGTCCTGTCCGTCACGGCGACCGGCGAGAACCTCGCCAAGGCCCGCGACCGCGCCTACACGGCAGTGGCCCGCATCAAGCTCGACGGCTCCCAGCACCGCACGGACATCGCGGCGAAGGCGGCGGGCGCTTAACCGAGGGCGTACCGCGGCCGCTCGCGCTCCCTTCCATGCCCCGGGCGCTCCCGTAAATCCCCGCCCTCGATAAACCCCGAAGGCCCCGAATCCGTCTCAGGATTCGGGGCCTGATCCATGCCGGGTCCTGCCCGACCGGGACGCCCGGATCAGGGGCCTGATCCTCGCTTTCCGTCATCCACCTTTCCCCAAAGCCATTCCATCGAGTGACCGATGCCCCATCCGGCTGACGTGGGTCGAAGCCCCAACTAGGGTGCGGCGCAAGCGTTCCGGCACTTGGCCCACCGGCATTGCGATGTCAGTGGTGGGTGCCACAGTGGGGGAGTGAGCAAAGCCAGGACAGTTCGGACAGCCAGGGCAGCGCGGAGGGGGTGAGGTCCGGCCGTGACCGGTATGGGTGTGGAGGTGGGTGCGCAGGCCGCGCGGGCCCGTGCCCTCGCCGTGCTGCGCATCCGCAGTCGGGCGCTCGCCGTGGCACTGCTGCCCGCGGCGGTCGCCGTGGTGCTGCTCGTCGGCGCCTCCACCGGCCACTTCGTCGGCCCTGGCTGGCATGCCGCCCGCTGGGTGGTGACCCCCTTCGCCGTCCTCGTCCTGCTCGCCGCCGCCGGCATCGCCCTGGTCGTCGCCCGCGCCCGCCCCGCGGTCAGCCCGACGGTCCCGATAGCCGAGGAACAGGCCCCGGACCTGTACCGGATGGTGCGCGACCTCGCCGACCGCCTCGACGTCCCCGCCCCGTCCGCGATAGCGCTCACCCCGGACTGCGACAGCTGGCTGGAGGACCGCACGCACCCGTCCCACGGCCCGCCGCCGGCCGAGGGACGCGACGAGGACGGGCTGAACGGCCTGCACGGTGGAAGCCCGCGCGGCACCCACCGCCGTACGCCCGCCGCCCCCGTCCTCGTCATCGGCTCCCCGTTCCTGTGGTGGATGCGCGTCGGCGAGCTGCGCGCGGTCCTCGCCCCGGTCGTCGCCGGTACGGGACCCTCGGCGCACCCGGACATAGCCCAGGCCCGGCGCTTCGTCCGGGGCCTGGACGCCGCCGTCGCCGTCGCCTCGACGCGTGGCCGCTGCCCGGGGTCGCGGGCGGTGTGCGCGGGCATCGGCTGGGTCGCGCGACTCATGCTGCGCAGCTGCCGGGATCACGCGGCCGAGATGGAGCGGGGGGTGGCCGCCGCGGCGGCCGAGCGTGCACAGGCTGTGGATTACGGACTGCGGATCGTCGCCCAGGAACAGGTCGGACTGGCGTACGCGGGCTGGGACCGGCTGCTCACCCGGGTCGCGCTGCCCGCTTGGCGGATGGGCCGCTGGCCGTCCCGGCTGGACGCGGGCGTCGTCGCGGCGCTCACCGAACTGTCCCGCCGGGACCGTCTGGCCGAGGGATTCGCCTCCCGGCTGGGCGAGCGACCCGCCTGTGACCTGCTCGAAGAGCCCGGTGTGATCGACGAGGCCGCCTCACTCCTGGCCGCCCGCCTCTTCCACGGCGGCCCCGCCGAGCCCGGCCCGGACTGGTCCCCGGTGGACTGGCACGAGTACCCGGAGGAGGTCGTGGACCGCAAATGGCGTACCGACGCGGCCCGCCTCCACCGTGTCCTCGACACCCTCGGCGTCCGTCGCACCACCGACGGCCCGCCCCCGGATACGGACGGTCCGACCCTGTCCCGAGTCCTGGACCACCTCTCGACCCCACCGACGTCCACAGCCCCCGGCCCCACCGCCGCCGGCACCCCTGTCCAGCCTTCAGGACCTGTCCAGCCTTCAGGACCTGTCCGGCCTGCAGAGCCCATCCATCCTTCAGAAGCCGTCCAGCCCTCCCAGCTTCCCGAGCCCTCCGAGCTTCCACAGCCCTCCGAGCTTCCACAGCCCTCCGAGCTTCCACAGCCCTCAAAACCCCTGAACACCCCAAAGCCTTCCAAAGCCTCCCACGAGTCCATGGCCGAAGACGTCCCCCCCGAGGACGACGAAGGCCAGGAGACCGAACGCAGCTCCGCCCTCGCCGCCGGCCTGACCGCCGAACTGGCCCGCGAGGAAGCAGCGACAGTCGCCACAGTCGCGCCCCCCGCCCAGCAGCAGGCATCCCCCGACTTCGGCACGACCTTCCTGGACATCGGCGCGCTCCCCCTCTTCCCGCTCCAGCCGCCCCGCACCGCCCGCGAGTTGCTCACCGACCACGTGACGGCGATGGTGTGCTGCGCCGCGATGGACACCGCCGGTGCCACCCCCGGCCTGGACTGGCTCGACGGCCCCACGCTCCTCATCGACGGCGAGCGGGCGGCCGACCTGACTCCGAGGGTCCTCAGCCTCATCGAGGACGGTGACCCCGCGCCCCTGCGCGCCTGGCTGGTGGAGTCGGGGATACGCCCGGAGAAGCCGGTCCGCCTGGTCTGACGTCCGTACCAGGTCGGAGCCCCCGGTTCCACTTTCGGCCAATTCGCAACGAATAGTGACAGGATGCGTGCGTAATGTGATGTGCTGGGATCGATAGCGCATATGGCAAGGGCTTACGACATACGACAGCCACAGAAACGCCCACGCCACGCGACAGGAACCGCAAGCGCAGAACCGCCCGCATCACCCACAACGCTCAGGGCGGCACCACGGGGGCACGAGGGAGGGGTACGGCCATGGGATCGGAGCAGATCCGCCGCTGGGAGTCGGGAGCACTCGCGCACGCCGTGACGGACCCCTTCGGTCAGGGCCCCGTCCCCTGGCTGCGCGGCAATGTGACGTACTTCGACGACACCGGTCAGGTCGTCCCCTGGTACGTCGACGGCCAGGCCCACCCCCCGACGGCGGGCACCCCAAGGGTCCCCGGCCCGCGCTCCGCCGGAGGCCCGCGCTCCGCCGACGACGTCCACCGCCAGATCAAGGGCTTCACCTCGACCGGCGCGGTGGCTCCCGGTGAGGCCGTCGACTTCCACATCACGGTCGACCCGCCGCAGGAGTTCGCCGTCGACATCTACCGCATCGGCCACTACGGCGGTGACGGCGCCGCCAAGATCACCACCAGCCCCCGCCTCTCCGGCATCGTCCAGCCGCCGCCGCTCACCGCCGACCGCACGGTCTCCTGTCACCACTGGTGGCTGTCCTGGCGCCTGCAGGTCCCGAGCTTCTGGAGCATCGGCGCGTACGTGGCCGTCCTCACCACCGCCGACGGCTACCGCTCCCACATCCCCTTCACCGTCCGCGACAAGCACCCCGCCGACCTGCTCCTGCTCCTCCCTGACGTCACCTGGCAGGCCTACAACCTCTACCCGGAGGACGGCCGTACCGGCGCGAGCCTCTACCACGCCTGGGACGAGGACGGCCGGCTGCTCGGCGAGGCCGACGCCGCCACGACCGTCTCCTTCGACCGCCCGTACGCGGGCGCGGGCCTGCCCCTGCACGTCGGCCATGCCTACGATTTCATCCGCTGGGCGGAGCGCTACGGCTACGACATCGCCTACGCCGACGCCCGCGACCTGCACGGCGGCCATGTCGACCCCACCCGCTACCGCGGTTTGGTCTTCCCCGGCCATGACGAGTACTGGTCGGCGAACATGCGCCGCACCGTCGAGCTCGCCCGCGAGAACGGCACATCCCTCGTCTTCCTCTCCGCCAACTCCATGTACTGGCAGGTCGAGTTGGGGCCCTCCCCGTCCGGCGTCCCCGACCGCCTGATGACCTGCCGCAAACGCCAGGGCCCCGGCCGCCCGGTGCTCTGGCGGGAGATCGACCGCCCCGAGCAGGAGGTGATCGGCATCCAGTACGCGGGCCAGGTCCCCGAGCCGCACCCCCTGATCGTCCGCAACGCCGACCACTGGCTGTGGGAGGCGACCGGCGCCCACGAGGGCGACGAGATCGCGGGCCTGGTCGCGGGCGAGGCCGACCGCTACTTCCCGCGCACCCCGCTGCCCGAGCACGAGGAGCGCATCCTGCTCGCGCACTCCCCGTACACCGACAAGGAGGGCGTCCTGCGCCACCAGGAGACGTCTCTCTACCGCGCCCCCTCCGGCGCCCTGGTCTTCGCGTCCGGAACGTTCGCCTGGTCCCCGGCACTGGACCGCCCGGGCCACGTCGACGCCCGTGTCCAGCGCGCCACCGCGAACCTCCTGGACCGCATCTGCAAACGTGACTGAACCGCAAACGTGACGGAGCCCTGCTGAAACCACCCCCGTCCGTGACCGATCCCCGACATACGGGAGAATCGATTCCACTTGGACAGAACCACGGGGAGGAACCGTGTCCGGATTCGTAGAAAAGCCCGAGCCGATCCAGGTTCCGGGCTTGGTGCACCTGCACACCGGCAAGGTGCGCGAGCTGTACCAGAACGAGGCGGGCGACCTCGTGATGGTCGCCAGCGACCGCATGTCCGCCTACGACTGGGTGCTCCCCACCGAGATCCCGGACAAGGGCCGCGTCCTCACCCAGCTCTCCCTGTGGTGGTTCGATCAGCTCGCCGACCTGATCCCCAACCACGTCCTGAGCACCGAGGTGCCCGCCGGCGCCCCCGCCGACTGGGCGGGTCGCACCCTCGTGTGCAAATCGCTGCAGATGGTCCCGGTCGAGGCCGTGGCCCGCGGCTATCTCACCGGCTCCGGCCTGGTCGAGTACAACGAGTCCCGCACCGTCTGCGGCCTCGCCCTCCCCGAGGGCCTGGTCGACGGCAGCGAACTGCCTGCCGCGATCTTCACCCCGGCCACCAAGGCGGCCGTCGGCGAGCACGACGAGAACGTCTCCTACGAGGAGGTCGCCCGCCAGGTCGGCGCCGACACCGCCGCCCGGCTGCGCCAGGCCACCCTCGCCGTCTACTCCCGCGGCCGGGACATCGCCCGCGATCGCGGCATCATCCTCGCCGACACGAAGTTCGAGTTCGGCTTCGAGGGGGACACGCTGGTCCTCGCCGACGAGGTCCTCACCCCGGACTCCTCCCGCTTCTGGCCGGCCGACCAGTGGCAGCCGGGCCGCGCGCAGCCGTCGTACGACAAGCAGTTCGTCCGCGACTGGCTGACCTCGCCGGAGTCCGGCTGGGACAGGAAGAGCGAGCAGCCCCCGCCGCCGCTGCCGCAGGAGGTCGTGGAGGCGACGCGGGCGAAGTACGTGGAGGCGTACGAGCGTCTGACCGGCACCAGCTGGTCGTAGCGCGAGAGCCCCCGGCGACGACGGACGTCCGGGGGCCACCGCGAAAGCCCCCGGACGACAGCGGGCCGGAGGCAACGCAAAAGCCCCCGGCCGGAACCGGGGGCTTCGCACTGGAGCGGACGACGAGGCTCGAACTCGCGACCTCAACCTTGGCAAGGTTGCGCTCTACCAACTGAGCTACGTCCGCACTGCGCCGTGGCGCGAGAGCAACTATACCCAACCTCGCTCGCGTGCGAGACGCACCGCGGCGTGCCGGTTCTCCGCCCCGAGCTTGGAGACGGCGGACGACAGATAGTTCCGCACGGTCCCCTGCGACAGCGCCGCCCGCTCCGCGATCTCCGCGACGGGCGCCCCGTCGGCGGCCAGTTCCAGCACCTCGGCCTCCCGCGCGGTCAGCGGCGAGTCCCCGGCGGCGATCGCGTCGGCGGCCAACTCGGGGTCGACGTAACGGTTTCCGGCGTGCACGGTACGGATGATCTCGGCGAGCCGCTGAGCGCTGACGGTCTTCGGGACGAACCCGCGCACACCCGCCGCAAGGGCCCGCTTCAGATGCCCGGGCCGGCCGTGACTGGTCACGATCAGCACCTTGCAGCCGGGCAGTTCGGCGCGCAGGGATGTGGCGACCTTCACACCGTCCGCCCCGGGCATCTGAAGATCCAGTACGGCGACGTCCGGTTCGTGCGCCCGTGCCATCGCGAGCGCCTCCGTCCCGCTCGCCGCCTCGGCGACGATCACGAGATCGTCCTCCAGCGAGAGCAGCGTGGCGAGCGCGCCCCGGATCAGATGCTCGTCGTCGGCGAGCAGCAGCCGTACCGCCCCGGTCGTCCGGTCGGTCATGCGGCGACCTCCCGCACGTCCGATGAAGCCCCCGCCAGCGGCACCTGCGCCACCAGCCGGAACTTCCCTTCACCGACCCGGCCGGCCTCCAGCGTGCCGTCCACCGCGGCCAGCCGCTCCCGCAGCCCGGCGAGCCCGGAGCCGCCACCCCCGTCGGAGGCTCCGGCAGCCCCGTCGTTCTCCACCGTCAGCACCACACGCCCCTCGGACACCCGCACTCCCACCTGACACCGCCCGGCATCTCCGTGCCGCAGCACATTGGTGGTGGCCTCCCGCACCACCCAGGCCAGCGCCGACTGCACCCCGGCCGGCAGCCCGGCCGCCTCCCCGGTCACCTCGCACTCGATCCCGGCCGCCGTCAACACTCCTTGCGCGCCCGCGAGTTCGACCCCCAGGTCGGCCTCCCGGTATCCGCGCACGACGTCCCGCACCTCGCGCTGCGACTCCTGCGCGATCCGCTGCACCTCGATCATCTGCTCCACGGCCTCGGGCCGCCCGCGCCGCGCCAGCTGCACGGCGAGCTCGCTCTTCAGGGCGATGACCGCCAGGTTCCGCCCCATCACGTCGTGCAGATCCCGCCCGAACCGCAGCCGCTCCTCGGCGACGGCGAGCCGGGCGCGGGTCTCGCGGGCCTCGTCGAGTTCGTAGACGGCGTTGAGGAGCCAGACGGAGAAGACGGCGCTGAAGGCCATGAACCCGCCGCCGACCAGCACGGCAAGCACGCTGAGCAGGGCGGCGGGGGCAGGCACGCCCAGCGGGAAGCCCACCAGTCCGGCGCCCGCCGCGAAGCCCCCGACGATCGCGTAGACGCGCCGCCGACTGCGCACCCCGAGCGCGACGATGCCCGCCCCATAGATCAGTACGACGCCGAAGAGCCCGCCCGCAGCGGAGTCGACGTCGTCACCGTCAGGACCGTGCTCGGAGATGACGAGGGCCGTGACGGCGATCGCCGCGGTGACGGCACCCAGCGTCCACAGCAGCCGGACGGGCTGCTCACGGCGACCCCGCACCCAGTCCAGCGCCCGTGACACGGTCAGGGCGCAGAGCGCCGCGTGCGCGCACACCATGAGCACCAACCAGCCGCCCAGCTGGGAACCGACCGCGCCGGCCATGGGCGGTCCGACCGCCAGCACCTCGATCACCGCGAAGGAGTGGAACGAACCCCGGGTGTACGTCTCCACCTTCGCCGGCGTGCTCTTGCGCCGCCACCATCCCCCCGCTCTGCGCATGTTCCCGCTCCCCGTACGTCAGCGCCTGGGTTCCCAGCGGAACCACCGCCGTACAGCAAACACTCCCAGGGCCGTCCAGGCCAGCGCGGTCATGACAGGGCCCACCGTCTCGTACAGCGAAAGCTCACCGGTCCACCCGCCTCGCACCAGCGTGATCACCGGCGACAGCGGCAGCAGTTCGCACACCGACGCCACCCGGTCGGGCAGCACCTCCAGCGGGATCGCCATGCCGGAGCCCAGCATCGAGACCAGCATCACCGGCAGCGTGGTGACCTGGGCGCTCTCGGTCGTGCGGGTGAACGCCGAGGTGACCGCCGCGAGCGAGGCGCACAGCACGAGGCCCAGCAGCAGAGCCAGTACGGCGAGATGGGCGGCCCGGGGTGCGGGGACGTCGAGGAGGACCGTGCAGCCGACCGCCAGAAGGAGGGACTGCACAAGGCCCGTGGCGACCGCCGGCAGCGCCGACCCGGCGAGGATCTCGGTGTCCCGCAGCTCACCGGTGCGCAGCCGTTTGAGCACGAGCTCCTCGCGCCGCGCGGTGAAGACGCCGACGAGCGCGCCGTACACCGCGAAGAGCAGCGAGAAACCGATCGCGGCGGGCAGGACGACGGTGCCGACGGTGAGGCCGGACTTCTCGAGGTCCATGTCCTTGGTCGCGGACCACACGCTGAACGGCAGCACGAGCGGCACGAACAGGGCGGCGACGAGGGTTCCCCTGCTGCGCCCGAGCAGGGTCAGCTCGGCGCGGGCCAGCGCCGTCATCCGGCCCGCCGGGGTGGTGACCGTACCGCTCATGCCGCGTACTCCTTCGCATCCACGGAATCGCCGGCCGCCTCCCGCGCGATCCCCAAAAACGCCTCCTCCAGCGAGGCCGACCGCACATCCAGCCCGCGCAGCTCGACCCCGGCCCCCTCGGCCCACACCAGCAGCCTGGTCGCCGCCCGCTGCATCTGACGCGTCCGCAGCCGTACGACCCGCCCGTCGACCTGGTGCCCGGTCACGCCCAGCTCACCGAGCGGCGGCAGATCCCCCAGGAAGTAGCCCTCGGGTAGCTCGAAGGAGATGCGCGACGGATGGGCCGCGGTCACCTCGGCCGGAGTGCCGGTGGCCGCGATCCGCCCCTCGTGCAGGATCGCCAGCCGGTCGGCGAGCTCCTCGGCCTCCTCCAGGTAGTGCGTGGTCAGCAGCACGGTCGTACCGGCCTCGCGCAGCTCCCGCACCAACTCCCAGGTGTCACGG
The DNA here is from genome assembly GCF_044455405.1 of Streptomyces sp. NPDC051243. Classification (NCBI taxonomy): domain Bacteria; kingdom Bacillati; phylum Actinomycetota; class Actinomycetes; order Kitasatosporales; family Streptomycetaceae; genus Streptomyces; species Streptomyces sp. NPDC051243. Next base: position 69,603 of record NZ_JBITES010000024.1, on the reverse strand, counting down.
CGCCCTTCGGCGTCAAGGCCGGTCGTCGGCTCGTCCAGGAACAGCACCTCGGGATCCCCGATCAGCGCGAGCGCCAGGTCGAGGCGCCGCCGCTCACCCCCGGACAACTGCTTGACCCGTACGCCGGCCTTACCGGCCAGCCCCACAAGCGCGAGTACCTCCCCCTCGGGCCGCGCCCCGCTCACACACCCCGCCCACATCCGCGCGGTCTCGGCGACGGTCAGCTCGGACGGAAACCCGCCCTCCTGCAGCATCACCCCGGTCCGGGGCCGTACGACGTCCCGCTCGGCGTAGGGATCGTGCCCGAGCACCCGCACGCTTCCCCCGGCCGGCCGGGCGAGCCCCTCCAGCAACTCGACGGTGGACGTCTTGCCCGCCCCATTGGTGCCGAGCAGCGCGAAAACCTCCCCGCGGTCCACGGAGAAGGTGACGCCCCGCACCGCCTCGAACCCGCCCCCGTACACACGCCGCAGGTCACTGACCTCAATCACGTGTTCGTGTTCGTCGATGTTCATGACTTCAGCGTCCCGGCGACGCGGGCCCGGCAGCAGTGCGCGCTGTCACCACTCCGCATGACAAATGTCAGGCGGACGCGTGGGTACATGAAAAACCCCGGTCCACAGGACCGGGGTTTGTATCAAGAGCGGACGACGAGGCTCGAACTCGCGACCTCAACCTTGGCAAGGTTGCGCTCTACCAACTGAGCTACGTCCGCATTGCTCCCGACCAGCTCTCACTGATCGGTGCGAGCACCAGCCTACCTGATCCACATGAGTGGTTCGTACGGCGATGCAGAGCGGGTGACAGGAATTGCACACTGCGCCTTCCCCCTGGAAGGGGGATGTTCTGCTACTGAACTACACCCGCAAGCTCCCCGAGCTGGGCTTTCTGCCCCGCCCGGCGGCGTGTCCCAGACATTAGCTGATCGGCAGGGGGGTAGCGCAAGTCGGTTGTCGCCAGGGCCCGCTGACGGGCCCTGACCCACCCGGCCGTCGGCGTCACTGCGCCGCGCTGAACGCCTCGTACACCTTCTTGGGGATCCGGCCGCGCGCCGGCACCTCCATCTTGTTGGCCTGTGCCCAGGCCCGGACGGCCGCCGGGTCCGGGGCGACCTCGGTCTGCTTGTACGCCTTGCCTGACTTCGACCGCTTGCGGCCGGCCTCCACGTAGGGCGCGAGCGCCTTACGCAGTTTCTTGGCATTGGCTTCATTCAGGTCGATCTCGTACGACTTGCCGTCGAGTCCGAAGGCGATCGTTTCCGCCGCTTCTGAGCCGTCGATGTCGTCAAAGAGCGTGACCACGACCTTCTGCGCCACGAATATCGGTCCCTTCGTACGGCACGGTGACAATTCATTTGTACAGTGCCCGACAATGCGATGTGAAGCTCGACTAAATCCTTCCGCGTGTCCGAGCGCAATAGGTATCGGGTGTCGATCCGGGATCTTTTCCGGAACTTTTCGCCGAACCCTGCCCTTGGCCCCGCCAGTGACGGCCATCACGTAGTTTCCTACAAGTCGACGCGCGTAGAAATTTTGTGCGGGTAGTCTGAAACCACCTGCAGGAACCTGCTCAGCACCACACCACCGGGAGTGCACGTGGCACGCGTCGTAGTCGACGTCATGCTCAAGCCGGAGATCCTCGACCCCCAGGGCCAGGCGGTGCAGCGCGCACTGCCGCGGCTGGGTTTCGAAGGCATCTCGGACGTACGTCAGGGAAAGCGATTCGAACTGGAAGTTGACGGGCCGGTCGACGAGGCCACGCTCGCCCGCATCCACGATCTTGCGGAATCCTTCCTCGCCAACACCGTGATCGAGGACTTCACCGTCCGGGTCGAGGAAGTCGCGGAGGCCACGAAGTGACCGCTCGTATTGGCGTCGTCACTTTCCCGGGTTCTCTCGACGACCGGGACACGCAGCGTGCGGTCCGCCTCGCGGGTGCCGAACCGGTTGCCCTGTGGCACAAGGACAAGGACCTCAAGCAGGTCGACGCCGTGGTGCTGTGCGGCGGTTTCTCGTACGGCGACTATCTGCGCGCCGGGGCCATCGCCCGCTTCTCGCCGGTGATGGACACGGTCATCGAGCAGGCGAAGGCCGGTCTGCCGGTCCTCGGCATCTGCAACGGCTTCCAGATCCTCACCGAGGCCCACCTCCTCCCGGGCGGGATGCTCGGCAACGACCATCTGCACTTCATCTGCAAGGACCAGAAGCTGCGGGTGGAGAACGCCAGCACCTTCTGGACCAGCGACTATGAGCAGGGTCAGGAGATCAGCATCCCGCTCAAGAACATGGACGGCCGCTACGTCGCCGACCAGTACACGCTGGACAAGCTGGAGGCCGAGGGCCGGGTCGCGTTCCGGTACCTCGCCCGCGGCGAAGCCGCTGATGGATACGGCAACCCGAACGGCTCGCTCAACGACATCGCCGGCATCACCAACGAGGCCGGCAACGTCGTAGGCCTCATGCCGCACCCGGAGCACGCCGTCGAGCCCCTCATCGGGTCGGGCCGCACCGACGGCCTCCCGTTCTTCACCTCGATCCTCAAGAAGCTGGTCAACGCATGAGCCGGACGCCTCTGGACACGGTCGAGCACGCGGCCGCGACCCCCGACGTCGAGCTGCCCTGGGCCGAACTCGGCCTGAAGAAGGACGAGTACGAGCGGATCGTCGAGATCCTGGGCCGCCGCCCGACCGGCGCCGAGCTCGCCATGTACTCGGTCATGTGGTCCGAGCACTGCTCGTACAAGTCCTCCAAGGTCCACCTCCGCCAGTTCGGCAAGAAGGCCCCGCAGAGCGACGCCCTGCTGGTGGGCATCGGTGAGAACGCGGGCGTGGTCGACGTCGGCCAGGGTTACGCGGTCACCTTCAAGGTCGAGTCGCACAACCACCCCTCCTACGTCGAGCCCTACCAGGGCGCCGCGACCGGCGTCGGCGGCATCGTGCGCGACATCATCGCGATGGGTGCGCGCCCGGTCGCCGTCGTGGACCCGCTGCGTTTCGGCGCGCCGGACCACCCGGACACCAAGCGCGTCCTGCCGGGCGTCGTCGCCGGCATCGGCGGCTACGGCAACTGCCTGGGCCTGCCGAACATCGGCGGCGAGGTCGTCTTCGACGCCTGCTACCAGGGCAACCCGCTGGTCAACGCGGGTGCCATCGGTGTGATGCGGCACGAGGACATCCACCTCGCGAAGGCGTCCGGCGCGGGCAACAAGGTCATCCTGTACGGGGCCCGGACCGGTGGGGACGGCATCGGTGGTGCCTCGATCCTCGCGTCCGAGACCTTCGACGACGCCAAGCCCTCGAAGCGCCCGGCCGTCCAGGTCGGCGACCCCTTCCAGGAGAAGCTCCTCATCGAGTGCACCCTGGAGGCCTTCCAGGAGAAGCTGGTCGTCGGCATCCAGGACCTGGGTGCGGCGGGTCTGTCCTGCGCCACGTCCGAGCTGGCCTCGAACGGCTCCGGCGGCATGCGCGTCACCCTGGACGACGTCCCGCTGCGCGACTCGACGCTCTCGCCCGAGGAAATCCTCATGAGCGAGTCGCAGGAACGCATGTGCGCGGTCGTCGAGCCCGGCAAGGTCGACCGCTTCCTGGAGATCTGCGAGAAGTGGGACGTCATCGCCACCGTCATCGGTGAGGTGACCGACGGCGACCGCCTGGAGATCTACTGGCACGGCGGCAAGATCGTCGACGTCGACCCGCGGACCGTGGCGCACGAGGGCCCGGTCTACGAGCGCCCGTACGCCCGCCCGTCCTGGCAGGACGAGCTGCAGGCCGACGACGCGAACAAGCTGCCCCGGCCGGGGACGAGCGAGGAGCTGAAGGACCAGGTCCTGAAGCTGGTGGCCTCCCCGAACCAGGCCTCCAAGAAGTGGATCACCTCTCAGTACGACCACTTCGTGCAGGGCAACACCGTCCTCGCCCAGCCCGAGGACTCCGGAATGATCCGCATCGACGAGGAGACCGGCCTCGGCGTAGCCATCGCGACCGACGGCAACGGCCGGTACGCCAAGCTGGACCCGTACGCGGGCGCCCAGCTGGCCCTCGCCGAGGCCTACCGCAATGTGGCGACGACGGGCGCCAAGCCGCTCGCGGTCTCCGACTGCCTGAACTTCGGCTCGCCCGAGGACCCGGCGGTGATGTGGCAGTTCGCGGAGGCCATCCGCGGCCTGGCCGACGCCTGCCAGCAACTGGGCACCCCGGTGACCGGCGGCAACGTCTCGCTGTACAACCAGACGGGCGAGGTGGCCATCCACCCGACCCCGGTCGTCGCGGTCCTCGGCGTCATCGACGACGTGGCCCGGCGCACGCCGGTCGCCTTCCAGGAGGAGGGCCAGCTGCTGTACCTCCTCGGCGACACGCGTGAGGAGTTCGGCGGTTCGGCCTGGTCGCAAGTGGTCCATGACCACCTGGGCGGTCTGCCGCCCAAGGTCGACCTGGAGCGCGAGCGGCTCCTCGCCGAGATCCTGATCTCCGCCTCCCGCGACGGCATGATCGACTCCGCGCACGACCTGTCCGACGGCGGCCTGATCCAGGCGGTCGTGGAGTCGGCGCTGCTCGGCGGCAAGGGCGCGCGCCTGATCGTCCCGGATGGTCTGGACGCCTTCACCTTCCTCTTCTCCGAGTCGGCGGGGCGCGCGGTCGTCGCCGTGCCGCGCTCCGAGGAGGTCCGCTTCAACGACATGTGCGGTGCGCGGGGCCTGCCGGTCACCCGGATCGGTGTTGTCGACGGTGACTCGGTGGACCTCCAGGGCGAGTTCGCGCTCACGCTGGAGGAACTGCGCGAGGCGCACGAGGCGACGATCCCGGCGCTGCTCAAGTAGTCAGCGGTCTTACGGCTCCGAAGCCCCCGTCCGGTCCGCCGGGCGGGGGCTTCGTCGTGCGGTGGACCGACCGCCGCCTCTCACGGTTGCACGTAATTACGTAGTTCCGTAATCTGTGGGTCGTGGACCTCGAACAGCGAGTCGCAGACCTGGAACGCCGATTCGCCGCACTGGAAGCGGCCGACCGGCCGGCTCCCCGTGTCGGCGACGGGGATTTCTGGGCGCTGGAGACCCTGAAGGAGCAGCTGTCGCAGGCGGGCGTCGTGGACGGGGGCGTCCTGTTCACCGGCGCGGTACGGCTGCCGACCGAGGAGCAGTACTCCTGGCAGCAGACCGCGTTCGTCGAGGACCTGCTCGACGACGACTGGCCGGAGGCCGCCGACGTCTTCGCGGCGCTCGGCCATCCGGTACGGCTGCGGCTGCTCCGCGAGGTCATCGGCGGCCGGCGCACCGCGGCCGAGCTCGCCGAACTGGAGCAGATCGGCACGACCGGCCAGATCTACCACCACCTGCGCCAACTCACCGCCGTGGGCTGGCTGCACACCACCGGACGCGGTCGCTACGAGGTGCCGCCGGGGCGGGTCGTCCCGCTGCTGGTGGCGCTGGCGGCGGCCCGGCCGTAACTCATCGAGAGTCATCGAAACAGGGGGAAACCATGTCCGCACGCAAGCTCGCCATGATCGCCTTCCGGCTCCTGCTGATGGCCTTCTTCGCCGTGATCACCGCCGACGCCTGGCTCCACTTCGACTATCCGCACTGGTGGAACTTCCTGCCGCTGGTGCTGGCGTTCACCCTCGTCGCCGTCGTCAACCGCACCGGCCGCACACCAGACGGCCCGCCCAAGGAACGCGAGCCGATCGAGGTCGAACCGCCCGTCACCGGCCGCTGGTCGGCGCTCAACAGCCCGGCCGACCGCACCCCGAGCCACGGCACGCACGCCTACGGCCAGACCTACGCCATCGACATCGTCGCCGAGCCCGAGCCCGGCGCCCGCCCAGGGTTCAGCGCGCTGTGGCCGCTCGCCCGGCGGAGCTCCGACTTCCCGGCCTTCGGTGCCCCGCTGCTGGCGGTGGCCGACGGCACGGTCGTACGGGCCGACGACCGGCAGCGCGACCATCTGAGCCGCACCTCGCTGCCCGGGCTGCTGTATCTGATGCTCGTCGAGGGGTCGGTGCGCGAGATGGCCGGCGTCCGGCGGATCGTCGGCAACCACCTCGTCCTCGACCTCGGCGACGGCACCCACGCTCTCTACGCGCACCTGAGCCGAGGCTCGCTCGCCGTCGCCGAGGGCGACCGCGTGCGCGCCGGCCAGGTGCTCGCCCGGTGCGGGAACTCCGGCAACTCCAGTGAGCCGCATGTGCACTTCCAGCTGATGGACGGCCCCGATCCGGACACCGCCCGCGGCCTCCCCTTCACCTGGCGCGGTCTCGGCATCCCCCGCAACGGCGAGTCGTTCGAGGCGCCCGCGGCGCGGCCGCAGCCCGCATAGGCTTCCGCCATGTCCCCGGCCAAGAAGCGTGCCCGCACCTACGACCCCGACAGGATCCGCACCGCGGTGCTCACCCAGTTCGGAAACGTACGCCAGGCCCTGCACACCCTCACCGACGAGCAACTCGCCCTCCCCACCCGCCTGGAGGGCTGGACCGTACGGGACCTGGCCGCGCACGTGACCATGGCCGTGGAGACCGTCAGCCGCAATCTCGACCGCGATGAACCGGCGAAGGCCGAGCTCACCCTCCTGGACTGGCCCTTCGCCACCGCCGCCCGCGCCGGGGACATCGCCGACGGCACCCGGGACCTCGCCGCGGCCAACCCCGACCTCGACGCCCTCTACGCCCGCGTCGGGGAACGCCTGACGCGCAAGCTGGCGGCCGCCCCCGGCGACCGCCTCCTCGCCGCCCGCACCGGCGCCATGACCCTCGCCGACTACCTGGTCACCCGCACCGTCGAACTCGTCGTCCACACCGACGACCTGAACGCCGCCGTCCCCGGCCTCGACATCCCGTACGACCGCCAGGCCCTCGCCGCCTGCACCCGGCTCCTCGCCGACGCCCTCGCCGCGAAGGCACCCGGCGGCTCCACCGAGGTGCGGATCCCGCCGTACGCCGTAGTGCAGTGCGTCGAGGGGCCGAGGCACACCCGGGGCACCCCGCCCAACGTCGTCGAGACCGACCCGCTGACCTGGATCCGGCTCGCGACCGGGCGGGTGGCGTGGCAGGACGCCGTCGCGGAGGCCAAGGTGAGCGCCAGCGGGGAGCGGGCCGACCTGGGCGGGCTGCTGCCGCTCATGGGGTGACGGGCGACAAGCGGAACCGAGCGGAACCGGTCCGGTGTCCCTCCCGTCCCACCGGCATGGACACACTCGGCATGGACAAACCGCAGCGCCTGACCGCTCTCGCCGTACTCACCCTCCTCCCGCTCGCCGTTGCCTGCGGCAACGAGAAGGCGGGCAGCGACACCGTCGGCGCGGGGGCCGCGGCCTCCGTCACCGGCGTCCACTGGGCCGTCGACGGCATCACCGTGGACGGCAAGAAGAGCGCCGCTCCGAGCAGCGCCTGGCTGCGTGTCGCCGACGGCGGCGAGGTCGAGGGCAACCTCGGCTGCAACCCCTTCGGCGCCGAAGCCGCCTTCGAGGACAGCCACGTCACCTTCGACAAGATGGGGGCGACCGAGATGGCCTGCGAGGGTGTCCCCCCGAACTTCGAGACGACCCTCGCCAGCACCCTCTCCGACGGCGACCTCACCGCCGAGGTCAAGGGCGACAAGCTCACCCTCACCACCGCGGACGGCGACCGCGTCGCCCTCACCAAGCAGGAGGCCGCCCCCCTCAAGGGCACGAAGTGGACCATCACCAGCCCCGACACCGACGGCAAGGCCCACCTCACCTTCGACGAGAAGACCGGAATGGTCAGCGGCAGCCTCGGCTGCAACAAGGTGAGGGCCACGGCGACGGTGAGCGACGGCAGTATCACGCTCGGCACCGCGTCCACCACCCGAATGATGTGCGACACCTCACTCATGAATACCGAGAAGAGCCTGCTGAAGCTCTTCGACGGCACGGTGAAGTACACGCTCGAACACCGCAATCTCACTCTGACCAGCGAAAACGGCGAGCGTGTGAACGCGGCCGCCGCCGAGTGATCCTTTACGGGCGCGTATCCCCAATTCGGACCAGTGGTCGATCTCGCCTACACTCGGTGGCGTGCCACGTGGTGACGGTCGACTCAATCACGATCTGCTTCCCGGCGAGAAAGGCCCCCAGGACGCGTGTGGCGTCTTCGGTGTCTGGGCTCCGGGTGAAGAGGTCGCAAAGCTCACGTACTTCGGGCTCTACGCCCTCCAGCATCGGGGCCAGGAATCCGCGGGAATCGCGGTCAGCAACGGCTCCCAGATCCTCGTCTTCAAGGACATGGGACTGGTCTCCCAGGTCTTCGACGAGACCTCGCTCGGTTCGCTCCAGGGTCACATCGCGGTGGGTCACGCCCGCTACTCGACCACCGGCGCCTCCGTGTGGGAGAACGCCCAGCCGACGTTCCGCGCCACCGCGCACGGCTCCATCGCGCTCGGCCACAACGGCAACCTCGTCAACACCGCCCAGCTCGCGGAGATGGTCGCCGACCTGCCCAAGCAGGAAGGCGGCCGCACCCCGCGCGTCGCGGCCACCAACGACACCGACCTGCTGACCGCGCTCCTCGCGGCCCAGGTCGACGAGGACGGCAAGCCGCTGACCATCGAGGAGGCCGCCCACCAGGTCCTCCCGCAGGTCAAGGGCGCCTTCTCGCTCGTCTTCATGGACGAGCACACTCTCTACGCCGCCCGCGACCCGCAGGGCATCCGCCCGCTGGTCCTCGGCCGCCTGGAGCGCGGCTGGGTCGCCGCGTCCGAGACCGCCGCCCTCGACATCGTCGGCGCCAGCTTCGTCCGCGAGATCGAGCCGGGCGAGTTCGTCGCCATCGACGAGAATGGCCTTCGCACCTCCCGATTCGCGGAAGCGAAGCCCAAGGGCTGTGTCTTCGAGTATGTGTACCTGGCCCGCCCGGACACCGACATCGCCGGCCGGAACGTCTACCTCTCCCGCGTGGAGATGGGCCGCCGCCTGGCGAAGGAAGCCCCGGTCGAGGCCGATCTGGTCATAGCGACCCCGGAGTCCGGCACCCCGGCCGCCATCGGCTACGCGGAGGCGAGCGGTATCCCGTTCGGTGCGGGTCTGGTGAAGAACGCGTACGTCGGCCGTACGTTCATTCAGCCCTCGCAGACCATCCGCCAGCTCGGCATCCGCCTGAAGCTGAACCCGCTCAAGGAAGTCATCAAGGGCAAGCGCCTGGTCGTCGTCGACGACTCGATCGTGCGCGGCAACACCCAGCGCGCCCTGGTCCGCATGCTCCGCGAGGCGGGCGCGGCCGAGGTCCACATCCGGATCTCCTCGCCGCCCGTGAAGTGGCCCTGCTTCTTCGGCATCGACTTCGCCACCCGCGCCGAGCTCATCGCCAACGGCATGACCATCGAGGAGATCGGCACCTCGCTCGGCGCCGACTCCCTGTCGTACATCTCCATCGACGGCATGATCGAGGCGACCACCATCGCCAAGCCGAACCTGTGCCGCGCCTGCTTCGACGGCGAGTACCCGATGGAGCTCCCGGATCCCGAGCTGCTCGGCAAGCAGCTCCTGGAGACCGAGCTCGCGGCCGGTACGGCCGCCCCGGCTGCCGTCGACGCGATCCGTCGCCCGTAAGCCCCGTAACCAACCCGAAAGATCCCAGGCAATGTCTGAGACTGTTGTGCCCGGCGGGGCTTCCTACGCGGCTGCCGGCGTCGACATCGAGGCGGGCGACCGCGCGGTCGAGCTGATGAAGGAGTGGGTCAAGAAGACCCAGCGCCCCGAGGTCCTCGGCGGCCTCGGCGGTTTCGCCGGCCTCTTCGACGCCTCCGCCCTCAAGCGCTACGAGCGCCCGCTGCTCGCGTCCGCCACCGACGGCGTCGGCACCAAGGTCGACATCGCGCGCCAGCTGGGCGTCTACGACACCATCGGCCATGACCTGGTCGCCATGGTCATGGACGACATCGTGGTGTGCGGCGCCGAGCCGCTGTTCATGACCGACTACATCTGCGTCGGCAAGGTCCACCCCGAGCGGGTCGCCGCCATCGTCAAGGGCATCGCGGAGGGCTGTGTGCTGGCCGGCTGCGCCCTGGTGGGCGGCGAGACGGCCGAGCACCCGGGTCTGCTGGGCGAGGACGACTTCGATGTCGCCGGCGCCGGTACGGGCGTCGTGGAGGCCGACCGGCTGCTGGGCGCCGATCGCATCCGTACGGGTGACACGGTGATCGCCATGGCGGCGTCCGGCCTTCACTCGAACGGGTACTCGCTGGTCCGGCACGTCCTGCTGAACCAGGCCGGTCTCGCCCTGGACGCGCAGATCGACGACCTCGGCCGCACCCTCGGCGAGGAGCTGCTCGAGCCGACCAAGATCTACTCGCTGGACTGCCTGGCCCTCACCCGCACCACGGACGTGCACGCGTTCAGCCACGTCACGGGTGGCGGTCTGGCCGCGAACCTGGCCCGGGTGATCCCGGACAACCTCCACGCGATCGTCGACCGCTCCACCTGGACCCCGGCCCCGATCTTCGACCTCGTCGGCAAGACCGGCTCCGTCGAGCGCCTGGAGCTGGAGAAGACCCTGAACATGGGCGTCGGCATGATCGCGATCGTGCCGGAGGAGTCCACGGACGTGGCGCTGGCGACGCTGGCCGACCGAGGCGTGGACGCCTGGGTCGCGGGCGAGATCACGGACAGGGGCGACCACGAGACGGGCGCGGCCCTCGTCGGGACGTATTCACATTAAGCGCGCCGCCGGCTGAGGACTTGCAGGCAGCACAGAACCCGGTCGGTGACCGAGGTCACCGACCGGGTGAGTGCTCAATGCAAAGTCAAGCGCCGCGACGCTGCTCCGAGGGGTCCTCGTCCTGATCCTCGTCGTCGTCCTCATAGAGGTCGGCGTACTTGGAGTACAGATCGTCGTCCTGCTCATCGTCCTCGAAGCGATCGCCGTTCGGCGACTGGTTCGATGTCGATGCGCCCAGCTCTTCAGCCAGGCGTGAGAGGTCCGTCCCACCGCTGTTGTACTTCAGCTGGCGGGCGACCTTCGTCTGCTTGGCCTTGGCCCGGCCGCGCCCCATGGCTCGACCCCCTCAACGACGGGGCTCGACGGCCCCAGAGTCTGACACGCGTTCATGATCCGGAACGGACTCTCCGTGGAGAGGCCGGTCCGTAGGGCTTCCACGGTACCTGAGCCCGCGCCCATACGGTACGTCGCCCGCAGCACAGGCGTGTGCCCAGGACCTTCGAGGCGCCCTGTCCTCGCTGGTCAACCGCGATTTTAACCACTTATCGGCGGTCGACCCGCCGGTAGAAGTGAGAGTTCTCTCCAACTGCCCACCGGCGGGTACCGGCCAAACCCGTGTTATGGGGTTGCGGCTGGATCGGTTCCCCGGGTCAGCGCCCGCCGCGCGCCTCCGCCATCCGCTGCTCGGCGATCCGGTCGGCCGCGGCGGCCGGCGGAATCCCGTCCGTCTTCGCACGTGCGAATATGGCCAGCGTGGTGTCGTAGATCTTCGCGGCCTTCGCCTTGCACCGGTCGAAGTCGAAGCCGTGCAGTTCGTCGGCGACCTGGATGACACCGCCGGCGTTCACCACGTAGTCGGGCGCGTAGAGGATCCCGCGGTCGGCGATGTCCTTCTCGACGCCCGGGTGCTCGAGCTGGTTGTTGGCGGCCCCGCAGACGATCTTGGCGGTCAGCGCGGGCACGGTGTCGTCGTTCAGGGCTCCGCCGAGCGCGCAGGGGGCGTAGATGTCGAGACCTTCGACGCGGATCAGGGTCGCGGTGTCGGCGACGGCCGTGACGCCCGTCGGGTGGGCGGCGAGGATCCGGCCGACGGCCTCCTCGCGCACGTCCGTGATGACGACCTCGGCGCCCTCCGCGCGCAGGTGCTCCACCAGGTGGTGGCCGACCTTGCCGACGCCCGCGATGCCGACCTTGCGGCCGCGCAGCGACGGGTCGCCCCACAGGTGCTGGGCGGAGGCGCGCATGCCCTGGTAGACGCCGAAGGCGGTGAGCACGGAGGAGTCGCCGGCGCCGCCGTTCTCGGGGGAGCGTCCGGTCGTCCAGCGGCACTCGCGGGCCACGACGTCCATGTCGGCGACGTACGTACCGACGTCGCAGGCGGTGACGTACCGGCCGCCGAGCGAGGCCACGAACCGGCCGTAGGCCAGCAGCAGCTCCTCGCTCTTGATCCTCTCCGGGTCGCCGATGATCACGGCCTTGCCGCCGCCGTGGTCGAGACCGGCCATGGCGTTCTTGTAGGACATCCCGCGCGCGAGGTTCAGCGCGTCGGCGACGGCCTCTTCCTCGGTCGCGTACGGGTAGAAGCGCGTACCGCCGAGGGCGGGGCCCAGAGCGGTGGAGTGGATGGCGATGACGGCCTTGAGGCCGCTGGCGCGGTCCTGACAGAGCACGACTTGCTCATGACCCCCCTGGTCCGAGTGGAACAGGGTGTGCAGGACGCCGTGTGTTACGTCGGTCACTGTGGTGACTCCTGAGTACGTTGCGGCGGTTGGAGCGAGCTCCCGTACGGGTGGCGGGGGCTGTGAGCATGAGATTAGACCCGCGAGCGCCCGTCCAACCCGCAGAGCTCAGGATCACCTACTCCCGGAGTAAGGCCGTGCGACGATTTGCATAGTTTTCCCGCATGTTTGTGAGCGGGTTTCGCAGGTTTTCCTGGCAGACGGCGGGGGAGGGAGCAGGCGTGCCCAAGGTGTCCTCGGTGATCGTCCCGTACGCGACCTATCTGCGCGTGTATGAGCCGCTGGCCGCCTTCCCGGAGCCGGAGCGCGGCCACTGGGCGCGCTACGCCCGCCGCCCGGACCGCCCTTCGTACCAGGACGAACTGCGCCGCGCCCTGGCCGACTTGCTGCCCACCCCGCCCGTCCCGGTGCCGGTCCACGAGAGCAGCGACGCCTTCGTGCTGGAGGTCGACGGGGTGCTGTGCGTGTGCCCGTGGCGCACCCGGCTGCGCGGCTGGCAGGCGCTCGGGGAGCTCGCCGAGGAGCTGCCGAAGCCGGTCCTGGACGCGGTGCTGCCGGAGGTCGTACGGCGCCAGGCGGCCCAGGACTACGAGCGCTGGCTGGCCCGCAACCCGGACGCCCGGCCGTGGATCCGCACCTCGACCTGGCAGGTGCCGCTGCACTGGTTCGTGCTGGTGTCGGACGAGGAGCGGCGCTTCGACAAGGGCTCGGGCGAGGTCCCGCCGATGCTGCGTTACCGGACGCCGATGGTGCAGGCGCGGCGGCGGGTGGCGCGGGCCCTGAGAACCCTGAAGGACGCCATCGACGAAGGGCCGCTCATCGACGGCCTGGTGGACGTCGGGCGATGGCTGGAGGAGTTCCACCCGCGCTCGCTGGTCGAGCTGGACTACGGCGGTCTGGTGCACACCCTGCCGGCCGGCGACCTGGAGGACGACCACTCGGCGGCCGATGTGGCGGACGGCATCGAGGCGCTGCGGCTCGGCGACGGGGCGGCCGCGGGGGAGGCGTACGCGCGGCTCGTGGAGCGTTGGCGGGCGGTGCGGGACCGGCGGTCGGCGAACTGACGCGGCCGGTGTGATCTGCCGCACCCTGTCGGATGTGACCTGGAGCACCGAGCCCGGTGTGATCTGACGCACTGTGTGATGTAACGAACTGGCGTTTGACGAGACGCCCGTTTTGGGGTTTCGTGCTCGCTCTGAGGTTCTTGATGCTTCGTCAACATGGGACGTAGAACCCGATCCGGGCGTATGCATCAAGGATGCGTCAACGCGCGTAAGCGTGACGGACCGCACGTACGCGGCCCTTGCGCCCCTAACCCACCCTCGTGCCAAAATAGGACAAGGAGTCCGGGGAGGGCTCTCTCTCGACATTGCACGCTTTGGGGGGTCTTGTGACTCCTGCACGCCACTGTGACTGATCGTCACAGTGGCGTGACTGTCCGCTATGGCATGGTCCATCGGCTTCCGTCGCTGATGAACACCTGGGAGGGCAATTCCATCGGTTTGGCCGACGCGGCTGGACAGATGGTGTAGTTGTAGTGCCGAGGACAAGCCGTTCGTCCTATAACCGACTCGACTCGCGTCCGCCATTTCGGGCAACGCGGGTCAAGGTGCAGAATTTAGAGGAAAGAACCGAGAAGGTTCGGTTCTCCCGAGGAGGCCGCTCATGACCGCTCGCACCCCTGATGCCGAGCCGCTGCTGACCCCGGCTGAGGTCGCCACCATGTTCCGCGTGGACCCCAAGACGGTCACGCGGTGGGCGAAGGCCGGGAAGCTTACGTCCATCCGTACGCTCGGCGGGCACCGCCGTTACCGCGAGGCCGAGGTCCGCGCACTGCTCGCGGGTATCCCGCAGCAGCGCAGCGAGGCCTGAACAACTGCATAACCGGGCAAACCGGCGGTTCCCCCAACTCGCCGCGGCGCCCGAACTCTAGCTCCAAGCGACGCGGGTTCTGCCCCAACAGGACCCACGCCCAAGCCGAACAGAGCTTCGCAGGCACGCAACAAGGGTGCGTCGTAGATCGCGCTGGACTCCGCCGGGTCCAGCGCGATCTTTTTTGTGTGCGGAGCGTGTGCCGGCCGGTGTCCTGTGGGCAGGCTTGTCGGAGTCTGGGGAGGCGGGTCGGATCTCCTGTGGAGCGGCTCCGGGTGGTTGCGGAGCGTGTGCGGACCGATCCCTGTCAGTTGGTGCAATTGCACATATTAAATTGACCAGTTGTAGGTGGGGTGTAAGTACCGCGTTCCCGGAAACTCATGCGGTGACACCCGTCACACGCCCCGGCGCTTGTTGCCGTCCGCCCGTGTGCGCTAAAGGGACGCGCGGGTTCCAGCACCCCATCGTCGAGCGGGAGTTGGCGCCCCCGAGGGGGTCACGCGGTGGAAGCGCTTTCGTCCTCGGTGGCCTCGTCCGGGGTCCTCTGCGGGACGCGTGGGGCGGAGTCCATCGCCAGGCGGAGCAGGTGGTGGCAGATCGGGCAGTGGCGGGTCAGATGGCGATAGGCGGAGGCGGCCGACAGGTGGGCGCGGAGCAACGCCCGCGTTTCGTGCCTTGCCGATGCCGCCATACGCCACCTCCAGGGGGCCACGCCGGGAAGAGCCCTGATTTCTGGGTACCGAGCGAATGTGACGCCGTCAAGATGGCGGGGCGCTCCGCGGTGCCGACGGCTCCTGTGACCCGGCGTTGCCATGGCCGCCCTCTCTGGGGGCTGCGGCCCCCAGGCCCCCGCTTCGGCCCTGAAGGGGCCTCGTCCTCGATCGCCGTACGGGCTGCTTGAGGCCGGCCGGTGCTGGATGCGTGGACCTGGGCATGAACAAGGCCCGCATCCCCCATTGGGGCGCGGGCCTCGATTCGATGACTGAGGCCCGCACCGTTGTACCGGTGCGGGCCTCTTCGCTGCGGTCCTGACGGGATTTGAACCCGCGGCCTCCACCTTGACAGGGTGGCGAGCACTCCAAACTGCTCCACAGGACCAGGTTTCGCTGCGCCATTCGTGCGTTGCGCTGCGAGAAGAGACTGTACAGGAGGGTGAGCCCCCTGGTCGAACTCACCCAGCGTGCACGCCCCGTTACGGCGCCAGCGCGTCGATCGTCTTCACGATCCGCTTGTCGGAGATGGGGTACGCCGTGCCCAGCGCGTGGGCGAAATAGCTGACGCGCAGCTCCTCCAGCATCCACCGGACGTCCAGGACCTGCTGCGGCACCGGGCGCCCCTGCGGCATCTGCTCCAGGAGCCAGGCGTACTCGTCCCGCATCTCGTGGACCTTCTCCATACGCGTCGTGTCGCGCTGGACGTTCGTCGGCATCTGCTGCAGGCGGCGGTCCACCGCGATCAGATAGCGCATCAGGTCCGGCAGGCGCCGCAGCCCCGCCTCCGTCACGAAACCGGGCTTCACAAGGGCGTCCAGCTGCCCTCGAACGTCGGTGAGGTTCGCCAGCAGCGCGGGGCTGCGTACGGCCTTCAGACGGCGTTCAGCGGCCTGCCAGGCGGCCAGCACCTGCTGCACCTGGCCCACCGTACGGACCGTCGTGTCGACGATCTCGGCGCGCACCTTGTCGTACAGCTTCCGGTACGACTCCTCGTCCCACGCCGGCCCGCCGAAGTCCCCGATCAGCCGGTCCGCCGCCGCCATCGCGCAGTCGTCGAACAAGGCCTGGATGGAGCCGTGGGGGTTCGCGGACAGGGCCAGCTTCTGGGCGTTCGTGAGCTTCTCGGACGCGAACTTCGCCGGGTTGACCGGGATGTTGCGGAGGATCAGCCGACGCGTGCCCTTCCACATCGCCTGCTGCTGCTCCGCCTCCGTGTCGAAGAGGCGGACCGACACCGTGTCGCCGTCGTCCACCAGCGCCGGGTAGGCCTTGACCGGCTGGCCGGCGCGGCGGGTCTCGAAGACGCGGGTGAGCGAGCCGATGGTCCAGTCGGTCAGGCCCGTGCGCTCCAGGGACTCGCCGCCCTGGCGGGAGGCGGTGGCCGCCGCGGCCTGCGAGAGGGCCTTGCGCGCCTTCGGCTTCAGGCGGAGCTTCAGGGTCTCCAGATCCTTGTCCTCGGCCAGTTTGCGGCGCCGCTCGTCGATGATCCGGAAGGTGATGCGCAGATGGTCCGGGACCTTCGTCCAGTCGAAGTCGTCCGCCTCGAAGGGCACGCCGACCATGCGCTTCAGTTCGCGCGCCATCGTCGTCGTCAGCGGCTCCTGCAACGGCACAGCCGTATCCAGAAAGCGCTTCGCGAAGTTCGGCGCCGGCACGTAGTTACGGCGGATCGGCTTCGGGAGGGAACGGATCAGCTCCGTCACCAGTTCCTCCCTCAGGCCCGGGATCTGCCAGTCGAAGCCCTCGTCCGTGACCTGGTTGAGGACCTGGAGCGGGATGTGGACCGTCACACCGTCGGCGTCCGCGCCCGGCTCGAACTGGTAGGTGACCCGGAACTTCAGCTGTCCCTGCCGCCAGGAGTCCGGGTAGTCGGCCTTCGTGACCGCCTCCGCGGACTCCCGGATGAGCATCTCGCGCTCGAAGTCCAGGAACTCCGGCTCCTCGTGCCGCTTGCGCTTCCACCAGGAGTCGAAGTGGGCGCCGGAGACGACGTGTTCGGGGACCCTGCGGTCGTAGAAGTCGAAGAGGGTCTCGTCGTCCACGACGATGTCGCGGCGCCGCGCCCGGTGCTCCAACTCCTCGACCTCGCTGAGGAGTTTGCGGTTGTCGGCGAAGAACTTGTGGTGCGTGCGCCAGTCGCCCTCGACCAGGGCGTTGCGGATGAACAGCTCGCGGCTGGCCTCCGGGTCGACACGGCCGTAGTTGACCTTGCGCTGGGCGATGATCGGCACGCCGTACAGCGTGACCTTCTCGTACGCCATCACCGCCGCCTGGTCCTTCTCCCAGTGCGGTTCGGAGTACGTGCGCTTGAGGAGGTGCCCGGCGAGCGGTTCGACCCACTCGGGCTCGATCTTGGCGTTGACGCGGGCCCACAGGCGGCTCGTCTCCACCAGCTCCGCCGACATCACGAAGCGCGGGGGCTTCTTGAACAGGGCCGAGCCCGGGAAGATCGCGAATTTCGCGTTGCGGGCGCCGATGTACTCGTTGCGACCGCCGTCCTTGCGCGCGCCCCCCGGGCCGGAGTCCTTGGACTCCTTCACGTCCTTCATGCCGATGTGGGAGAGCAGGCCGGCGAGCAGGGAGACGTGGATGCGGTCGGCCGGGGCGTCCTCCTCGCTGAGGTGGATGCCCATCTGTTTCGCGACCGTACGCAGCTGCGAGTAGATGTCCTGCCATTCGCGAATGCGCAGGAAGTTCAGGTACTCCTGCTTGCACATACGGCGGAAGGAGCTCGATCCCCGCTCCTTCTGCTGCTCACGGATGTAGCGCCAGAGGTTGAGGTAGGCGAGGAAGTCGCTCGTCTCGTCCTTGAAGCGGGCGTGCTGCTGGTCGGCCTGGGCCTGCTTGTCGGCGGGGCGCTCGCGCGGGTCCTGGATGGACAGCGCGGCCGCTATGACCATGACCTCGCGGACACAGCCGTTCCTGTCCGCCTCCAGGACCATACGGGCCAGGCGCGGGTCGACGGGCAGCTGGGCGAGCTTGCGGCCGGTCTGCGTGAGCCGCTTGCGTACGTCCTTCTCGGCCGGGTCGATCGCGCCGAGCTCCTGCAGGAGCTGCACGCCGTCGCGGATGTTGCGGTGGTCCGGCGGGTCGATGAACGGGAACTTCTCGATGTCGCCGAGCCCGGCCGCGGTCATCTGCAGGATGACGGAGGCGAGGTTCGTACGGAGGATCTCCGCGTCCGTGAACTCCGGGCGGGCGAGGAAGTCGTCCTCGGAGTACAGGCGGATGCAGATGCCGTCCGACGTACGGCCGCAGCGGCCCTTGCGCTGGTTGGCGCTGGCCTGCGAGATCGCCTCGATGGGGAGCCGCTGCACCTTGGTGCGGTGGCTGTACCGGCTGATCCGGGCGAAGCCGGGGTCGATCACGTACTTGATGCCCGGGACGGTGAGGGAGGTCTCGGCGACATTGGTAGCCAGAACGATCCTGCGCCCGGTGTGGGGCTGGAAGACGCGGTGCTGCTCGGCGTGCGAGAGCCGGGCGTACAGGGGGAGCACCTCGGTGAAGCGGTAGTTCTTCTTCACGAGCGCGTCGGCGGTGTCCCTGATCTCCCGCTCGCCCGAGAGGAAGACGAGGATGTCGCCCTTGCCCTCGGCCTGCAGCTCCTCGACGGCATCGCAGATCGCGGTGATCTGATCGCGGTCGGCGTCCTCGGAGTCCTCCTCGAGCAGCGGCCGGTACCGCACCTCGACCGGATACGTCCGCCCGCTCACCTCGATGATCGGGGCGTCGCCGAAGTGCCGGGAGAACCGCTCGGGATCGATGGTCGCGGAGGTGATGACGACCTTCAGATCCGGCCGCTTCGGCAGCAGCTGGGACAGATACCCGAGCAGGAAGTCGATGTTCAGGGACCGCTCGTGGGCCTCGTCGATGATGATCGTGTCGTAGGCGCGCAGCTCGCGGTCGGTCTGGATCTCGGCGAGCAGGATGCCGTCGGTCATCAGCTTGATGAAGGTGGCGTCCGGGTTCACCTGGTCGGTGAAGCGGACCTTCCAGCCGACGGACTCGCCGATCGGGCTGTTCATCTCCTCCGCGACCCGCTCGGCCACGGTACGGGCGGCGATACGGCGCGGCTGGGTGTGCCCGATCATGCCGCGCACGCCGCGCCCGAGCTCGAGGCAGATCTTCGGGATCTGCGTGGTCTTCCCGGACCCCGTCTCACCGGCGACGATCACGACCTGGTGGTCCCGAATCGCGGCCGCGATCTCGTCCTTCTTCTGGCTGACCGGCAACTGCTCGGGATACGTGACCGCGGGCACGGCGGCGCGGCGGGCGGCGATACGCTCCTCGCCCTTGGCGATCTCCGCCTCGATCTCGGCGAGCACGGCGGCGCGTGCCTCCGGCTTACGGATCTTGCGCGCACCTTCGAGCCGCCGGCCGAGCCGGTGCGCGTCGCGCAGGGAGAGCTCGGACAGACGGGGGGCCAGGGGGCCGAGGGCGGGGGCAGGGTGCGTAGACATACGCGGTCCAGGATCTCATCCCGCACAAAGAAGGGGCGAACCCTTTTGGGCCCGCCCCCGCTCACGTCGCCCGACGGGCGTCACAACACGTCGACGTAGTCCTCCCGGCCGCTGCCCACGAAGTGCTTGCTGTCGGGATACAGGTGCACGGCCACCCAGGTGCCGTCCTGCCGGGCGGTGAAGCCCTTGCTGAAGGACCCGTTCGTTCCCGTGGTGACGGTGGCCATCTGGTACCAGCTGCTCTGGCCCTTGGGCCGGAAGAGGATCTGCACCTTCTTGCCGCCGTAGGCCTTCCAGGTGGACGTGCCCACCGGGCGCTCCTGGAGCACGCCCTTCACGGTGATCGTCCGGCCCTTGTACACCGGCTCGGGGGACGCGTTGCCGTCCTTCACGCGGGTGAGGGCGCGGTTCTTGCGCAGGCTCTTGCTGACGGTGCCCTGGATGTCCTTGGTGGTGGATCCGGCGTAGCGCAGTCGCCAGTAGCCGTCCGTGTAGCCCGGCAGCCGCTCGACGACGAACTGCGAGCCGAAGCTGGTCCGCACGGTCTTCTTGGTGGCCCAGCCGGTCGTGCCGTTGGCCGAGTACTGGATGTCGACGTTGATCTGGTCACTGGTGTCGCGCCCGATCAGGTCGAGGGAGCCGGTGACCTCGAGCTGCGCGTACTTGTCGATCCGCGCCGTGAACTCCGTGAACTGCGTCCGTGCGGTGACGGCCACGGTGACCTGGGCGGTCGCGGTTCGCTGGATGAAGGGGTTGTACGGGTACGACCGGAAGGCCACCTCGTAGACGCTCCTGCTGCCGTACGGGGACCGCACGAAGGAGAAGCGGCCGTTCGCGTCGGTGGTCGACTCGACGGGGCTGCAGGTGGTGCAGTCCTTGTAGTCCATCTCCAGCGGGACGCCGGCCAGCGGCTTCCACTCCGTGCCGTACTGGTACTGGAGCGTGCCGGTGACATTGACCTTGTCGCCCGCGATGACATGGAAGCTGCTGTCGTCCAGGACGAACCGGGTCGGCGCGGCCTTCGGCCGGACGTCGATCCAGGGGCTGGTGGCGAAGCCGAGGTCACCGTTGTACTGGGCGAAGGTCCAGCCGCCCGCGGTCACCTCGTGGGTGGCGGAGAAGTGGCCGGCGTCGTCCGTGACGGCGGTCGTGTCGTCGTTCTGGTCGAACGTGAGGTCCACCGTGGCACCGGGCAGCGGCACCGTCTCGCGGGTGCTGGGGTCGCGGACGACCATGTCGCCGGTGGCGGTGACCGTCCGGTGCTCGATGTCCGGCTCGGCCGGTGTGACGGCGAAGCCGGTGATGACGGGCTGCTTCTGGTAGTGCAGCGTGCCCGCGTTCTTCTGGACGGTGGTCTCGCCCGCGGTGTTCGTGGCCTCGACGTCGATCGTGTAGTCGCCGAGGGTGTCCAGGTGGACGGGCTGGGAGGCCCAGATCCCCTCCCACGAGCTGACCCAGTACTTCTGGGTGAAGTCGGTGACCGTGGCGACCGGGGCCTCCGACTCGGCACTGCCGACGGGGCGCAGCGACGCGGTGACCTTGTCGATCCCCCCGCTGTAGTTGAGCCGTACTCGGATGACCGACCAGTCGGCCTGATCGCTGGACGCCGACTGGACGGTCGGTCCCGCGGCCTGGGCCGTGCCGGGCACGGCGAGTGTGGAGAACAGGACGGCGACAGCCGTCACCAGTCCTCTGGTGATGCGTCTCAAGAACCCCCCTCAGGCTCCCTGTGAGCGACGAAACCCCCCACCGGTGTCCGGTGGGGGGTTTCGTACTGTGTGGCTGGGGCCGGGGTCGAACCGGCGACCTTCCGCTTTTCAGGCGGACGCTCGTACCAACTGAGCTACCCAGCCACGAGGCTTCGAGAAGCCTCAGCGGTCCTGACGGGATTTGAACCCGCGGCCTCCACCTTGACAGGGTGGCGAGCACTCCAAACTGCTCCACAGGACCAAGCGATGTGTACGACAGTGTCGCACACCGTACTGCGTGCCCCCAACGGGATTCGAACCCGTGCTACCGCCTTGAAAGGGCGGCGTCCTAGGCCGCTAGACGATGAGGGCTATCGGCCCGCCTGGGCGCTTCTCAGCGCGTCGGGGACGTGAGAAGCATATGGGATGGCGGGAGGTATCGCCAAAACGGTTTACGGGGCGCGGGTGCGCGGCGGGCTCGGAGTGCTCGGCGAGGGGCTTGACGGGCTGGGGGAGTCCGTCGCGCCCGGCTGGTTCTCCTCGGGGAGGTGGCGGCGTACCTCCGCCGTCGTCAGGCCCAGGCCGCCCAGTTCGATCTCGTCCCAGGCCTGGAGGCGGCGGGTCTCGCGGTCGAAGTAGAGGATCGACGTCTGGATGGGGTCGGGGTGTTCGCCCTCGATGGCGCGCAGGCCGCTGCCGCCCGTGGAGCCCTCGATGCGCAGGCGGGTGCCGAGTGGCAGGACCTCCATCTCCTGGTGGTGGAGGTGGCCGGCGAGGACCAGGGGGACCTCGCCGTCGGTCTGGCGGGCCGCGACCGGTTCGTGGGCGATGGCCACGTCCACGGGGGTGCCGGCGGCCTGCTGGTCGCGCAGGGAGGTGGCCAGGCGGGCGCCCGCGAGTTCGTTGGCCGCGTCGCCGCCGGCGACCTTGGAGCGGTCGGGGGTGAACTGGGGGTCGCCGATGCCGGCGAAGCGCAGGCCGGAGATCGTCTTGGCCCTTCCGTCGTCCAGGACGTGGACGTTCTCCAGGCCTTCGAGATAGCGCTGGGTGACGCGGGAGTCGTGGTTGCCGCGGACCCAGACGTAGGGGGCGCCGAGGTCCTCGATGGGGTCCAGGAAGCCGTTCTCGGCGGCGGTGCCGTGGTCCATGGTGTCGCCGGAGTCGACGATCACGTTGACCTTGTACTGGTCGACGAGCGAGGCGATGATCTTCCAGCTCGCCGGGTTGAGGTGGATGTCGGAGACGTGCAGGACGCGGATCGTCGACGGGTCGGGTGCGTAGGCGGGGAGCGTGGAGGTGGCGTCGTAGAGCTTGGTCACGTTGGTGACCAGGCGGGCCAACTCCTTCTGGTAGACGTCGAATTCGGTGACGATGCTGCGCGCGTTGCCGACCAGGGACGGGGCGGAGGAGAGCAGGCCCGAGAACTTGGGCTCCAGGACCGATTCAGGGTTCCAGGTGGCGAGCGCCGTGCCGCCGGAGGCGGCCAGGAGGGTGAGGGCGAGGCCGCCGGCCGCGAGGGCCCGGCGGGGGCGGCGGTAGACCGCGAGGCCGAGGGCGGTGGCGCCGGTGACGACGGCCACGCAGCTGCGCAGGGCCAGGTCGCGGGTGCCGTGGGCGACGTCCTCGGTCACCTCGTCCTGGAGGCCGGAGAGGCGCTCGGGGTGGTCGACGAGGGCCTGGGAGCGGGCGGGGTCGAGCTGGTCGACGTTGACGTCCAGACGGACGGGGGCGATGTGGCTGTCCAGGGTGAGGGCGCCGAGGGGGGAGACGTTGATCTTCGTGCCGCCGGTGAGGGAGGGGCGAAGGGTCATCGTCGTGTTCATGGGGCCGACGGGTGCGCGCACGTTGCCGACGATCAGCAGGCCCAGCCAGGCGCCGAGGAGAACCACCGTGACGAGGCCGACGGTGCGTCCCCAGGGATGGGGCTGGCTGACGAGTTCGGGGGTGGGGAGCGGGCGGCGGGTGGCGTTGGGGAGGCGGGCCAGGGCGCGGGGGGCCCTGGGGAGCTGACCGAGGACCTTCATGACTGCGGCGGGGACGCGGGCCATTGGTCCCGTATGCCCAAGCGCGGGGGTGGATATGCGGGGCCGTTGGCGGCTCCTGTACGGCGGTGTCGTACCCGACAATGGGCCTGTGCTGGAGATGACGCGCGAGGAGTTCGAGGAACTGGTCGGTGAGGCGCTGGACCGGATTCCGCCGGAGCTGACACGGCTGATGGACAACGTCGCGGTGTTCGTCGAGGACGAACCGCCCGTGGACGATCCCGAGCTGCTCGGGCTGTACGAGGGAACTCCGCTGACGCTGCGGATGTGCGAGTCGCGGGAGGAGGTCGTCGAGGAGACCGAGGTGACCGAGGTGACGGTGGTGCAGGGTACTCCGTCGTACACCTCTTCGCCGAAGCAGCTTCGGTCGATCGGGTAATGGCGCAGGGGCCTGTCAATAGCCCTGTTCAGCCCCAGCCCAGCTCGTGGAGGCGTTCGTCCTCGATGCCGAAGTGGTGGGCCACCTCATGGATCACGGTCACGGCCACCTCGTGGACGATGTCCTGCGGTGTCTCGCAGAAGCGCAGTGTGGGGCCCATGTAGATGGTGATCCGGTCCGGGAGGACGCCCGCGTACCACTCGCCACGCTCTGTGAGGGGCGTCCCTTCGTAGAGGCCGAGTAGCTCCGGGTCGTCGGTGGGCGGTTCGTCCTCGACGAACACGGCCACGTTGTCCATGACCCGGGTCAGCTCCGGGGGGATCTGGTCAAGGGCCTCGCTCACGAGCTCTTCGAATGCTTCGCGGGTCATCTCCAGCACAGGGCCATTGTCGGGGACGGGTGGGTGATCGGGATACGTAAAAGCCCGTCTGTGCGTCACAGGGGGCGTGCGCACAGACAGCGCGGCAGCCGGCTCGCTGAGCCTTGATCGGCCGTCCTCAGCGGCCGTCCTCAGCGAGTCGGGGCTAACGGGGGGCGCCATTTCTCATGGAAGCCCCCTGCGGAAGAGGGACGGGGAACCTGTCTTTCCGAGGCGGATGGCAAGGTGTCCAGCCAGTTGCAGAGCCTTGCCCAAGGCGGCCTGTCCCGCTGCCCGCTCATCCGCATTGCCGACAGCGGCAGCAAAACGAGCGTCGGCAATGATTCCCGGCAGGACTTCCATGAGGCGCCCGAATTCGGCGCTGTGGTACAGGGTCCAGTCTGAGATCTCACGCCGAAGGAGCGGCAGGGACAGCCGCTCAGCGCCGTTCGGCTCCGGGGGCGGGGCCGAACAGCAGGGGCGTGATCGCGCGGCGCACAGCGACCAACTGAGGCGGGTCCGCGTCGCCTGTAGACGGTGCACCGGGCGGGTCTCCGAGCAGGGCCGTCAGCTCCACCCCCAGCCCGCGTGACAGGTCATGCAGGGTCGGCAGGCGTGCGCTGTGCTTCCGCTTCTGCTCAAGCTTCCGCCAGCACGTCAGCGGCTCTGATCTCTCGTGAGACCTGCCCGGGCAGCCGCCTGACGGTACGTCAGGGTCATGTGCTCATTGCCAGGTGACGGCGTCCGCCCGGGACACGCGAAAAGCCCCCGCGCCGCACCGGGGTGGGGTGCGGGCAGGGGCGTGTACAGGCTCGGGCATGTCATGCGGTATGGCGTTCGCGCTTCCTGCCCAGGGCAAGAAGCATGGTGATCACGTCGTACCGATCAGGACTGGGGGCACGATGGACCAGGGGTGGGCAGCCGTACTCGGTGCGCTCGTCGGGGCACTGGCTACTGGAGGTGGGGCACTCGTGACCGCGAGGTCCAGCACCAGACTGCACAAGCACCAAGCCCGCCGGGAGGCATGCAGAGCGTTCCTCGCGGCAGCGCACCGGTTCAACTCGGAAGCGTCTCAATTGCTGAGCTTCGTATCCACCGTGGAGTCGGCCCTCCAAGCCGATGACGAGGAAGGAACACGCGTCAGAGGGAATCTATTGGGAATGCTGACCACGCTTCAGGGGATCTCGACGGAGGTTCAGACCCACACAGCAGCCGTCATGCTCGAAGGGCCGCCGGAGATCACCGTCAAGGCTCTGGAGGTTTGCGGAAGTGTCATCCGCCTGACCGCAGAGCTGTTCGGTACCGCCACGGCAGAACGGGTTGACCGTGAACCGTTAGACGCCCTGCGGCAGGAGGTCCACGAGGGGACGCTCAGATTCGCGCTGGACGCCAGTGCCCTCATCTGACGGCCCTGGAACCCGTACAGATTCCGAGGTGCTATACGCGTGCGGTCCGGCGTGACGCGTTGAGGGGGGTAGATCCCAGGTCGGAGGGCGTTTACGGCAGACCGTGATGACACTTCACGCGCCCAGAGTGACCTTCGGAGTCGGACGTACCGGTGGACGCCGACCCCGCGATCACGCGGCGGGTCGGGCGCTGTCGGGTCCGAGCCCAGCAACGGCTTGTTGCTGCCTGTCTGTTCCTTGAGCTGGGCCAGGGCCAGGGCGTCATTGGGGTGGGCGGTGAGGCTGGTCAGCGTGGCGCCTACGGTCTCGGCCTGGGCGATGGCCTCAAGGAACGGGTCCGGGTTGGCCCACTTCTTGCCCGCCGTGACCGTCCTGACGCTGGGTACGGCTTCCAGAACGTCCGCCAGCCGTTCGCAGAGCATGGACAGTGCGGCATCCCAGTGCGGGCGCTCCACGTATGTGTGGTATCCGGACTTGTCCACGTCCTTGAAGATCTTCACGACCTCGGCGCCCAGATCGTCGACCTTGGAGCGGCCCGCCTTCCGCCTCACGTTGTGACACTTGAACCTCCCCTTTGTTCACGTCGCGGATCAGCTTTGAATACGCAGCGCGACCAAGCGCCAAGTGTTTTCCGAAAATTTCTGCGTGCACGAGAAATCGCATCACTTCGGGATCGACGACGCGCGGCTGCACGCTCTCGGCTACGGGTGAGCCGGTGCCGTAACCGGTGTGAGGCCGTGCCGCCGGGCGCGTGTCCTCTTGTGGGCGGCGGGAGTTGGGCAGGTTGACTTCTTCGCCCGCCCTTGGAGGTGGCTCGCGTGCGCCCCTTGTACGTACCCGTCCGTCTGGCCGCCACGGTCATGGCCGTCGCTGCTGCCGCCGGCTGCATGAGCGTGGGCGACGACGGCGGAGGCGGGAGTGCGAAGCCGTCGCAGTCGGCCGGGCAGCGGGGTGGGGAGGCTCCCGACGGGGGGTCGGCCGTGTCCGGTGGCGGGGGCGGCGCCGGGGTCCACGCGGAGGGCGGCAAGCGAGGGAAGGGCAAGGGCAAGGACGGCAAGGGCGACCGGGAGAAGAAGGCCCGGGAGTCCGCGGCTCCCTCGGCTTCGCCGTCCGCGGCGGCCAGCGCGTCCGCTCCGACGGGGGGCAAGCCGGTGCGGCCGGGGCAGAGCGAGCAGCCGGCGCCCACGCGTACGGCCGAACCGACGCCCACCCGGACGCCGGACCCCGAGCCGACGCCGACCGAGCAGCCGACGTCCGCCACGCCGACACCCACGCAGGCCGAGCCGTCCTCGTCGGCTCACGAGGAGACGGGACCGCAACTGGCCCAGCGGGAGCCGGCGCCGGCCGCGGGGGCGCCGGCGTGAGGTGGGGCCGGTGGGCCGGTGGGGGCGTTCGCATGTGAGGTGGCCTTCGCGGATGGGGCTCGGTGCGTGACGGGCTTAGGCGGATGGCGCTCGGTGCGTGAGACGGCTTTCATGGATGGCCCTCGGTGCGTGTCGGGGCCTGCGCGGACGGGCTTGGCACGTGACGTTGCCTACACGGGTGGCCGTCGGTTTGCCTTGGGGGGCTGGGGGTGCGTATGGTGGTAGATCGTTTGATCCCATTTGCCCGGCGCCACTGCAGAGCGCGCCGTGTGGCGCGTACTCTCCCTTGCCGTGGCGGACCGCATTGAGGCGGTCGTATTGCGAATCACGGAGTTGACGGGCGCGTGCCGACGAGACTCCGGAAGGTTTCGCATACGCATGTCCATTTCCAGTACTGATCACGTCGTCGTGCCCGAGAACGGCGAGAACGACTCCGTCGAGGAGACCCCCGAGGTCACCTTCGCGGACCTCGGTCTCCCCGAGGGCGTCGTGCGCAAGCTCGCGCAGAACGGCGTGACCACCCCCTTCCCGATCCAGGCCGCGACCATCCCGGACGCGCTGGCCGGCAAGGACATCCTGGGCCGTGGCCGCACCGGCTCCGGCAAGACGCTGTCGTTCGGTCTGCCGACGCTGGCCCGCCTGGCCGGCGGCCGCACCGAGAAGCACAAGCCGCGCGCGATCATCCTCACGCCGACCCGTGAGCTCGCGATGCAGGTCGCGGACGCGCTCCAGCCGTACGGCGACCAGCTCGGCCTGAAGATGAAGGTCGTGTGCGGCGGTACGTCGATGGGGAACCAGATCTACGCCCTCGAGCGCGGCGTGGATGTGCTGGTGGCCACCCCGGGCCGGCTCCGCGACATCATCAACCGCGGCGCCTGCTCCCTGGAGGACGTCGAGGTCGCCGTGCTCGACGAGGCCGACCAGATGTCCGACCTGGGCTTCCTGCCCGAGGTCACCGAGCTCCTCGACCAGGTTCCGGCGGGCGGTCAGCGGATGCTGTTCTCCGCGACGATGGAGAACGAGATCCAGACCCTCGTCGACCGGTACCTGAACGAGCCGGTCAGCCACGAGGTCGACGCCGCCCAGGGCGCGGTGACGACCATGTCGCACCACATCCTGATCGTGAAGCCCAAGGACAAGGCGCCGGTCACCGCCGCGATCGCCTCCCGCAAGGGCCGCACCATCATCTTCGTCCGCACCCAGCTGGGCGCCGACCGTGTCGCCGAGCAGCTGCGTGACGCCGGTGCGAAGGCGGACGCGCTGCACGGCGGTATGACGCAGGGTGCCAGGACCCGGACACTCGCGGACTTCAAGGACGGGTACGTCAACGTCCTCGTGGCGACCGATGTGGCGGCCCGCGGTATTCACGTCGACGGCATCGACCTGGTGCTGAACGTGGACCCGGCCGGTGACCACAAGGACTACCTGCACCGGGCCGGCCGTACGGCGCGTGCCGGGCGTACGGGCACGGTCGTGTCGCTGTCGCTTCCGCATCAGCGCCGGCAGATCTTCCGGCTGATGGAGGACGCGGGCGTCGACGCCTCGCGCCACATCATCCAGGGCGGTGCCGCGTTCGACCCGGAGGTCGCCGAGATCACCGGAGCCCGGTCCATGACCGAGGTGCAGGCCGAGTCGGCGGGCAACGCCGCCCAGCAGGCCGAGCGCGAGGTCGCCCAGCTCACCAAGCAGCTGGAGCGGGCGCAGCGGCGTGCCGTCGAGCTGCGCGAGGAGGCCGACCGGCTCGTCGCCCGCGTGGCGCGTGAGCGGGGCGAGGACCCGGAGGCCGCGGTGGCCGAGGCGCAGGCGGCGGTGGCCGAGGCCGTGGAGACGGTCGAGGTGGCCGTGCCGGAGCAGCCGGCCGCGCAGGACGTCGACCGGGCCGAGCGGCGCGACGAGCGCGGCGACCGTGGCGAGCGTGGCGGATTCAACCGTGACCGTGACCGTGACCGCGACTTCGGCCGGGACCGCGAGCGTTCCTTCGACCGCGACCGTGGCGGGCGTTCCTTCGAGCGCCGGGACGACCGCGGCGGGTTCAACCGCGACCGCGACCGCGACCGTGACCGTGGCTTCGAGCGTCGGGACCGGGACGGTGACCGTGGCGGGTTCCGCCGGGACGACCGGGGTGACCGTGGCGGGCGTTCCTTCGACCGTGACCGTGGTGGCCGTTCCTTCGAGCGCCGCGACAACGACCGGGGCGGGTTCCGCCGGGACGACCGCGGTGACCGTGGTGGCCGTTCCTTCGACCGTGACCGTGGTGGCCGTTCCTTCGAGCGCCGCGACAACGACCGGGGTGGCTTCCGCCGCGACGACCGTGCCGGGCGTTCCTTCGACCGGCGTGACGAGCGCGGCGGTCACCGTGGCAGCGACCGTCCCTTCAACCGCGACCGCCGTGACGACCGGCCGGGCTTCCGCTCCGGCGGGCACGAGCGGCCGTACGGCCGTCGTGACGACCACCGTGGTGGCGGCTCCTTCGGGCGCCGTGAGGACAAGCCGCGCTGGAAGCGCAACGGCTGACACTGAGTGAGTGAGCGAGCGCCGTGGTCCCGTGGGGGCCACGGCGCTTTGCTGTGTGGAGGGCGTGGTGTGGAGGGTGTGGTGTGGAGTGCGTGAGAGGGCTGTAAGATCAGCCCACTTTTGAGGGGGGTGCGACGGCCGGGCCGGGGGCATCTGAAGCAGGTCCGATGCAGCGCACGCTCCCCCCTCGTGTTCCTGGGGAGGGTTCGCCTTGGCTCGTCATGCCTGTGTACGTCTCACGCGCGCGAGACGCGCCGCCATCGCGGTCGCCGCGTCCGCAGTGCTCGCGACGGGGCTGGGCCCGCTGGGGCCGGTCGCGTCGGCGGAGGAGGCGGCGCAGGAGACGGTGGTCCCTGCGAAGGTGCGCAGCAACTACACGCAGGCGAGTCTCTTCGGGGCCGACACCACCTCGGGCGGGGACGGTGCGGGCCGCCAGGGAGTGTTCCACTGGCTGGAGGGCCGCTCCGGCCCGGTGTGGACCCGTTACGCCGACGGCAAGTCCTTCGACATGCCGTCCACCACCGACACCGTGATCACGCGAGGGACGGGCAGTGACGTCCTCGCGTACCGCTACAGCGACGGACGTGTCGTCCTGCGCAACGCCGCGGACGGCACGGCGGCCACCGTCCAGGTGCCCGAGGGCCATACCGTGTACGCCGGTGTCTTCGGCAGCGTGGTCGCGACCAACCAGGACGTCACCGCCGAGGACGGAACCACGACCCGGGTCCGGCATCTGCTCACCGCGGGCCCCGACGGGACAACCCGGGACGTGATCGTCGGCGGCGCTCCCTCAGGCATGAAGCTCGGGGGGCCGATGCGGGGCGACGCCACCGGGATGCTCTTCTACGCCGTGCTGGACGGCAGCCCCCGTGTGGCGGCCGTCGACCCGGAGACCGGCCTGGTCCAGAGCTGGACGCCGCCGTTGTCCGGCTACACGTACACCAAGATCTCGGCCGAGCACCTGGTCGTGTACGGCGGCGTCAACAGCACCAAGGTCTCCGTGTTCTCCCGGTCCGACCTGTCGGCCGCCCCCGTCGAGGTGACGCTGGACGGCACCGAGGGTGCGCGTGCGGCGGACAACCTGGCGGTGGTCGGCGACTGGCTCGTCCACCGTCCGGGCGGCGTGAACAAGGTCACCGCCGTGCCGATCGCGGGTGGCGAGCCGGTGACCCTGCTCGCAGCGTCCAGCGACGCCCTCTCCGCGGTACCGGACGGCACCGCTGTCGTCATCGGCCGCACCGGTTCCGACGACTGGGGCGTCCAGCGCATCCACCCGGGCGCCGACGGCAGGCCGACGGTCACCATGGTCAAGGCCCTCCCCAAGCCGCCGTACAAGATCCAGGGACTGGCCCTGGACCAGGGCCGGCTGCTCATCGCCGACGAGAGCTGGGCCGGGTACCGCGACACCTACGTGCGGACGGTGGCCGCCACCGGCACGCCCACCTTCGGCGAGCGTTCCTCGTACGACGGAACCGAGCTGGTGATGTACGACTGCCCGGCGCAGGAGGGCGGCTGTGCCCTCCACGGCACGGCCGACAACCGGGCCGTCTGGCTGATGAAGGATTCCGCGGGCTACGACCGTCTCCGGGTCAACGGGCCCGCCCCGTACGGCTTCTGGGAGCGCGGGGTCCCGGCGGGCGGGCGGATCACCGATGTCTCCGGCGAGTACCTGATCCACACGACGGCGACCCAGCAGACCGTCCTCAAGATCGGCAACGACGGTACGCCGGCGGTGACCCGCGCCCCCGGCGCGGCCGCCCTCTCCGGCGACACCCTGTGGACCGCGGGCACCACTCCCGGCAGCGTCACCGCGTACGACCTGACCGCGAAGAAGACCACCGAGACCGTCACCACCGACGCCGGCTGCACCCCCACCGAACTCCAGGCGCTGGGCCGGTACGTGTACTGGTCGTGCGGGGACGACAAGGCCGGGGTCTACGACCGTACGGCGAAGGCGTCCGTGCCCGTGCCGGGCGGTGAGGCCAAGCTCGGGGACGGGTATGTCGTCACGCATGACAGGCAGGCCGGGAAGCTGACCCTCACCACGGTCACCGCAGGCACGCCTGTCAGCCGCGTGATCGGCGACCTGCCCGACACCGGCGTCTCGCAGCGCGACGTGCGCTGGACGGTCGACGAGGCGGGCGCGAACGCGGCGTACGTCGACGACCAGGAGTGCGTGCACCTCGTACCGTCCGGCGTCGCGCAGCAGCCGCTGCGGCTGCTGGGGCCGGTGCGGAAGGCGTCGTCCGTCGAGGCACGGGAGATCGACACGACGCCCGACACCCTGGCCACCGTGCTGCTGTCGAAGCCGTCTTCGGGCTGGGACCTGACCGTTCGCAATCGCGCCACGGGCAAGGTCTACGGCGACGGCGTGGACGGCGACGCGGCACGCGGTGAGTTGAGTGTCGGCTGGTTCGGCCACGATCCGGCGGCCTATGGGGGCGTGTTCCTGCCGAACGGGATCTACGACTGGACGCTCACCGTCACACCGGCCGACGGTGTCGGCGCTCCGCTGGAAGTACGCGGCTCGGTGCAGCTGCTGAACGGCAGCCCCGCGCGCCACGACCACGTGGGCCCGGACGGGCTGCCCGACGGCGATGCCGACCTGCTCACCCTCAACTCCTCGGGCACCCTGACCTTCCAGCAGGGCACGGGCAAGGGCACCTTCTCCGGGAAGGTGTCCGGGGGCGGCTGGTCGACGTCGGTCGTCGCGGTGCCCTTCGGTGACCTGAACAGCGACCGCTGCAATGACGTGCTGGTGCGGATGAGCGACGGCTCGCTGCGCGGCTACAAGGTCAAGTGCGGGCTGGCGCCGGAGCCCTCGATGTCGTACACGAAGCTCGGCACCGGCTGGAACGCCTACAACGTCCTCACCTCCCCCGGCGACCTGACCGGCGACAAGCGGGCCGATCTGCTGGCCCGGAAGGCATCGACCGGGGACGTCTACCTCTTCGCGGCGAAGAGCGACGGGACGCTGGCCGCGGGGAAGAAGATCCGTTCGGCATGGACCGGTTACACGAAGATCGTGGGCGCCGGCGACCTGAACGGCGACGGTCACGGGGACGTCCTCGCCCGGGACAGGGCAGGGGCGTTGTGGCGCTACAACGGCCTGGGCAACGGGCTGTTGAAGGACCGGGTGAAGGTCTTTTCGGGCTGGGGTTCGGGCTACAACGTCATCGTCGGCGCCGGGGACATCACCGGGGACGGGAAGGCCGACCTGGTTTCGCGGGACGGCAGCGGCAATGTCTGGCGCAACAACGGTGACGGCAAGGGGTCGTTCGGGCCGCGGGTGAAGATCGCGACCGGCTGGCAGGGCTACAAGGGCATTTTTTAGCCATGCTGTGACGCATGTCACGCCCCCGGTGAGGGAATTGCTGGGGGCATGACAGATGACGGCATAGCGAGTGGGCGGTCGGACGGGAATCTCTCGGGGCTCTCGGACGAAGAACGGCTGGCCCAGCTCGGCTACACGCAGGTTCTCGCCCGCCGCATGTCGGCGTTCTCCAACTACGCGGTCTCCTTCACGATCATCTCGGTCCTGTCGGGCTGTCTGACCCTCTACCTGTTCGGCATGAATACGGGCGGCCCGGCCGTGATCACCTGGGGCTGGGTCGCCGTAGGCCTGATGACGCTGTTCGTCGGTCTGTCGATGGCGGAGATCTGTTCGGCGTACCCGACATCCGCCGGCCTGTACTTCTGGGCCCACCGGCTCGCCCCGCCCCGCACGGCCGCCGCCTGGGCGTGGTTCACGGGGTGGTTCAACGTGCTGGGCCAGGTGGCGGTGACGGCCGGCATCGACTTCGGGGCCGCGTCCTTCCTGGGCGCGTACCTGAACCTGCAGTTCGGCTTCGAGGTGACGCCGGGGCGGACGATCCTGCTCTTCGCGGGCATCCTGGTCCTGCACGGCCTGCTCAACACCTTCGGCGTCCGCATCGTGGCGCTGCTCAACAGCATCAGCGTGTGGTGGCACGTGGTGGGCGTGGCGGTGATCGTCGGGGCGCTGACCTTCGTACCGGACGAGCACCAGTCCGCGTCCTTCGTCTTCGGCGAGTTCGTGAACAACACCGGCTGGGGCAGCGGGGTGTACGTGGTGCTGCTGGGGCTGCTGATGGCCCAGTACACCTTCACCGGGTACGACGCCTCGGCCCATATGACGGAGGAGACGCACGACGCGTCGACGGCCGGTCCGAAGGGCATCGTGCGGTCGATCTGGACGTCGTGGATCGCGGGGTTCGTGCTGCTGCTCGGCTTCACGTTCGCGATCCAGTCGTACGACGGCGCCCTCACGTCCCCCACGGGCGCGCCGCCCGCGCAGATCCTGCTCGACGCGCTGGGGGCGACCGCGGGCAAGCTGCTGCTGCTCGTCGTCATCGGGGCGCAGCTGTTCTGCGGGATGGCGTCCGTGACCGCCAACAGCCGCATGATCTATGCCTTCTCGAGGGACGGGGCACTTCCGTTCTCCCGCGTCTGGCACACGGTCAGCCCGCGCACGCGCACGCCGGTCGCGGCGGTGTGGCTGGCCGCGGGTGGGGCGCTGGTGCTGGGGCTGCCGTATCTGATCAATGTCACGGCGTACGCGGCGGTGACCTCGATCGCGGTGATCGGCCTGTACATCGCGTACGTCATCCCGACGCTGCTGCGGGTGCGCAAGGGAGACGCGTTCGAGCGAGGGCCGTGGCACCTGGGCCGCTGGTCGGGGGTCGTGGGCGTGGTGGCGGTGGTATGGGTCGGCGTGATCACCGTGCTGTTCATGCTGCCGCAGTTGTCCCCGGTGACCTGGGAGACCTTCAACTACGCGCCGGTCGCCGTGCTGGTGGTGCTCGGGTTCGCGGCGGTGTGGTGGGCGGTCTCGGCTCGGCACTGGTTCCTCGATCCCGAGCATGAGCGGACGATCGCGCGGGAGGCGGGGCGGGCGGGGGCGCCCGAACCGGTTGATCCCTAGGGTCCCGGTGCGCCGTGGACCCGCGGCACCCGGTGTGTGCGGACTCGGTCGTGCGGGCCCGCTCGCGAAGGCTCCCTCCGGCGCGGTGACACGACCGCTGTCCGCCCCCGCCCGCACCCGTCCGTGGCCCCCGACGCGGCCGTGACCCCGATACCCGATCGGAGACACGGCCGGGTCCGGCTATGCTCGGGGTGGCAACATCGCCTGGGCCCTTAGCTCAATTGGCAGAGCAGTGGACTTTTAATCCATTGGTTGTGGGTTCGAGTCCCACAGGGCCTACCGGTGGTGGTCGGGGTGTAAACCCTCTGACCTGCTGTGCAGCGCCTGAGTCGGCTTCGGTCGGGTCGGGCGCTGCTTCGGTTTCGAGCCACTGCGTGGGCCGCTGGGCAGGAGTGGTGGAGTCCCCTCCCTCACTCAGCATTCGACGAACACCTACCGGAAGTCGGTGAGGGGCATT
This sequence comes from Streptomyces sp. NPDC051243, assembly GCF_044455405.1. NCBI lineage: Bacteria > Bacillati > Actinomycetota > Actinomycetes > Kitasatosporales > Streptomycetaceae > Streptomyces > Streptomyces sp. NPDC051243. The sequence goes on along the minus strand of NZ_JBITES010000024.1, from coordinate 35,014 downwards.
GTGGCGCAGTACCCGAAGGCGACGTATTGCGCCTTCCGTACCTGAGAGGCAGGGCCACCGCTCGTGGCGGCGTCGCGCCGGGCTGCTCATGGCCGTGCTCTGCGCGGTACTGCTCACCGGGCTCACCGCGTGCGGTGGCGGGGACGGCGCTGAGGCGAACTCCCCCGATCTGGCGGACCAGGACCGTTTCCTGCACGACTACGTGGAGTACCTCAACGAGTCGGACGAGAGCGGCCTGGCCCGGCTTCTCGACGCCCATCCTCAGGGAGGCAAGGACGCCCGTGCCCGCATCAAGGCGTACGGCGGACAGGGCTGGGACGTCCGATGGAGCCGTATCTCGGAGTTCGAGGGGGTATGGCGGGTCGACATGACCGGCACCGCTCGCACCGAGGACAAACCCGTCCGCGTCACCGAGACGGTCGCCTGGGAGGACGGGAACTGGGTGATGGCCCCACTGCCCGGCGTGGTACCGACACCGTCCAACGCGGCAGGAACCGAACCACCCGGCTGAGCCCGGCGTCGATGGGCAGGCGACGGGGGATGGCAGGAGGTCCGTGTGGTCCCGGAAGGGTCCGCGTCGACCTCCGCCCGGGCCGTCGGGACGGCCTTCATGGGCAGGTGTGGGTCACGTCGGCGCGTGGCCTGCTCTGGTGGCCGTCAGCCGGCGAAACTCGTGCTCGGTGAGCGGGAATCGCGAGGAGAGCACCGCCGACCGCAGGTCTCCGGCGAGCGCGGCGGCGAGGAACCCGGTGCAGTTCATCGGGAAGTGCTCCCAGCGGTCGCCGCGGGCCTCGTTCACCATGACCGTCCACTCGTCGGGGCTCCGGTCCGGCCGGACCAGCCAGTAGAGGCACTCGCCGTTGTCGGTGGTGGCCCAGGGGATCACCCGACTCCGACCGTCCGCCAGTTCAGCGGGCTTGGTCTCGACCTCCCAGAGCCATTCCAGCGCCTCGGTCTGCTGGTCCTCCCACTGGATGAGGTCGTAGTGGCGGTTCGGGCAGTCCGGCTCGAGCACGTACAGGTAGTCGTCCCAGTTGCTGCCCCCGAAGGTGTGGATCAGCTGCTTGTAGTCGGTGGGGAGGGCGACGCCCAGCCGTGTCTGCGCCGCATCCCAGTCCGTGTTCCTGGTTCGGACGGGGGCGTGACCAAGTGGGTGAGGCGGGTGAGTGCGGCGTTCATGGGGTCTCCGGCGTTGGTGAGTTGCGGGAAGTCGTCCGATGTGGAACCGGAGCGAGGGCGCCGGGCCGACTGTCCGCTTCTCGCGGTGCGGTCTCCGTGACCGGGGTGCCCGCGCTGCACGGGCCGGGGGAGCGGGCGGAGCTCGAAGCGGTCGTCGGGCAGGTCGTCGGGTTCGTGCTGAGCGGGGAAGGGCTGCCCACCGTCTAAGTCAGCGGCGACAACGCCCAGCTCGGGCCGGTCGCGGAGATCGCCGAGCGGTTCGGGCCCGTCGACACCGCCGTCCTGTTCGCGGGCGCCGCCCGTACCGCCGTCCTCGACCGTCAGTCGCTCACCCTCGACAACGCGCGGGCCGCGGCGGCCGCCCGGATCCTCGGGGCCCGGCGGATCGTTCCCGTCCACTTCGACAGCTGAGCCCATTTCACCGAGGGATGCGAGGAGTTGGTGGCGGCGTTCACCTCGGCGGGGCTGATCGACCGCGTGCAGTGGGGGTGACCGGAGGTCACAGCGCCTTGCCGGCGGGCACGCCGAGGTCGCTCAGCAATGCGCGGACCCGGCGCTCGATCTCGTCGCGGATCGGCCGTACGGCGTCCACGCCCTGGCCCGCCGGGTCGTCCAGTGTCCAGTCCAGGTAGGTCTTGCCGGGGAAGACCGGGCAGGTGTCGCCGCAGCCCATCGTGATCACCACGTCCGAGGCCTGGACCGCCTCGCTGGTCAGGATCTTCGGGGTCTCGGCCGAGATGTCGATGCCCGCTTCGCTCATCGCCGCCACGACCGCGGGGTTCACCGTGTCGGCGGGCGCCGAGCCGGCCGACCTGACCTCGACCGCGTCACCGGCGAGGTGGGTGAGGAAGGCTGCGGCCATCTGGGAGCGGCCGGCGTTGTGGACGCAGACGAAGAGGACGGACGGGCGCTCGGTGGGGGTGTTGGTGGCGGTTGGGGCGGGGGTGGGGTCGGAAGCGGGGTTGGGGTTTGGGGTGCTCATGGCGGTGACCTTCTGTTTTCTGTGTTGCCGTCCGGGCGGTGGCGGTGGCGGTGGTCCGTTGAGCGTGGCTCAGGGTGTGGTGGTCGCGGTCGTGGGCGCGGCGGCGTTCGAGGTTGCGCCGGATGCCTCTCGGTGAGCGGGGGGCGATGTCCGTACGGCCGTGCCCCGGCGGCCGAACACCCCTGCCACCAGGGCCAGTCCGAGCAGGCCACCGACCAACTGCGCCGCCACGAAACCGCCGACCGACGCCGGTGCGATCCCCGCGAACGTGTCGGTGAACGCCCGGCCGGCCGTCACCGCCGGGTTGGCGAAGGACGTGGAGGAGGTGAACCAGTAGGCGGCGCCGATGTACGAGGCCACGGCGACGGGAGCGAGTCGGTCGCGGCCCACGCGGGTCAGGCCGAGGACGAGGAGGATCAGCCCGGCCGTGGCCACGACCTCGCCGAGCCACAGCTGGCCGGCCGAGCGGTCGTGCGTGGACCACTGGACCAGCGGCCTGCCGAACATGGCGTCGGCCAGCATCGCGCCCGTGATCGCGCCCGCGACCTGAGCAGGGATGTACGCGGCCACGTCCCGCCCCGTCGGTCCGTCCCCGCCCCGGCGTCCGCTGAACCAGACGGCGAGCGTGACGACCGGATTGAAGTGGGCGCCGGAGACCGGGCCGAGCAGCGTGATGAGTACGCCCAGGCCGAAGACGGTGGCCAGCGAGTTGGCGAGCAGTTGCACTCCGATGTCACGGGACAGCTCGGTGGCCTGGATGCCGGAGCCGACCACCACCGCGACCAGCGCCGCCGAGCCGACGGCCTCGGCCGCCACCCGCCGGGCAAGCGGCGCGCTCACGCGGGCGCTCCGGCGGCCTGCGGCGTCTTCAGGAACTGTGCGAGCAGGTCGAGCGTGTCGGGCAGCACCCAGTAGTAGACCCATGTGCCCCGCCGCTCGCAGTCGATGAGTCCTGCCTGACGGAGGAGTTTGAGGTGGTGGGAGATCGTCGGCTGGGACAGTTCGAAGGCCGGGGTCAGTTCACACACGCAGACCTCGCCGCCGTCCCGTGAGGCGATCATCGACAGCAGGCGCAGCCGCACCGGGTCGCCCAGGGCCTTGAACAGCTTCGCCAGTTCGGTGGCCCGGTCGTCGTCCAGGGGGGCGGAGGTCAGGCCCGCGCAGCAGGCGTCGGCCGCGTCCTGGCCGAGCACCTCCAGCTCTTGTTTCGACATACTTCTATGTTGACATCTGTCTATGCAAGGCGCAACCTTGTATAGACAGATGTCAATACAGCACGCCACGGGATCCAGGAGTGAGTCATGCGCGATCAGCCCACCGACCTGCGCGAAACCGTCCGCCAGCGGTACGCCGCCGCGGCCCTGAAGGTCACCGAAGGCGGCGCCGCCTGCTGCGGTTCCGACTGCTGCGGTTCCGACGGGTGCGGCCCCGAGCCCGTCGAAGTCGACGAGAACTTCGGCTCCACGCTCTACGCCGCCGCCGACCGCGACACCCTCCCCGCCGAAGCCCTCGCCGCCTCCCTCGGCTGCGGCAACCCCACCGCCGTGGCCGAACTGCGCCAGGGCGAGCGCGTTCTGGACCTGGGCTCCGGCGGCGGCATCGACGTCCTGCTCTCGGCCCGTCGGGTCGGCCCGGCCGGCAAGGCGTACGGGCTGGACATGACCGAGGAGATGCTCGCCCTGGCCGTCGCCAACGCGGCGAAGGCGGGAGTCACCAACGTCGAGTTCCTCAAGGGCGCCATCGAGGCCGTCCCGCTGCCCGCCGCCACGATCGACGTCGTGATCTCGAACTGCGTGATCAATCTGTCCGTCGACAAGCCGGCCGTCTTCGCCGAGGCCTTCCGTGTGCTCAGGCCCGGCGGCCGGATCGGCGTCACCGATGTCGTCGCCGACGACACCCTCACCCCCGCCCAGCGGGGGGAGCGCGGCGACTACGTCGGCTGCATCGCCGGAGCGCTGTCCTTCGCGGAGTACCGGGAGGGGCTGGAGGCGGCCGGGTTCACCGATGTGGAGATCGCCCCGACGCACGCCGTGGCCGACGGGATGCACTCGGCCGTCGTCCGTGCGGTGAAGCCCGTGTAGACCGACTTGCCGTCACGTGGCTGACAAGGCTCATGGATCTCACAAGCCCCCCTCGTCACACAGGAATGTCACAGCCTGGTCCGTTAAGTCCCCAGTGGCGTATGGCGAGTATGTGCCAGCCCGCGATCTCCCCTCCGTGAACTATCAACAGAAATCGGTCCCTTGAGGGAAGCTAGGCGATCATCCGGGATCACATTCCGGACCGCGGCGGTCGAAGGTGCTCGATCCGGCCGCCGACGTCTACGTTCCTTCAGCACCAGGGATCACCATGCCCACCACCCCCCACCCGGCCCCGATATCGGGCGCGAAACGCATCGCCCGTATCGCCGTGGCCGCAGGCCTCGTCGCCGCGCTCTCCGCGGCCGGGCCCATACCCCTCGCCCTCGCCGCGGACGGCCAGCAGGCTCCCGCGGCCGACCCCGGCGTCAAGTCCGCCCACGACAAGCTCGGTTCGGACGACGCCAACCTCCTCGCGGAGGCCAAGGCACAGCGCGACAAGACCGTCACGATGATGATCGCCACCGCACCCGGCCAGACCGAGAAGGTCGCCGCGGAGCTGGACGCGATCAAGGGCGGCTCCGTGGGCCGTACGTACGACAAGCTCGGCTACGTACGGGCCACCGTGCCGACCGGCAAGGCGGACTCGGCCATCGCGGCCGCCGCCAAGCTCTCCTCCGTGCAGGCGATCGACCTGCGGGACGAGATACCCCTCGAGGAGCCGCACCTCGACGGCGGCGGCAAGTCGAGTGCCTCCGCGGCCACTTACCCCGGCCCGGACCAGAACACCCCCGCGAAGAACCCGTACAACCCGTCCTTCGAGACGGGCGCCGTCGACTTCGTGAAGAAGAACCCGAAGGCGGACGGGCGCGGAGTCACCATCGGCGTCCTCGACACCGGTGTCGACCTCGCCAGCCCTGCCCTTCAGAAGACGACGACCGGCGAGCGCAAGATCGTCGACTGGGTGACCGCCACCGACCCGATCGTCGACGGCGACGGCACCTGGCGGGCGATGACGACCTCCGTCTCCGGGCCGTCCTTCACCTTCGGCGGCAAGAGCTGGAAGGCCCCCGAGGGCTCGTACCAGGTCAGCACCTTCCGCGAGGCCGTCACCAACCAGGGCAAGGTCGAGGAAGGCGACGCCGACGGTGACGTCAACCGCGACGGCGACACGACCGACGACTGGGGTGTTCTCTACAACCCCGCCGCCGGCACGGTCACCGTCGACGTCAACGACAACGGCGACTTCACCGACGACACCCCGATGAAGCCGTACAAGGACGGCCAGCAGGTCGGCCACTTCGGCACGGACAACCCGGCCACGGACATCCCGGAGAGCCAGGACTTCGTCGTGGAGGTCCGCAAGGACGTCCCGATGGACCCGCTGGGCGGCGACTGGGTCGGCAAGAAGGCCGACTTCGTCAACATCGGCCTGACCGCGGGCGCGCACGGCACCCACGTGGCCGGCATCACCGCCGCCAACGGGATGCTCGGCAGCAAGAACATGAACGGCGCCGCCCCCGGCGCCAAGATCGTGTCGTCCCGGGCCTGCGTCTTCGGCCCCGGCTGCTCCAACGTCGCGCTCACCGAGGGCATGATCGACCTCGTCGCCAACCGCGGCGTCGACGTCGTCAACATGTCCATCGGCGGCCTGCCCCCGCTGAACGACGGCAACAACGCCCGTGCCGAGCTGTACACGCGGCTCATCGACACCTACGGCGTCCAGCTCGTCATCTCCGCCGGCAACTCCGGCCCCGGCGCCAACACCATCGGCGACCCGGGTCTGGCCGACAAGGTCGTCTCGGTCGGCGCGGGCGTCTCCAAGGAGACCTTCGCCGCCAACTACGGCACCGGCGTGGCGAACGAGTACCAGCTGTTCAACTTCTCCTCGCGCGGCCCGCGTGAGGACGGCGGCTTCACGCCGACCATCGTCGCCCCCGGCTCCGCGGTCAGCCCGATCCCGGCCTGGATGCCCGGCGCACCCATCGCCGAGGCGGGCTGGAAGCTGCCGGCCGGCTACGCCATGTACAACGGCACCTCGATGGCGTCCCCGCAGGCCGCGGGCGCGAGCGCGCTGCTGCTGAGCGCCGCCAAGCAGCGGGGCATCAAGGTGACGCCCGAGAAGCTGCGCACGGCTCTCACCTCGACGGCCAGGCACATCGAGGGACTTCAGGCGTACGAGGAGGGCTCCGGCCTCATCGACGTCGTCGACGCCTGGAAGGCGATCAAGGCGGGTGCCACCGCCCACGACTACGCCGTGAAGGCCCCGGTCGACACCGCGCTCGACCAGGCGCTGAAGACGCCGGGCTTCGGCACGGGCGTCTACGACCGTGAGGGCGGCCTGAAGGCGGGCCAGAAGAAGACGTACGACGTCACCATCACCCGTACGTCCGGTCCCGCAGGGTCGCTCCCGCACATCCTGAGCCTGGCGAACAACAAGGCCCGCACCTTCTCGATCGTCGGCCCGAGGATCGTCGACCTGCCGCTGAACAAGGCGGTGACCGTAAAGGTGCAGGCCGCGCCCAAGCACGCGGGCATCAAGAGCGTGATCCTGGAGGCCGACGACCCGAGGACGGTGGGCGTCGACAAGCAGATCCTGAACACCGTCGTGGTCTCCACGCCGGTCCAGCACACCTTCACCGCCTCCGGCTCGGTGCAGCGCAACAACTTCAAGTCGTACTTCGTCACCGTCCCGGAGGGCGCGAAGTCGCTCGAGGTCACGCTGGGCGGTCTGAAGGACGGCAGCCTGGCGAAGTTCAGCGCCATCAGCCCGTGGGGCGTCACGGTCCCCGACAACGACCCGAACACCACGGACATCGCCTCCTACGAGGACCCGCTGCCCGGCGTCTGGGAGATCGAGGCCGACGCGCGCCGTACGTCGGCTCTGCTGGACAACCCGTACAAGCTGAACGCCACCGTCTACGCCGCGGCCTTCGACCCGGCCGCCGTGACCGTGCCGGAGGCCAAGGTCGGCACCCCGGTCGCCGCCTCCTGGACGGTGACCAACAAGCTGGAGGCCGTCGACGGCAAGCTCAAGGGCGGTGCGCTCGGCTCGTCGAAGACCGCGCGGCCGACCATCGCGCACGGCGCCACGCAGACCAGCACCGTCGAGGTGCCGGAGGGCACCACGTCGCTGGACGTCGCCATCGGCAAGGTCTCCGACCTGGGCTCCGACCTCGACCTGAACGTGTACGACGCCGCGGGCAAGCTCGTCGGCCAGTCCGCGGACGGCGACTCCGAGGAGGCGGTCTCGGTCGCGAACCCGGCCGCGGGTACGTACACCGTCGAGGTCGTCGGCTTCGAGGTGCCGTCCGGCTCGACCGAGTTCGACTACCGGGACGCGTTCTTCTCCACCGCGCTCGGCTCGGTCACCGTCGACGAGTCGCCGGTGAAGCTCGGCACGGGCGACACCGCGAAGGTGTCGGCGAACGTCACCGTCGCGCGGGCCGTGCCCGAGGGCCGGCAGCTCTTCGGTGAGGTACGGCTGGTGAACACGCGCGGGACGACCGCCGGTGTGGGCGGGGTGACCATCGAGAAGGTCACGCCGTAGTCGTCGTACCTACGACTGTGGGGCGGGCGTCCGATGCCGGGCGCCCGCCCCTTCGTCTTGCCGTCTCGCCGTCGCTCAGCCCGCGTTGAGCCCCGCGAGCTCGCCCAGCGGCAGCGTGTGCTGGGTCTGCAGGACCTTCGCGCGCAGATAGCGGACGTTGTCCGGGGTGGCGAAGACGCCGGTCGGGACGCGGTCGCGGACATCGATGCCGAGGGCGCGCAACTGGTCGGCCTTGTCGGGGTTGTTGGAGAGCAGGTCGAGTTCGCCGATACCGAGGGCGGTCAGCATCTGGGCGGCCGCCGTGTAGTCGCGGGCGTCCTCGGGCAGGCCCAGGGCGGCGTTCGCGGCGTAGGTGTCGAGGCCCTGGTCCTGGAGGGCGTACGCGTCGAGCTTGTTGTAGAGGCCGATGCCCCGGCCCTCCTGGCGCAGGTACAGCAGCACGCCGCCGCGCTCGGCGATGCGCTCGACGGCCTCGCGCAGCTGGGGGCCGCAGTCGCAGCGGGCCGAGCCGAAGACGTCGCCGGTCAGGCACTCGGAGTGCAGACGGACCAGCGGGGTGGTGCCGGGGGCCGGGTCGCCCAGGACGACGGCCACGTGTTCCTGGCCGTCGGCGAGGCCGTGGAAGGTGACCAACTCGGTGTCGACGCGGTAGCCGTCGTGGAAGCGCAGCGGGACCCGGACGCGGGCGCGCTGGGTGGCGGCGGCGGTGAAGTCGGGCATGCGGGTTCTCCGGGTTCCGTACGTGGCCGTCTGCTTCAGATTTGAAGCAGCTCCTCGGACCAGGACCCTACCCCATGCTTTAAATTTGAAGCAACAAGTTTGTCGTGCGGGTCACCAAGTCGCCCAAGTCACGAACAGGACTTGGAGGAACGCCGACGCCACGGCACGTCATCCGCGGCGGCACCCGCGCCCTCCTCCTGGAACCCCTCGCCGACCACCGTGAAGATCTCCTCCAGCTGCCCGACCTGCTCCGGACTCAGCCGGTCGAAGAGCAGCGCCCGTACGGTCTCGACATGACCCGGCGCCGCGCTCTCCAGGACCCGCATCCCCTCGTCGGTGAGCGTCGCGATGCTGCCCCGCTTGTCCCAGCGGCAGTTCTCGCGCCGCAGCAGGCCGTCCTTCTCCAGGCGCGAGACGGCGTATGTCAGCCGGCTGCGGGTGATCTTCAGTCCCTCCGCGAGGTCGGTCATGCGCAGCCGGCGCTCCGGTGCCTCGGACAGGGTGGCGAGGATGGAGTAATACAGGTGGGGCATGCCGGCTTCCTGCTGGAGCTGCCGGTCCAGCGCGTCCTCCACGAGCATGGCGGCGGCGATGTACGCGCGCCAGGCGCGTTGCTCATCGGGGGTGAGCCAGCGAGTCGTCATGCCACCAGTGTAGGTTTGTTTCAAACTTGAACCAAGCCCCGCCTTGCCCCGGTTCCACTCCGGCTCCGAAAGGGAGCGCGCCGATGCCCTCGTCGTACCCCTACGTCCTGCTCTCCGCCGCCGTCTCCCTGGACGGATACCTCGACGACACCACCGCCGAGCGCCTGCTCCTGTCCAGCCCCGCCGACTTCGACCGGGTCGACGAGGTGCGGGCCTCCGTGGACGCGATCCTCGTCGGCGCCGGCACGATCCGGGCGGACAACCCGCGGCTGCTGGTGAACTCGGCCGAGCGCCGGGCCACGCGGGTGGCTTCCGGCAGCCCCGAGTATCCGCTGAAGGTCACGGTCAGCGCGTCCGGCGAGCTGGATCCGGCGGCGAACTTCTGGCACACGGGCGGCGGGAAGATCGTCTACACGACGGAGAAGGGCGCCGAGCGACTGCGGCGGACGCCGGTCGCGGCGGACGTGGTCGCGCTGGGCGCGGAGCTGGACTGGCGGGCTCTGCTGACGCACCTGCGCGAGGCGCGCGGCGTCGAGCGGCTGATGGTCGAGGGCGGCGGCACGATCCACACGCAGTTGCTCCAGCAGGGGCTCGCGGACGAGCTGCAGCTGGTGCTGGCGCCGCTGTTCGTCGGCGACCCGGACGCGCCGCGGCTGTTCGGGCCGGGCGGATATCAGGGCGGACGGCTGCGCCTGCTGGAGACACGGCGCATCGAGGACGTCGTGCTGATGCGCTACGAGCCCACGGCGCCGGGAGGCGGTGTCCTGCCCTCCGCCGCCGACCGGCACTGGCTGGCCCGGGCGTGCGACCTCGCGGCCCAGTGCCCGCCGTCGGAGACGGCGTTCAGTGTCGGGGCGGTGGTGGTGGCCGCCGACGGGACCGAGCTGGCGCGCGGGTACTCCAGGGAGGGCGGCGACCTCGTGGTGCACGCGGAGGAGGCGGCGCTCGCGAAGATCGCGCCGGACGATCCTCGGCTGGCGTCCGCGACGGTGTACAGCAGCCTCGAACCCTGCACCCGCCGCGCCTCGAGGCCCATGCCCTGCGCGCGGCTCATCCTGGCGGCGGGGGTCCGGCGGGTGGTGACGGCCTGGCGGGAGCCGGACACGTTCGTGACGGGGGCGGACGGGACCGGGGTGCTGGCGGCCGAGGGAGTGGATGTCGTGGTGCTGCCGGAATACGAGGAGCGGGCCAAGGCGCCGAACACGCACCTGTCGTTCCGATGAGAGAGGGGTCACGGAAAGCCGTGTGCTTCGGGTCCCGCCGATGGCGTACTATGGAGTCACCGACGCGGGGTGGAGCAGCTCGGTAGCTCGCTGGGCTCATAACCCAGAGGTCGCAGGTTCAAATCCTGTCCCCGCTACTGAAGACTCAGGGCCGGAACTGATCAGTCAGTTCCGGCCCTGAGTGTTTCCCACCCCGTCTCCGTCGAAGTCGTCGTACGGCGCCCTTGATCGTTGTCACCTGCCGTGAGCAGGCGACCGCCCTCCGATAACAACTGACATACCGTCAATACCTGTGTGCCTCCTGAGCCGTGGCCAACTCGCCCGATTTGGCCCGCTCATGACCCGTAAGTCCAGGCGAAAATCGTTAATGATCAAGTGGAACAGCTTGGAATCCGCACCCCGGGTCTATTAACGTTCGATAACGCAGCGCGGTCGTCCCAGCCGTCACAAGAGGCGGCTCCGTGCTCACGCGCCGAGTCCCGCAAGGGAGCCGGGGAACCACCACCCTGGGGTGAATCGCGCGGATTCCACCGTGAAGTCACGGTTGGTATACGCGCGTAGGAGACCTTCCTGCTCCGAACCCGTCAGCTAACCCGGTAGGCGAGAAGGAAGGAAAGGAGTACGCCCACGTGGCGTCCAACAGGCCTGCTACGCAAGCCCCGTTCGTGCCGAGTCAGCGCAGCACCGACACCTTCGGCTACGACCGCTACCGCACCGACGAGGGCCCGTTCGAGGAGTGGAACCCCACCGCGGAGTCCATTCGTCCCGTACGTGGCAGGCACCGCGTCGCCAAGCAGCGTGGCGGGGGACTCGCCCGCAGCTCCACGGTTCTCGGCGTCGGCGTCATAGCCGCCGTCGGCGCGGGCGGCATGGCCAGCGCGAACAGCGGCAAGCCGCCGGTCGCCATCACCATGCCGGACCTGCCGCTGATCTCCGACGACGACTCCGCCGCGGCCGCCGAGGACGCGACCACCGCGCTCAGCACCATGGGGGAGACGGCCCAGGAGAGCGTTCAGGGCACCAGCACCGACGCCGGTGAGGCGCTGCGCAGCCGGATCATCGCGCAGGCCGAGCTGCAGCAGGACCAGATCGACGACAAGGCCGCCGCGGAGGCGATCGCCGCCGCCGAGAAGGAGGCCGCCGCCGCGGCCGCCAAGGCGGAGAAGGAAGCCCAGGAGAAGGCCGCCGCCGCCAAGGCCGCCGCCGAGGAGGAGGCCCGCAAGAAGGCCGAGGCCGAGCGCCTCGCCGAGCTGGCCAAGCAGTACGCGCTGCCGACCTCCTCGTACACCGTCACCTCGACCTTCGGCCAGGCCGGCGCCTACTGGTCCTCCGGCTACCACACGGGCCTCGACTTCGCCGCCCCGTCGGGCACGCTGATCAAGGCGGTGCACACCGGCACGATCACCTTCGCCGGCTGGGACGGCTCCTACGGCTACAAGACGGTGCTCACCCTCGAGGACGGCACCGAGATCTGGTACGCGCACCAGTCGTCGATCAGCGTCAGCGTCGGCCAGAAGGTCAACACGGGCGACGTCATCGGCCGCGTCGGCGCCACCGGCAACGTGACCGGCGCCCACCTGCACCTCGAGGTCCACCCCGACGGCAGCACGAACGGCATCGACCCGATGGCCTGGCTGCAGGGCAAGGGACTCTCGGTCTGACCCCGGGGGCGATCTCCTGATCGCTTGGAGACGTCGGTCGTGCGGACCGGCGGGAGGACGCGTCGTGAACGCCGGCGAGGCAGAGTCTGCCCTCGTCGGCGTTTCGGGCTCGTGGCAGCGGTCAGGGATCGCAGCTGCCGGACCGGCTCGCGCACTGCCAGCCCGAGAAGCCGCCCTCGGGGTTGTCGACGTCGTTGTCGAGCCGGATGAAGCCCCAGACGACGGTGACGGTGAACGCGACGGCGGCCAGGGCCAGCAGCCACAGGACGCCCTTCTTTCGGCTCATCGCCGTCCCCCCAGGGCCAGTTGACCGGCCCTCACCCCGTACGGAAGAAACCTTCCCCCAGCCTAGATGCTCCGCTTGGCGGGGGGGTGCCCACAGGGTTTACGGGAACTTTGTCGCCGTGCCGGAATGGGGCGCTCCAGCACGGCGGTTGACGTAGAGCATGACTTCTCTTCGCAAGCTCGGCTCTTCCGGTCTCGAGGTCTCCGCACTCTGCCTCGGCGGCAACGTCTTCGGCTGGACGGCCGACGAGGCCCAGTCCTTCGCCGTGCTCGACGCCTACGCGGCGGCGGGCGGCAACTTCATCGACACGGCCGACTCGTACTCGGCGTGGGTCGAGGGCAATGCGGGCGGCGAGTCCGAGACCATCATCGGCAAGTGGGTGAAGGCGCGGGGCAACCGCTCGGACGTCGTGATCGCCACCAAGGTCAGCCAGCACCCCGACTTCCAGGGCCTGACCGCGGCCAACATCAAGGCGGCCGCGGACGCCTCCCTGCGCCGCCTCGGCACCGACCACATCGACCTCTACTACACCCACTTCGACAAGCCGGAAGTGCCGGTCGAGGAGATCATCGGCGCGCTGGACGAACTGGTGAGGGCCGGCAAGGTACGGCACATCGCCGCCTCCAACATCTCGGCGGAGCGACTGGAGGCCTCCCTCGCCTTCTCCGACCGCGAGGGCCTCGCCCGCTACGTCGCCATCCAGCCCCACTACAACCTGGTCTCCCGTGGCACCTACGAGGGCGCCCTCCAGGACCTCGCCGAGCGTGAGGGCCTCGCGGCGATCCCGTACTACGCCCTGGCGGCCGGCTTCCTCACGGGCAAGTACCGCGCCGGCACGACGGTGGGCAGCCCCCGCGCGGCGGGCGCCGGCAAGCACCTGGAGACGGAGCGGGGGCGCCGGGTGCTGGCCGCCCTGGACGAGATCGCCCAGACCCACGAGGTCCCGGTGGCCACGGTGGCCCTCGCCTGGCTGGCCGCCCAGCCGACGGTGGCGGCCCCGATCGCCTCGGCCCGCACGGTCGGGCAACTGCCGGCACTGCTGGGCGTGGGGGAGCTGCGGCTGACGGAGGAGGAGGTGGGCAGGCTGACGGCGGCGTCCGCCTGACTGAGCGGGGCCGCGATGCGCGGCCCTTCACTACGTCCGGTACGGGTTGTACGCGGGGTAGGGCGCCGCCGGACTGCTGTAACCCTGCCCGTATGGCTGGGGCTGGGGCTGCGGCTGCCAATGGCCCGGCACCGGCGCCGCGTACCGGTAGGCCGGCCAAGCCTGCGCAGCCGTCACCGCGTGCTCCAGCGCCGGGCGGGCGAAACCCCGCCGCCCCCACAGCTCGTGCAACAGCTCCCGTTCCCGTACGGCGAAGTCCGCGCCGGCCCGCCCGCGGCGCCCCCGGTGCCGTAGGAACGCCAACGACGTGGCGTAGGCCTCGTACTGCGCCACCGCCCGGGCCGCCGTCGGCCCCCCGCGCCGCCGTGCGTACTGCCGGGCCATCCGCCGTGCCCGCATCGAGGCGAGCGCGAAGGGCTCGCTCGGGGCCAGCCATCCGGCCATGACGTACGCGGGCAGTTCCTCGCGCACGGTGCGCAGCTCGCGCTGCCGTGTCCAGATCACCAGCCAGGTCAGCAGTCCGAACGTGGGCACCATGAAGGCCGCGTACACGGCGAAGAACCCGTACTCGCCGAAGGCCGACGAGCCGTTCCACATCGCGTGCATGCCCATGGCGAGCAGCAGCCCGGAGATCGGGAGGAGAACGCGGCGCACATGCTGGCGCGGACCCGACAGCGCCGCGATGCCGAAGCCGATGCCGGTGAGGACCGTGAAGAGGGGGTGCGCGAAGGGCGACATGATCACGCGGACGAAGAAGGTCGCCGCTGTGACGGAGGCGATGCCGCGGTCGCCGGAGAGCTGGTCGGTGCCGAAGGCGGTACCGAGGTAGAGGATGTTCTCGGTGAAGGCGAAGCCGGTTGCGGTGATCCCGGCTATGACCACGCCGTCGACGATCCCGGTGAAGTCCCGTCGGCGGAAGAGGAAGACGAGCAGTACGGCGACCGCCTTCGCCGTCTCCTCCACGATGGGCGCTATGACGGTCGCGCCGAGGGTGTCGGCGTGCGACGGGTCGGCGGTCGCTATCGCTATCCACCGGGTCGCGAAGCTGTTGGCGATGATCGCTATCAGTGCCGCCGCGAAGGCGCCCCAGGCGAAGGAGAACACCAGATTCCGCCAAGGGCCCGGCTCGACCCGGTCCAGCCAGCGGAAGGAGGCGACGAGCAGGGGCACGGGCAGCACGGCGAGTCCGAGCCCGACCAGGAACCCCTCGGTGCCGGTCTGCTCGCGCACCAGGGCGAGGATGACCAGCCCGGAGAGCGTGAGCAGCGTCGTGAGCGCGCCGTAACGCACCCACCGCTTCTGCCACCAGTGCGCGTGCCGCAGTGCGCCGCCGGTGGGACCGGTGGGGTGCGTCGGGTACGGGGGACTGGTGGCCACGTCATCGACCCTAACGAGACAGGGGCGCCGCCCGCAGCAGCGCGAGGGGCTCTGGCGCCGATGGGGGTTTGCTGTCGGTTGCTGGTTTTCCCGGTCGTCTTCCAGATGTCTTCCGGGTGTTTCTTCCAGGCGTCCGGGTGTTCCTTCCGGGCGTCCGGGTTTTCTTCCGGCCTCCGGGTGCCTTCCGGCCTCCGGTTGTTCTTCCCGCTGCTCCTACGGCTGTACGCGGCGGAAGAGCAGGTCGTTCACCACATGACCCTTGTCCAGTCCCTGCCCCTCGAAACGGGTCAGCGGCCGGAACCGGGGACGGGGCGCGAAACCACCGTCGGCCCGGGTGTTCTCGAAGTCGGGATGAGCGGTCAGAACTTCGAGCATCTGTTCGGCGTACGGCTCCCAGTCGGTGGCGCAATGCACGAGGGCACCGGGCTTCAGCCGGGTCGCGGCGAGGCTGAGGAACTCGGGCTGGATGAGACGCCGCTTGTGGTGCCGCTTCTTGGGCCAGGGGTCGGGGAAGTAGACGCGCAGCCCGTCGAGCGAGTCGGGGGCGAGCATCTCGCGCAGCAGGATGATGGCGTCCCCGTTGGCCACGCGGACATTGCTCAGCCCGTGCTGGTCGGCGAGGTTGAGCAGGTTTCCCTGCCCCGGCGTGTGCACGTCGACGGCGAGGACGTTGGTGTCGGGGTCGGCGGCGGCCATCTGCGCGGTGGCCTCCCCCATCCCGAACCCGATCTCCAGCACGACCGGATTGCCGTTCCCGAACAGCTCACCGAGGTCGACGACCCGCTGCCCGTCGATGTCGAGCCCCCACTTGGGCCACAGCCGCTGCAAGGCGTCCGCCTGCCCCGCGGTCACCCTGCTGCGCCGCGGCTGAAAACTCCGGATCCGCCGCTCGAAGTGCGACCCGGCGGGATCGGCCTTGGGCCCGTCCGGGAACCGGGGCTCACCTTTGGCCCGGGTGTGCCGGACGGACACACCGGGGACATGGCGGGGATGCGCGCCGTCGGTGCCGGGCGGCTCGGGAGTACCGGGCCGGGGGACTTCGGAGGCGTTGAGAGACTCAGACACAGTGAGACCGATTTTACGGCGAGGCAGCCCCGACAGACTTCGGGCCACGTCCCGCACGCCCGTCCCGCCCCCTCACGCCGTCTCCAGCACCGCCAACACCCTCCGCGCCACCTCCCGCCCGATGGGCAGCGACGCGGTCGCCGCAGGACTCGGCGCGTTCAGCACATGCACGGCCCTAGCCCCCTCCCGGATCAGGAAGTCGTCCACCAGCGCCCCGTCCCGCAGCACGGCCTGCGCCCGCACCCCCGCCGCCGCGGGCACCAGGTCATCGGACTCCACCGCGGGCAACAACCTCCGCACCGCCTCCGTGAACGCCCCCTTGGACACCGACCGCCGCAGCTCACCGGCCCCGTACCGCCAGTGCCGCCGAGCCATCCGCCACACACCGGGCCACGCCACCGTCGCCCCGACCTCCCGCGGCCGTACGACCCCCCACCCGTACCCCTCCCGGGCCAGCGCCGGCACCGCGTTGGGCCCGATGTGCACATCCCCGTCGATCCCGCGCGTGAGATGCACCCCGAGGAACGGAAACGCCGGATCCGGCACCGGATACACCAGCCCGCGCACCAGCTCGGGCCGCGCCAGCGAGTAGTACTCCCCCCGGAACGGCACGATCCGCACGCCCGGCTCGTCCCCGGTCATCCGGGCCACCTCGTCGCAGTACAGCCCGGCGCAGTTCACCAGCACCCGCCCCCGCACGACGTCCCCGCGCGTGGTCCGTACGGCGACCCCCAGGTCCGCCCGCCGGTCGATCCGCTCGACCTGCGCGCCGTACCGGATCTCCGCCCCCGACGCCTCGGCCAGCTGCAGGGCGACCCCGACGAAGTCGCACACGCCCGTCGTCCCGACGTGTATCGCGGCGAGCCCCCGCACCTCCGGCTCGTACTCCGCGATCTGCGCGACGCCCAGCTCCCGTACCGGAATGCCGTTCTCCCGCCCGCGCTGCACCAGCGCGTGCAGCCGCGGCAGCTCCTGCCGCTCTGTCGCGACGATCAGCTTGCCGGTGACGGCGTGCGCGATGCCGTACTCCGCGCAGAACTTGACCATCTCGGCGGCTCCCCGCACCGCGAAGCGCGCCTTCAGGGACCCCGGCCGGTAGTAGATCCCGCTGTGGATCACCCCGCTGTTGCGTCCCGTCTGATGCCGGGCGGGTCCCGGCTCCTTCTCCAGCACGGTCACGCGCGTACCCGGCGCGGCACGCGTGATCGCATACGCCGTGGCCAGCCCGACGATCCCACCGCCGACCACGAGCACGTCACAGTCGTAAGCGATCGTCCGCACCTGCTCCACCTCCCGGTTTCGATAATGCACTGCGCCACTGACAACGCCCTCAAACCCGGAGCGCGGCCCGAGCAGGCCGGAGGGTCGCCCGAGCAGCCGGAGGGCCGGCCGCGAGCAGCCGCTGCGGCCGCCGGACTGCCTGGGCAGGCCCTGAGGAGAACGCCATGAGCTGCGTGGGCGACGGCGGCCTCAGCGGCGCGCGGCACGCGGGGGATCCACGACACGGTCGTGCGGATGGAGCGGTGGCTGCTTGGAGCTGTTCCGGCGGGCCGCCGCCGGCCCGGTGGCAGGGAGAAGGCCGACGTCGTCAGCTCGCGTGCCGCTGCCGACGGGTGCGACGGCGGCTCGGGGCTGCCGAGCCGCCGCGCACTCCACGCGCGTGCGGGCACGCTCAGGCCGGTGCCATGAGCAGCGGCCGTGCCCGCTCCCGCAGCTCGACGACCCGGGGCTCGTCGCCGTACGGCTCCAGGCGGTGCAACAGGTCCTTCACGTACTCCGTGGTGCGCGCGGACGATATCCGCCCCGCGACCTCCACCGCCCGCACGCCCTGCTCGCATGCCGCATCGAGATTGCCCGACTCCAGCTCGGCGACGGCCGAGACGACGAGCCGCAGTCCGTGCGAGCGCACGAACTCCTCCGTCGGTTTGGAGAGGGCCTGTTCCGTGAACCGGCGTACCTGACGCGGTGCCTTCAGGTCCCGGTAGCACTCCGCGGCGTCCGCGGCGAAGCGGTCGTAGGAGTAGAAGCCGAGCCAGGACGGGTCGTTGTCGCCCTCTCTGGACCGCTCCAGCCAGCCCTCCGCCGCCTTCAGCGCGGCACCGGCCGCCTGCGCGTCTCCCGCGCGCGCGTGTGCGCGTGCCTCGACGAGGCGGAAGAAGCTCATGGTGCGGGCGGTGGCGAGGCCGCGGTTGCGTTCCAGAGCGGCCTGGGCGAGGTCGACGCCCTCGTCGCCGAAGCCCCGGTAGGTCGCCTGGAGCGACATCGACGCCAGGACGTACCCACCGAGGGGCACGTCGGCCGCCGCGCGCGCGAGACGCAGTGCCTGGATGTAGTACCGCTGCGCGGCCTCCTGCTGCCCGGTGTCGAACGCCATCCACCCGGCGAGACGGGTGAGTTCGGCGCTCGCCCCGAACAGGGCGCGGCCCACCTCGTCGGAGTACGAGCCGAGCAGCAGCGGTGCCGCCTCCACCCGCAGGCACTCGGGCACCATGGACGAACGCCAGTCGCCGCCCCCGTACTTGGAGTCCCAGCGCCTGGCGTCCTCGGCGGCCTCCCGCAGCTTCTGCACATCGCTGTGGCCGACTTTGAGCGGTGCGCCGGAGCCCTCGGAGGGGCTTGCTTCGCGCGCGACCGAGCTGTCGGCCGGGGTTATCAGCCACCGTGAGGCAGGCGTTGCGTATGCGCTTACTGCGAACGAGCCGGCCAGCGACTGCCAGATGCCGCCGGAGCCTGCGCGGCGTCCGGCGAGGTCGAGACGGTACAGCTCCGTCGCCGACTTCACCGCCTGTCCGACGTCCCGGGGGAAGGCGAGGCCCACTTCGGGTGCGGGGTCCGCGTCCGCCAGGCCGATCTCGTGGAGCGGCACCGGGCGGCCCAACTTCTGGCCGATCGCGGCGGCGATGAGGTGCGGCGCGGCACCCTGCGGCACCATGCCCTTCGACACCCAGCGCGCCACCGACGTCTTGTCGTAGCGAAGAGTCAGGCCCCGCTGAGCGCCAAGGTCGTTGACGCGTCGAGCGAGTCCTGCGTTGCTGATTCCCGCGAGGGCGAGAACGGCGCCGAGCTTTTCGTTCGGCCCGCGTTGCTCCCTGGACATGCGCCACCCCTCGACACAGACGGCTGCCGCGCTGGCATAACCATGCGGCATTCGTAAACCCAGCGTAGTTCGCCGCATCCCAAGCGTTAAGGGGCATTCTTCCGGATGGCGGGATTGTGGTCCGCACTCAAGTGCGCACCCTGTACGCACAGTTGTGCCGTGCTCCCGCTGTGTGGCTGTGCGCCCGTCCGTGCGCTCTTCTCCAGCCATCGGGGGAGCGGTTCCATGGCTCCTGCGTGGGTCGGCCCGCTGTACTGGATCCAGTGGGCTGGGGGATTCCGCCGCCTTCATCCCCGCGGGCGGCGGAACGGTCCGGGGGGCGCACTCCGTTCCCCGGACTGCGCGCAAGTCGAGCACGGCGAGTAGTGCGGAGGGCTTGTACGGAGCGTGCGCGAGCCTGTCCCTACGACGCCGATTTGGCTGAAAATCGACCCCGGTTCTCCCGGGTAATTACCGCTCCGACCACGGAACTTGAGGGCGCAGGGGGCGTTCTGGGGGAGCGTATCGGGGGCGCATTCGCGTCGCAGACGTCATGCGATCCCCTCGGTGCGGCGGCACGGATCTCCTTGCCGCGCCCGCAGGGATCTCTTCGCTCCCTCCGCGCGGATCCTTCTTGCTCCCTCCGCACGGATCCTTCTTGCTCCGGCCGCAGGGATCTCCTCGCTCCCTCCGCACGGATCCTTCTTGCTCCCTCCGCACGGATCCTTCTTGCTCCGTCCGCACGGATACCGTCGATCCGCCCGGCCGGATCTCCTTGCCCAGCCCGGGTGTTCGGGTGGTGCGGTCGGCCCGGGGGCGCTCGCGCGGGCGCGATTCCCGGAGCTCGAGCGGCTCCGCCGCCCCTCCCGCGCGCGTCCTTCATGGCAGCATGGTGAACCGGTTCGTACGGTGCACTGGTTGTCCACAGCCTGTGGAGGCGTCGATGCGGTGGTTGGTGGGATGGAGCAGCACCGCCGCGGTGGCCGCCGGGACCGGCTCCGCGGGGGCCACCGGAAGCGACGGCGAGACCGTCCACCCGGTGGGGTCCCAACTGCTGTGGGGCGACCCCGATCCGCTGTGGGCGGTCGGCGACTGGCGCCCGGACGAGGTCCGCGTCGTGAAGGCCGACGAGCAGACCCGGATCGCGGTGCTCGGCACCTGCGGGGCCAGCGACGAGCAGCTGCGGGTCGGCCTGTTCGCCGCTCGCGGAGGGGCACTTCGGCATCTGACGGCGTGGTCCGGCAGCTACACGGCCGTCGTCCAGGTCGGCCGCCGGATCACGGTGTGCGGCGATCTGGCGGGCGCGCGGCCGGTGTTCTACACCCCCTGGGCAGGCGGTACGGCGTATGCGACGGCCGCGCTCCCCCTCGCCGACCTCATCGAGGCCAACCTGGACTTCGGACACCTGGCGGCACTGCTCGCCGCCCCCGACGTACCGGCGGCCCTGCACGACTCCACCCCGTACGACGGCGTACGGCGCATTCCGCCGGGGCATGCGCTGATCCTGCGCGCCGGAGCACGCGAGATCGCCGGGTACGAGCCGGTCGCCTCGCTGGCGGTGGCGGCGCCCACGGCCGACCCGGACAGCGCGGTGGACGCCGTACGCGACGCCCTGGTGGAGGCGGTACGCGCGCGTCTGTCCGCGCCCCGCCATGTCCCCGGCGCCGACATAGACCCAGGCCCGGTCCCGGGGATGGGCCCGGCCGAACGGCGTGCCGCGCGCGGGATGCCGGTACCGGGCATCGGGGCGGACCTGTCCGGCGGCCCCGCCTCCGGCACCCTGGCCCTGCTCGCCGCAGGCCTCCCGGGCATGCCGGGCACGGTACTGGGCCACGGCACAGGCGCGGGCGAACGCCTCCTGGCGGTCACCTTCAACGACCTGGCGGTCGGCGGCCGCGAAGCCGAGCTGGAGCGGGCGGGCACACTGGCGGCCAACCCCCGCCTGCACCACGTGGTGGTGACCGGGGGCGAGGACACGCTGCCGTACGCCGACCTGGACGGCCCGCTGACGGACGAGCCGGGCCCGAGCCTGGTGACGGCGGCGAGGCACCGCGTGCGCCTGGCCTCCGGCAGCGCGGACCACTTCACCGGCTACGGCGCCCGCCAGGTCCTGGACGCCCACCCGGCCCGCCTCGCGGATCTCCTGATGGACCGCAAACGGCGTCATCTGGTCCGCCCGGTCGCGGCGCTGGCGAAGGCGGACGGCTCGGTGCTGGTCCCCGCGCGCGTGTACGGCGCGGCACGCAAACTGGCCCGCACCCCGTACCGAACAGGCCTCGAAACCCTGGCGGACCGCCTCATGCACCGCCGCTTCGACGAACCCGGAGGTGCCGTAGGGGCGTCGCTCGCCGCGCTCACCTGGGCCAGACCGGGCCCCGCGGCACGCTGGCTGACCGGTGAGGCGCTGGCTGAAGTATCGGTTCGCCTGCAAGCCGCGACAAACCGCAACGGCGTGGGCCCCGGCCAGCGACCCGGCGACTATCGCGCGCGTGCGGCCCTGGCCCGCCACGCCGCGGACATCCGCGTCCTGGAACAGGCCGCCGAGATCCGCTTCCAGCGCCTGCACGCCCCCTTCCTCGACAACCAGGTCGTCCGCGCCTGCCGAGCCCTCCCCGAGGCGCTGCGCGTCCAGCCCGGCGCCCGCGCCGCCATACTCCGTACGGTCCTGGAGGGCGCCGGAGTCGCCGACCTCCCGCCCGGCTGGGGCACTCCGTCCCACGCGTCGGCGGCGGTAGCGGCACGAACGGGCATGAGAGTGGCGGCCGACTCCCTGATGGCCCTCTTCGGAACCCCCCTCCTCGCGCAGGCGGGCCTGGTGGAGGCCCGCGTCGTCCGCAAGGCCCTGCGCGCGGCGGCCGAGGGCGAGCCCCTCCCCCTGGACGGCCTCGCCGACCTGGTCGCCCTGGAACTCTGGCTACGCCGCCTGCTCGCCCGCCGGGGCACCTGCTGGACGGGAACGCCGGCACGACAGCGTGCGGTACCGGCGGGGATCACGCCGCAGAGAGGGGCGTTGGGGGCGGGGGCGCGGCGCGCGTAGGGGGCGGGGCCTCTCAGCGTGGCCCTTTCAGGGCCGACGGGGGTCCAGGGGGCGGAGCCTCCTGGCGGGGTGGAAGGGGTGGAGCCCCTTCAGGATGGGACGGGTAGGGGCGGCGGGGGCGAGACCTCTCCCGGCCCGCACCCGACCGACACCGCACCACGCCCCGCCCACGCCCTCGCTCCGCCCCACCGACGCCCCGCCCCGCCCACGCCACCAAAACCCGTGCCCTCACCATCCACCCCCGCGACAATGACCTGGTGCGGTACAGAATCCTGGGCGTCACCCAGGCCGAGGACGACCAGGGCACCGCCATACCCATCGGCGGCCCCCGCCTCCGCGCGCTGCTCACAGCTCTCGCCCTGCGCCCCGGCCGTCCCACCACCCCCGACACCCTGATCGACGAGATCTGGGCCGGCGACCCACCCCAGGACGCCCCGGCCGCTCTCCACGCCCTGGTCGGCCGCCTGCGCCGTGCCCTCGGCAAGGAGAGCGTCACCTCCGCTCCCGGTGGCTACCGGCTCGCGGCGGCCGAGGACGACGTGGACCTCTTCCTGTTCGAACGCCTCGTACGTCAGGGCACCTCAGCCCTCGACCGCGGTGACCCGTCCAGCGCGGCCCACGACCTCGCCGCCGCCCTCAGCCTGTGGCGCGGCCCGGCCCTGTCCGACCTCCCCGACCGCACGGCCGCCGCGACCCGCCCGGAGGCCCTGCGCCTGGAGGGGACCCGCGCGCGTATCGAGGCGGAGCTTCGACTCGGCCGCGCCCAGGACGTCGTACCGGAACTCAGGGAACTGACCGCGGCTCACCCGTACGACGAGCCGCTGCACGGCCTCCTCATCCGCGCCCTGCGCGACACGGCCCGCCCCGCCGACGCCCTCGCCGCGTACGAATCCGCCCGCCGCACCCTCGCCGACGGCCTCGGCACCGACCCCGGACCCGAACTCCGCGCCCTGCACACCGAGCTGCTGACACCGGCGGCACCTGAGCGGAGCTGGAAGCCGAGCACCGACACCACGCCCGAAGCGGAAACCCAGCCGCACCCACGCCCGCCGGGCCGCGCGGCTCTCCACCACCGGCACCACCCCGCACCCACCGAGCCGCCGCACCACCAACACCACCCCATGGCCACCGAGCTGCCGCCCCACAGGCACCAACTGCCCCAACCACACCTCCCACACCACAACCCCCATCCCGAACTCACCGGCAACCTCCGCCCCCGCCTTACCTCTTTCGTGGGCCGGGAACTCGAACTCGACGCCATCCGTTCCGAATTGCACAGGGCCCGACTGGTCACGCTCACCGGACCGGGCGGCTCTGGAAAGACCCGCCTCGCCGAGGAAGCCGCCGCCGGGCTCCCCCAGGCATGGCTCGTCGAGCTCGCCCCGCTCGACCGGCCGGAGGCGGTGCCGGGCGCGGTGGTCAACGCGCTCGGTCTGCGCGAGACCGTGCTCATGACCAACGAGCTGGCGGGCCCGCAGGACGACCCGGTCGCCCTGCTGATCGAGCACTGCGCCCCGCGCAGCCGGCTCCTGATCCTTGACAACTGCGAACATGTCATCGGCGCGGCCGCCACCCTCGCCGAAACCCTCCTCACCCACTGCCCGGGCCTCACGATCCTCGCCACCAGCCGTGAACCCCTGGGCGTTCCCGGCGAGTCGGTGCGCCCGGTCGAGCCCCTGCTCCCCGACCAGGCGCACCGCCTCTTCGCGGAGCGCGCGGCGGCCGTCCGCCCCGACGCCGAAGCCGTGCTGCGCGACGAGAACGCCGTCGCGGAGATCTGCCGCCGCCTCGACGGCCTGCCGCTGGCCATCGAGCTGGCGGCGGCCCGGCTGCGGCTGCTCACCCCCCGCCAGATCGCCGACCGCCTCGACGACCGCTTCCGCCTCCTCACCTCCGGAAGCCGTACGGTCCTGCCCCGCCAGCAGACCCTGCGTGCCGTCGTCGACTGGTCCTGGGGCCTGCTGGACGAGCCGGAGCGGACGGTGCTGCGCGAGGTGTCCGTCTTCGCGGGCGGCTGGGACCTCGCGGCGGCGGAGGCCGTGTGCGCCGGGCCGACGACCGCGGACGTCGTCGGCGCGCTCGTCGACAAGTCCCTGATCGTGGCCACCCCGTGCGAGCGGGACGGCTCCGACGGCATGCGGTACCGCATGCTGGAGACCATCCACGAGTACGCCGTGGAGCGCGCCGCCGAGCTCCCCGAGCTGCGCCTCGCGGCCGAGCGCAGACACCGCGCGTGGGCGCGCGCGCTCGTGGAGAAGGCCGACCCGCTGCTGCGCTCAGCCGACCAGCTCCCGTGGATCTCCCGCCTGGAAACGGAGTTGGACAACATCCGCGCCGCCCTCGACCGCGCTCTCACGGCGGACGACGAAGCGGACGCCACGTCCCTCTGCCTCGCCATGGGCTGGTTCTGGTGGCTGCGCAACTACCGCGTCGAAGGCGCCGCCTGGGTCGACCGGGTGCTGCGCCTGTGCCTCGCCCTGGACGCCGCCCACCGAGGCACCCCGCCCGCTGCCGACCCGGTGGACGCCTTCCTCACCGCCCGGGAGGAGCAGGAGCACCACCCGCGGCACGCGCCCCGGATGAGCCTGCGCCTGCTGCATCTGTTCCTGGCCATCGACTTCGAACCGGTCGAGCACTGGCAGGACGATCGACTGAGGCGGTACCTCGACCAGGTGCGGGCGCATTTCGCGCGGGGCGGCCCCGAAGCGGCCCGCCTTCCGGGCCTGGTCTGGCCGCTGACCCACTTCATGCTGGGCGAGACGGCGAACACCGGGCCTGTCATGGACGCCGTGCTGGCCAACTGCCGTGCGCACGGCGGTGACTGGGAGACCGGCTGCATCCTGATGTTCCGCACGCACATGCTCGTCGATTCACCGGGCGGCTTGGCGAGGATCGACGACGACCTCGCAGAGCTGCGCATCCTCAGCCGCCGGGCCGGCGACCGCTGGATGCGGGCCCAGGTGTGCAGCGCGGCCGGCGAGACGGCCGTGTCGCGCGGCCGCTTCGAGGAGGCCAGGGGCGAGTACGAGGAGGCGCTGCGTCTCGCCCATGAGGTGGGCGCGTACGCGGAGACCCCGTTCCTCATCGCCAGGCTCGGCGAGCTGGCCTACCGCTCGGGTGACCGTACGGCCGCCCTGACCGCGCTGGACGAGGCCGGCGCGGCGGCCGACCGGTTCGGCGTGGCGGACTCACGTGCGTTCGTGCTGCTGCTGCGGGCTCAGATCGCGCTGGACGACAAGGACACGGCACGCGCGCGTGCGCTGTGCGAGGCGGCCCGCGTGGAGACCGAGCGTGCCACGCCACCACCCCAGTTCCTCGTGATGCTCAGCACGCTCGACGCGCTGACGGTGACCGCCGAGTCGGGCCCGAGGCACGGCCTGCCCCGCCTGGCCGACACACTGCGCATGGCCGTCGAGAAGCGCTGCTCCGACCTGATCGCGGCGACCCTCGCGGACGCCGCGGCGGACCTGCTGACCCGCCTCGGCGACCACCCGCGCGCGGTACGTCTGCTCGCCGCCTCGGAACACTGGCGCGGTGGCCATCCGCGCCTCCTGCCGGAACGCGCGCACGCCGAGCGGGCCGAGGCCGTCGCGCGCACCGCTCTGGGGGCCGGGCGGTTCACCGCCGAGCACAGCCGGGGTGCCGCCCTCACCCAGGAGGAGATTCTGCGCGACCTCGACGAGGCCGTGTGCGCCCTCCATGTCACCGCCCGACAGATGCCGTGAGCCCCAGCGAGCGCGGGTTGAACGCGTTGAACACCCCTACACGCAGCTGAACTTCGACTCCGCCCAGTCCGCCAGCAGCAGGGTGTCGACGGTGCTGTGCGGCTCGACCACCAGCCGTACGGTCTCGCGCCCGGCGAGGTTCACATGGACGGGCACCGCCGGGTCCCCGCCCTCGAGCAGCGGGGACCGCCACAGCCGGACGCCGTCGGCGTAGACCGAGAAGGAGAACTTGCCGAGCCCCAGGGTGCTGTCGTCGACGCCGACGAACGCGTCGTAGGCGGAGCACTCCCGGTTGAGGTCGATGGCGACGGAGGACCGGCCGTGCACGGTGACGCCGTGCGCGTAGCGCTCGTCGGCGATCGAGACGCCGTATCGCTGCCACACCCAGCTGCTCTCGCCGATCCGCATCTCGGGTTCGGTGCCGTCGCCCGCGACGTCGTACGACAGCTCGCTCCACTGGTAGACGACCGGGGCGGGCGGGGGCGTCGGAGTCGGGGTGGGCGGGGGCGTCGGTGCAGGAGTGGGCGTCGGCGTGACGGAGGGGGTGGGAGTGGGCGTCGGACTCGGCGTGCGAGTCGGCGTCGGAGTCGGGGTGGGGGTCGGGGTGGGGGTCGGCTTCGGCTTCACGGCCGGGACGATCGCCGGCGGCTGTGGAGCGGGCTCCTTCTCCGGCGGCTCGGAAGTGGGCGTTTCCTCGACGATGGGGGAGGGCACGGGAGGCTGTTTGGCGTCCTCCCGGTCGGCCGGCCGGTCGTTGCCGGCCAGCGCGAGCACGATCGCCGCCGCCACGCCCACGGCGACCACACCGGCCGCGATACCGGCCTTCAGCGGCGCCCCCAGCCCTTCGGAGGCCGCCGCACCGCCCCCGACGCCACCGGATGAACTTCCGCCCGCGGCTCCGGCGCCACCCGCGGCACCGGCACCGCTCGACGATCCGCCGCTCGCCGCCGCGGCCGCCCCCGCCGCTCCGGCCGCACCCGCCCCGGCACCGCCGGCGATGAGCCCGGCCGCCTTGGCGTACCCGGCGGCACCGAACCAGCCGATGACCGCGACCGGCACGACGGCGGGGATACCGCTGGCGACTTCCTTGATCTGGCCCGCGGCCAGCCGGCACTTGGCGCACTCCTCCAGGTGCTTGCGCAGACCCCGCTCGGCACGGGTGCGCAGGCTGCCGCGGGCGTAGGCACCGAGCCGGTCGGCGTAGCGGGCGCATGCCTCGTCGCCGGCGAGGCTGGCGCTGACATGGGCCTGGAGATAGGCCTGCTTGAGGCCCTCGCGGGCTCGGCTGGCGAGCACGCGGGTGCCGTTGGCGTCGAGCCCGAAGAGCGTGGCCACCTCGCTCGGCGACTCGTCCTCGACCTCGGTGTGCCACAGCACCGCCTGCCAGCGCTCCGGCAGCGACCGGAAGGCCCGCATGGCCATGGACTGCTCGGCCTCGTGCATCGCCCGCACGTCCGCGCCCAGGTCCAGTGTGTCGTCGTCCGACACGTCGGGCACGCGCGCGGACTGCGCGGCGAACACCGCGAAGTCGTCGACCAGTTGCTCGCGCCGCGCCGACTTCGTCCAGTCCGCGGCGGCCCGCCGGATGGAGGTGAGCAGATAGGCGCGTACGGCGTGCTCGGGACCGGAGCCGCCGCGCACCGCCTGGAGCATGCGGGCGAAGACCTCGGCCGTGAGGTCGTCGGCGGTGTGGGCGTCACGGCAGCAGGTGCGCGCGTACCGGCGCACCGCTTCCGCGTGGCGCCGGTACAACGTCTCGTACGCGGTGTCGTCGCCGGCTCGCATCCGCCCGATCAGGTCGGCGTCGGACCGTGGCAGTTCGCGTGGCGGAGGCAGCGCGCCGTCCTCGCGTCGGTCGCGCTGTGCCGGGACGCTGCCCTCCGCGCGGGCCTGCGGTTGTTCCACCGGGTAGCCGCCCGACGGCACATCCGCGCGTCCGCCCTGACTCGGCACCTGTGGAGTCGCCGAGTCCCCGTCACCGCGTGACTCGTCCCACCCGTCAACGCTCATCGCGGAAAGCCCCCGCCGCCAGCTCCACAAGTCCCGGACACCGGGTCAGGGTGCCACATCGGCTTTTGGTCAGGACCCACCCGTGCGTACATCCACTCGTCCGTGGGCACTTCCGGCACCGTCGTAACATCCCTCGCCCGCACGGGGAGGGCTCAAACAGCCTTCTCCCGACGGGAGTTGTGTGCGGCGCCCGGGAGGTCAGGCATGTTCCAGTGATGGTGGCCGAGGCGAGGGCGGCGCAGCACCCCGCCTCGTGGTCACCCTTTCGAAGTCACGCTCGTGCGCGAGGCAACGGTCGTCACTTCGAAGGCTAACGATCGTCACTTCGAACGGCTCACGGTCGTCACTTCGGCCGGCTCACGCCTGAGGCCGCGACCGCAGCCCCTCCAGCAGGATGTCCAGCAGTCGCGCCGAGGCCGCCGCCTGCTGCGCCGCGTCCGGCAGCGAGGGCGCCGCCGTCGCGATCACCAGCAGGACGTCCGACACCGACACATCGGCCCGCAGCTCACCCGCCGCGCGCGCCCGCTCCACGAGCTGGCCCACCACGTCGAGCAGCGCCGCCGCACCCGCGTCGTCCGCCGGCACCGCCGCGGACTGCTCCGGCACCAGCCGCAGCTCACCCGCGCCCGGCTGCGTCCGCTGCTGCGGCACCCGGGCCTCGTCGACCCCGGCAACGTCCTCGGCGACCCCGACCCGCAGCACCTGCGGCGGCAGCAGCCGACCCGCGCCCGACGCCACCGAAGTGCGCAGGAAGCGCGACAGCGCCGACCACGGCTCGTCCTCCTGCCCGAGCGCCGCACGCGCCTGGTCGGTCAGCCGGGAGGTCTCCTCCTCGGCTATCCGCCGCACCAGGACGTCCTTGCTCGGGAAGCGCCGGTACACCGTCCCGACGCCGACCCGCGCGCGCCGCGCCACGTCCTCCATCGGCGCGCCGTATCCCAGCTCGCCGAAGACCTCGCGCGCCGCACGCAGAACGTGCTCCAGATTGCGCTGTGCGTCCACACGCAGCGGCGTCGTCCGCGCGTCCGCGCGTCCGTTGCCCGCAGCCGCGCTCATCGTGCCGCCCACCGCTCCGCCGCCTGTTGTGATGGCGGACGCGGAAGACCATCGTGAATCCTGAACATGCATAAGCGATCCCCCGGTAATGACGTCTCCCCCCGGAGACACTCCCCGTCATTGCAAAGCCGGAGCGTCGCGGAACAAGCCCGGACCCCGGGTCCGCCGTGCGTGACTCACGGACCCGAAGAGCGCATCCCCCTACACCCCGTCGACACACGAACATAGTTGAGCGGGGGTCAATTCAGAAGGGGCACGTTCCGCACGGAGCGCCCCTCGATCGGAGTACGAGTCGTTTACGTCCCGATTGAGCCACCCTCGACCCCCCGGCGCACACCCACTGACCTGGGAAGTTTTCGCGCACTCCGGCAATTCGGCCAAACCGTGAGGTCGACGGCTTCCGGTCACACAAATTGTCGAGCCTGTGGACAAACGCAAGCGCCGGGTGCGTCATGGGATGGTGAAGGAACGTGCGCGCATTCTCGTTGTCGGCGGCGGCTACGTCGGGATGTACACGGCCCTGCAGCTTCAGCGGAGGCTGAAACAGGAACTCGGGCGGGGCGAAGCCGAGATCACCGTGGTCACTCCCGACCCGTACATGACCTATCAGCCGTTCCTCCCGGAAGCCGCCGCCGGCTCCATCTCCCCGCGCCATGTGGTCGTACCGCTGCGCCGCGTCCTGCCGCAGTGCCGGATCGTCATCGGCGAGGCCACGGCCATCGACCACGCCGGGCGCACCGCGACCCTCACCACCCTCGCCACCGAGGAGGAGGGCACCGGCACGGAAGAGCTGTCGTACGACGAACTCGTCCTCGCCCCCGGCTCCGTCTCGCGCACCCTCCCCATCCCGGGCCTCGCCGACCACGCCATCGGCTTCAAGACCGTCGAGGAGGCCATCGGCCTGCGCAACCACGTCATCGAGCAGATGGACATCGCCTCCTCCACCCGCGACCCCGCGATCCGCGACGCCGCCCTCACCTTCGTCTTCGTGGGCGGCGGCTACGCGGGCGTGGAGGCGCTCGGCGAGCTCGAGGACATGGCCCGCTACGCCACGCGCTACTACCACAACGTCCGGCCCGAGGACATGAAGTGGATCCTGGTCGAGGCCTCCGACCGCATCCTGCCCGAGGTCGGCGAGGACATGGGCCGCTACACCGTCACCGAACTGCGCCGCCGCAACATCGACGTACGCCTGCACACCCGCCTGGAGTCCTGCGCGGACCGCGTGGCCGTCCTCAGCGACGGCGCGCGTTTCCCGACCCGTACGGTCGTCTGGACGGCCGGCGTCAAACCCCACCCGATCCTCGCCGCGACGGACCTGCCACTCAACGAGCGCGGCAGGCTCAGGTGCACCCCCGAGCTGACGATCGAGGGCACCACGCACGCGTGGGCCGCGGGAGACGCCGCCGCCGTTCCCGACGTCACCGCCGGCGAACCGGGCAAGGAATGCGCCCCCAACGCCCAGCACGCCCTGCGCCAGGCGAAGGTGCTCGGCGACAACATCGCGCACACCCTGCGCGGCGAACCCCTGGAGACGTACGCCCACAAGTACGCGGGCTCGGTCGCCTCCCTCGGCTTCCACAAGGGCGTCGCACATGTCTACGGCCGCAAGCTGAAGGGCTACCCTGCCTGGTTCATGCATCGCGTCTACCACCTCAGCAGGGTGCCGACCTTCAACCGCAAGGCCCGCGTCCTGGCCGAGTGGACCCTGTCGGGGCTCTTCAAAAGGGAGGTCGTCTCCCTCGGATCACTCGAACATCCCCGAGCGGAGTTCGAACTCGCGGCCGGTGGAAAGCATCACCTCAACCCGGGAGACGACACGAAGGGGTCGTCCTGACCGGACCCAGGAACTCCACCGACGGGGCAGGCGTCTGACGGGTGTCGGCCAGGTCGGCCGCACTGCCAGACTGATCCCCGAACCGATCCCGACCCTGGACGACCCCGGACGGGCACCCGCCCGCCCTCGACCCGCGAGGCTCTCCCACAGTGCTGCAACCGCGGGGTGCTGGTGCCACCCCTCAGAACCCAGGCCGGGTCCGGAGCCGGCAGAAGACGACGACACGAGGCAAGGATTCGTGAACTTCACGCGCTGGAGCGCCCGGCTCCCCGGAACGCAGCGCCGCGCCGCAGCGCGGACCGAAAGCACGGCGGCGGTCACCCAGGACCGCCGGGGGGAGAACCCGGGCGCCGTCCCCGCGGCCCGCGCCGAACACCTCACCGACGACGCCAAGCCGATCCCCGCCCTGGACGAGCTGCCCGTCCGCGAGGTCCTGGACCGCGTCCCGTCCCTGGTCGCCCTCGTCCACGGCTCCGACCACCGACTCGCGTACGTCAACGACGCCTACGTCACGGCCTTCGGCGTACGCCCCCCGGGCGAACCGGCCCGCGAGGCCCTCCCCGAACTCGCCGAACTGGGCCTGCTCCCCCTCCTCGACCAGGTCCTGCGCAGCGGCAAGCCCCGCACCCTCAAGTCCCGCAAGGCCCCCGACGGCCGCTCCTACACGTTCACCTGTACCCCGGTGACCGAAGGCGACGGCGGTGTCCTCGTATTCGCCACCGACGTCACCGACCACGCGGAAGCCGCCGAACGCCTCCGCGCCAGCGAACGCCGCCAACGCGAAACCGCCGTCACCCTCCAGCGCTCCCTCCTCCCCCAGGAGCTCGAGGAACCCGACGACCTGCGCATCGCCGCCACCTACCACCCCGGCGGCACGGAGGCCGCGGTCGGCGGCGACTGGTACGACGTGATCACCCTGGGCGGCGGCCGCACGGCCCTGGTGATCGGCGACGTCATGGGCAGAGGCGTCCGCGCGGCAGCGGTCATGGGCCAGCTCCGTACGGCGGTGAGGGCGTACGCCCGCCTGGACCTCCCCCCGCACGAGGTCCTGCAACTCCTGGACGGCCTGGCGATGGAGATCGACGCCAACCAGATCGCCACCTGCGTCTACGCCGTCCACGACCCGAACGAGGGCCGCCTGGTGTACGCCTCCGCCGGCCACCTCCCGATCCTGGTCCGCGACGAGAACGGCACGGTCCAGCGCGCCGACGAACCCACCGGCCCGCCCCTCGGCACGGGCGGCTGGATGCACGCGTCCGGCTCGATCGCCCTGAGCCCCGGCTCCACGGCGGTCCTCTACACCGACGGCCTCGTCGAACGCCGCGACGAGGACCTGGACGAGGGCATCGCCTCCCTGGAACGCGCCCTGGCCGGCGCGACCGGCACCCCCCAGGTGATCTGCGACCGCTTGGTCCGCACAGCGGGCGTCACCGCGGACCACGACGACGACGTCGCCGTCCTGGTCCTCCAGCACCCGGCCCGCACGGGCCCCGACAGCGACCTCTTCCGCAACGCCGCCCTGGAACTCCTCGGCGGCGTGGAAGCGGCCCCACGCGCGCGTGCCTTCGCCTCCGGCGTCCTGACGAGCTGGCGCTTCCCGACCGACCTGCACGACCTGGGCGTCCTGGCGACGAGCGAACTGGTCGCCAACTCCCTCCAGCACGGCACCCCACCCATGCGACTGCGCCTGCGCCGCACCGATCGCCGCCTGATCATCGAGGTCACCGACGGCGACGACCACCTCCCCCGCCGCCGACGGGCCGAACCGGCCGACGAGTCGGGCAGAGGCATCGCCATCGTCGCCACCATCGCCTCCGCCTGGGGCTCACGCCGGACGCCGGGGGGTGGAAAGGCGGTGTGGTGCGAGTTCGCACTGCCGCAGGGGGCGGGCCGCTAGCGAGGGGCGCCACTCAGCGGGCAGGGCATGTGTCAGGCATGCGCCTGGGACTGGCCCACCGGTGAGGCCGCGCCCTGCGCCACCACCCGGCTCTTCCCCAGCCACGGCCGGTCCTGCACCGCGTTGAGCTCACGCCCCAGCCGCAGCGCGAGAAAGGTGATCCCCAACGAGAACAACAGGAACGTCACGACGTACGGCCCGGGCAGCGAGGCCCCCATGGGCCCGCCCACGGCCGGCCCAACCGCCAGCGCGAGCTGCTTCACCAGGGCGAACGCGGAGTTGTACTGCCCCGCCATCCCCTCCGGCGCCAGGTCCGCGACCAGCGGGGCGACCGTCGGCGACAACATCGCCTCACCCAGCCCGAACAGCGCATACGTGGAGATGAAGGCAGCCGTGGCCATCGCCTGACTCCCGTGCCCGAGCCCCGCGTACCCCGCAGCGACCCACGCCACGGCCCAGATCAGGCCCACAGCCGCGATCACCCGCGACCGCCTCCGCCGCTCGACGAACTTCAGCACGGCGAACTGCGCCACCACGATCATCGCGGTGTTCGCGGCCAGCGCGGTCCCGAGCGCGGACGTCGACACCCCGGCGGCCTCGACACCGTACGCACTCAGCCCCGACTCGAACTGCCCGTAGCAGGCGAAGAACAGCACGAACCCCAGCACACACAGCTGCACCATCGCCCGGTTCCCGAGCAACTGCTTCCAGCCGCCCTTCGCCGAACCGGCCCCCGGCGCTCCCTCGATCCGCGGCGCCCGCGGCATCCGCACCGTCGACATCACCACGACGAGCAGCAGGAACACCGCCGCCTCGATCGCGAACAGCACAGTGAAGGACGAGACGCTCGACGCGTCGACGAGATGACCACCGATGAGCCCGCCGACGCCCAGCCCGAGGTTCTGCAGAAAGAACTGCATCGCAAACGCACGCGACCGCGTCCCGGCCGAGGAGCAGTCCACGATCATCGTCGCGAGCGCCGGCTGCATCACGGCCTGCCCCGCCCCGAGCGCGGCCGCCGAGAGCAGTACGGCCCCCGCACTCCCCGCGAGCCCCAGGCTCAGTGCCCCCAGCGCGGCGGTGACCAGGGCGGCGAGCAGTACCGGAAGCGGGCCCCGCCGGACGATGGCCCGCCCGGCGAACGGCAGCACGACCAGCGCGGCCACGGCGAAGACGGCGAGGACGAGCCCCGCCGTCATGGAACCCAGCCCCCGCACCTGCGCCACATAGACGTACAGGTAGGGGACGGTGAAACCGAGCCCGAACGCGCTGAGTGCGTTGCCCACGTGGATCCGGCGCATCGCTGCGCCCATCGCCCTGGTCACGTTCACCTCTCTCATTTCTTGCATGCAGACCTGAAGACTTCAAAGCTAAACTTCGAAGCTAAACAGTACACGTCAAAGAACTTCAACGCCAAGCAAGCCCGTGCCATACTCGGCCCATGGGCGACACCCCCGGCATCAGCGAGCCGACACTCGAAGAACAGATCGCCGCCTACCAGCGCGAGTTCCAGGACCTCGACCCCCAGGTCGAGAAGATCGTCTCGGCGCTGTCCCGCCTGAACCGGCGCATGAACGTCGCCTACGGCCGCCAGACCGCCGCCCTCGGCATCAGCAACGCCGAGTGGGAGGTCCTCAAGGCCCTCGTCCTCTCCGGCGCCCCCTATCGCATGGGCCCCAGCGACCTCGCCAAGCGCCTCGGCCTCACCCCGGCCGCCATGACCCACCGCATCGACCGCATGGTCGCCGAGGGTCTGGTCACCCGGGAGCGCGACGAGTCCAACCGCGTCCGCGTCATCGTCGAGCTCACCGCTGACGGCCGCGAGAAGTGGCTGGAGGCGATGCGCCTCGCGTCGGTGTTCGAGGAGGACCTGCTCCAGGACCTCTCAGCAGGGGAGCGCACCACCCTCGGCGAGGTCCTCACCCGCCTGCTCCGCAGGGTGGAACACGCCCAGCCGGACGCCGGCGGACGCCTCAGTGACCTGGACTGACGCAGGCCCCGGCACCGACACAAAAGATCTTGGCAGGGGACGCTTGACAGCCCCCAGCCGGATCCGTAAAGTTCTTCGGGTTGCCGCGGAGCCGTAACGGTTCTGCGACAGCACCTCCCGCCGCGAAAGCGGCAACCAAACCACCAGCACGATCTCCCGACCGGGTCGATTTCGGCATGCCCGAATTCAATTCGAATTGGGACTCGGCGGCCCGATTGGGAATCGCCGAGCGGATCCGCTAAGGTTTGAGACGTCGGAACGGCCCAACAGCCGTGAAGGCAAGCCCCGCTGACTGGGAGTCAGGCCCGAAAGGATCTGATAAAGTCGGAACCGCCGGAAAGGGAAACGCGAGAGCGGAAACCTGGAAAGCACCGAGGAAATCGGATCGA
Source organism: Streptomyces sp. NPDC051243 (assembly GCF_044455405.1). NCBI lineage: Bacteria > Bacillati > Actinomycetota > Actinomycetes > Kitasatosporales > Streptomycetaceae > Streptomyces > Streptomyces sp. NPDC051243. Next base: position 127 of record NZ_JBITES010000024.1, on the reverse strand, counting down.
GAAAAGATCTGATAGAGTCGGAAACGCAAGACCGAAGGGAAGCGCCCGGAGGAAAGCCCGAGAGGGTGAGTACAAAGGAAGCGTCCGTTCCTTGAGAACTCAACAGCGTGCCAAAAATCAACGCCAG
>NZ_JBITES010000023.1:0-146683 GCF_044455405.1 Streptomyces sp. NPDC051243 | reverse complement strand
CCCCCCCCCCCCCCCCCCCCCCCCCCCCCCCCCCCCCCCCCCCCCCCCCCCCCCCCCCCCCCCCCCCCCCCCCCCCCCCCCCCCCCCCCCCCCCCACGTTTCTGCTGACTGGGTCGAACCCGCGTGGAGCGCTCAGCTCTCCTCGGCGTGGGTGACCGCGCGACGCGCGTCCGCGTCCAGCACACCCCAGCTGATCAGCTGTTCCGTCAGGACCGAGGGCGACTGGTCATAAATGACGGCGAGTGTGCGCAGGTCGTCCTGGCGGATCGAGAGCACCTTGCCGTTGTAGTCACCGCGCTGCGACTGGATGGTCGCGGCATAGCGCTGCAGGGGACCCGCCTTCTCGGCCGGCACGTGAGCCAGCCGCTCCAGGTCCAGGACCAGCTTCGGCGGCGGCTCGGCGGCGCCGCCCGGCGTGGTGCCGGGAAGCAGCTCCTGCACCGGAACGCCGTAGAAATCCGCCAGCTCGGCGAGGCGCTGCACGGTCACGGCGCGGTCGCCGCGCTCGTACGAACCGACCACGACGGCCTTCCAGCGTCCCTGGGACTTCTCCTCGACACCGTGAAGGGAAAGGCCCTGCTGGGTGCGGATGGCCCGGAGCTTGGCCCCGAGCTGTTTGGCGTATTCGCTGGACATATAGCTCCCCGGCACTGGGTCGACGCGACTGGCTTGGGTTCCATGCCGCGCGGTTGGTAACTCACTGTGAGGTTACGCAGCGTTACTCTGGCGCGTCAAGCCGAATGGTCCACACCGACGCTTCCGTGCTATCGGTGGCCGATTGGGCCAGGGGGGTGACGGGGGGTGTGTCGGTGGCCTGCTACGGTGGATGGCGCAAACCAGACGTCCTTTAAGGTCCGTCCCGTGAGGCGGAGAAGGAGGTCCCTTTCGTATGGACAGGCAGCAGGACACGCAAGCGTCCGACGCCAGGCCCGTTCTCGAAGGCCCTGACATCGCGCGGGTGTTGACCCGCATCGCCCACGAGATCGTCGAGCGCGCCAAGGGCGCCGACGACGTGGTGCTCCTCGGAATTCCCACCCGAGGCGTCTTCCTCGCCCAGCGGCTCGCCGCCAAGCTCGAGGAGATCACCGAGCGCAAGATCCCGGTCGGGTCGCTGGACATCACCATGTACCGCGACGACCTGCGCATGCACCCGCCGCGCGCGCTGGCCCGCACCGACATCCCCGGTGACGGCCTCGACGGCCGCCTCGTCGTCCTCGTCGACGACGTCCTGTTCTCCGGCCGCACCATCCGCGCCGCCCTCGACGCCCTGAACGACATCGGTCGTCCGCGCGCGGTCCAGCTCGCGGTCCTGGTCGACCGCGGCCACCGCGAACTGCCCATCCGCGCCGACTACGTCGGCAAGAACATCCCCACGTCGTTGCGGGAGACGGTCAAGGTCCAGCTCGCCGAGGAGGACGGTCGCGACACCGTGCTGCTCGGTGCCAAGCAGACCCCCCAGTAGCGCCCACGGCGTACGGCCGCCGCCGTACGCCCGCTCAGTGCGCCCTCACGCGCACCCGTCTGCCCGAATCGTCCTTCATGAACTGCCTTACGGAGCCTGAAAGATGCAGCGTCATCTCATCTCGGCCGCCGACCTCACCCGCGACGACGCCGTCCTGATCCTCGACACCGCCGAGGAGATGGCCCGGGTCGCCGACCGGCCGATCAAGAAGCTGCCGACCCTGCGCGGCCGCACCGTCGTGAACCTCTTCTTCGAGGACTCCACGCGCACGCGTATCTCCTTCGAGGCCGCCGAGAAGCGGCTGTCGGCGGACGTCATCAACTTCTCCGCCAAGGGGTCGAGCGTGTCCAAGGGCGAGTCCCTGAAGGACACCGCCCAGACCCTGGAGGCCATGGGCGTCGACGCCGTCGTCATCCGGCACGGCGCCTCCGGAGCGCCGTACCGCCTCGCCAACTCCGGCTGGATCGACGCGGCCGTCATCAACGCCGGCGACGGGACCCACCAGCACCCGACGCAGGCCCTGTTGGACGCCTTCACGATGCGGCGCCGGCTCGTCGGGCGGGACGCCGGGATCGGGCAGGACCTCGCCGGCAAGCGCATCACAATCGTCGGCGACGTCCTGCACAGCCGCGTCGCCCGCTCCAACGTCGACCTGCTGCACACCCTCGGCGCCGAGGTCACCCTCGTCGCCCCGCCGACCCTGGTGCCGGTCGGCGTCGAGACCTGGCCGTGCGAGGTGTCGTACGACCTCGACAGCACCCTTCCGAAGTCCGACGCGGTGATGATGCTGCGCGTGCAGCGCGAGCGGATGAACGCCGCGTTCTTCCCGACCGAGCGCGAGTACTCGCGGCGCTACGGCCTCGACGGCGACCGCATGGCGCGGATGCCCGAGGAAGCCATCGTGATGCACCCCGGCCCGATGGTCCGCGGGATGGAGATCACCGCCGAGGTCGCCGACTCGGAGCGCTGCACCGCCATCGAGCAGGTCGCAAACGGAGTGTCCATCCGGATGGCCGTTCTGTATCTGCTGCTGGGCGGCAACGAGCCCGCCGTCACCCACACCCGTACCGAGGAGAAGTAAGACAGATGAGCAAGATCCTGATCCGTGGTGCGAAGGTGCTCGGCGGCGAGCCGCAGGACGTGCTGATCGACGGTGCCGTCATCGAGGCGGTCGGCACGGGGCTCTCGGACGAGGGCGCCCAGGTCGTCGAGGCGGCGGGCAAGGTGCTGCTGCCGGGCCTGGTCGACCTGCACACGCACCTGCGTGAGCCGGGCCGCGAGGACTCCGAGACCGTCCTCACCGGCACGCGCGCGGCGGCCTCCGGCGGCTACACGGCCGTGTTCGCCATGGCCAACACCTTCCCGGTGGCCGACACCGCCGGTGTCGTCGAGCAGGTCTACCGGCTCGGGCAGGAGCACGGCTACTGCGACGTGCAGCCCATCGGTGCCGTGACCGTCGGCCTGGAGGGCAAGAAGCTCGCCGAGCTGGGCGCCATGCACGAGTCGGCGGCGGGCGTCACCGTGTTCTCCGACGACGGCAAGTGCGTCGACGACGCCGTGATCATGCGGCGGGCGCTGGAGTACGTGAAGGCCTTCGGCGGTGTCGTCGCCCAGCACGCGCAGGAGCCGCGGCTGACCGAGGGCGCCCAGATGAACGAGGGCGTCGTCTCCGCCGAGCTGGGTCTGGGCGGCTGGCCCGCGGTGGCCGAGGAATCGATCATCGCCCGGGATGTCCTCCTCGCCGAGCACGTCGGTTCGCGCGTCCACATCTGCCACCTCTCGACCGCGGGCTCGGTCGAGATCGTCCGCTGGGCCAAGTCCCGCGGCATCGACGTCACCGCCGAGGTCACCCCGCACCACCTGCTCCTCACCGACGAGCTGGTGCGCACCTACAACCCGGTCTACAAGGTGAACCCGCCGCTGCGCACCGAGCGTGACGTGCTGGCGCTGCGCGAGGCGCTCGCCGACGGCACGATCGACATCGTCGCCACGGACCACGCCCCGCACCCGCACGAGGACAAGGACTGCGAGTGGGCCGCGGCCGCCATGGGGATGGTCGGCCTGGAGACCGCGTTGTCAGTGGTGCAGGAGACCATGGTGGACACCGGGCTCCTCACCTGGGCCGGGGTCGCCGAGCGCATGTCCTTCAAGCCCGCCCGGATCGGGCAGGCCAAGGGCCACGGCCGTCCCGTCTCGGCTGGTGAGCCCGCCAACCTCACGCTCGTCGACACGGAATACCGTGGGTCCGTGGACCCCGCGGGCTTCGCCTCGCGCAGCCGCAACACTCCGTACGAGGGGCGTGAGCTGCCGGGCCGTGTGACGCACACGTGGCTCCGGGGCAAGGCCACGCTCGTCGACGGGAAGCTCACGTGACACCTGCAACACTGCTCGCAGCCGGCACCGGACTCGCTGCCGATCAGAAGTCGGCCGAGGTGACCGACTGGGCCGCCCGCATCGGCTGGGTCGTCGGACTCGCCCTCTTCGTCGCGCTCGTCTACTGGCTGATGCGCGAGGGATGGAAGTGGCGCGGCACGCTCCAGGGCGACCTGCCCGAGCTGCCCAGCGCGCCGGACGACCCCGGCCCGGCGAGACTGAGCATGAGCGGCCGCTACCACGGCTCCACCACCGCCGGTCAGTGGCTGGACCGCATCGTGGCGCACGGCCTCGGTACCCGCAGCCGGGTCGAGCTCACGCTGACGGACGCGGGACTGGACGTCGTACGCCCCGGCGCGACCGACTTCTTCGTCCCGGCCGCGCAGCTGCGCGAGGCCCGGCTCGACAAGGGCATCGCCGGCAAGGTCCTGACCGAGGGCGGTCTGCTCGTGGTGACCTGGGCGCACGGCGAGCGGCTGATCGACTCCGGGTTCCGCTCGGACCACGCGGCGGAGCACAACGAGTGGGTCGACGTCATTAACTCCATGATCAACACCAACAGCACGGAAGGCGCCGAACGATGACGACCTCCACAAGGGGAGCCACCAGGGTTCCCGCGGTACTCGTCCTGGAGGACGGCCGGATCTTCCGCGGCCGTGCCTACGGGGCCGTGGGGGTGACCTTCGGCGAGGCCGTGTTCTCCACCGGCATGACCGGCTACCAGGAGACGCTCACCGACCCGTCGTACCACCGCCAGGTCGTGGTGATGACCGCCCCGCACGTCGGCAACACCGGCGTCAACGACGAGGACCCGGAGAGCAAGCGGATCTGGGTCGCCGGCTACGTCGTACGCGACCCCGCGCGCGTGCCGTCCAACTGGCGCGCCAAGCGCTCGCTGGACGACGAACTGCGCCACCAGGGTGTCGTCGGCATCTCCGGCATCGACACACGCGCGCTGACGCGTCACCTGCGTGAGCGCGGTGCCATGCGGGTCGGCATCTTCTCCGGCAACGCGCTGCCCGACGAGGGCACCATGCTCGCCGAGGTCCGCCAGGCCCCCGAGATGAAGGGCGCCGACCTCTCCGCCGAGGTCGCCACCAAGGAGGCGTACGTCGTCCCGGCGATCGGCGAGAAGAAGTTCACCGTCGCCGCCGTCGACCTCGGCATCAAGGGCATGACCCCGCACCGGATGGCCGAGCGCGGCATCGAGGTGCACGTGCTGCCCGCCACGGCGACCGCCGAGGACGTGTACGCCGTGAACCCCGACGGCGTGTTCTTCTCCAACGGCCCCGGCGACCCGTCCACCGCCGACCACCCGGTCTCCGTCATGCAGGCCGTCCTGGAGCGCGGCACCCCGCTGTTCGGCATCTGCTTCGGCAACCAGATCCTGGGCCGCGCGCTCGGATTCGGCACCTACAAGCTGAAGTACGGCCACCGCGGCATCAACCAGCCGGTGCAGGACCGCACGACCGGCAAGGTCGAGGTCACCGCGCACAACCACGGCTTCGCCGTGGACGCTCCGCTCGACAAGGTCTCCGACACCCCCTACGGCCGTGCCGAGGTCTCCCACGTCTGCCTCAACGACAACGTGGTGGAGGGCCTCCAGCTCCTCGACAAGCCGGCCTTCAGCGTCCAGTACCACCCCGAAGCAGCCGCGGGTCCGCACGACGCCGCCTACCTGTTCGACCGCTTCGTATCCCTGATGGAGGGCCAGCGTGCCTAAGCGCACCGATATCCAGTCCGTCCTGGTCATCGGCTCCGGCCCGATCGTCATCGGCCAGGCCGCCGAGTTCGACTACTCCGGCACGCAGGCGTGCCGGGTCCTGAAGGCCGAGGGCCTCAGGGTCATCCTCGTGAACTCCAACCCGGCGACGATCATGACCGACCCGGAGATCGCCGACGCGACCTACGTCGAGCCGATCACCCCCGAGTTCGTCGAGAAGATCATCGCCAAGGAGCGCCCGGACGCGCTGCTGCCCACCCTGGGCGGCCAGACGGCCCTCAACACCGCGATCTCGCTGCACGAGAACGGCGTCCTGGACAAGTACGGCGTGGAACTGATCGGCGCCAACGTCGAGGCCATCCACAAGGGCGAGGACCGCGACCAGTTCAAGCTGGTCGTCGACGCGGTCAACGCCAAGATCGGGCACGGCGAGTCCGCCCGCTCGGTCATCTGCCACTCCATGGACGACGTCCTCAAGGGCGTCGAGACCCTCGGCGGCTACCCGGTCGTCGTCCGCCCGTCCTTCACCATGGGCGGCGCCGGCTCCGGCTTCGCGCACGACGAGGAGGAGCTGCGCCGCATCGCCGGACAGGGCCTGACCCTGTCTCCCACCACCGAGGTGCTCCTGGAGGAGTCCATCCTCGGCTGGAAGGAGTACGAGCTGGAGCTGATGCGCGACAAGCACGACAACGTCGTGGTCGTCTGCTCCATCGAGAACTTCGACCCGATGGGCGTGCACACCGGCGACTCGATCACCGTCGCGCCCGCGATGACGCTGACCGACCGCGAGTACCAGATCCTGCGCGACATCGGCATCGCCGTCATCCGTGAGGTCGGCGTCGACACCGGCGGCTGCAACATCCAGTTCGCGGTGAACCCGGACGACGGCCGCGTCATCGTCATCGAGATGAACCCGCGCGTGTCGCGCTCGTCGGCCCTCGCCTCCAAGGCGACCGGCTTCCCGATCGCCAAGATCGCCGCCAAGCTGGCCGTCGGCTACACCCTCGACGAGATCCCGAACGACATCACGCAGGAGACCCCGGCCTCCTTCGAGCCCACGCTCGACTACGTGGTCGTCAAGGCCCCGCGGTTCGCCTTCGAGAAGTTCCCGAGCGCCGACTCCACCCTCACGACCACCATGAAGTCGGTGGGTGAGGCCATGGCGATCGGCCGCAACTTCACGGAGGCCTTCCAGAAGGCGCTGCGCTCGCTGGAGAAGAAGGGCAGCCAGTTCACCTTCGTCGGCGAGCCCGGCGACAAGGAGGAGCTGCTGCGCGAGGCCGTACGGCCCACCGACGGCCGTATCAACGCCGTCATGCAGGCCATCCGCGCGGGCGCCACGCCCGAGGAGGTCTTCGAGTACACGAAGATCGACCCCTGGTTCGTCGACCAGCTCTTCCTGATCAAGGAGATCGCCGACGAACTCGCCGAGGCCCCGGAGCTCACGCCCGACCTGCTCGCCGAGGCCAAGCGGCACGGCTTCTCCGACCAGCAGATCGGCGAGATCCGCGGGCTGCGCGAGGACGTCGTGCGCGAGGTGCGGCACGCGCTCGGCATCCGCCCGGTCTACAAGACGGTCGACACCTGCGCCGCCGAGTTCGCGGCCAAGACGCCGTACTTCTACTCCTCGTACGACGAGGAGACGGAGGTGGCTTCCCGCGAGAAGCCGGCCGTCATCATCCTGGGCTCCGGTCCCAACCGCATCGGCCAGGGCATCGAGTTCGACTACTCCTGCGTCCACGCCTCCTTCGCGCTGAGCGACGCCGGGTACGAGACCGTGATGGTCAACTGCAACCCGGAGACCGTCTCCACGGACTACGACACCTCCGACCGCCTGTACTTCGAGCCGCTGACGCTGGAAGACGTGCTGGAGATCGTCCACGCGGAGCAGCAGGCCGGCCCCGTGGCGGGCGTGGTGGTCCAGCTGGGCGGCCAGACCCCGCTGGGCCTGTCGCAGGCGCTCAAGGACAACGGCGTGCCGATCGTGGGCACTTCGCCGGAGGCGATCCACGCGGCCGAGGACCGGGGCGCGTTCGGACGCGTCCTCGCGGAGGCCGGCCTCCCGGCCCCCAAGCACGGCACCGCCACCACCTTCGCCGAGGCCAAGGCCATCGCCGACGAGATCGGCTACCCGGTCCTGGTGCGGCCGTCGTACGTCCTCGGCGGGCGCGGCATGGAGATCGTGTACGACGAGACACGGCTGTCGTCCTACATCGCCGAGTCGACCGAGATCAGCCCCTCCCGGCCGGTGCTGGTCGACCGCTTCCTCGACGACGCGATCGAGATCGACGTCGACGCGCTCTACGACGGCCAGGAGCTCTACCTCGGCGGTGTCATGGAGCACATCGAGGAGGCCGGCATCCACTCCGGCGACTCGGCGTGCGCCCTGCCGCCGATCACCCTGGGCGGCTTCGACATCAAGCGCCTGCGGGCCTCCACCGAGGCCATCGCCCGCGGCGTAGGCGTGCGCGGCCTGATCAACATCCAGTTCGCGATGGCCGGCGACATCCTCTACGTCCTGGAGGCCAACCCGCGCGCGTCCCGCACGGTCCCCTTCACCTCGAAGGCGACCGCGGTGCCGCTGGCGAAGGCCGCCGCCCGGATCTCGCTGGGCGCGACCATCGCCGAACTGCGGGCGGAGGGCCTGCTTCCGGCGACCGGCGACGGTGGTGAACTGCCGCTGGACGCGCCGATCTCCGTCAAGGAGGCCGTCATGCCGTGGTCGCGCTTCCGCGACATCCACGGCCGCGGCGTCGACACCGTCCTCGGCCCGGAGATGCGCTCCACCGGCGAGGTCATGGGCATCGACTCCGTCTTCGGCACGGCGTACGCCAAGTCGCAGGCTGGCGCCTACGGCCCGCTGCCCACCAAGGGCCGCGCCTTCATCTCGGTCGCCAACCGCGACAAGCGCTCGATGATCTTCCCCGCGCGTGAACTGGTCGCCCACGGCTTCGAGTTGCTCGCCACGTCCGGCACGGCCGAGGTCCTCAGGCGCAACGGCATCAACGCCACTGTCGTGCGCAAGCAGTCCGAGGGCACCGGCCCGAACGGCGAGCGCACCATCGTCCAGCTCATCCACGACGGCGAGGTCGACCTCATCGTCAACACCCCGTACGGCACCGGCGGCCGCCTCGACGGCTACGACATCCGTACGGCGGCCGTGGCGCGGTCCGTCCCGTGTCTGACGACGGTCCAGGCGCTCGCCGCGGCCGTCCAGGGCATCGACGCCCTCAACCACGGTGACGTCGGCGTGCGTTCACTGCAGGAACACGCCGAGCATCTGACCGCGGCCCGCGACTAGCAGCCCTGAGGGGGACACCGGAAACGGTGTCCCCCTCTTCATGAGGCTCACCGAGGCTTCAAGAGGACACCGACATGTACAAGATTTTCTTCCGTCTGGTCTTCCAGTGGATGGACCCGGAGCAGGCGCACCACCTGGCGTTCCGGTGGATCCGCCTGGCCGTGCGCATCCCCGTGCTGCGCACGTTCGTCGCGGCCGCCCTCGCGCCGCGCTACAAGGAACTGCGCACCGAGGCCTTCGGGCTGCGGATGCACGGCCCCTTCGGGCTCGCCGCCGGCTTCGACAAGAACGCGGTCGCGATCGACGGAATGTCGATGCTCGGCTTCGACCACGTCGAGATCGGCACCGTCACGGGGGAGGCCCAGCCGGGCAACCCCAAGAAGCGGCTGTTCCGCCTGGTGAAGGACCGGGCGCTGATCAACCGCATGGGCTTCAACAACGAGGGCTCGCTGGCCGTGGCGGCCCGCCTGGCGTCCCGTGAGCCGGTCTTCAGGACCGTCGTGGGCGTCAACATCGGCAAGACCAAGGTCGTTCCGGAGGAGGAGGCCGTCCTCGACTACGTGAAGTCGACGGAGCGGCTGGCGCCGTACGCCGACTACCTGGTGGTCAACGTCTCCTCGCCCAACACGCCCGGCCTGCGCAACCTCCAGGCCACCGAGGCGCTGCGCCCCCTGCTGACCGCCGTCCGTGAGGCCGCCGACCGTACGGTGACCAGCCGTCGCGTTCCGCTGCTCGTGAAGATCGCGCCCGACCTCGCCGACGAGGACGTGGACGCGGTCGCCGACCTGGCCGTGGAGCTGGGCCTGGACGGGATCATCGCCACGAACACCACCGTCGCGCGCGAGGGACTCGGTCTGAGATCCGAACCCTCACTGGTCAAGGAGGCCGGCGGGCTCTCCGGGGCGCCTGTGAAGGCGCGCTCGCTGGAGGTCCTGCGGCGGCTGTACGCGCGCGTGGGCGACCGGATCGTCCTGGTGGGCGTGGGCGGTGTCGAGAACGCCGAGGACGCCTGGCAGCGGATCCTGGCGGGCGCCACCCTGGTCCAGGGATACAGCGCCTTCATCTACGAGGGTCCCTTCTGGGGCCGCGCCATCCACAAGGGCCTCGCCGCCCGGCTGCGCACCAGCCCGTACGCCACCCTCGCCGACGCGGTCGGCGCCGATGTCAGGAAGGCAAGGAAGACCGCATGAGTGCTCTGGAGCCCTTTGGCGCACGACTTCGCCGGGTCATGGACGAGCGCGGCCCGTTGTGCGTCGGCATCGACCCGCACGCGTCCCTGCTGGCCGAATGGGGCTTGAACGACGACGTGGCCGGCCTGGAGCGGTTCAGCGGCACGGTCGTCGAGGCGATGGCCGACCGGGTCGCCGTGCTCAAGCCGCAGAGCGCGTTCTTCGAGCGCTTCGGCTCGCGTGGCGTCGCCGTCCTGGAGAAGTCGGTCGCGGACGCGCGGGCTGCCGGTGCGCTGGTGGTGATGGACGCCAAGCGCGGCGACATCGGTTCGACCATGGCCGCCTACGCCGAGTCCTTCCTCCACAAGGACTCCCCGCTGTTCTCGGACGCGCTGACCGTCTCGCCGTACCTCGGCTACGGCTCGCTCTCACCGGCCGTCGCGCTGGCCCGCGAGAGCGGCACCGGCCTCTTCGTCCTCGCGCTGACCTCCAACCCGGAGGGCGGCGAGGTCCAGCACGCGGTCCGCGCGGACGGCCGTGACGTCGGCGCGACCATGCTGGCGCACCTGGCGGCCGAAAACGTGGGGGAGGAGCCCATGGGGTCCTTCGGCGCGGTGGTCGGCGCCACGCTCGGCGACCTGTCCAGGTACGACCTCGACATCAACGGTCCCCTCCTCGCGCCCGGCATCGGGGCCCAGGGGGCCACACCGGCCGATCTGCCGCGGGTGTTCGGCGCCGCGGTGCGCAATGTCGTGCCGAACGTCAGCCGGGGTGTGCTGCGGCACGGACCCGACGTCGTCGCGCTGCGTGAGGCCGCGTCACGCTTCGCTGATGAGGTCCGCGCGGCTGTGTCGGCCGACTGACCGTCGTCAGGGACGTTCGAGCCCCCGCGGGAGACCTCCGACGAGTGACTCGGGGCGGACTTGAGTCTGAATACATCCTCAAATCCGGGGCATTATGTCCTAAATGTCCGGCCTGACGGAGGCTGACCAGGACTTTTCCGCTGTTCTCGCTGACTCTGGCGGACTTGCCCGCTAGTCTCCGACGAGAGTGAACGGGCAAGCGTGTTGCTCGTAGCTCCCCAGGTGTGGGGCGACTAGGTTCCTCACCGGTCCGTATCCGACAGTTCGACATCCGAGGTGACGTAGGCGTGGCTCTTCCGCCCCTTACCCCTGAACAGCGCGCAGCCGCGCTCGAAAAGGCCGCCGCGGCTCGCCGGGAGCGGGCCGAGGTCAAGAATCGACTCAAGCACTCCGGCGCCTCCCTTCACGAGGTCATCAAGCAGGGTCAGGAGAACGACGTCATCGGCAAGATGAAGGTCTCCGCCCTGCTCGAGTCCCTGCCGGGCGTGGGCAAGGTCCGCGCCAAGCAGATCATGGAGCGACTCGGCATCTCCGAGAGCCGCCGCGTGCGCGGTCTCGGCTCCAACCAGATCGCTTCCCTGGAGCGTGAGTTCGGCAGCACCGGCTCCTGAGTCCGGGCCCTCCGGACCGGGAGTCCCGGGCACTCCGGGATTGCTGGAATAATCGCTGCATGAGTGAACGTCCGCGGCTGACCGTGCTCTCCGGCCCCTCCGGGGTCGGCAAGAGCACGGTCGTCGCCCATATGCGCAAGGAACACCCCGAGGTCTGGCTCTCGGTGTCGGCGACGACCCGCAAGCCCCGCCCCGGCGAGCGGCACGGAGTCCACTACTTCTTCGTCACCGACGACGAGATGGACAAGCTGATCGCCAACGGCGAGCTGCTGGAGTGGGCCGAGTTCGCCGGCAACCGCTACGGCACGCCGCGTGCGGCCGTGATGGAGCGGCTGGAGGCGGGTGAGCCCGTCCTCCTGGAGATCGACCTCCAGGGCGCGCGGCAGGTCCGCGAGTCCATGGCCGAGGCCCAGCTGGTGTTCCTGGCTCCTCCCTCCTGGGAGGAACTGGTGCGCAGACTCACCGGACGTGGCACCGAGCCGCCCGAGGTGATCGAACGCCGCCTGGACGCGGCGAAGGTCGAGCTGGCGGCCGAGCCGGAGTTCGACGTGACCTTGGTCAACACCTCCGTCGAGGACGTGGCGCGCGAGCTGCTAGCCTTGATGGACGTTGTGTGATCGTGACTGATCGTCCAAGCTTGATCATTTCGTTCAGGCTTGATCAGTCACTCTGAATCTTTCCCATCCATCGGAAGGTAGAGCGTGTCCTCTTCCATCTCCGCGCCCGAGGGCATCATCAACCCGCCGATCGACGAGCTCCTCGAGGCCACCGACTCGAAGTACAGCCTCGTGATCTACGCGGCCAAGCGGGCCCGCCAGATCAACGCGTACTACTCGCAGCTCGGCGAGGGCCTCCTCGAGTACGTCGGTCCGCTCGTCGACACCCACGTGCACGAGAAGCCGCTCTCGATCGCCCTGCGCGAGATCAACGCGGGTCTGCTGACGTCCGAGGCCGTCGAGGGCCCGGCGCAGTAAGTGCGATTTACAGCCTGCGGCTGACTTTTCCACAGGCCCGGCAGCGCGACTGCCGGGCCTGTGGTGTGTAGTGGAGTCGTGCGCTCGTCCCTGGCGCACGCGAGCCGATTGCGGGGAGAGACGGTGGACAAGCCGAAGGTCGTTCTGGGGGTCAGTGGCGGCATCGCCGCGTACAAGGCCTGTGAGCTGCTGCGCAGACTCACGGAGTCCGGCCATGACGTCCGGGTCGTGCCCACCGCCTCCGCACTGCACTTCGTCGGCGCCGCCACCTGGTCCGCCCTGTCCGGCAACCCCGTCTCGACGGAGGTCTGGGACGACGTCCACGAGGTGCCGCACGTCCGCATCGGCCAGCACGCCGACCTGGTGGTCGTCGCCCCGGCCACGGCCGACACGCTCGCCAAGGCCGCGCACGGCCTCGCCGGCGACCTGCTGACCAACACCCTGCTCACCGCCCGCTGTCCGGTCGTCTTCGCCCCCGCCATGCACACCGAGATGTGGGAGCACCCGGCCACCCAGGAGAACGTGGCGACGCTGCGCCGACGGGGCGCGGTCGTCATCGAGCCCGCCGTCGGCCGGCTCACCGGCGTCGACACGGGCAAGGGGCGGCTGCCCGAGCCGGCCGAGATCTTCGAGGTCTGCCGCAGGGTGCTGGCCCGGGGGGTCACCGAGCCGGACCTGAAGGGCCGGCACGTCGTGGTGAGCGCCGGCGGCACCCGCGAGCCCCTCGACCCCGTCCGCTTCCTCGGCAACCGCTCCTCCGGCAAGCAGGGCTACGCCCTCGCCCGCACCGCCGCCGCCCGGGGTGCCCGGGTGACGCTGATCGCGGCCAACACCGGGCTGCCCGACCCGGCGGGCGTGGACGTCGTGCAGGTCGGCACTGCCGTACAGCTGCGGGAGGCGGTCCTCAAGGCGACCGCGGACGCCGACGCAGTGGTCATGGCGGCGGCGGTCGCGGACTTCCGCCCCGCTTCCTACGCCGCCGGAAAGATCAAGAAGAAGGACGACCAGGAGCCGGAGCCCATCGTCCTGGTGCGGAATCCGGACATCCTCGCGGAGATATCGACCGACCGGGCCCGCCCGGGACAGGTGATCGTCGGCTTCGCCGCCGAGACGGACGACGTCCTCGCGAACGGCCGCAAGAAGCTGGCGCACAAGGGGTGCGACCTCCTCGTGGTGAACGAGGTGGGCGAGCGCAAGACCTTCGGCTCCGAGGAGAACGAGGCGGTCGTACTGGGCGCCGACGGCAGCGAGACGCCCGTACCGCACGGGCCCAAGGAAGCCTTGGCCGAAATTGTGTGGGACCTGGTGACGCGGCGACTGGGGTGAATGTTTGATGCGCTGCGGGCCTCCCCCGATTCGGGTGTGGCGACCCTGGCCAGAGCGCGTGGCATTCGGCAGAATGCCCGTGCCGCAGGTCACAGCGCTCCCGAGAGGCGAGACAGGGGGTCCGTGACCGAGCACGACAGATAAACTGTCCTCGGACGACGCCGGGCGCAGCCCCCGTCCCGTCCGCCAATGATCAGCCAGCAGCCGCTGCAACCCCAGGGAGCGTTGTGTCCCGTCGCCTGTTCACCTCGGAGTCCGTGACCGAGGGTCACCCCGACAAGATCGCTGACCAGATCAGCGACACCATTCTCGACGCGCTTCTGCGCGAGGACCCGACCTCCCGGGTCGCGGTCGAGACCCTGATCACGACCGGTCTGGTGCACGTGGCCGGAGAGGTCACGACCAAGACGTACGCGGACATCGCGACGCTGGTCCGCAACAAGATCCTCGAGATCGGCTACGACTCCTCGAAGAAGGGCTTCGACGGCGCCTCCTGCGGAGTCTCGGTCTCGATCGGCTCGCAGTCGCCGGACATCGCGCAGGGCGTCGACACGGCGTACGAGTCCCGGGTCGAGGGCGACGAGGACGAGCTGGACCGTCAGGGTGCCGGTGACCAGGGCCTGATGTTCGGCTACGCGACGGACGAGACGCCGACGCTGATGCCGCTGCCGATCTTCCTGGCGCACCGCCTGTCGAAGCGTCTGTCCGAGGTCCGCAAGAACGGCACGATCCCCTACCTGCGCCCGGACGGCAAGACGCAGGTCACCATCGAGTACGACGGTGACAAGGCGGTCCGTCTGGACACGGTGGTCGTCTCCTCGCAGCACGCGAGCGACATCGACCTGGACTCCCTTCTCGCCCCGGACATCCGGGAGTTCGTGGTCGAGCCGGAGCTGAAGGCCCTGCTGGACGAGGGCATCAAGCTGGACACCGACGGCTACCGCCTGCTGGTGAACCCGACCGGGCGGTTCGAGATCGGCGGTCCGATGGGTGACGCGGGTCTGACCGGCCGGAAGATCATCATCGACACCTACGGCGGTATGGCGCGGCACGGTGGTGGCGCGTTCTCCGGCAAGGACCCGTCCAAGGTGGACCGTTCGGCGGCGTACGCGATGCGCTGGGTCGCCAAGAACGTGGTCGCGGCGGGTCTGGCCGCGCGCTGCGAGGTGCAGGTGGCGTACGCGATCGGCAAGGCCGAGCCGGTCGGCCTGTTCGTCGAGACCTTCGGCACGGCCAAGATCGACGCCGAGAAGATCGAGAAGGCCATCGACGAGGTCTTCGACCTCCGCCCGGCCGCGATCATCCGCGACCTGGACCTGCTGCGCCCGATCTACGCCCAGACCGCGGCGTACGGTCACTTCGGTCGCGAGCTTCCGGAGTTCACCTGGGAGCGGACGGACCGGGTCGAGGCGCTGCGGAAGGCGGCGGGGCTGTAAGACCCGGCTCCACTGGCTTGTACGAGGCCCGGTGCCCCAAAGGGCGCCGGGCCTCGGTGTGTCCGACGTGGTTGGGGAGGACGCGCGCTCCGTTGCCGTGGGGAACTCGGGCGCCGTCGGTTGTCAGTGGCGTTTGGTAAGAATGCAAGCGTGAGCAGCGAGAACGGGCAGACGGGCGGCGGGGCCGAGGGGGCGCCGCCCGAGCAGCTTGCGCTCATTCGGGAGAGCGTGCGCAAGGCCAAGGTGCCCAAGGCCAAGCCGCGGACCTGGCGGGGGGCCGCGCTGGCCAAGGAGCTGCCCGTGGCGCGGGTGCTGGTCGACAAGGGTGTACTGCACCTGGATCGGTACTTCGACTACGCCGTTCCTGAGGAGCTGGACGCCGACGCGCAGCCGGGCGTCCGGGTGCGCGTGCGGTTCGGGGCCGGGCGGCATCGGGTGCGTGAGGGCCGGCGTGAGGGCGGGGGGCTCATCGACGGGTTCCTTGTCGAGCGGGTCGCCGAGTCCGACTACTCCGGGCCGCTGGCGGCTCTCGCGCAGGTCGTGTCCCCTGAGCGGGTGTTGAGCGAGGAGCTGTTGGGTCTTGCCCGGGCCGTTGCCGATCGGTACGCCGGAGGGCTTGCCGATGTGCTGCAGCTTGCCGTGCCGCCGCGCAGTGCCCGGGCCGAGCAGCGGCCTTCGCCGGAGCCGCTTCCGGTGCCTGGTGTGCCCGAGGTGGCGTCATGGGGGCGGTATGAGCGGGGTGCCGCCTTCCTGGAGTCACTGGCCGCCGGGGGCGCGCCGCGTGCCGTATGGAATGCGCTGCCCGGACCCGAGTGGAGTGAGGAGCTGGCCCGGGCCGTTGGCGCGACGCTGGCCTCCGGGCGCGGGGCGCTCGTCGTGCTGCCGGACGGCAGAGCAGTCGCGCGGGTCGACGCCGCACTGACCTCGTTGATGGGGGAGGGACGGCATGCGGTGCTGACCGCGGACGCCGGGCCCGAGAAGAGGTATCGGGAGTGGCTCGCGGTGCGGCGGGGGAGCGTGCGGGCGGTCGTGGGGACTCGGGCCGCCATGTTCGCCCCGGTGCGCGATCTTGGGTTGGTCGCCCTCTGGGACGACGGCGACGACAGCCACAGCGAGCAGCATGCTCCGCAGCCGCATGCGCGGGAAGTTCTTCTGCTTCGTGCGGCGCAGGACAAGTGCGGCTTCTTGCTGGGGAGTTGGAGCTGCACGGTCGAGGCCGCCCAGCTCGTGGAGAGCGGTTGGGCCCGGCCGTTGGTCGCCGGGCGCGAGCAGGTGCGGGGCGCGGCTCCGCTCGTACGGACCGTCGGGGACGGGGATCTCGCGCGGGACGAGGCGGCTCGGGCCGCCCGGCTGCCCACGCTCGCCTGGCAGGCGGTGCGGGAGGGGCTGCGGCACGGGCCGGTGCTCGTGCAGGTGCCCCGGCGCGGGTACGTGCCGCGGATGGCCTGCGCCAACTGCCGGGCGCCCGCTCGGTGCCGGCACTGCTCCGGGCCGCTGGAGGCGCGGGGTTCCGGAGCCGATCTGCAGTGCGGGTGGTGCGGGCGTGACGAGGGCGCCTGGCACTGTCCGGAGTGCGGTGCGTTCCGCCTGCGGGCTCAGGTGGTGGGGGCGCGGCGGACCGCCGAGGAGTTGGGGCGGGCCTTTCCCGCCGTTCCGGTGCGGACGTCCGGGCGCGAGCATGTGCTGGACACCGTGCCGGGCACGCCCTCGCTGGTCGTGAGTACGCCCGGGGCCGAGCCGGTCGCCGAAGGCGGCTATGCGGCGGCACTGCTGCTGGACGGCTGGGCGATGCTCGGGCGTCCCGATCTGCGGGCTGGGGAGGACGCGTTGCGGCGGTGGATCGCGGCCGCGTCGCTGGTACGGCCGCAGCGGGTCGGCGGGACGGTGGTGGTCGTCGCCGAGCCCACCCTGCGGCCTGTACAGGCGTTGGTGCGGTGGGACCCGGTCGGGCACGCGGTGCGGGAGCTCGCGGAGCGGGCCGAGCTGGGGTTTCCGCCGGTGTCCCGTATGGCGTCCGTGTCCGGGTCGGGGGAGGCGGTCGCCGAGTTCCTCCGTGCGCTCGAACTGCCGCCGGAGGCGGAGGTGTTGGGGCCTGTTCCGTTGCCTGTCACGCCGGTGGGGCGGCCGCGGCGCGTGGGGGCGCCGCCGCCCGGGGAGCACTGGGAGCGGGCGCTGATCCGGGTGCCGCCGGGGCGGGGGGCCGCGTTGGCGACCGCGTTGAAGGCGGCGCAGGCGGCGCGGATGGCTCGGGGAAGTGGAAGTGGCGGTGGGAGTCGTGGTGGGGGTGGTGAGGCCGTGGAGCGGGTGTGGGTTCGGATTGATCCGGCTGATATCGGGTGACGGCCGTATGTCTGGGTGCCAGCGGTGTGCGGTCTGCCGCCGGTATCCCGAGTGCCGCTGATATCGGGTGTGCCGGGTGCCGGTGAGGGCCTCGTGCCGATGGGTGGCTTTTGGTGGACCGGCATGGCTCTGCCCTCCCGGGTGCGCTCCGGGAGGGCAGAGTTAGGGGGGTCAGCCGTTGCGCGGGCCGGGGAAGGCCGTGGGCCTGGCCTCGTCGCGCAGGCCGGGGCTGCCTGCCGTCGGCTGCGTCGGCATGGAGCGGGCCGCGGGGACCGTCGGCACCGTGGGGATGGCGGTGGTGACGTTGACCGTGCGGGTTCCCGACGGCTCGGTCGAACGCTCGGCCTCGGCCGTTGCCTGGGCGGCGGCGCGGCGTGCGCCGTAGCGGCGGTGGACCGCCTGTTTGGTGACGCCGAGCGCGGAACCCACCGCGTCCCAGGAGAAGCCGAGTGAGCGGTCGAAGTCCACGGCTGCCGTGACCAGGGTTTCGACGCTGTCCCGCAGCTCCTGGGCGAGGCGGACCGTCGGGGCGGGGGCGCGTCCGTAGACGACGAAGCCCGTGGAGGGACCGGAGCGGCGCGGGCGGTAGACGTTGCCCAGTTGCGCGGTGAGCGTGCGCAGTGCGTCCACCTGCCGGCGGACCCGCTCGATGTCCCGCACCAGCAAGTGCAGGCTGGCCCGAGCCTGGGCGTCGTGGGTTGCGTGGTCGGCCATGAACAAGCCTCTCGAACCGGCGTTGAAGGAGTGGGCCGCGGATACGGATGCGGCGCATGCGGCCCGTTGTGGTCAACTCTTTCTTGACCAACGCGGGAGTGCTCCGCGGGTCACGCAGTGGGGGCGTATGGGCATATGCCTACGCCCCTGCGCGCGGGGTGTGCGCCTCGGCCTTCGGCCTTGGCTGCCTGCCCGTCCGCGCACCACACGTTTCCAGTTGGGCAAGGGGCTGGACTCTCCCGCGGGAGTCGCGCGCCGTCGGCGGCTCTGCGCTCGCGGGAGCGGTTCGATGGTCTTTGGTGCCGCCGACGTGAGCCCTTGTGGTGGCCAGCCATAGACTTGTGCGTTGCCCAAGCCAACCCCGCCCGAGAGGCCCGTGCCCACCCATGAAGCTTGTCTTCGCCGGTACCCCCGAGGTCGCCGTTCCCGCTCTGGACGCTCTGATCGCCTCCGGGCGGCACGAGGTGGCCGCCGTCGTCACGCGGCCCGACGCGCCGGCCGGGCGTGGGCGCAGGCTGGTGGCCAGCCCGGTGGCCGAGCGGGCCGTGGAAGCCGGGATCGAGGTGCTGAAGCCGGCCAAGCCGCGCGACCCCGAATTCCTGGAGCGGCTCAGGGAGATCGCGCCCGACTGCTGTCCCGTCGTCGCCTACGGAGCCCTGCTGCCGCGCGTCGCCCTCGACATCCCGGCCCACGGCTGGGTCAACCTGCACTTCTCGCTGCTGCCCGCCTGGCGTGGGGCCGCACCCGTGCAGCACGCCATCATGGCGGGCGATGAAATCACCGGGGCGTCCACCTTCCTGATCGAGGAAGGGCTCGACTCCGGGCCCGTCTACGGCACCGTCACCGAGGAGGTCCGGGCCACCGACACCAGCGGTGACCTGCTGACCCGGCTCGCCTTCGCCGGCGCCGGGCTGCTGGCCGCGACCATGGACGGGATCGAGGACGGCACGCTGAAGGCCGTACCGCAGCCGACCGAAGGGATCACCCTCGCCCCCAAGGTCAACGTCGAGGACGCCCACATCGACTGGAGCGCGCCTTCCCTGCGGGTCGACCGGGTCGTGCGTGGGTGCACCCCCGCGCCGGGCGCCTGGACCACCTTCCGCGGTGAGCGTCTCAAGCTCATCCAGGTGCAGCCGGTGCCGGGGCGGGACGATCTCGCGCCCGGTGCGCTCTCCGTCGGGAAGAACAACGTGTACGTCGGAACCGGGTCGTACGCCGTCGAGTTGCTGTGGGTGCAGGCCCAGGGCAAGAAGCCGATGCGGGCCGCGGACTGGGCCCGGGGGGTCAGGATCGACGACGGCGAGATCCTCGGGGTCTGAGCTCCGATCGGGCGGGTGCGCTCGCAGGTCGGCCGGCGGACCGTCCTGCGCGCCGGGACCCTGGTGCGACGTACGCTGTGTGCGTATCTCGATCCAGCAATCCGGAGCACCTTTTTCGTGAGCGACACCTCTCGTCGGCCCCGCAAACCGGGCAAGCCCTACCGACGGCCCAAGAAGGACCCCGTCCGCCTGCTCGCCTTCGAGGCGCTGCGCGCCGTGGACGAGCGGGACGCGTACGCCAATCTCGTGCTGCCGCCGCTGCTGCGGAAGGCGCGGGAGAAGGGTGACTTCGACGGGCGGGACGCCGCGCTCGCGACCGAGCTGGTGTACGGGACGCTGCGGCGGCAGGGGACGTACGACGCCGTCATCGCCGCCTGTGTGGACCGGCCGCTGCGTGAGGTCGACCCGCCGGTGCTCGATGTGCTCAGCCTCGGTGTGCATCAGCTGCTCGGGACGCGGATTCCGTCGCATGCCGCGGTCTCCGCCTCCGTCGAACTCGCCCGTGTCGTGCTCGGGGACGGGCGGGCCAAGTTCGTCAACGCCGTGCTGCGCAAGGTCGCGCAGGACGATCTCGACGGGTGGATCGAGAGGGTCGCGCCGCCGTACGACGAGGATCCCGAGGACCACCTCGCCGTGGTGCACTCGCATCCGCGGTGGGTCGTCTCGGCGCTGTGGGACTCGCTCGGTGGGGGGCGGGACGGGATCGAGCGGTTGCTGGAGGCCGACAACGAGCGGCCCGAGGTGACGCTGGTCGCGCGGCCGGGGCGGGCCACGACCGAGGAACTGCTCGGGGAGGAGGCCACGGTGGCGGGGCGTTGGTCGCCTTATGCCGTGCGGCTTGCCGAGGGTGGGGAGCCGGGCGCCATCGAGGCCGTGCGGGAAGGGCGTGCGGGGGTGCAGGACGAGGGGAGTCAGCTCGTTGCCATCGCCCTTGCCAATGCTCCGTTGGACGGGCGCGATGAGCGGTGGCTGGACGGGTGCGCCGGGCCTGGTGGGAAGGCCGCGTTGCTCGCGGCGTTGGCCGCCGAGCGGGGGGCGTCGTTGCTCGCCTCCGAGAAGCAGCCGCATCGCGCGGGGCTGGTGGCCAAGGCGTTGGAGGGAAATCCGGGGCCGTATCAGGTCATCGCCGCCGACGGGACGCGGCCGGCTTGGCGGGCCGGGAGCTTTGATCGGGTGTTGGTGGATGTTCCCTGCACCGGGCTCGGGGCGTTGCGGCGGCGGCCCGAGGCGCGGTGGCGGCGGCGGCCGGAGGATCTGGAGGGGTTCGCGCCGCTGCAGCGGGGGTTGTTGCGGGCGGCGATCGACTCCGTGCGGGTGGGTGGGGTGGTGGGGTACGCCACTTGCTCGCCGCATCTTGCCGAGACGCGGGCGGTTGTCGAGGACGTGTTGAAGCAGCGGGGTGACGGTGAGTTGATTGATGCTCGGGGCTTGTTGCCGGGGGTGCCTGAGTTGGGGGAGGGGCCTGATGTGCAGTTGTGGCCTCATCTGCATGGGACGGATGCGATGTATCTGGCGTTGATCCGGCGGGTGGGCTGACCCAGGGGCCTCGTCCTCAAACGCCGGACGGGCTGGAAGACGGGTCGGCATGGGGCGCCGGCTCTTCCTGCCGCGCCAGGCTGTGCGGCCACCAGACCTTCGGGCCCACGTCCAGGAACAGTGCCGTCACCAGGACCGAGCGGACGATGAAGGTGTCCAGCAGCACCCCCAGTGCGACCGCGAAGCCGATTTCGGCGAAGGCCACCATGGGAAGGGTGCCGAGGGCTGCGAAGGTGCCGGCCAGGACCAGGCCGGCCGAGGTGATGACCGCGCCGGTGGCGGCAAGGGCGGTGAGCACGCCGGGGCGGGTGCCCTGGTGCGTGGCCTCCTCGCGGATACGGGTCGTGAGGAAGATGTTGTAGTCGATGCCGAGGGCCACCAGGAAGACGAAGAGCGGGAAGTCCGTCGACTCGCCCGCGTAGTCGAAGAGGTGGCGGAACACCAGTGCGCTGATGCCCAGGGCGGCCGTGAAGGACAGGATCACCGTGCCGATCAGCAGGAGCGGGGCGATCAGGGCGCGGAGCAGCGCGCAGAGGATCAGCAGGACGACCAGCAGGACCAGGGGGATGATCAGCACGTTGTCGTGCGTCGTTGCCCTGTCCATGTCCAAGAGGGCCGCTGTACCGCCGCCCACCCGCGCGTCGGCGTCCGGGACCGCGTGGACGGCGTCCCGTACGCGTTCGACGGTCTGTTTCGCCGCCTCGCTGTCGGCGGGATCGCTCATCGTCGCCTCGAAGAGCACCTTGCCGTCGTAGGAGGGCTTCGCGCCGGGCGGAAGGCCGAGCGACTGGGGGACCACGCCGCGTGTGCCGGCCACCGTCCGGCCCACCTGTTCGGCCTGTGCCTGGTTGGTGACGATGACCAGCGGGTCGCCGGCGCCGGCCGGGAAGTAGCGGGCGGAGACCTCCTGGCCGGTGATCGAGTCCGGCTTGTCGGTGAACGCGTCGGCGTTGCTCAGACCCTCGGCGCGCATTTGGACCAGGCCCAGGGAGCAGACCGCCAGGGCGATGGCCGTGGCGATCCAGGTCGTGCGTGGGCGGTGGGAGATACGGCGGCCCATGCGGGCCCAGATGCCTCGCTGGTCCGGGTTCTCCGTGCCCAGGTGGGGGATCACCGGCCAGAAGATCCAGCGGCCGACGATGACGAGGAGGGCGGGGAAGAGCGTGAGCATCGCGACGAGGCCGACCGCGACGCCGATCGCGGCGACCGGGCCGAGGCCGCTCGTCGAGTTCATCTCCGCCGCGAGCAGCACCAGCATGCTGAGGACGACGGTCGCGCCGGAGGCGATCACCGCCGGACCCGCGCGGTGCAGGGCGAGTGCCATCGCCTCGTGGCGGTCCTCGTGGCGGCGCAGTTCCTCCCGGTAGCGGGCCACGAGGAGCAGTGCGTAGTCCGTGCCCGCGCCGAAGACCAGGACCGTGAGGATGCCGGCGCTCTGGCCGTTGACCGTCAGGCCCGTGTGCTCCGCCAGGAGGTAGATGAAGGCCTGCGCGGTGAACAGGGCGGCGATCACGGCGAGGAGGGGGATCAGGAGCAGGGTCGGGCTTCGGTAGGTCAGCAGGAGCATGACGATGACGACCGCCATCGCCGAGAGCAGGAGTGTGGAGTCGATGCCCTCGAACGCCTCGGCGAAGTCGGCGGATGTGCCGCCCGGGCCCGTGATGTGCACGGTCAGACCGCCATCGCCCGTGCCGACGACGTCCCGGACGGAGTCGACGGCCGGCGCTATGCGCTCCCAGCCCTTCTCGTCCATCGTGATCGGGACCTGCACCTGGGCCGCGCGCGGGTCCGCCTCACGGTCGAACACCGGGCCCCGCGTCTCGGCGCCCCGGATGCCGTGGTCGGTGAGCTGCTTCAGCCGGCCCACGTCCGCGGTGATCGCGGCCCGGTCCTGTGCGGTCAGGCCGCCGTCACGGGCGTAGACGACGATCGCCGGTATCTGTTCCGGCCTGAAGTTCTCGGAGATCTCCAGGACTTGGGTGGACTCGGCGGAGCCGGGCAGCCAGGAGGCCGCGTCGTTGTCCTGGGCGTCGGTCAGTTTCTGGGCGAAGGGCGCCATCAGGAACAGCACCACCAGCCACAGGACGAGCACCAGCCACTTGGCGCGCCGCCCGCAGACCAGATGCGCGATGCCCCGCTGTCCCGGCCGCGTCGGCTGCCTCTTCTCCTGGAACTTCTGGACCTTCGTCATGGCCACCCCCGCAGCCGCACAACGATCCGGTCGACCGTCCGGTCGGTCGCCCAGCATGGCACGCGCGGCCCGGGCACAACATCCGATGAACGTCTCAGGTCCGTACCGGCGCGAACATTCGTGCTCCGGCATGGCAGGCTTGGGTCATGGCCGTGCAGATCAACCCCAGCATCCTGTCCGCCGACTTCGCCCGCCTCGCGGACGAGGCCAAGGCGGTCGAGGGAGCCGACTGGCTCCACGTCGACGTCATGGACAACCATTTCGTCCCGAACCTCACGCTCGGCGTGCCGGTCGTAGAGTCCCTGGCCCGTGCGACGGACACTCCGCTGGACTGCCATCTGATGATCGAGGCCCCTGATCGGTGGGCACCGCAGTACGTGGAAGCGGGGGCCTCCTCGGTCACCTTCCATGTCGAGGCCGCCGCGGCCCCGGTGCGGCTGGCCCGGGAGATCAGGGCCAAGGGTGCCCGTGCCTCCATGGCACTCAAGCCCGCGACGCCCATCGAGCCGTACGAGGACCTGCTCCCCGAACTCGACATGCTGTTGATCATGACGGTCGAGCCGGGCTTCGGTGGTCAGGCGTTTCTCGACATCATGCTTCCGAAGATCCGCCGCACCCGCGAGTTGATCAGCAAGCACGGCCTGCAGCTGTGGCTCCAGGTGGACGGCGGGGTCTCCGCGTCGACGATCGAGCGGTGTGCCGAGGCGGGCGCCGATGTCTTCGTCGCCGGATCGGCGGTGTACGGGGCCGAGGACCCGGCCGAAGCGGTCCGTGCGCTGCGCGCTCAGGCGGAGGCGGTGACCAGGTCCGCCGCCTGGGCATGCGACCACTGAGCCAAGGGAACGTGAACGGCGCCCATCAGGGCGGATCAAGAGCGCCGGATCTGCAAGGATGAACGGCGAATCCAGAGTGTGAACAGCAGTGAGGAGATCGCCGTGTCGGGTATGTCGGCGGGCCGGTCAGCCATGCGGATGGGACCCGCTGAGCTGGTGCAGGCGGCGGCCATGGCCCGCCGCTTCTACCTCGAGGGCAAGTCCAAGATCCAGATCGCGGAGGAGTTCGGCGTCAGCCGCTTCAAGGTGGCCCGGGTCCTGGAGACCGCTCTCGAACGGGATCTGGTGCGCATCGAGATCCGCGTGCCGGCCGAACTGGACGCCGAGCGCTCGGACGCGCTCCGCGCCCGGTACGGCCTCAGGCATGCCGTGGTGGTCGAGTCCCCGGCCGAGGCCGAGGAGACGCCCGACCCCGAGAACCTGGGAGAAGTGGCCGCCGACCTGCTCGGCGAGCTGGTGAACGAGGGGGATGTGCTGGGACTGGCGTGGGGCCGGTCCACCATCCACATGGCGGCCGCCCTCGACCGGCTGCCGCCCTGCACCGTGGTGCAGCTGACGGGCGTGTACGACGCCGGGACCGCCGAGCGCGGTTCGGTGGAGGCGGTACGGCGGGCCGCGCAGGTCTCCGGCGGCGACGCACACCCCATCTACGCGCCCATGCTGCTGCCGGACGCGGCCACCGCGGCGGCGCTGCGCCACCAGACCGGGATCGCCCGGGCCTTCGAGTACTTCGACAAGGTCACGGTCGCCTGTGTCTCCATCGGCTCCTGGGAGCCGGGCATCTCGACGGTGCACGACATGCTCAGCGACGAGGAGCGGGCCCACTACGCCTCCCTCGGTGTCGCCGCCGAGATGTCCGCGCACCTCTTCGACGCCGAGGGGCGCCGGGTCGGGCGGGACCTGGGGGAGCGGTGCATCACGGTCAAGGCCGACCAGCTCCGCCGTATCCCGGAGGTCGTCGCGATCGCGGGCGGCGCGCGCAAGGCGGCCGCGATCGACGCGGTGCTGCGCTCGGGGCTCGTCACCAGCCTGGTGACGGACACCTCGGCGGCAGACGTGCTGATGACGGCGGGGACCACACCGAAGCCGGCGCTCAACAGGGCCGATCCGGACGGACACTGACGGAACGTCACGGTCTGAGCCGGCGCGCCGCAGGCGAACGGAGGGTACGGGGAGACGGCCGTTGTGACAGCGTCGGCACGGCGCTGCGGTTCGTCTCCCGGTGCTTGTGCGGGACATTCTGTTACCGCCGGGCCGCTCGACCACACGGACATCCACGCGGACGTCCACGCGGGCGCCGCGCGGGGCCCGTCCGGCCGTGCGGGTGCGTCGACGACGGCACGCGATCGCGGCCCCGGAACATCGGCATCGGGCGCGGCGGCGAGATCCACTACCTCGGCGATCACTACGACTTGTTCAGGGCGGTACTGAGATGACCGACAATCCGCTCGCGCCGGTGCTCACGGGCAGTGTGCCCCCGAGCGTCCTGTCCTGGCCGGCCGGGCTGCCCACGACAGCGGCCCTGGACGCGGCGCGCGCGGCAGGCTGGGAGACCGCCGTCCTGGGTCTCTCCGGCGTCACCGACAAGGCCGGACTGATGACGGCCTGCACCGAGGCGCTGCGGCTGCCCGACTGGTTCGGTGCGAACTGGGACGCCCTCGCCGACTGCCTCACCGACCTGGAATGGTGGCCTTCGCGTGGAGGGCGGCTGATCCTGGTCCGGGAATGGCAGGCGTACGCGGCGGCCAGCCCCGACGAGTGGGGGGTCCTGCAGGAGATCTTCGCCGACGCCGTGGCGCACTGGCGGGGGACGGACACAGGCCTGGTCGTCCTGATGGCGCTCGGCTAGAGCGGGACGGCGCTGGGCTGGATCGGGACGGCGCTTGCCCGGACCGGTCGCATCTGGCCGGGCCGAGGTCTAGGTCTTCGGTGCCAGCTTCGCCGGCAGCTCCGATCGGGATGCGATCCCCAGCTTGGCGTAGACGTGGCTGAGGTGGTACTCGACGGTCTTGACGCTCAGGACCAGCTCATGGGCTATACGGCGGTTGGAGAGGCCATCGGCGGCCAGGCGGGCCACCGCCAGTTCCTGTGGGGTCAGCGACAGCGGGGTTGCCGCGCCCGGGCCCACGGGCTGCCCGCAGGCGGCCAGTTCACGCGCGCAGTGGCCGGCGAGCCACACCGCGCCCAGCTGTGTGAAGACGCCGTGAGCGGTGAGCAGGTACTCGGCCCCGGCGGCGCGGCGACCGGTCCGGCGCAGGAAGATCCCGAGGGCGAGGGCCAGCCGTGCGGAGTCGAACGGGTTCTCGACCGTCGCGGCGTGTCGGAGACCTGTCCGGAGCGCCTCCTCGGCGGCCTCGGGGCGCTGCCGGGCTGCGAGCAGGCCGCCACGCACCCGTGAGGCGGCGGCCAGCGCCGACCTCCGTCCTGTCGCCTGGGTGAGCTCGTCGAGGCGGGCCAGTGTCGCGGCGCATTCCTGGAGGGCGCCGACGGCGAGCTGAGCGTGAGCGAGCAGGTCGTGCCAGGGCAGAAACGCCGGCTCGGCGGGCGTGCGCAGGTCCAGCAGCGGGCGCAGCGCCCGGACGGCCTCCGGATGGTCACCGCGGGCCATGGCCAGCCAGGCCCGGCTCCTGGCCATGGCCATCAGCGTGACCACGTCCCGGGCATCGCCCAGAACCCGCCGCGCCTCCGCCAGATGGGCTGCGGCGCCGGCCCTGTCGTCGCGCAGGGCCAGGACCATGGCCAGCTCCGCGTGCCCGAAGGGCGCGAGCCACGCCTGGCCGGCGTCGGTGGCGACGGAGCAGCCGACACCGAGGTGCAGCACGGCCTCGTCCCATCGCCCCGCGCGGAACTCGGCCTGGCCCAGGTGCGTGTCCGCCAGCACCCGTAGCGGAACCGGCCCGAGGCGGGTCATTCGCGCGGCCGCGAGCAGGTCGTCCCGGCCTTCTTCGAGGTCGTCCGACCACATCCGCAGCAGCCCGCGCCCCAGCAGCAGATCGGCGTCCTCCGGCGGGACGAGGGCGGCGGCGGGCAGGTCCCGGGTGAGCGCCACGCCGCGCTCGGCGGCACCGGTCATGCCCAGCGCGACCAGATGGCAGTAGCGCAGCGTGCCGCCCTTGGCGGGGGCCGTGCTGAGCGCTGTCGCGCGCTCGGCCCAGCGCGCCGCCTCCTCCCCCCGGCAATGGACGAGGCAGAGGGCGGCGAGGCGCTCCGCGATGCGCTGGGCCAGTGCGGGGTCGGCGGCCGGGTCGCAGTGCGCCCATGCGTCGCCGAGCAGGTTCCAGGCATCCGCCAACTGCCCTCGCACAAACGCCAGATGGCCCTCGGCGTAGCGCTGCCGGGCCGCTGTCGCCGCCCCGGGGTCCTTGGCGCAGCGGCGGGGACCGGGGTCTGTCATGTCGAGGTGGGGGGTGTGGGGGCGGGGCTCGGGTCCCGTCCTGTCGGGGTCGGTGGTGTGGTGGCGGGGTTCGGGTCCTGTCCTGCCGGCGGCGGCGGTGTGGCGGGGGTGTGTCGGTTCCGCCGTATCGGGGTCGTCGGCCTGGTGGCCTCGCCGGGGTCCCGTCGTGGCGGAGTCCTGGGCGCCGCGGTGCTCTGCGGTCGTCGGCTCCGGGCTGTCGGCACAGCGGTGTCCCGCTGCCGTCGACGCGCCGGCCAGGGCTTTGATCAGGGCGGCGGCCTCGTCGACCCGGCCGTCGGC
This sequence comes from Streptomyces sp. NPDC051243, assembly GCF_044455405.1. Taxonomy (NCBI): domain Bacteria; kingdom Bacillati; phylum Actinomycetota; class Actinomycetes; order Kitasatosporales; family Streptomycetaceae; genus Streptomyces; species Streptomyces sp. NPDC051243. Next base: position 118,818 of record NZ_JBITES010000023.1, on the reverse strand, counting down.
GAGCAGGGCGTCCGCCGCCGCGATGGCCAGCCGGTCGCGCCCGGGGCCGGAGGGGGCCATGCGGAAGGCGTGCCGGGCCAGGGTCGCGCAGCCGGACCAGTGACCGGCGGCGGCCTCGTCGTCGGCGACCGAGGCGAGGTCGGCGGCCAGAACCTCGTCAGTGCCGTCGGCCGCGCCCAGCCGGTGCCAGAGGGCGCCGAACGGGTCGGTGGCCGCCTCGGCGGCGCGGGTGTGCAGCCGGGTGCGCAGGACCGGGCCCAGGTGGTGGTAGACGGACGCCCGCACCAAAGGGTGCGGGAAACACACCTCGTGCGTCCCCGGCATGAACCTCTCCCGCAGGAGGTCCTGGCCGATGGCCTGTTCAACGGCCGGCAGGGGATCGGCGACATCCGCGAGGCGCGCGGCCTCACGCAGGTCGCAGCGCGTGCCCAGGACGCTCGCCGCGGCCACCAGGTCCTGGGCCGCACGGTCGCAGCGGGCGAGGCGGGCGAGCACGAGCAGGCTGTACGAGCGGGGCGCCGGCAGTGAGTCGTCCGGCCCGGCCAACACCTCGGCGGGGACCTCACGCAGCAGGGCGCGGACGTGCAGCGGATTGCCGCCGGTGTGATCGTGCAGCCGGGCGGCGGCGTGCGAGGGCAGCGGTGTGTCGAGCAGCCGGGCGGCCAGCCCGGCGATGTCGGCCACGCCCAGCGGGCCGAGCGTCAGCCGTACGGTGTCGTCGTCCGCCAGCAGGCGGCGCATGCCCTCCGGCACCGCCGGGTCGGCGGCGTCCCGGGTCACGACCACGGCGAGTACCCGGTCCGCGCCCAGCCGGCGCAGCGCGAAGGCCGTCGCGTCCAGGGAGGGGACGTCCGCCCACTGTGCGTCGTCGAGGACCACGACGAGGGGCGTGTCGTCCTTCGACTGCCCCAAGGCGTCGAGAAGTCGCGCCCCCGCGACGAACGGGTCGGCGACGTCCCGCAGTGACGCGCCGCGCGTCCCGCCGTCCGCTGCCGCCGGAAGGCGGTCCAGGAGCCTGCCCAGCAGCCCGTACGGCAGCGTCGACTCGTTCTCCTCACCGGCCACCCGGCAGGCCCGCACGGGGTGCCGGTGGAGCAACTCCCGCACCAGCGCGGTCTTGCCGATACCCGCCGGGCCGTCGACGCAGGCCAGGCGGGCTCCGTCGGCTGTCCCGGTCACCAGGCCGCCCAGCAGGGCGAGTTCACGCTCGCGCCCGCAAAAGGCGTGCTCCGGGTTCGTGGCCCGCGTGGAGGCGGGAGGTGGGTCGGTGTCCGGCGCGTCCGGCCGTGGTGATGCGGGGGCGGACGAGAGGACGGTCATGACGGCTCCCCCGAGGCTCACCCGGCGCTGACTGACTCACGGTGGCGGGCGGCCGGGCTCCGTTCAACCAGAATCCGCAACTCCGCGCCGAGCTGGCTCAGTTGGCGGAGGAGGCGGCTCAAGCAGTCGTACTAGCTCCAGCCATCCCCGGAAAGGCACCGGCACCGCCGCGCCCTCCACGAGGACCTGGCCGTGGATCTCCCGGCCCGAGCGGTACAGGTCGATGACGTAGCGCATGGCGGCTCCCCGCGGCATGGAACGTCGTTCCGAGCAGACGCAGCAGGTTCCCTCCGGTGATCTTCCTCTCGTCGGCCGGGGCCAGCCCCAGCGCACGCACCTTGGCCAGCTCCACGCCGGGGTGCAGCCACGGTCCGTCGGAGCCGAAGAGCAACTTCCCCGGACCCGCCCGCTCCAGGGCGCGTTCCAGCATGTCGAACCGGCGTACGCCCGAGGTGTCGGCGTACACGTTCGGATGGCGGACCAGATGGTCGACGAGGGCGAGTTGGGCTTCCCAGTCGTCCGCGAAGCTGCCCAGGTGCGGGATGACGAAGTCGACGTCGGGGTATGCGGTGGCGAAGAGTTCCACGGTGGCGACCTCGCCCATCACGTCGTAGAGCACCGGCAGTCCGAAGGAGCGGGCCGCCTCGCACACCTCGCGGGAGATCCGCGCGTCGTGGCGGTGGACCTTGATGCCGCGCAGCCCCCAGCGACCGGTGGCCTCGGCGAGCAGCGGGTGGATCCGGCCGGCGTCCCGCCCGGCGTGGACCATGGCGAAGCCGCTGTACCGGTCGGGACGGGCCGCGACGATCCGCCCCACCTGGGCGTTGGCGACGGCGTAGTCGGAGTGGAAGACCGGCAGCAGGACCGTGTGGCCGATGCCGGCCGCCCTCGCACGGCGGGCGTACGCGCCGAGCGGGGCGGTGTCCCAGGGACCGGAGAGATCCGGGCCCCGGCCGGCGTGACAGTGGCAGTCGATCACCATGCCCCGCTCCTCACGGCGTGCGCACACGCACGGCGCCCGGCGGCAGCGATGCCAGGCGGCGCCGCACGAAGAAGGCGTTGCCGCGCTGGTCCAGCCCCGGCACCGGCCCGATCCACCGCCAGCCCTGGTCGGCCGCGAAGCGTTCCGTGTACGCCTGCCACTCCCGCGGACTCGGATACCGCCCGAACCGGTCGCGGAAGTACTGGCGCGTCGAGCCGACCTCCGTGGCGGCGCCGACGGGATTGGACAGTGCTCCGGTCAGTGCCCGTACCGCGAGGGAGCGGGCCGCCCGGGGCAGCTGGTCCCACGGCCGCAGCTGGAGTTCCAGGTACCGGGCGCGCTGCCCCCTGGGCATGCCGGGCGGGGCCGGCGGGCCGAAGGTGCCGCCGGTGCGGACGAAGTCGGCGTGGCGCAGGGCCCGGCGGGTCGTCCGCCAGTTCCGCAGCACCGGCTGCAGCGGGGGCGAGCAGGCGCGCAGGAACGCGTGGAACGTGGGGTGCCTGTCACGGGTGAGCAGGGCGTACCGGTTGAGCATGGCCCATACGACCGCTGCCTGCTCGGGCCCGTCCCGTCGCCCGCCGGTTTCGCCGACGAGGAAACGTGCGGTCCACAGCAGGTCGTCCGGGAGGAAGCGGTAGGGGGGAAACGGATGGGGGGCGACCAGGGTGCCCAGGGGCGGGGCGCTCGTGGGCAGGGAGGTGACGACCCCCGTGTGCCCGTCCGGGCGGCCGGGCGGGGCCGTGGTGGCGGCTACCGGGCTCCTGTGCGGCGGCCGGGCCCGTGGCGCGGCAGGCGCGGGCGGGGCGGCGATCCGTCCGGTTCCGGGAAGCCCGGCCGCGGCCGGCGAGGCCGTCTCCGGCGGCTTGAAGCGGACGTGCAGGTGGTCGTCGTGGCCGGCCCACTGCCGTACGCCCCTGACTCCGGGGTCGTTGAACAGGACGAAGTGGACCGGCAGAACGCCGTTCCCCCGCAGTCGGTCGACGAGTTCCTGGGTGAGGGACTGCGCGTAGCCGGGCCGGTCCCAGCGGGCCGGGGCCTCCTGGCCGTCGGCGCGTACCGGGCGGATGTCCACGTCCAGGCCCAGCCGGTGGGAGCCGTGACCGGAGATGGGGCCGCCGCCGCGCAGGGAGATCTCCCGGATACCGATCCGCGGGCCGTCCGGGTGGGACCGGTGCCAGCCCTGTGCGGCCGCCAGCAGTGCCCTGATCGTCTCGGACCGGGCGAACTGCCGGTCGCGTCGGCCGTCCGCGTAGAAACCCGGACCCTGAGCGGGGAGTTGGGCCGAGATCGCCGGATCTTTGTCGAGCCCGGCTGCGACCCTCAGGTACGCCCAGGTAGCCGGTCCGATGACCCCGTCGGCCGGCAGCCCGGTCCTGGCCTGCCACCGGTACGTCTCGGTCACCAGCGCGGCGTCGTCCCATACCGTGCGCCGGGGATTGAGGGCGCGCCGCACGTCCACGAGCCGAGCGCCCCAGCCCAGCGTGCCCGCGTAGGCGCGGTTGCGCTCCGCCCGCGCCGGCCGCGTCTGCGTGAGCAGCGCCATGTCCGGTCACCGTCCTTCCGGCCCGGGCAGCCGGGGGGCGCCCTGGCGGCCGGGCGGGAGCGAGGCGGGTCGGGCCCGCGCCGCGCGCTGCGCCGACGGGAGCTGTGGGACGGAGCGGGGCTCCGCCAGGCCAGGGGCGGCCCTGCGACGGTTCGGTGCCGGCAGTGCGGCGGGGGAGGCGGGATCGAGGGCGGGACGACGGCCGGAGCGGTGCTGGGCGAGGCGGCTGCGCAGATGGATGGCGGGCAGCGTCCCGTCGACCGGGGTGCTGGTCAGGTCGACGCCGGTCACCGAGCGGTAGGAGTGGATGTACCCCTGGATCTCGCCGCGCCAGTAGCGCGCCCAGTTCGCGGCCGAGTTGCGGTCGATGATGTTGCTCCAGTCGCCGAACCGCACCGACAGCAGCAGTTGTTCGCCGAACCGTCCGAGGTCCCGGAAGTGGATCACCGTGTCGGGGGTCCAGCCTTGGAGGCGCTTCATGGTGTCCACCCGGTCCATCCACGGCTCCGGATAGGCGACCATCGTCCGGCCGGGCAGGAACTCCCGCATCTCCGGCCGCGCCAGGATCCACTGCTGCATCAGCATCTCCTGCCGCGCGGTCCAGGGCAGGTCGCCGTACTGGTTGTGCTGCCCCTCCGTCAGCAGGAGGTGGACGTCCTTGAGGGCGTTCAGGACCGGGAAGCCGTCGGCGAGGACGGTGGTGTCGTCGTCCTCGCGGAAGAAGACGGAGCTCAGCTGGAGCAGGGTGTGGAACGCCTCCAGAAACCGCGGCCGGCTGTCGGCCGGGCGCAACGCCGGTGCGCCGGGCGGGAGTTGGTTGATGCCGTAGTGGTGGTCGTACTCGTGCGCGCGGCGCAGGGCCGTCAGCCGGTGCTGGGCGTCCTGGACATAGCCCCACAGGATGGGGTTCAGGGCGCGGAGCGGATCGATCTCCACATGCGCGAGCGGATCCCGGGCACCGGGGCCGCGGATGTTCTGGAACCGGCGGGCGATGGCGTCCACCGACTGGGTCAGCATGCCTTCCTCGTGCCAGTAGCTGTGGATGAGTTCCAGGAAGCAGGGGAAGGTGAACTTCCCGCTGAGGATCCCGTAGCACTGGTCGCCGAATGCGTCGTGGACGCCGATCCCCTGGCCGCCGAGCTTCATCCGGATCAGGCTGAGGTACGGCAGGACAGCCGGGTCGGCGGCCGGGGCGTGCAGCGGGTCGGCTTTCACATAGCGCGTCCAGCGGTTGATGATCGCCGACTGGAAGGCGTCACCGCCCGGTTCGTCCGTGCTGTAGCGGTCCAGTTCGTCCGCCAGCTCCCGGTCGGTGAGCTTGAACTGCCCGGCGATGTCACTGGACGTCACATGAACACCACAGTTGACCAGCAGAAACACCTCGGTGGCGACCTTGAGCAGCAGATAGGCGTCGACACCCGGGAAGGGCAGCGCGCGGCTCATGGGCTCATGCCGGGGGGCGGGCACCGTCGGCAGCTGCCTCGTGCCGCACATGATCTCGTTGATCCAGTCCGCGTACGGCTGGAAGGCGAGGCGGTCGGTGCTGCGCCGGATGACCGTCCACAGCGCCTGGTCGTCGGTGGGTTTGGTGTCCGTCCGGCCCATGTGCACCCGGAGGGAGTCGCCGCGTGCGAAGGGTTTGGTCTGCACCGTGACCTGGTCGGTGTCCTCCACGGGGGGCCGGCCGGGCGTGGTGTAGATGGCACGCGCGGTGTAGCGGCTGGGTTGCTGGTCGGCGGGCACGTCCCAGAAGGCGGTCCACGGCCCCTGGTCGTCGGTGTCGGTGCCCGTGGTGGTCAGGGTGCCGATTCCGTCGACGACCCACCTGATGCTCGCCTCGGCGGCAGGCGCCGCCGCCCCCGCCGGGCCGCCTCCCGGACTGTCGGCGGCGGAGGGCGTCGTACCCGACGGGTTGCCGGCGGGGGCCGTTGTGGCGGTGATCTGCATGCCGGCGGAGGAGCCGGCGGCGGCCGCCGCGGCCAGTTCGCGCCGGGTCAGCTCGAAGGTGAGAAGGACCCTGCCGCCCTGTTCGATGGTCTGTGGTTGGGCCTTGAGATCGGCCATGACGAACTCCTCAGCTTCCGGCAGTGCCGGCGGACACTTCGGGTCGGGCCCCCGCGCACCGCTGCGTCGTAGCGAGCGTGCCGGCGAGGGCCCAGTGGGTGATCGCGTCCCCGAGGAGGAGGCTCTCCACCTCGGGGGTGATGCGGGCGGCGGCTCGCGCCTGGCCGAGGACCGCGAAGACGAGTGTCGGCGGGGCCCGGCGCAGGAGCTCGGGCCTGCGCGTCCAGTACCGGTGCCGGGCCAGGAGCTGCTCCGGCCGGCGCGACGCGAGCGGCATGACGTCCGCCAGCCGCAGGCCGCCGAGCGTGGGCGGCCGGTGGTTCAGCAGGACGTCCACGAAGCGCGGCACCGTCGACTCCAGGGCCTCCAGCAGGAGCATCAGGTTCCGGGGGAGCGGAGCCGGCGGATGGAGCGCGGACCACAGTGAGGCCAGCGCGCGCCACTGCGGGTGCGGATACAGCGCGTCTCCCAGCGCGCAGCTCAGCCGGACCCTGATGTACGGCATCGGATGCGGGTCGTCGGGCACGACGGCGAAGACGAACCTGCGGGGCAGGCTCACCACACCCATCAGGCCGAGCGTGCCCGCCACGCCGAGCTGCCCGACCGACCAGAAATCGGCGACGATCTCACTGATCGTCAGCCCCCAGTAGGCGAAGGCGGCCCGCTCCGCCGGGTCGCGCCCGGTCAGCTCGGCGTCGAGCAGCACCGGTCGCAGGGAGTCCACCAGGCCCAGCAGGGCGGCGGCCTGGTGGCCGACCTCGTGGACCAGGGAGGCGCCGATTCCGTACCCCACCATGCGTTCGCGGGGCATGCGGATGAGGGCCACCGGCGTACGTCCGCCGCCCGGTATCCGGGTGTTGGCCCGGCGGATGGCCGCTCCCGGCCCGTGATCGAGGTAGGTGAGGACGGGGGGCGGTGTGTGCAGCGGGGTGCGCGGAGTCGTCAGCGCGTCCGCCGCCGCGATGTCCAGGCCGGCCAGCCACACCCCGGTGTCCCGTTCGCTGCGCTGGGTGATCGCCTCCTGGAACAGGTCGAACTGGGTCAGAACGCCGTTGAAGCGGCTGCGCAGTACCGTGAACCGCCGCTGCGCGAGCTGTGGGGAAGCGGTGCGGCCCGGGCCGGCGAGCCAGGCCAGATACGCTGCGACCCGGCGGCGCAGCTCCCGGCGCCCGGTGAGCAGGAACCGCTCCACGGCGGCCTGGGCCTGCGGGGTCGGGGCGGCGGCGGGGACCATCGTCTCGTGCAGCGCGAACGGCTTGACCCGGTCCAGCCGGGTCAGCAGGGCGCGGGCCTCGCCGTCCAGCAGGGGCACGGCCGCGGATGTGGCCTCCACGGCTCCTCAGAGCCCCAGGATCACTATCTTGCGGCCGTAGCGGACCCACCGGCCGGAGCGGGCACGGCCGGCCACCTGGCCGTTCGCGGGCGTGCCCGGTGCGGCCTCCGGCCAGTACCAAGGGCCGGGGCGCGTGATCAGCTGCGGGTGGCGGGCGAGGCCCGGCGCATGCAGTTGTGCGGCGGCCAGCAGGGCGTCACGGGCCAGCAGCTGGGGTGGCGCATGGCGCTGGTCGAGCGCCGCGTTCTGCGCCGAGGCCGCGGCCAGCCGCACGAAGCGCCGGGCGATCTCGAACTCGTACTCCTGCCGGTCGACGCCTTCGGACTGCACCTCGAAGAGCTTGCTCGCCATCGTCCCCAGCATGCCGCCGGCGATGGTGCCCAGGCCGGGGACGACGGAACCGAGGGCTTTGCCCGCCAAGGGCAGGGCGAACCTGGCGATGCCCTTCAGCGCGCCGCCGAGCGCCCGGCCGACCCGCGATTTCAGGAACCCGCCCACACCCCTGCCGATCCGCTGCAGGAGTGGGCCGAGGAACTCCTCCAGCTCCGCCTCGGTCGTGATCTCCAACAGCTCCGAGGCCAGCTGGATCTCCTCCTGCTCGGTGAGCGGACTCTCCGACTGCCGCGCCGGGACCAGCTCCCCGGGCATGCCCTCGTGGAGCGGTGCCCCCTCGTGGAGCCCGGGCCCCTCGTGCAACCCGGCCTCCGCCTCCCACTGTTCGGCATGGGCCCCGAACTCGCCCGCCTCGCCGGGGCCGCCGAACGTGCCCTCGGCGTGCCCGGCGAACTCGGGCTGCTCCGCGTGCGTGCCGAACTCCGCCTCGGCACCCTGCATCTCGTACTCGCCGGGCATCTGCGCCTCCGCGCCGAACTCCAGCTCCTGTTCGTAGGACTCGCTCTCGTGGTAAGGGGTGAGCCCGTACTGCTGCATGCCCATCAGCTCCCTCCCGGTCGCGGTGACCGTGGTCGGCCGAGCCCTCACATGGGCTCGTCCGCCAACGTAGGAAGGCGGGCCCGGGGACCGCGTCAGTGCCCGCTTCCGGGGCGCCCCCTGGACGGCAGGCGGGAGGGGCCGGGGGAGGCGCCCGTCGACGCCCCTCGCGGCCCTGGGAACAGACCCCGGGGGAAGCCCCTGAGATCCGGAGGCCGCCCCCGGGGGCCCGGGGGCCCAGGGGCGGGAAGCCGGCTCTCGGTCGCCCGACACCGCCGCGGCTTCGGAGGAAGTGACGAAGGGGCCGTCCGCCTGCCTGGACGTTCCGACCAGCCCGTTCATACCCGACGACATGGGACAATGAAGTACGTGCTCCTACCCCTGGCTGACCTGTCCGGGGGCCACCTCTGATCGACTGGGATGTGCAGCACGTGCGTTTCCTCAATGACATCCAGCCCGCGTACGACCTGACGTACGACGACGTCTTCATGGTCCCGAGCCGCAGCGCGGTCGGCTCGCGGCAGGGCGTGGACCTCAGCTCCCCGGACGGCACGGGCACCACGATCCCGCTGGTCGTCGCCAACATGACCGCCATCGCCGGCCGCCGTATGGCCGAGACGATGGCCCGGCGCGGCGGCCTGGTGGTCATTCCGCAGGACATCCCGATCGACGTCGTCACGGACGTCATCGCCTGGGTGAAGAGCCGCCACCACGTCCTCGACACCCCGATCGTGCTGGCCCCGCACCAGACCGTCGCCGACGCGCTGTCGCTGCTGCCCAAGCGTGCGCACAACGCCGGTGTCGTCGTCGACGAGGACAACAAGCCGATCGGCGTGGTCACCGACTCCGACCTCTCCGGCGTGGACCGCTTCACCCAGCTCGAAGTGGTCATGTCCCGTGACCTGCTGCTCCTCGACGCGGACATCGACCCGATCGAGGCCTTCAACACCCTCGACCACCACAACCGGCGCTACGCCCCCGCCGTGGACGCCGACGGCCGTCTCGCCGGCATCCTCACCCGCAAGGGCGCCCTGCGCGCCACGCTGTACACGCCGGCCGTCGACGCGAACGGCAGGCTGCGCATCGCGGCCGCCGTCGGTATCAACGGCGACGTGGCGGGCAAGGCCAAGCAGCTGCTCGACGCGGGCGTGGACACGCTCGTCATCGACACGGCGCACGGCCACCAGGAGTCGATGATCAACGCGATCAGGACCGTGCGCGCACTCGACCCGCAGGTGCCGATCGTCGCCGGCAACATCGTCGCCGCCGAGGGGGTCCGGGACCTCGTCGAGGCCGGGGCCGACATCATCAAGGTCGGTGTCGGTCCGGGCGCGATGTGCACGACCCGCATGATGACCGGCGTCGGCCGGCCGCAGTTCTCTGCGGTCCTGGAGTGCGCCGCCGAGGCGAAGAAGTACGGCAAGCACGTGTGGGCCGACGGTGGTGTGCGGCACCCGCGTGACGTCGCCATGGCGCTCGCGGCCGGTGCGTCCAACGTGATGATCGGGTCCTGGTTCGCGGGGACGTACGAATCGCCGGGCGACCTTCAGCACGACGCCCAGGGGCGGGCGTACAAGGAGTCCTTCGGCATGGCCTCCGCGCGTGCCGTGCGCAACCGTACGTCGGAGGAGTCCGCGTACGACCGCGCCCGCAAGGCCCTGTTCGAGGAGGGCATCTCCACCTCCCGCATGTTCCTCGACCCGGCCCGGCCCGGCGTGGAGGACCTGATCGACTCGATCATCGCGGGCGTGCGGTCGTCCTGCACCTACGCTGGTGCCGGCTCCCTGGAGGAGTTCGCCGAGAAGGCCGTCGTCGGCATCCAGAGCGCGGCCGGCTACGCGGAGGGCAAGCCGCTGTACGCCAGCTGGAGCTGACGCCTCAACGCCCTTGCGCACGGCCCCCGTTGTCCCGCACGCCGGGAAAAGCGGGGGCCGTTCGGCGTGCTCGGGCTCTACCGTCGGGGTATGGAGATCACCGCCTGTACGGCCGCCGACGTCGCCCTGCTGGACCGGTACATGGGCTCGCCCGGCCGTACTTCCTTCCATGCCCGGCGGTTCGCGCGCCAGGAGGCGGGGGAGTGCACCTGTCTCGTCGCCTGGCTGGACGGGCGGCCCGTCGGACACACGGAGATGCGCTGGATCGGCTGCGCGGACGCCGACGTACGCGCAGCGCGTCCCGGCTGCCCCGAGATCGGCGGCCTCGCCGTGTGGCCCGAGGAGCTGCGCTCGCGCGGCATCGGTACGGCGTTGGTACGCGCCGCCGAGGGATTGGCCCGGGAACGGGGCCTGAACGTCGTCGGCATCGGTGTCGCCAAGGACAACCCGCGGGCGGCCGCCCTCTACGCCCGGCTCGGTTACCGGTCTCTGACCGACTACCTCGACCGCTACTCGTACGAGGACGCCGACGGCACGATCCGCGAGTGCGTCGACCCCTGCACGTTCCTCGTCCGAGACCTCCCCTGAACAGCCCGTACGCAACGGTCGAACGCCGCCCTGCAACGAACACCCACCCAGCCCCCAGGAACGCAATGATCTTGCGGGCATACGCAAGGTTGCTGCATTACAACGGCAACGCCGCTCCTCGTAGGCTGTCGCCTCGTACGTGGCGTGGCAGGGACCCCGCTCGGTGGGTTCCTGTTGTCGCAGGGTGCCGCCGGTCCCCGCCGCCCCGATAGGCAGCGACGAAGGAGTCAGCGCGTGCTCGACCAAGGCGCACCCCCGCAGAACAGCAACCGGACAGGCCCGCCGTCCCCGGGTCTCGGCGCGCGTCTGATGCGTCGCAAGCCCGTGGAACACCTGGTCGCGGAGGGCGGTCAGGGTGAGGGAGGGGCCCTGCGGCGCTCCCTGGGCATGTGGCAGCTCACCATGATCAGCATCGGTGCCACCCTCGGCACCGGCATCTTCGTCGTCCTCGGCGACGCCGTCCCGGAGGCCGGTCCCGCGGTCACCCTGGCCTTCGTGATCGCCGGTCTGACGGCGCTGTTCTCGGCCCTGTCCTACGCCGAGCTGGCCGGCAGCATCCCGGTCGCGGGCTCCTCGTACTCGTATGCGTACGCAACGATGGGCGAGCTCGTCGCCTGGATCTGCGGCTGGTGTCTGGTGCTGGAGTACGGCGTGTCGGTGGCCGCCGTCGCCGTCGGCTGGGGCGAGTACCTCAACGAGCTGCTCGACGGGACCATAGGCGTCACCATCCCGTCCGTGCTGTCCTCCGCGCCCGGTGAGGGCGGGATCATCAACCTGCCCGCGCTGATCGTCGTCCTGCTGGCGATGGTGTTCCTGCTCGGCGGCGTCCGGGAGTCCGCCCGCGCCAACACGATCATGGTCGCCGTCAAGATCGCCGCGCTGGTGCTGTTCTGCGCGGTCGGCTTCATGGGCTTCAAGTCCGGCAACTACGCCGACTTCATGCCGCTCGGCATGGCGGGCGTCAGCGCCGCCGGTGCCACGCTCTTCTTCTCCTACATCGGCTTCGACGCCGCCTCCACCGCCGGTGAGGAGGCCAAGGACCCCAAGCGGGACCTGCCGAGGGCGATCATGCTGTCGCTGATCATCGTGACCGCGCTGTACGTGCTCGTCGCGGGTGTAGCCGTCGGCGCCTGGCACTGGACGAAGTTCGAGGGCTCCAGCGCCTCCCTCGCCGCGATCATGAACGACGTCAGCGGCCAGACCTTCTGGGGCACGCTGCTCGCCCTCGGCGCGGTCATCTCCATCGCGAGCGTGGTCCTCACGGTGCTCTACGGCCAGACCCGCATCCTCTTCGCGATGTCCCGCGACGGTCTGGTGCCCAAGGCGCTCGGCAAGGTCCACGCGAAGACCGGCGCGCCCCGCCTCAACACGGTCATCGTGTCCCTCTTCTGCGGTGCGCTCGCCGCCCTCATCCCGCTGGGCAAGCTCGTCGACGCCACCAGCATCGGCACGCTGTTCGCCTTCGCGCTGGTCAACATCGCGGTGATCGTGCTGCGCGTGAAGCGGCCCGAGCTCGAGCGCACGTTCAGGGTGCCGTTCGGGCCGGTGCTGCCGGTGCTCGGCTTCCTGTTCTGCGCGTACAACATGTTCAGCCTCGACAGCGTCACCTGGGTGGTCTTCGGGTTCTGGATGGCCGCCGGTCTCGTGTTCTACTTCGTGTACGGCTATCGCCGTTCCCGTCTCGCGACGGATGAGGCTCTCGCAACACCAGAAGTGAAGTGAACACCCCGCAGTGCTGAACGATCTCGACGAACGCATCGTGCACGCCCTCGCCGAGGACGCCCGCCGCTCCTACGCGGACATCGGGCAACTGGTCGGCCTGTCCGCGCCTGCCGTGAAGCGGCGCGTGGACAGGCTGCGGGCCACCGGGGCGATCACCGGCTTCACCGTGCGGGTGGACCCGTCCGCCCTGGGCTGGGAGACCGAGGGGTTCGTCGAGATCTACTGCCGGCACAACACCTCGCCGGAGACCATCCGGCGGGGGCTGGAGCGGTACCAGGAGGTCGTGGCCGCGTCGACCGTCACCGGTGACGCGGACGCGGTCGTGCAGGTCTTCGCCTCTGATATGCGGCACTTCGAGCGGGTGCTTGAGCGGATCGCGGGCGAGCCGTTCGTGGAGCGGACCAAGTCCGTTCTGGTTTTGTCGCCATTGCTGCGGCGGTTTTCTTCCGGGTCGCCCACGTAGTGGGTCGTCCGCGGCTTGGTGGAGGTTGATCGCGCCCACGCGGCGGAGCAGCACATCCATACAGCCCCGCGCCCCTATCGGGCGCGTTTGCGCACGGTCGTCAGCATGCGCCGTACGACCACCGCGTTGCCGCGTGTTCCGATCACCAGGAGCCGGTACAGGGTGCCCGCCGGGCCCGGGAAGGCCGCCCACGTTTCGGCGCGCACCCTCGTGTGTCCCCCGCCTGCCTCCTCCAACCGGAAGATCAAGGCGTACGTCGAGAAGCGGTGGCTCCCGGCGAGTGCGAGCTCCCTCCCCGGCACCGCGCTGACCACGTGGAACCCGGGGACCGTGGAGCCCTCTGCCGGCGGCCTCGGGCCGGACGCGGTGCGGTCGGCGCAGCCGAGCAGGCGTGCGACGAACGCGGTGGGCCGGTTCCTGACGCTGCGGTCGACCATTTCGGCGACGGCGCGCCAGACGGCGTCCGGATCCGCGGCGACGACCGTCGTGTGCGCGTCGACGAACGGCAGGTCGAGCATCTTGGCGGCGTCCATGAAGTCCCCCTCGAACTGGCGGTTCGGCCTCTTCCGGAAGTCTTCCGGGCCGCTGGGCACGACGGCCTCCTCCGGCAGGAGGACGTGCATAGCCGCTCGGCGGAGAACCTCAGTCGGCCGTCTTGCGTGCCAGCGCGTTGTTGTCGATCGAGTTGTGCACGCTGAAGCTCACCGCGTCCGAGCGGTAGCGGTCGTCCGACCACTCCACCGGCCGTCCCTCGCGGGTCGTCGTCACGCGGCGGACCCGCAGCAGCGGGCTCGTGCGGCGGATGCCCAGCAGTTCGGCGTCCTGGGCGCCCGCGGCCACCGCGTCGATGACGTGCTCGCCGTAGGCGAAGACCAGGCCCGAGTCGTCGTAGAGGCGCTGCGTGACGGACGGGCAGTCGGGCTCGATGGCCTCGACGGCGGGGGAGATCCAGTCGGCGTACACGGTCCGCTCCAGCAGCACCGGCTCGCCGTCCAGGCCGCGCACCCGCAGGACGTGCAGCACCGGGGTTCCGGCGCTCAGCTGAAGACGTACGGCGTCCTCGGCCGTCGCCGGGCGGTACTCCTGCGCGACCACGTGCCCGGTCGCCTCGCGCCCCATCGCCTGTGCCCACTGGGCGAAGCTGCGCAGTTCGGCGAAGCTCTGGCTGCGGCGGCTGGCGAGGACGAGCCGGCGGGCGCCCTGGCGGGAGCCGATGAGGCCCTCGGCGGTCAGTGTCGCGACGGCCTGCCGGACCGTGCCGCGTGAGACGCCGTAGCGGGCCGCGAGGTCGGTCTCGGCGGGCAGCAGACTGCCGACCGTGTACTCCTCGCGGTCGATCGCCCGGCGCAGTTCGTCGGCGATCTCCTCGTGTCGCGCCGCCATGCTTCCCCTCTGAGTCGATTGCTGTGCACAGCGTGACCAGCGTAATCGAGATCCCGTGGTGATCCGTGTCAGTGGGGACTATGCACAAATTCAGGGCAGAGGCTTTCGCCAGTGTTAACGGACGTGTCACCATCGGCGGGCCTACTGGGGCCAACTTGTTCAGACAAGTTCGAGATCTTTCCTGGGCAAGATCCTCCTGCACCGTCGCGCGTCCCCTGGAGAAACCGTGGCCACGTCTTTGCCGAGCACAGCCCTGCCGAGAACCGCCGCCCGAAGCGGCGCCCTCGCCGTCGTAGCCGCGCTCGCCCTGAGCGCCTGTGGCGCCGCCCCCGACAACGCGTCCACCAGCGCCGACGGCAAGAGCGCCGCCACCGCCACCTCCGCCGAGGAGTTCGGTGGCATGGACGCCCTGGTGAAGGCGGCGAAGAAGGAGGGCAAGCTCAACGCGATCGCCCTGCCGCGTGACTGGGCCAACTACGGCGCCCTCATCGACGGATTCGAGAAGAAGTACGGCATCAAGGTCGAGGTCGACAATCCCGACGGCTCCAGCCAGGAGGAGATCAGCGCGGTCACCACGCTCAAGGGCCAGGACCGTGCGCCCGACGTACTGGACCTGGGACAGTCGTTCGCGCTGAGCGGGGCCCAGCAGGGCCTGTTCGCCCCATACAAGGTCGCGTCGTTCGACGACATCCCCGTGGCCCAGAAGGACGCCCAGGCCCGGTGGTACAACGACTACGGCGGCTACATCTCCATCGGCTGCGACGCGGGACGCGTCAAGGAGTGCCCGACCACCTTCAAGGACCTGCTGAAGCCGCAGTACAAGGGCCAGGTCGCCCTCAACGGCAACCCCACCAAGTCGGGCTCGGCCTTCGCCGGGGTGTGGGCGGCGGCCCTGGCGAACGGTGGCTCGTTCGACGACCTGCAGCCGGGGATCGACTTCATCGCCGAACTGAAGAAGAACGGCAACTACACGCCGGTCGAGTCGACTCCGGCCACGGTCGAGAAGGGCGAGACGCCCATCACCATCGACTGGGACTACCTGAACGCCGGATACGCGCAGGAGTTCAAGTCCAAGGGACTGGACTGGAAGGTCGCCGTCCCGACCGACGGCAAGTTCTCCCAGTACTACTCGCAGGCCATCAACAAGGACGCCCCGCACCCGGCGGCCGCCCGGCTCTGGCAGGAGTACCTCTACAGCGCCGAGGGCCAGAACCTCTGGCTCAAGGGGTACGCCCGCCCGGCTCTCATGGCCTCGATGGAGAAGGCCGGCACGCTCGACAAGGCCGCCGCGGCCAAGCTGCCCGAGGTCTCGGGTACGGCAGCCTTCCCGACCGAGGCCCAGCAGGCCAAAGCCAAGGAAGTCCTCGCCCAGGGCTGGGGCAAGGCTGTCTCCGGATGACGACCCGGACCGACGCGACCGTCGCCCCCGCCGCCTCGGCGAACACCGGTACCGACGCCGCCGCGCCCGCCGCCCCCTCCGGGCGGCGGCGCCGCGTCGGGGGCGGGCTCGCCGTCGTCCCGCTGCTCGCCTTCGTGGCGCTCGCTTTCGGGATCCCCGCCCTGGCCATGATGAACGGCGCCTTCACCGTCAAGGACCCCGTCACGGGAGCCACTTCGTACGGCGTCGCCAATGTGACCGCCTCGCTGCAGGGGGCGTACCTCACCGCCCTGATCGGCAGCGTGAAGCTCTCCGCCTTCTCCGCGGCCATCGGCGTGGTGAGCGGGCTGCTGCTGGCGCAGGCCGTGGTGACCTCACGGTCCAAGATGCTGCGTGAGGCCGTGCTCACCGCCTCCGGGGTCCTCGCCAACTTCGGCGGTGTCCCGCTGGCCTTCGCCTTCGTCGCCACGCTCGGCAACTCGGGCTTCCTCACCCGTCGCCTGGACCTGACGGACAAGGGGTGGAGCCTCTACGGCTTCTCCGGGCTGACGCTGGCCTACCTGTACTTCCTGATCCCGCTGATGGTCCTCACCATCACTCCGGCGCTCGACGGACTGCGGACCCAGTGGCGTGAGGCCGCCCGGAACAACGGCGCCACCAACGCCCAGTACTGGCGGCACGTCGCACTGCCGGTGCTCGCCCCCTCACTGCTCGGCGGCTTCGTGCTGCTCTTCGGCAGCGCCTTCGCCGCGTACGCCACCGCGGCCGCCATGGTCGGCAGCTCGATCCCGCTGGTCACCCTGCAGATCGCCGACGCCCTCGCCGGCAACGTCCTGGTCGGCCAGGAGAACGTCGCGCTGGCCCTGAGCCTGGACATGGTCCTCGTGGCGGGCCTTGTGATGGCCGTGTACCTGCCCCTGCAACGACGGAGTGCCCGATGGCTCGCCTGACCAGTCGCGGAATCGGGAAGGTCCGCCCCGGGCGCGGTGTGGTCCTGCTGTGCGCCGCGGTCTACTTCCTGCTGCCGCTCGCCGCCTCCGTGATCTTCACGGTCGACGTACCCGGCCAGGGGGTGAACTTCGACGTCTACGAACAGATCCTCGGCGCCGAGGGTTTCGTCTCCAGCCTGCTGCTCTCGCTGGAACTGGCCGCCGCCACCATCGCGCTGGTCCTGCTGCTGATGGTGCCCGCGATGGTCGCGCTGCGGCTCGGTGCGCGGCGGCTGCGCCCGGTCGTCGAGATCGTCTGCTCGCTGCCGCTGGTAGTGCCGCCGATCGCGTTCGTCGCGGGCATCGCCACGGTGCTGACGTGGGGGCCCGAGTACTTCTCGCCGACTCCGTTGTTCCAGACCTTCGTGGCGGTGCAGAATCCCGACTTCCCCGTAGTACTCGTCCTCGCCTACACGGTGATGGCGCTGCCGTTCGTGTACCGGGCGCTGGACGCGGGTCTGCGGTCGATCGATGTACCCACCCTCGTGGAGGCGGCCCGCAACTGCGGCGCCGGCTGGGCGCAGGCGCTGGTCCGGGCGGTGCTGCCCAACCTTCGCGGGGCCCTGCTGAACGCCTCGTTCCTCACGCTGGCGCTGGTGCTCGGCGAGTTCACGGTCGCTCAGATCCTGAAGTTCCGGCCCTTCGCCGTCTGGATCGTCGGTATCGGCGGCTCGCAGGCACAGATGTCCGTGGCGGTGTCCGTCCTCAGCCTGTTCGTGACCTGGCTGCTGCTGCTCGCCATCGCCGCCTTCGGCGGGCGCACTCCCTCCCCGACCACCACCGAGAAGTGATCCGATCCCAGAGGTGACCCGGAAGATGACACTCACAGCACCCCAGCCGAAGGCCGACACGGCCGACGCGGCCGCCACGGTCGAGTTCCGGGGCCTGCGCCGCGCCTTCGGCAGCACGGTCGCCCTCGACGGGCTGGATCTCGCCGTACGGCCCGGTGAACTCCTGGCGCTCCTCGGCCCGTCCGGCTGCGGCAAGACCACGGCCCTGCGCATGCTCGCCGGGTTCGAGCACCCTGACTCGGGCGCCCTCCTGGTGGACGGAGAGGACGTCACCCGGGTCCCGGCGCACCGTCGCGACGCCGGCATGGTCTTCCAGTCGTACAGCCTGTTCCCACACCTCAGCGCACTCGACAACGTCGCCTTCGGCCTGCGCATGCGCAAGGTCGGCGCGGCCGAGCGCCGTGCCCGTGCCGCCGAACTGCTGGAACTCGTCGGTCTCGCGGACAAGAGCGGGCGCTTTCCGCACCAACTCTCCGGCGGCCAGCAGCAGCGCGTGGCGCTGGCCCGCGCCCTCGCCCTGCGCCCCCGGGTCCTGCTGCTCGACGAGCCGTTGTCCGCGCTGGACGCCAAGGTGCGGCTCACCCTGCGCGAGGAGATCCGCCGCATCCAGCAGGAGCTCGGCATCACCACGCTGTTCGTGACCCACGATCAGGAGGAGGCCCTGTCCATCGCCGACCGCGTCGCGGTGATGCGCGGTGGACGCCTGGAGCAGTGCTCCACCCCCCGCGAGTTGTACGCCGACCCGGGGACGGAGTTCGTGGCGGAGTTCGTCGGCACGGTGAGCCGGCTGCCCGGCCGCACGAACGGCACGGGCGCGGTGCGGGTGCTCGGCCGCACCGTGCCCGTGAAGTCCGGCTCCCCCGCCGGGGAAGTCGAGGTGGATGTCCTCGTCCGCCCGGAGGCCGTACGAGTCGCCGCGGACCCGGAGGGGGACGGGCAGGTGACAGCCGCCACGTTCCTGGGGGCGACCACTCGTCTCACTGTGCGACTGCCGCACGACGGCCCCGAGATCAAGGCCGACGTACCCACGGCCGAAGCCGGGGACTTCGCCCCCGGCGTCCGCGTGGCGGTCACGCTGCCGGACCAGCCGGTGATGGTGGTGGACCGGGCCGGGTGATTACTTGAACATGCCGCAGTAGAGGTTCACCGATGGGGTCTCCCAACGGCCGCCGTATTCCCGGAGCCACACGGTCTGCCAGGTCTTCGCCTTGGCTCCGGAATTCGGATAGTCGAACTTGCACTGATGAGTGATGCTCCATTTCGCCGACTTTTTGCTCTTGAATTCGTAGTTCTTCTGCTCGTACGCGACGCGGCCGAGTGCCGGGTGCTGGTAGTTGATGGCCGAGGTCATGTGGAACGTGTGAGAGCTCTTGCACTTCCAGGAGCCGTCGACGGATATGCGCTGGTCGTCGCGACTGTAGTAGTGATGGACCGGAATCCCCACGTAGAAGTCGCAGTCCTTGTACGTGTAGTGCACGGACAGAGCGCTGGCGGCCGGAGCCTGCAGCAATCCCAGTCCCGCTACGGACGCGAGCGCCGCGGATACCGCGGCGATTCGGGCAGGCAAACGCATGCGACACCTCCGGTCGGTGTGGTGTGGTCGCGTCAACCTAGCATGAATTTCGGAGGGAATTGCAATTCGTCTCACCCAGGTATTGTTCCGTCCAATATGTATCGACGAGAATTGAAAGAGTCGGCAAACGTGGCAACCCGAGACCGTGAAAATGCATCAGGGAATTCCCTGAGTGCCGTCCTGTTCGACATGGACGGCACCCTCGTCGACACCGAGCAGCTGTGGTGGGCGGCGGTGGAGTGCGTCGCCGGGCGGACCCTGACCGAGGCGGACCAGCAGGAGGTGCTCGGACGCCCGGTCGAGCACACCGCCGGCTGGCTGGCCGCGGCCACGGGAGCGTCGGCCACCGACCTCGCCGAAGCGCTCCACCGCGAGTTCGCCGACCGTGTCCGCGCCGGTATCGTCCCCCGACCCGGCGCGCTCGACCTGCTCGACGCCCTGGCCCGCGAGCAGGTCCCCACGGCCCTGGTCACGGCATCCCCCCGCGCCGTCGCCGACACCGTCCTCGCGGCCCTCGGCGCGAGCCGCTTCGCGGTCTCCGTCACCGCCGACGACACCGACCGCACCAAGCCCGCCCCCGACCCCTACCTCGCCGCCTGCCACGCCCTCGGCGTCGACCCGGGCGCCTGCGTCGCCGTGGAGGACACCGCGACCGGCGTCACCTCCGCCGAGGCGGCCGGCTGCACGGTGCTCGCGGTGCCCTCCCTCGCCCCGATCGAGCCGGCCCCCGGACGCACCGTCCTCGCCAGCCTCGAGGGCGTGACCCCGCAACGGCTGCGCGACCTCCGGGCGCGCGCCCTGCCGGCGCCCGGCCTGCGCGTCATGAGCTGGAACCTCTGGCACGGCGGCACCAAGGTCCACGACCACCGGGCCAAGCAGCTCAAGGTCATCACCGGGACCGGCGTGGACGTGGTCGGCCTCCAGGAGACGTACGGCACCGCCGCCCAGGAACTCGCCGACGCCCTCGGCTGGTACCACCACCGGGCCGGCGAGAACCTCGGGATCATCAGCCGCCACCCGATCACGGCCCGCTTCGGCGACCCCGGCGTCGGCTTCTACGGGGCGGCCGGGGTTCGGATCCGGGTCGGGGAGCGGCAGGTCGACCTCTGGACCGCCCACCTCGACTACACGCCCTACGGCCCGTACGAGTCCGCCTTCGACGGGCTCGACGCCGCCGAGCTGATCGCCCACGAGCGGGTGCGGCTCGCCCAGCTGCGGGACGCCCTGCGCCGGATCGAGGAGGCCGCCGACCCCGGCGTGCCCGTCGTCCTCGTCGGCGACTTCAACTCCCCCTCGCACCTCGACCGGCCGGACGTGGAGTGGCCGGTGACCAAGGCGGCCGAGCAGGCCGGGCTGCGGGACTCCTACCGCGAGGCGCACCCGGACCCGGCCGCCCACCCCGGCCACACCTGGTCGCCGATCCACCCCGTGCACGAGGACGGCAGCGGACGCCCCGAACCGCAGGACCGGATCGACTTCGTGCTGCACCGGGGCCTGCGCGTGCTCGACTCCGAGACCTACGTCAGCGGTCGTCCGCGCCCCTGGCCGGACGTCGAGGACAACGACTGGCCGTCCGACCACGCGGCGGTGATCACCACATTCTCCCTGCACGGGTGAGCCGCGGCCGCCTACCATCGGTGTCATGACCTGGCGACATTGATCCACCAGCCGCGCCTCCCGAGGGCCGCCTCGGACGCCGCACCCCCGGTGTCCGAAACGTCCCTGCGGGAAGGCCTCATGACACTCTCACCTGCACGCGCGCCCGCCACCGGCGTCCGGCGGCTGACGACCACGCTGTACGGCTACTCGTTCCTCGACGACTTCGTCCTGCTCTACCCGGTGTACGCGCTGCTCTTCGCCGACACCGGCCTGTCGCTGTGGCAGATCTCCTCCCTGTTCGCCCTGTGGTCCATCACCGGTGTGGTCCTGGAGGTGCCCTCCGGCGCCTGGGCCGACGCCGTGTCGCGGCGCCGGCTGCTGTGGATCGGCCCGCTGCTCACCGCCGTCGGCTTCGCGCTGTGGGTGCTCACGCCGGCGTACTGGGCCTTCGCGCTCGGCTTCGTCCTGTGGGGCGCCGGCGGAACGCTCGGTTCCGGTGCGCTGGAGGCACTGGTCTACGACGAGTTGGCTCATCTCGACGCCGCCGACCGGTACGCGCGGGTCATGGGCCGGGCCCGCGCCGCGCGACTGCTGGGCACCATGGCCTCCGCCGGTCTCGCCGGGCCCGCCTTCGCGCTGGGCGGCTACCCGGCCGTCGGCGCGGCCAGCATCCTGGCCTGTCTGCTGACGGCCGCCACGGCCGCCCGGTTCCCGGAGCACCGGGTGAAGCCGGAGAGCGGGGGCGACAGCTGGGCGACGACGCTGCGGACCGGGCTCGCCGAGGTCCGCAGGGACCGTTCCGTGCGCGGCGCGCTCTTACTGATCCCCGCCGTCGCCGCCGTATGGGGTGCCCTCGACGAGTACACCCCGCTGCTGGTCCGGGACATCGGCGTCGCCGAGGCGACCGTCCCGTATCTGATCCTGCTGATCTGGGCGGGCGTCACCGCCGGAAGCCTCCTGTCCGGACCGGCCGAACGCCTCGGCACGACCGGCCTCGCGGCCCTGCTGGCGGGCGCCGCGCTCGCCCTGGCCGTGGGCGCCGCGGCCCGTTCGGTGGCCGGCGTCGCCCTGGTCGGCCTGGCCTTCGGAGCGTTCCAGCTCGCGGAGGTGCTCGCCGACGTCCGTCTCCAGCACCGTATCGACGAGTCCCGCCGGGCCACCCTCACCTCCGTGGCGAGCCTGGGCACGGAGCTCGCCACGGTCGCCACGTTCGGGGTGTACGCAGTGCTCGGCGCGGGCGCGTCGCACAGCACGGTCTTCGCGGTGCTCGCGGTGCCCTATCTGGTGACGGCGTCGGCCCTGGCTAGAGCTCGGGCTGCCACGGCACGACCGTGAAGTCGCCCGTCCCCTTCCTGACCTTCTCGAAGGGGGCGGAGCTCACGCACTCGGGCGGCTCGTTCCCCGCACCGGGTCGGCCCGTGGCGGCCCAGCTGTAGCCGAGCCGGTCATGACGACCGACGTCATGGACGGTGACGCCGACCCGCTTGCCCTCGGCGCCCGGCAGGTCGGAGTCGGTGATGACCCCGGAGACGACAGCCACCTTTCCGCCGGTCACCAGACAGTCGACCTCGGCCTTCGCCCAGGCGCCCCAGTCGCCCAGGTAGTGGCTGAACTCGAAGGTGCCGGTGGCCTTCGTCGGGTCGGCGGTGTCCTTGGCCGCCAGATGCGCGTCGAAGGAGAACGTGATGTCGTCCCCGGCCGAGCGGTACAGCTTGGCGGTGCCGGTGAGCGCGGCCGCCTCGCGCTGCTGCGGCCCGTCCGTCGCGGTGGCGACGGGACCGACCGTTCCGGCGGTGAGCAGCAGCAGCGCACAGCAGAGCACGACGGTCTTCGTACGACGGTTCATGGCGGTCCTTTCCGCAGGTCAACCGGACAGCCACCACTGTCGCGGGGGCGCGCCCCGGCCACATCGCACCGAGGGCGGGACCCCGCCTCAGCCGTACGGCGGGGACACCCGCGCGCCCCTCCGCTCCGAGGCGGACAGGGCCTCCGTCCGAGGGCGCGCAACGAATCGCCGCCGCAGCCCTGACCGACGCAACAAACCGCTCACCAGCGCGCAACGGCTCCTTCTTGTCCGCCCTGGTCAGCCGCCCGTACCGTCTACGTGGCCCCCGCAACCACCCTTCCGCCCCGGTGAGGACACGCATGCGCACCGCCCTGCTCCAGAGCTCCGGCCGCCCCGGCTCGACCGTCGAGAACCTCAAGGTCCTCGACGAGGCCGCGGGCCGTGCCGCCGCCGCGGGCGCCGGGCTGCTGGCCGCGCCGGAGATGTTCCTGACCGGGTACGCGATCGGCGACGACATCGCCCGCCTCGCCGAGCCCGCGGACGGCGACTGCGCCGATGCCGTCGCCGAACTCGCCACGCGGCACGGACTGGCGATCGTCTACGGCTACCCCGAGCGGGCGGGCGAGACCGTGTACAACTCCGCCCAGCTGATCTCCGCCGACGGCACGCGCCTCGCCAACTACCGCAAGACCCACCTCTTCGGCTGCTTCGAGCGCGACCACTTCACGCCGGGCGACCAGCCGGTCGTCCAGGCCGACCTCGACGGCGTCCGCGTCGGCATCCTGATCTGCTACGACGTCGAGTTCCCGGAGAACGTCCGCGCCCACGCCCTCGCCGGCACGGACCTGCTGGTCGTGCCGACCGCGCAGATGCATCCGTTCCAGTTCGTCGCCGAGTCGATGATCCCGGTGCGGGCCTTCGAGAACCAGATGTACGTCGCGTACGTCAACAGGGTCGGCCAGGAAGGGGAGTTCGAGTTCGTCGGACTGTCCACCCTCGCCGGGCCCGACGGGGTCGCCCGCACCCGCGCCGGCCGCGGTGAGGAGCTTGTGCTCGCCGACGTCGACCCCGCCTTCCTCGCCGCCTCCCGCGAGGCGAACCCGTATCTGGGGGAACGCCGCCCCGGTCTCTACGGGTCGCTCGTCTGAGCAGCCGAAACCTCCCCCCGCTTTCCCTGTCGCAGTCGCAAGGAGTCCGTACCCCATGACGTCCACGGTGCCCAACGCCGTCGAGCACACCGACGAGCAGCAGCAGCCGCCGATCACCATGTTCGGCCCGGACTTCCCGTACGCCTACGACGACTTCCTCGCCCACCCGGCGGGCCTCGGCCAGATACCCGCGACCGAGCACGGCACCGAGGTCGCGGTCATCGGCGGCGGCCTGTCCGGCATCGTCGCCGCGTACGAGCTGATGAAGATGGGCCTCAAGCCGGTCGTGTACGAGGCCGACGAGATCGGCGGCCGGCTGCGCACCGTCGGCTTCGACGGCCCCAACACCGAGGGTCTGACGGCCGAGATGGGCGCGATGCGCTTCCCGCCGTCCTCCACGGCCCTGCAGCACTACATCGACCTGGTGGGCCTGCAGACCCGTCCCTTCCCCAACCCCCTTGCCGAGGCGACCCCTTCGACGGTCGTCGACCTCAAGGGCGAGAGCCACTACGCCGAGACGATCGACGACCTTCCGCAGGTCTACCGGGACGTCGCCGACGCCTGGAACAAGTGCCTCGAAGAGGGCGCCGACTTCTCCGACATGAACCGGGCCATGCGTGAGCGGGACGTGCCGCGCATCCGGGAGATCTGGGCGAAGCTCGTCGAGAAGCTCGACAACCAGACCTTCTACGGCTTCCTCTGCGACTCCGAGGCGTTCAAGTCCTTCCGGCACCGCGAGATCTTCGGCCAGGTCGGCTTCGGCACCGGCGGCTGGGACACCGACTTCCCGAACTCCATCCTGGAGATCCTGCGCGTCGTCTACACCGAGGCCGACGACCACCACCGCGGCATCGTCGGCGGCTCCCAGCAGCTGCCGCTGCGCCTGTGGGAGCGTGAGCCGGAGAAGATCGTCCACTGGGCCCACGGGACGTCCCTGAAGTCCCTGCACGCCGACGGCAGGCCCCGCCCGGCCGTCACCCGCCTGCACCGCACCGCCGGCAACCGGATCACCGTGACGGACGCGGACGGCGACATCCGCACCTACCAGGCGGCGATCTTCACCGCCCAGTCCTGGATGCTGCTGTCGAAGATCGCCTGCGACGACTCGCTCTTCCCGATCGACCACTGGACGGCGATCGAGCGCACCCACTACATGGAGTCGTCGAAGCTGTTCGTGCCGGTCGACCGGCCGTTCTGGCTGGACAAGGCCGTCGACGACAGGGGAAATCCGACCGGCCGGGACGTCATGTCGATGACGCTGACCGACCGGATGACGCGCGGGACCTACCTGCTCGACGACGGTCCGGACAAGCCCGCCGTGATCTGCCTGTCGTACACCTGGTGCGACGACAGCCTGAAGTGGCTGCCGCTGTCCGCGAACGAGCGGATGGAGGTCATGCTGAAGTCCCTCGGCGAGATCTATCCCAAGGTCGACATCCGCAAGCACATCATCGGCAACCCGGTGACGGTCTCCTGGGAGAACGAGCCCTACTTCATGGGCGCGTTCAAGGCCAACCTGCCCGGCCACTACCGCTACCAGCGGCGCCTGTTCACGCACTTCATGCAGGACCGGCTGCCCGAGGACAAGCGGGGCATCTTCCTCGCCGGCGACGACATCTCCTGGACGGCAGGCTGGGCCGAGGGCGCCGTCCAGACCGCGCTGAACGCGGTCTGGGGCGTCATGCACCACTTCGGCGGGGCGACGGACGCGAGCAACCCGGGCCCGGGCGACGTCTACGACGAGATCGCGCCCGTCGAGCTGCCCGAGGACTGAGCCAGGCCCGGGCTCAGATCCCGGCGGACCGCACCGCCTCGAACACCTCCGCGGCGACGTCCTTCAGCTCCTGGCCGTCCCGGCAGGTGCACTGGACGTCGATGTAGAACTCCTCGACGCCCGACTCGGCATGGGCCGCGAGGTCCTCGACGATCTGGCCGACGCTGCCCTGGAAGGGCTGGCGGTCGTCGCCGTCGTACGCCTTGGGTGTGTGCAGGGCGTTGATCCGGGCCACCGTCCGGAGCGGCTCGGTGCGGCCGCGCTCGGCCGCGAGCTCCCGCACCTGGCGCAGGCCCGTGGCGAGCTGGTCGGCGCCCATGGCGACGGGGAACCAGCCGTCGGCGCGGTCGACGAGCCGGGTCATCGCCTTCTTGCTGGTGGCCGCCAGCAGGACGGGGATCGGCCGGGCGGGCTTGGGGCCGACCACGGAGGAGTTGATCTTCGTGAGGCCGCCCTCGTAGGTCACCGGGTCCGGGCCCCACACCGCCTGGCAGACGTCGAGGATCTCGTCCAGGACCCGGCCGCGCTCCTCGAAGGGGGCCACGCCTGCGGCCGCGTACTCGTCGAGCGACCAGCCCGTGCCGAGGCCCGCCACCAGCCGGCCGCCGCTCGCCGAGTCCAGTGTGGCGAGGGCCTTGGCCAGCCGGAACGGGTGGTGCAGCCCGGCCACCAGGACACCTGTGCCGAGTTCGACCCGCTCGGTCGCGGTGACCGCGAGGGTCAGGGTCACCAGGGGATCCGGGACTCCGCGGTAGTGGTCGGGCCAGGGGAGCCCGGGGACGCCGTACAGGCCCTGGGTCTGGGGCTCCGGGAAGAGGGCACGCTCGTACACCCACAGGCTGTCGTAGCCGATCTGCTCGGCGGCGCGCGCCACCTCCGGTACATCGCGTCCGATGTCGTACTGCCGAGCTTGGGGGAGATGCAGTCCCAGCCGGATGGCCATGCGTACGCTCCTTTGCGTCGTTTCGCCCGTGGCAGTTCAACGCTCAACCTAACGCGGGGGCAGCGGACCTGAAGGGCGCGGCACGCGACGTGGCCGGATCAGTCCGGCAGCGGCGTGAGCAGCATGCGTCCCGCGAACCCCACCGCCGCGTCCAGTCGTTCGGTGAACTCCTCGGCGAAGTCCGGGAGTCCGCGCAGCGCCCACAGTGCCCGGGCCGTCGACCAGGTGGCGTCCCGGGCCCGCTCCAGGCTCCAGGAGCCGAGCAGATGCGTGAGCGGGTCGGCGATCTGGAGCAGGTCGGGACCCGGCATCAGATCTTCGCGGATGCGCTCCTCCAGCGAGACGAGGAGATCACCCACCCGATCGAACTCGTCCTCCAGCTCGACGGGTTCGCAGCCGAGGCTACGACAGGCGTCCACCACGGCGAGCGCCAGATCGTGGCCGATGTGCGCGTTGATGCCCGCCAGCGCGAACTGCAGCGGTCGTACGCCCGGATGGCGGCGCAGCTGCAACAGGGGCCGCCAGCAGGCCGGTGGGCGACGCTCGTCCTCGGCCGCTTCCACCGCCGCGAGATACCGCTCCGCGAACCGCACGTCCAGCGTGATCGCCGCCCGCGCGTCCGCGAACCGGCCGCCGTCGATGTGCCGGTCGACCGCCTCCGTGACGGTGAGGTAGACGCGGTTGAAGACCGCCACCCCGTCGCGCTCGGGCAGGGCCGCGTCGAGGGCGCGCATACGGGAGACGACCGCGTCCACGGGTGTGGTGAATTGTTCGCATTGCGCCATGGGGGCAGAGTCCCAGCTTTAGGCTGACCGGAGTGTCGGCGGGCCCGGCGCTTCCCCAGAACGGGGGAACGCGCTCGCTGTGGGGGAGGGGGAGCGGGACCGTGTCAGGCTTACGTGCCCAGCGGCTGGCCGCACGCAGGTCCGAGCGAAGGAGGGCGGCCCGGCGCCATGCCATGGTCGTGGCGGCCTCGGTCGTGGTCGCCGTCGGCACCGTGACCGGCATGATGTCCGCCCTCGACGACAGAGCACGCTCCGACGAGGCCGGCCCGCCCGAGGTGACGCGCTCACCGAGCCTGCAGTCCCCGCCGATCGTGCCCCCGCCGTCCCCGTCCGCCACGAAGTCCCCGGCACCGGCCTCTCCCTCTCCGACCTCGGCTTCCCCGACCCCGAAGAAGAAGGCCGGCCCCACGCCGTCGCCGACCGCCACCGAGAGGAAGCAGCAGCCGACCGTGGTGTCCGCCCGCCTCTACCGCCACCCCGACTCCAAGGTGCTCGCATGGGTCCGCGACAACGCGGGCGACCCGCGCCACGCCGTCATCGCGTCCCGGATCGCCGCCCAGCCGGCCGCGGTGTGGTTCGCCGACTTCACGCCGGCCACCATCACCGCCCGGGTCCGCGCGGTGACCGCGGGCGGTTCGGCGTCGGGCCGGGTGCCGGTGGTCGTGCCCTACGCGATCCCGGACCGCGACTGCGGCGGGCACTCCGAGGGCGGGGCGCCCGACCTCGACGCGTACGACGCCTGGATCGACAGGTTCGCCGCCGGGCTGGGCTCCGGCGACGTCATCGTGGTCCTGGAGCCCGACTCCGTCGCCCAGTCGGAGTGCCTCTCCGCCGCGGAACGCGCCGACCGCTTCGCCTCGCTGGCCCGCGCGGGCCGCGTCCTGAAGGCCGCCAACCCCAAGGCCCGCGTCTACTACGACGCCGGGCACTCGGGGTGGAACGCGCCCGGCAAGCAGGCGGCGTGGCTGCGGCAGGCGGGGGCCGCCTCGACCGCGTCCTCCGACGGCGTGTTCAGCAACGTCTCCAACTTCCACACCACGGCCGCCGAGATCGCTTACGACCGACAGGTCCTCGACGCCCTCGGCGGCCCCGCGAGCCTGGGCGCCGTCATCGACACCAGCCGCAACGGCGCCGGCGCCCCGGCCGACGGCGAGTGGTGCGATCCGGTGGGCCGCAAGCTGGGCCGGGCGCCGACGCTCGCCACGGGGGAGGCGCGGATCGACGGCTACCTGTGGGTGAAGCTGCCGGGGGAGTCGGACGGGTGCAGGGGGAAGCCGGGGACCTTCACGGCGTCGTACGCCTACGACTTGGCGCGCTGAGCAGCGTGCCCAGAGGTTGCGGAGTATCCCCGACGCCACGAGTCCCGCAGGGGCGGGCCTCCACCACCTGAGCCAGGTCAGAGACCTTGGTCGGTTTCGGCGTCCTGGGGCAGCAGCTGCGGGAGTTCGGTACGGGAGGTGATGCCGAGCTTGGGGAATGCGCGGTAGAGGTGGTGGCCGACTGTGCGAGGGCTCAGGAAGAGCTGGGTGGCGATCTCGCGGTTGGTGGCGCCGGTGGCGGCGAGCCGGACGACCTCGCGTTCCTGCGGGCTGAGCCGGGCCAGTGGGGTGTCCGCCCGGTCGTCCGGGCCGAACTGCTCGCCGATGGCCTGGAGTTCGGTGCGGGCGCGGGTGGCCCAGGGCCGGGCGTCCAGGGCCTCGAAGGCTTCGAGGGCGGCACGGAGGTGGCGCCGGGCGTCGGTGCGGCGACGTGCGCGGCGCAGCCACTCGCCGTACAGCAGCTCGGTACGGGCCCGCTCGAAGGGACGGCCCTCGTCGTTGCGCCCTTTGTCGTGGTTCTCATCGTGACGGCGCAGGGCGTCGGCGAAGTGCCGCTCGGCCTCGCCGGGTTGATCGTCGGGGCAGGTCAGCGCCCGGCAGCGGTGGAGCAGGGCGAACGCCGCCGGGCGGTTCGATGCGGTCACCCACTCGGAGAGACGGGTCAACGGCTCGGCGGCCCGGTCCGCGCGGCCGGCCCGCACCGCTGCCTCGACGAGATCGGGCAACAGCCAGGCCGACAACGCCGGATGGCCCACCCGGGCGCTCGCCGCCTCCAGATGGGCGAGCGCGCTCTCCGCCCGGCCGCACCCGAGGTCGAGCAGGCCCAGGGCCCGCTGAGCGTGGGCTCCGGCCAGCGCGATGCCGTGGGCGTCGGCGCGCTCCAGGGCCGCCTCGGCGAGGCCGGCGCACCGGTCCTGCTCACCACGCAGGGCGGCGAGCGTCGCCAAGGTCGCCCGCAGGTACGTGCCCCGGTGGTGGCGGCCGTACTCCTCTGCGATCGCGAGGCCCTCCTCGGCGGAGACCTGCGCCTCGTCGTAGCGCCCCAGGGCCAGTTGGGCCTCGGCGAGCAGGTGCAGCGCGGTATGGAGCCAGCCGACGACGTCCTGGGCGCGGCAGTCCCGCACGCACGCGGCGGCGATCTCGTACGTGGTGCCCATGGCGGCGAGCCGCTGGGCGTACGCCCCGGCGGCGATCCGCTCGGCGAATCCGGCTGCGGCAGCCACGGGGACAGCCTTGGCCGCCGGGGTACACGTCGCGGCCGGCACGCCTGCCGCGGCCCGAGCGCCTTCCGTGCTCAGGACACCCGCCACGTCCACGGCACCCGCCGCGTCCGGGGACTCCGGCGCTTCGGCAGGGGACAGCGCCGTCATGGCGCGCATCACCGCGTACTCCGGCGAGTCGGGAATTCGGGCCGCCACCTCGGCCAGGAGGCGCGGGTCGCCGCAGGAGTGCGCTGCCTGGACGGCCTCCGCGAGGAGGGCGGGGAGGTCGCCGCTGGCGCCGATCCGGTCCGCGCAGGCGAGGAGTATGCGGGTGGCCTCGCCCGGTGATCCGCGGTCCAGTTCGACGATGGCCCGGACCCGGGCGAAGTCGGCGAGCGTTTCCGGGTCGAGGGCGAGCGCGTTGATCCGGTCGGTCAGGGCCGCCGTACGGGCGAACTGCCCGGCCTCCGCCGCTGTGAAGGCCGCCGCCGCCAGTAGCCGGGCCCGTCTGGCCGCGTCCGCCGTGAGCTGCGCCGCACGTTCGTACGCGGCCGAAGCGGCGGCCGTGCCCTGCCGGCCGCCGGCCCGCTGCGCGGCGGCCACCATCTCGTCCGCGACCCGCTCGTCCGTCCCGGTGGTGGCGGCGGCCTGGTGCCAGGCCCGACGGTCGGCCTGCCGGTCGCCGCCGGAGTCGCCCTCCAGCGCGTCGGCCAGCGCCTGGTGGGCGGCGAGCCGGCGTGCCAGGGCGGCGTCCTGGTAGGTGGCCGACCTGACGAGGGGGTGGCGAAAGGACAGGGTGTGCTCGGTCAGCACGACGAGCGTGGCGCGTTCGGCCGGCTCCAGGTCCGCCGGCGTCGCGCCGAAGCGGGCCGAGGCACGCAGGACCAGGTCGAGGTCGCCCGTGTCGTCGGCGGCGGCCACCAGCAGCATCGCCCGGGTGGCCTCGGGCAGCCGGCGGATGTGGCCCTGGAAGGACTCCTGGATGCGGCCGGCGGGTGAGGACAGCCCGGCCGGAAGGGTGACCGGACTCAACCGGCCCCCGCGCTGTTCGTCGGTGAGCGCCGCGGGCAGTTCGAGCAGCGCCAGCGGATTGCCCTGTGCCTGTTCGACGATCCGGTCCCGTACGTGGGGCGGCAGGTCGCCGGCCCGGTCGGTGAGAAGGGCGTCGACGGCCCCGGTGTCGAGTCCGCTCAGCCGTAGGGTCGGCAGGCCCGCGATCCGGCCGCCGGGAACCCCGTCGCGGACGGCGAACAGCATCACCACACCCTCGGTGTGCAGCCGGCGTGCCGCGAACGCCAGGGCGTCCAAGGACGCCTGGTCCAGCCATTGCGCGTCGTCGATCAGACACAGGAGCGGGTCGTCGCCGCCGACGGCCTCCGTGAGGATCGCCAGCACCGCCGTTCCCACGGCGAAGCGGTCGCTCACCGACTGGCCGGCGAGTCCGAGGGCCGCCTTCAGAGCGGTGGCCTGCGCGTCCGGGAGCCGGTCGAGCCGGTCGGTCACGGGCCACAGCAGCTGGTGCAGGCCGCCGTACGGCAGCTCCATCTCCGACTCGATGCCCACGGTCCGCAGTACGCGGGCGGTTCCGGCGGCCTCGGCGACGTACGCCAGCAGAGCCGTCTTGCCGATGCCGGCCTCGCCATGGATCACCAGCGCACCGCTCTCGCCCTCTCGGGCACGCACGAGCAACTGATCGATCCGGTCCTGTTCTGTCCCCCGCCCGTACAACATGCGGTCAACCTACCCAACGTTCACGATCTACCGGCGTCGGATTACGTCACGCCGACCGATGTGTGGGTCCGTCAACCGGACCTACCTTCGCTGGAGTTGAACACCCCGACCGTCTCGGTCACCCCGATCCCGCCCGTCACAGGAGCCGCCGCCTTGGCCGCACACGCGCACATCACTCCCCTCCACCGCATCACTGTCACCCAGGCAACCGCCTGGCATCAGGTCGTCGCCGCCTCGATGGCCCACGATCTGCCGGACGTTCCGCCGCCCGGCCCCGGGCAGATCCACGCCCAGCTCACCAAGCCCGCCCTGGGCAGCCAGCGACTCACCTGGATGGCGACGGACGAGGACGGCACCGCCGTCGCCGTCGCCGGGCTGCGGCTGTTCACCCAGCCCGGACAGGAGCACCTGGCCGAGCTGGAACTGCACGTCACCCCCGAACACCGCCGCCGGGGCACCGGATCCCGCCTGCTGTCGGCCGTCGTCGCAGCCTGCCGTACGGAGAACCGCCGAAGCCTGGTCGTCGCGACCGGCGCCGACGGCCCGGGCGAGGCATTCGCCGAGCGGTGGCACTTCAAGCCGGTGCTGACCCTCGACCACCTGATCCTGGAGCTCGATCGGCTGGACCAGGACGCGATCCGGCGCGTAGCCGACGCCGAACACCCCGGCTACCGGCTCACCGGCTGGACCGGCACTGTCCCCGACGACCTCGCCGCGGCCTTCGCCTCCGCCAAGAACGCGATGAACGACATGCCCATGGGAGGCGTGGACTACGGGCACGTCGAGTGGGACGCCGACCGCGTCCGCGAGATGGCCCGCGTCGTCGGGGGCCGCGGGGACACGCTCCTGACCGTCGCCGCCCTCCACGACGACGGCACGATGGCCGGCTACACCGAGATCGTCCTCCCGCACGGCACGTCGCCGCGGGCCCAGCAGTACGACACCGCGGTCGTGCCGGCGCACCGCGGGCACGGTCTGGGGCTGTGGCTGAAGGCCGCGATGGTGCGTCGGCTGCGCGCCGAACACCCCGGTGTCACCGAGGTCGAGACCGACAACGCCGAGGACAACGTCCACATGGTGGCCGTCAACCGGAAGCTTGGTTTCCGCGGCTACCGGCGCACGCGCGAGTTCCAGCTCGATCTGGCCGTGAACTGATCCACGCCTTGATCCCCAGCCTGATCCAGGACCCGATCCGCGGTCCGATCCGCGGTCCGATCCGCGGTCCGATCCGCGGTCCGTTCCTCGGCCCGGTCCGTGCCTTGAACCGCGACCCGTTCCTCCGGAGGAGAACATCATGCAGAAGTTCGACACCCCCGCCCCGGTCTCCGTCATCGTCGACGTTCCCGCGGGACACATACGGTTCATCGCCGCCGACCGTGCCGACACCACGGTCGAGGTCCTGCCCGCGGACACCTCCGAAAGCCGCGACGTGAGGGCGGCCAAGGAGACCGAAGTCGCCCGCGGGGACGGCGTCCTGCGGATCGAGGGCCCG
Organism: Streptomyces sp. NPDC051243; assembly: GCF_044455405.1. Classification (NCBI taxonomy): domain Bacteria; kingdom Bacillati; phylum Actinomycetota; class Actinomycetes; order Kitasatosporales; family Streptomycetaceae; genus Streptomyces; species Streptomyces sp. NPDC051243. The sequence continues at coordinate 86,106 of NZ_JBITES010000023.1, read as the reverse complement.
GCCGCGAAGAACCGGATCCTCGGCCATTCGGGGGCGATCGAGGTCGTGGTGCAGCTGCCCGCCGGCTCCCGCGTCGAGGCGAAGACCGCCGCCGGCGAACTCAGCGGCGTCGGACGCCTCGGCGACGTCACCTTCGAGGCCGCGCAGGGCACGGTCACACTCGACGAGACGGCGAGTGCCCGACTCACCCTCCAGGCCGGCGACATCACGGTCGGCCGCCTGGGGGGCTCCGCCGACATCAGCACCCAGGAGGGCGACCTCCACATCACCGAGGCCGTCCACGGCACGGTCACGCTGCGCACGGGGTCCGGCGACATCACCGTCGGTGCCGCCCGCGGAGTCTCCGCCACCCTCGACGCCGGCACCGCCCACGGCCGCATCCACAACACCCTCAAAAACACCGACGGCGCCGCTGGCCTGGCGGTCCATGCCACCACCAGCCACGGCGACATCACCGCCCGCAGCGCCTGAGGAGCCCCCGTCCCGAACAGCGGCCGCACTTCCTGTGGCGGACGCGCCGCCCACCACTCCTGATCCACTCCTGACCCGGAGGAACGCCATGACCATCGAGCACTCCGCCTGGACCGGCATGCTCCCGGTCGACGACACCGCCCTGGCCGTCACCGACACCGGTGGGAGCGGCCGTCCCGTGGTCTACCTGAACGGCTCCTACGCCGACCGGACGCACTGGCGACGCGTCATCACCGACCTCGGAGGCGACTTCCGGCACATCACCTACGACGAGCGTGCCCGCGGCGAGTCGAAGCCATCGGCGGACTACTCGTTCGAGGCGTGCATCCGCGACCTCGACGCCGTCCTCAGGACAAGGGGCGTAGAGCGTCCGATCCTGGTGGGCTGGTCCTACGGAGCGCTGATCGCGGTGCACTGGGCCGCCCGCAACCCCGACCGCGTCCAGGCAGTGGTGCCCGTGGACGGCGCGCTGCCGAGCGAGTGGCTCGACGACAACACCCGGGAACAGGTCCGCAAGCTGTTCCGCCGACTGAGCCCGCTGTTCCCGATCGCCCGCCGGCTCGGCCTGGCCGCACGGATGAGCGCCGGTCAGCATGCGGAGATCAACCTCGAAGCCAACGAGCTGTGCGCACCCGCCGCTCTCGAACCGGTCCTCGACCGGGTGAGCGCACCGGTCAGGTACGTGATCGCCACCGGCGGCAACCTGGGTGCCGACGCGAAGACGATGGAACAGCTGCGCGCCAACCTCGACCCGATACTGGCCCGCAACCCGAACATCCGCGTCAGCAAGAAAGTCCCGAGCAACCACTCCAAGATCCTGCGCAACGACTACCGCGCCGTCGCCGACGCGGTCCGTGAGCTCGCAGGCATCGCCGTGCAGAACACGAACCGTGCCACCCACGAAGAAGCAGATTCAGCGAACATCGCTTGATCGGACGAAGGGGGAACTGCCACATGCGAGTGGTGCTGTCGTCTTACGGATCGCGCGGGGACGTCGAGCCGATGGTGGCTCTGGCGATCGCGCTGCGTGGGCTCGGGGCCGAGGTGCGGGTGTGCGCGCCCGAGGACGCGGAGTTCGCCGAGCGGCTGGCCGGCGTCGGGGTGGAGATGGTGCCGGTCCGTCTGTCGATCCGTGCGCTGGCGGCGGGGGTGAACTCCACGGCCGCGCCCTCCATGACCGAGCGGGTGGCGGTGCTGGCCGCCGCGCAGTACGAGGCGGTGACCGTCGCCGCCGGGGGAGCGGACACGGTGGTCGCGACCGGTCTGTTCCCGGCAGTGGCCGGAGCCAGGACGGCGGCCGGGAAGCTGGGGCTGCGGTTCGCGTACGTGTCCTACTTCCCCGGCATGCTGCCGTCGCCGCACCACCCGCCGTACCCGCTGCCAGGCCGTCCCCTCCCCGAGGGAGTCACCGACAACCGGACGCTGTGGGACCTGGACGTCGAGGGCCAGAACGCGGTCTACGGCCCCGGACTCACCGCCTTCAGGGAGGAGGTGGGGCTGCCGCCCCTGGACAGCGTCCGCGATTACGCGATCACCCGTCGGCCCCTGCTGGCCGCGGACCCGGTGCTCGGACCGTGGCAGGAGCCGGCGGAGCTCGACGTCGTACAGACCGGAGTCTGGGTCCAGCCGGACGAGCGCCCGCTCCCCGCCGATGTCGAGGACTTCCTGGAGGCCGGGGAAGCGCCGGTGTACGTGGGCTTCGGCAGCATGGCCATGCAGGGTTCATCCGACGCCGCCCGGGTGGCCATGGAGGCGGTACGCGCACAGGGCCGCCGTGTGCTCGTCTCCCGGGGTTGGGCCGACCTGGCGCTGATCGACGACCAGGACGACTGTCTGGCCACAGGGGAGACGAACCACCAGGCGCTGTTCCCGCGCGTGGCCGCCGTCGTCCACCACGGAGGGGCGGGCACCACCACGACGGCAGCGAGGGCGGGTGTGCCCCAGGTGGTGGTTCCCCAGCTGGTGGACCAGCCGTACTGGGCAGGCCGGGTGGCCACCCTGGGCGTCGGCGCGGCCCACGACGGCCCGGTCCCGACCCTGGAGTCCCTGTCGGCCGCCCTGGCAACGGCCCTGTCTTCCCAGACCACCGCCGCAGCAAGGGAGTTGGCGACCGCCATCCGCACCGACGGCGCGGAGAAGACCGCCAAGCTCCTCCTTGAGGGCTTCGGCGAACTGGCCTGACGGACCCACCCGGTCCCGCTCCCGCCCCACCGCAGGGCGGGAGTGCGCGCCAAGCCGGGAGCCGTTCGTCAGGCCGGATCATCGCTCCGTACGCCGGAGCCTGTCCAATGCTGTGCTGGTGCGGGCTTCAGATGCTGTGGAGTGCGGGCTTCAGGGTCGCGGGTCGGGAACTGCTGCGTCCGGTCGGCTGACCTTCGGGCGGTCGCGGTCACCGGCGCGCAGGACCCGCGCGAACCCGACCAGCCCCGACGAGAGCAGGGTGACCAGGCAGAACGACACCATCAGACTGGTGGCCTGGGCGATCCCGCCGATCGCGCTCGGGGCGACGAGCCCCGACGTGTACGTGATCGTCGCGACACCCGCTATGGCCAGCGAGGGGTTGGGGCCGCTGCGTCCCGCCGCCGCGAAGCACAGCGGCACGACCACGGCGATGCCCAGACCCAGCAGCGCGAACCCGGTCATCGCCAGGGCCGGCACGTCCGAGACGACGATGAGCAGTCCGCCGAGCGTGGCGAGGATGCCGCTGAACCGGACCGTGCGTACGGCGCCATAGCGGTCCACCACCTTGTCGCCGGCGAGCCGGGCGATCGCCATGGTGAGGGTGAACCCGGTCGTGCAGGCGGCCGCGAGACCGGCCGAGGTGTCCAACTGGTCCCGCAGATACACCGCCGACCAGTCCAGGCTCGCGCCCTCCGCGAAGACCGCGCAGAACCCGACCGCGCCGATGAGCAGCGCCGACTTGGGCGGCAGCGCGAACCGGGGCGGCGGCTCCTCGTCCTCGGCGGGCTGCAGGTCGAGCACCCACCGGCAGGCCAGCACGCCGAGGAAGGTGAGGGCCGCCGCCGCGAGCGCGTGGTGCAGCCGGGCGTCCGAGCCCAGGTGGGCCGCGAGCGTGCCGGCCGCCGAGCCGATCAGGGCGCCGGCGCTCCACATCCCGTGCAGCCCGGACATGATCGACCGGTCCAGCCGGTTCTCGACCTCGACGCCGAGGGCGTTCATCGCCACGTCCGCCATGCCCGCCGTGGCGCCGTAGACGAACAGGGCGAGGCAGAGGGTCAGCAGGTTGGGGGCGAGTGCGGGCAGGACGAGCGCGAGTGTCCACAGGGCGATCAGTCCGCGCAGGGCGTTGCGGGCGCCGAACCGGTGGCTGATGCTGCCCGCCAGCGGCATCGCCACGGACGCGCCGAGCGCGGGGAAGGCGAGCGCGAGCCCGAGTTGGCCCGCGCTGACGCCGGCATGGTCCTGGATCCACGGCACCCGCGTCGCGAAGGAGCCGGTGACGGCACCGTGCACGGCGAAGACGGCCGCCACGGCGTACCGGGCGCGCCGCAGCTCGCGCGGGTCGTAGACCACCTCACTCATTGTCCGGCCCCTCCCGTTCCTCGCTTGCCGAGCTTCTCGTCCGAGCCGCGCGTAAACTATCAGGAACCCTGCCTGATAGATAGAGTGCCTCCACGGCCACCCGCCGCCGTACCTCCGGCCGCCCCCGCCGCCCAATCCCGCCGATCTGGAAGGATCCCGGCATGCCCGCATCCCCGAGCACCGCCCGGGCCATCAACGACCGGCTCGCCCTACGACTGCTGCAGCAGGAGGGCCCGTTGACGGCAGCGCAGTTGAAGCAGCTGACCGGTCTGTCCCGGCCGACCGTCGCCGACCTCGTCGAACGCCTCACGGGCGCCGGCCTGATCGAGGTGGTCGGGGAGGCGGGGGAGCAGCGGCGCGGGCCCAACGCCAAGCTGTACGGCATCGTCGCCGGCCGAGCCCATCTGGCGGCGCTGGACGTCCGTACCGAGGGCGTCTCGGTGGTGGTGTCCGACCTGGTCGGGGCCGTGCTCGCCGAGGCGTCGGTACCGATCCGCGGCGACACGGGGACCGGGCCCGCCGTGGAGCAGGCGGTGGCGCTGGTGGAGCGGGTCGTGAAGGAGGCGGGGGCGGACCGGCTCCACACGGTGGGCATCGGCGCGCCCGGTCTGATCGACCCCGCGACCGGCGAACTGCGGGACTCCTCGGGCCTGCCCGCATGGCACCGCCGACTGGTGGCGGCCCTGCAGGAACGGCTCCCCGAGGCCCGCGTCAACGTCGAGAACGAGACCAACCTGGCCGCCCTCGCGGAACAGCGCGACGGGGTCGCCCGCGACCGGGACACCTTCGTGCTCCTGTGGCTGGGCCACGGCACGGGCGCGGCCGTGGTCCTCGACGGTGCCCTGCGCCGCGGGGCCTCCGGCGGCACCGGGGAGATCGGGTTCCTGCCGGTGCCGGGGACGACGGGACTGCCGTCGGCGGTGGACTGCGAGGGCGGGTTCCACTCGCTGGCGGGGTCGGCGGCGATCGTGGAACTGGCGGCGGCGTACGGGCTGACCGCCGAGGACGTCACCGTGCACGAGCCGCCGGCCGCCGGCGTGGTCAGGGACGCGGTGGCGCTGGTCGCGGCGGGTGGCGACGGGACGGCGGACGGGTGTGCGGGCGCGGAGCGGGGAGGGGCCGCGGACGGGGATGGGCGTGGGCAGCGGGCAGGGTCGGTGGACGGGGATGCGCGCACGTCGCGGGTAGGGGCGCCGGACGCATCCACCGCGTCCCGCATGTCCCGCATGTCCCGCACGGCCGGCACGGCCGGCACCACACCGTCGCCCGGTCCGCTCGACGCCCCGGCGTCCGCCTCCCGCTTCCTTGACGCCCTGGCCGACCGCCTCGCCATCGGCGTCGCCTCCGTCGTCGCCGTCCTCGACCCGGGCTGCGTGGTCCTCGGCGGCGAGGTCGGGCGGGCAGGCGGGGAGGAACTCGCCCGGCGGGTGGAGGAGCGGACCCGGCGGATGTCGCCGCTGGCGACCGTGGTGCGGGCCGGCGGCCTGGGCGGCGGCGCCGTCCTGCGCGGGGCGCTGCTCACGGCGCGGGACGCCGCACAGGACGAGCTGTTCACGCCGCCGGATCGATGAGCTGCGGAGTGCTGGGACGCTGTGCCGTCGGATCGCGGTGCGACCGGACCAGCCGACCGCCGACCCACCGACCCACCGCCCCCGCCGTACGCGAGAACCCGACGGCACCGACGTGCCGCGGATCGCCGTCAGGCGTCGCGCCCACCCCCGACGAGCCGCGCCAGATGCTCCTCGAACGTCACCTTGCCCACCGCGAGCCCCGGCGTCAGATGGCCACCCGAGCGGAAACCCCGGTACGCCTTCCCCCACAGCGGCACGCTCACCACGAGCCGCCTGCGGCCCGTCGCCTTCAGGTAGGCGCGGGCCAGCGAGTCGAGGGTCCGCACCTCGGGGCCGCCCATGTCCCCGACCCGCCCGGCCGGGGCTCCCGGAGCCAGTTCGGCGAGCCGGTCCGCGACCTCGGCCACCTCGACCGGCTGGTCCTTCACCCGGGCCGGCAGCAGCATGACGGGCGGCTTGGACACGATCCCGAACACCCTCACCAGCAAGTCGTGGAACTGCGTCGCCCGGAGCACCGTCCAGCCCAGCCCCGACTCCTCGACCAGCCGCTCCACGGCGAGCTTGCTCCGGTAGTAGCCGAACGGCACCCGGTCGACGCCGACGATCGAGATGTACACCAGGTGCCGTACTCCGGCCTTCCGTGCCGCCGCGATCAGATGCGCGGCAGCCTCCTCGTCACCGCCGCCCGGCGAGCTCGCGCAGTGCACGATCGTGTCCACACCCGCAACCGCCGCATCCAGCCCGGAACCGCCCTTGCGCAGGTCGACGGCGTACGGCTGGGCATGCCGGCTGAGCACCCGCACCTCGTTCCCGTCCGCCCGCAGCCGCTCGGTGACGAGCCGGCCGAGTGTTCCGGTGCCGCCGGTCACCAGGATCGTGGTCATGTCGCTTCAGCCCCTTCGGACGCCGGGCGCCCCCGGACGGGGCGCCCTCGTCAGCTGGGACGAGTACCCGGTGCGGAAATGTGACAGACGGTCCTGCGTCGCTGCGGGCCGGAACCTGCGGCGGCGGGAGTTGGGGGACCCGGCGGCGGGCAAGGGCCGTCGTCACCGCCACCGGGCCGTCTGCGTGCCCTCCGCTCCCCACGGGAAGAGGCCGCGGAGAGTGAGGGGGTTCCGCACCGTCGTCAGTTGCGCCGACCCTAGAGAGGACTAGACCATAGCGTCAATAGGTATGGACCAATCTCAAGCCCGCTGCCCGGCGCGGAAGTTGGGCCGTCGAGACGGGGTGCGCAAGGTCTGCGGCGCGGCCTGTGAGGCAGCCCACAGTATTCACCCGCATGGATGCCGATCAGGCGTGGCACACTGGCCCTGTACCAGAAGCAGCGCACTCCGGGGTCGGTGAAAGTCCGAACCGGCGGTTACAGTCCGCGACCCGGTCGCCTCCAGCGGCCGGTTGACCAGGTGAAATTCCTGGACCGACGGTTAAAGTCCGGATGGGAGGCAGTGCGCGGCGGGCGGGCATTCATGCGCGCCGCCGTACCGGTTCGTCCATGAGGCGAGCCCTGTCCGGCGTCGCCCCCGGTGTCCCTGCTCGTACATTCTGTCGTCATCGACAGGCCCCGGAGTCCGTGCCCGAATGAGGCAGGAGGACCCGGGAAGTGTTCACCGGAATCGTCGAAGAGCTGGGCGAGATCACCGCCGTCGAGACCCTCGACGACGCCTGTCGCTTTCGAGTGCGTGGCCCCGTCGTGACCGACGGCGCGAAGCACGGCGACTCCATCGCGGTCAACGGCGTCTGCCTCACGGTCGTCGACCACGAGGGCGACGAGTTCACCGCCGACGTCATGGCCGAGACCCTCGACCGCTCCAGCCTCGGCGTCCTGGCCGTAGGCTCCCGCGTCAACCTCGAACGCCCCACCGCCGTCGGCGCACGCCTCGGCGGGCACATCGTGCAGGGCCATGTCGACGGCACCGGCGAGGTGTTGGAGCGCAAGCCCTCCGACAACTGGGAGATCGTGAAGATCTCGCTCCCCGCGGACCTCTCCCGGTACGTCGTCGAGAAGGGTTCCATCACCGTCGACGGCATCAGCCTCACCGTCGTCGACGCCGGGCCCGACTTCTTCACCGTCAGCCTGATCCCGACCACCCTCGCCCTGACCACGCTCGGCCAGAAGCAGCCCGGCGACCCGGTCAACCTCGAGGTCGACGTCATCGCCAAGTACGTCGAGCGGATGCTGGGCGACCGGGCCGACTCCGAAGGGGCGACGGCCCGGTGAACTCGCTGAACTCCGAGGCCTTCACCCTCTTCGGCCAGCACATCCTCTGGTCCGACATGGTCGGCAACCTCTTCGGCCTCGCCGCCCTCGCCCTCGGCTGGCGGCGCTCCATATGGACCTGGCCCGTCCAGTTCCTGGCCGGCCTGATCCTCTTCGGCGCCTTCTTCGGACATCTCACCGGCAGCGCGGGCAAGCAGGCGGTCGTCATGCTCGTCGCCCTGTACGGGTGGTGGCAGTGGCAGCGCGGCAAGGGTCAGGCCGAGGACGGGCACATCGCCGTACGGTTCGCCACCTGGCGCGAGCGCGCGGCCATGGTCGCGGCGGCAGCCGCCGGCACCGTCGCGGTGGCGCTGCTCTTCAAGGCGTACCCCACCCTGTCCTGGGACCCCTGGCCCGACGCCTACATATTCGTCGGCACCATCGTCGCCATGTACGCCCAGGCGCGCGGCATGGTCGAGTTCTGGTTCGCCTGGCTGCTCGTCGACCTGGTCGGCGTCCCCCTCAACTTCGCCAACGGCTACGCCTTCTCCGGCTTCGTCTACGTCATCTACGGCGCACTCGTCCTGTGGGGCATGCGCGACTGGTGGCTGCGCTCCCGCAACGACGCGCGGCCCGTCCTGGAAGGAGCGCCGGCATGACCGCCCACCCGTCTCCCACCACCACCCCGAACGAGGCGCTCCGCGCCACCCCTTCGATCCCACCGATCCTGTACCCCACCCAAGGCCCCGAGGACCTCACGCTCGACCCGGTCGAGCAGGCCATCGCCGACATCGCCGCGGGCCGCCCGATCGTGGTCGTCGACGACGAGGACCGGGAGAACGAGGGCGACCTCGTCATCGCCGCCGAGAAGGTCACCCCCGAGATCGTCGCCTTCATGATGAGCGAGTGCCGCGGCCTGATCTGCGCCCCCATGGAGGGCGAGGAGCTGGACCGGCTTGGGCTGCAGCAGATGGTCGACGACAACACCGAGTCGATGAAGACCGCGTTCACCGTCTCCGTGGACGCCTCCGCCGAGCACGGCGTGACCACGGGCATCTCGGCCTCCGACCGCGCGACCACGCTCCAGCTCCTCGCGAGCGGCAAGGCCGAGCCGTCCGACCTCGTCCGCCCCGGCCACATCTTCCCGCTGCGCGCCCGGCCCGGCGGCGTCCTCGTCCGCAACGGCCACACCGAGGCAGCCGTCGACCTGGCCCGGCTCGCGGGGCTGCGCCCGGCCGGCGCCATCGTCGAGATCGCCGGCGCGGACGGCGAGATGCTGCGGCTGCCCCAGCTGATCCCGTTCGCACGCAAGCACGGCCTGACGATCATCTCCATCGAGGACCTCATCGCCCACCTCCGCGGCACCGAGTCGCCGGAGCAGGCCGCACCACCGGCCGAGCACGAGCCGGTCTTCACCGAGCCCACCGTCGAACCCACCGTCCGCCGCGAGGCCGAGGTCCATCTGCCCACCGCCCACGGCACCTTCACGGCGTACGGCTACCGCTCCACCGTCGACGGCGTCGAGCACGTCGCCCTCGTCCACGGCGAGCTCGGCGACGGCGAGGACGTGGTCGCCCGCGTCCACTCCGAGTGCCTCACCGGCGACGTCTTCCACTCCCTGCGCTGCGACTGCGGCCCCCAGCTGGAGGCGGCCCTGGAGCGCATCCGCGCCGAGGGCCGGGGAGTCGTCGTCTACCTGCGCGGACACGAGGGCCGGGGCATCGGCCTGATGTCCAAGCTGCGTGCGTACGAACTCCAGGAACGCGGCCGTGACACCCTCGACGCCAACCTCGAACTCGGCCTGCCCGCCGACGCCCGCGACTACGGCGCCGGCGCACAGATACTGGCGGACCTGGGCGTGCGCAGCGTGCGCCTGCTGACCAACAACCCCGACAAGTCCGACGCCCTGCTCGCGCACGGCATAAAGGTCACCGAGCGGGAGCCGATGCCCGTACAGGCGGGCGAGCACAACCTCCGGTACCTGCGCACCAAGCGCGACCGGATGGGCCACGACCTGCCCTGGCTGGACCCGGCCCCCGAGGCCGCCCTGTCCACCTGCACCAACCAGTAAGAGCACACCGAGGAGACGCAAGAACGTGAGCGGCAAGGGCGCACCGGAGCTGTCCGTACGCAATGTGGGCGACCTGAGGGTCGCGGTCATCGCGGCGCAGTGGCACGAGAAGGTGATGGACGGTCTGGTGGACGGCGCGCTGCGCGCCCTGCACGACCTGGGGATCGACGAGCCGACCCTGCTGCGGGTCCCCGGCAGCTGGGAACTCCCGGTGGTCGCCAAGGTCCTCGCGGGGCGCGGCTACGACGCGATCGTGGCGCTCGGCGTGGTCATCCGCGGCGGCACCCCCCATTTCGAGTACGTCTGCCAGGGCGTCACCCAGGGCCTGACCCAGGTCTCGGTCGAGACCGGCGTCCCCGTCGGCTTCGGCGTGCTGACCTGCGACACCGAGGAGCAGGCCCTGGACCGGGCGGGCATCGAGGGCTCCAACGAGGACAAGGGGCACGAGGCGGTGACGGCGGCCGTGGCGACGGCGGCGACCCTCCGCTCAGTATCTGAACCATGGCGCTGACGAATCCCGTATGTGGCATAGGCTGAGCGTCACCATGTCCAAGAAGACGTTCGAGGAGCTCTTCACCGAGCTCCAGCACAAGGCCGCACACGGCGACCCCGCCACTTCCCGCACCGCCGAACTGGTCGGCAAGGGCGTCCACGCCATCGGCAAGAAGGTCGTCGAAGAAGCCGCCGAGGTCTGGATGGCCGCCGAGTACGAGGGCAAGGAAGCGGCCGCCGAGGAGATCTCGCAGCTGCTGTACCACGTCCAGGTGATGATGGTCGCCCGCGGGATCTCCCTCGACGACGTCTACGCCCACCTCTGAGCACCCAGCAACCGCACACCCGTAAGAGCGAACGAAGGAAGCCGACCTCATGCTGCGCATCGCCGTCCCCAACAAGGGTTCACTGTCCGGCCCTGCGGCGGAGATGCTGCATGAGGCCGGCTACCAGCAGCGCCGCGAGTCCAAGGAACTGCGGATCGTCGACCCCGAGAACGACGTCGAGTTCTTCTACCTGCGCCCCCGCGACATCGCCATCTACGTCGCCTCCGGCCAGCTCGACATCGGCATCACCGGCCGCGACCTGCTGATCGACTCCGGCGCCAACGCCGAGGAGATCCTGCCGCTGGGCTTCGCCCGCTCCACCTTCCGCTTCGCCACCAAGCCCGGCATCGTCGGCCACGACCTGGCGGACCTCAACGGCAAGACGGTCGCCACCTCCTACGAGGGCATCGTCGCCAAGCACCTCGCCGACCACGGCGTCGACGCCTCCGTCGTCCACCTCGACGGCGCCGTCGAGACCGCCATCCAGCTCGGTGTCGCCCAGGTCATCGCGGACGTCGTCGAGACCGGCACCTCGCTGCGCAACGCCGGCCTGGAGGTCGTCGGCGAGCCGATCATGAAGTCCGAGGCCGTCGTCATCCGCCAGACCGGCGCGGACGGCGAGGAGCCCAAGGTGCAGCAGTTCCTGCGCCGCCTCCAGGGCGTCCTGGTCGCCCGGACGTACGTGATGATGGACTACGACTGCCGCGTCGAGCAGCTCGAGAAGGCCGTCGCGCTCACGCCGGGCCTGGAGTCCCCGACCGTCTCGCCGCTGCACAACGAGGGCTGGGTCGCCGTCCGGGCGATGGTTCCCGCCAAGGAGGCCCAGCGCATCATGGACGACCTGTACGACATCGGCGCCCGGGCCATCCTGACCACGGCCATCCACGCCTGCCGCCTCTGAACCGAGAAGCCGTACACCGATGTCCTCCGAACGACCCGTGTCCTCCGAACCGCCCACTCTGCCCGTCACATTCCGGCCGGGCCGCACCCGGGCCGTCCTGCTCACCGCCGGCAGCGCGATCTTCGTCGTCATCACGGCGATCGCGCTGCTGCTGGAGAAGCTCGGCCCCGGCGAACGCCTCAGCTTCATCCTCACCGGCGCGCTCATGTTCGGCGTGCTGGCCATGCTGGCGCGCGTCAAGGTCGTCGCCGACGAGTCCGGCGTCACCGTGGTGAACATCGCCAGCAGCCGCCGTCTGGACTGGGCCGAGATCCTTCAGGTGAACCTCCGCCCGGGTGATCCCTGGGTGTTCCTCAACCTCAGCGACGGCACCAGCCTGCCCGCGCTCGGCATCCAGCCGGGCATCGCCAAGCAGCGCGCCATCGCCGACGCGCGCGCCCTGCGGGCGCTCGCCGAGGCCCGGTCCGTCACCGAACCCGGGGACCGGCAGGGCTGACCGAGGGACGTTCACCCTGCCGTAAATCCCCATGTCTTGATTAATCTGTTGGCGGAGGCGTATCTGTGGCGCCTCCGCCACTGATGTTCCGACCGGTCTTCAGAGGTTCCTGCTACCCGAGGAGTGACTCCCTCCAGCGATGGACGGATCGTCCTGTAGTACCTGCGCCGCCCCCTCCCGACATACCGGGGCGGCCGCGTCATGACCATCCCCTTGCTGCTCCTGGCAGCTGCCTTCCTCCTGATTCTCGCCAACGGCTTCTTCGTGGCCGCCGAGTTCGGCCTGGTCACGGTCGAGGCGACGGACGCCGAGAAGGCCGCGGCCGAGGGCGACCGACGGGCCCACCGGGTCGTCGAGTCGCTCAGGGAGCTGTCCTTCCAGCTCTCCGGCACCCAACTCGGCATCACCATCACCTCCCTCGTCGTCGGCATGCTCGCCGAACCGGCGCTGGCGGAACTGCTGGGCGGCCCCTTCACCGCGATCGGCATCCCCGAGGGCGCGGTACCCGGTGTCGCTGTCGTCGTCGGCATGCTGCTGGCGTCGGCCGTGCAGATGGTGATCGGCGAGCTCGTGCCCAAGAACTGGGCGGTGTCCCGGCCGATGCAGGTCGCGCGCTTCGTCGCCGGCCCGCAGCACGTCTTCGCGCGTCTGTTCCGCCCGGTGATCGCCGCGCTGAACTCGGTCGCGAACCGCCTCGTGCGCGCCCTGGGCATCGAGCCCACCGAGGAGCTGGCCTCCGCCCGCACCCCCGACGAACTCGTCTCCCTGGCCCGGCACTCCGCCCAGGCCGGCGCCCTGGAGCAGGACACCGCCGACCTCTTCGTACGGACGCTGTCGCTCGCCGAACTGACCGCGCAGCACGTCATGACGCCTCGCGTGAAGGTGAGCGCCCTGCACTCGTCGGCGACCGCCGAGGACGTCGTCAACCTGACCCGGGCCACGGGTCTGTCCCGCTTCCCGGTCTACCGGGAGAAGATCGACGAAATCGTCGGCATGGTCCATCTGAAGGACGCGCTGGCGATCCGTTCGAGTGACCGGCTGCGCACCCCGGTCGGCCGCATCGCCCGCCCGGCGCTGCTCGTCCCCGAGACCCTGCCGGTCCAGCCGCTCCTCGCCCAGCTGCGCAGCGAGCAGCCCATCGCGGTCGTCGTCGACGAGTACGGCGGCACGGCGGGAGTCGTCACCCTGGAGGACATCGTCGAGGAGATCGTCGGCGAGGTCCGCGACGAACACGACGGCCAGGACCTGCCCGAACTCGCCGCCGCACCGCCGGAGGAGGGCCGGCCCGCCTGGGACGCCGACGGCAGCTGCCGGGTCGACATCCTCCAGCGCATAGGGCTCGACGTGCCCGAGGGGCCGTACGAGACCGTCGCCGGACTCGTCGCCGACCTGCTCGGGCGTATCCCGGCCGTCGGCGACAAGGCGGAGCTGCCGGGTTGGCGGCTGTCGGTGCGCCGGGTCGGCCATTACCGGGCCGAGCGGGTCCGCCTGGTGCGGACCGGTCCCGTGGTGGAGGTCGCCCGATGAGCGTCCTCCAACTCGCCTTCGCGGCGCTGCTCGTGCTCGCCAACGGCTTCTTCGTCGGCGCCGAGTTCGCCCTCGTCTCCGTCCGCCGCAGCCAGATCGAACCGCTGGGCACGGCACGCGCCCGGCAGGTGCTGTACGGACTGGAGCGGCTGCCGCAGATGATGGCGGCGGCCCAGTTCGGCATCACGCTCTGCTCGCTGACGCTGGGCGCGGTCGCCGAACCGACGGTGGCGCACCTGCTGGAGCCGGTGTTCGAGTGGATCCACCTGCCGCACGGCATGATCCACCCGCTCACCTACGTCATCGCGCTCGCCGCGGTGGTCTTCTTCCATCTGGTCATCGGCGAGATGCTGCCGAAGAACCTGGCGATGGCGGCCCCGGAGAAGGTCGCGCTGTGGCTCAGCCCCGGCCTGGTCTGGTTCGCCCGCTTCTGCAAGCCCATCACCGTGGCCCTCGGCGCCGTCGCCCAGGCCATCCTGCGGCTCTTCCGCGTCGAGCCGAAGGACGAGGTCGAGGCGGTGTTCACCAGCGAGCAGCTCAACCGGCTCGTGGAGGACTCCGGGCAGGCGGGACTGCTCGACCCGGAGGAGCAGGAACGTTTGGAGGACGCCCTGGAACTGGGCTCCCGCCCGGTGACGGACGTGCTCCTGAAACGCGAGTCCCTGGTCACCGTCAGCCCCTCGGTCACCCCCGGCCAGATCGTCGAGCTCACCGGCCGCACCGGGTACTCGCGCTTCCCGGTGGCGGCGGAGAACGGCGCCTTCATGGGCTACCTGCACGTGAAGGACGTACTCGACCTGGAGGAGTCGGAGCGGGCCGTGCCCCAGCAGCTGTGGCATCCGATGACGACCCTCCGCTCCGAGCTCCCCCTGGACGACGCCCTGACGGTGATGCGCCGCGCCGCGACGCACCTGGCCCAGGTGGCCGACACGTCCGGGAAGGTGCTGGGGCTGGTCGCGCTGGAGGACGTACTGGAGCTGCTGGTCGGCGAGGTACGGGATCCGGCGCATCGGGAGCTGCCGGAGGTGCGGGTGACGAGTCCGCGGCTGAGCAGCGGGGAGCCGGAGGGGGCGCTGGCCGGCTGACCCGGATACGGAGTCGCAGGATCCGTCACATCGCCGACGGATCCTGCGGCCCCCGCCCCGACAGCACCTCTCCATACGCCTGCATCAGATCCGGCAACCGAAGTGTCGACAAGTCGTCCCTCGTCAACGCCCCCGGATAAGTGGTCAGCCGCAGATCCCGATACGCACAGCTCTTCTCGTACAGCGTCCGCAGGAACCGCCCGTTCCCCAACTCGTCGATCCACCCCTGATCGACCACGTGCCCGGCGATCGACCGCAGCTCGTCCAGCGCCTCCTCGTCCCACACGTCCCCGTTCTCCGCGGCGAGCACCTCACCGATCGAGGTGAGTTCGAGGGGCCGGTAGGACGGGAAGTCGACGCGAGTCGTGAAGCGTGAGGAGAGGCCCGGGTTCGCCGCCAGCAGACGGTCCATGCCCTCCGGATACCCGGCCAGGATCACCACCAGGTGGTCCCGGTTGTCCTCCGCCCGCTTCAGCAGTACCTGCAGGGCCTCGTCGCCGTACGCGTCGCCCTTGCCGTAGCCGGAGTTGGAGAGGGAGTACGCCTCGTCCACGAAGAGGACACCGCCGAGCGCGGAGTCGATGAGCTCGTTGGCCTTCACGGCCGTCTGGCCCAGATACTCGCCGACCAGGTCGGCCCGCTGGGCCTCCACCAGATGGTCGCCGCCGAGCAGCCCGAGGGCGTAGAAGACCCGGCCCAGGATGCGCGCGACCGTGGTCTTGCCGGTGCCCGAGGGCCCGGAGAAGACGAAGTGCCGTTTGGGCGGCTGGACCGGCAGCCCCTGCCCGGCGCGCAGCCGCGCCATGTTCAGCTGCGCGGACAGTGCCTTGACCTGGCGTTTGACGGGTTCCAGCCCCACCATCCGCTCGAGCTCGGCGAGCGCCTCCTCGAGTAACCCGGGATCGGTGGGGCCGGCGGGCAGCGGCTGCGACGACACGGCCGTCTTCTCGCGCACCGCCGGATCGACCACCGACGGCAACGGCCCGGTCGGCGGAAGGTCGGCGTCCGGCAGCCGGAGGTCCCGTCCCTCCGTGCCGAAGAGCGGATCGAGCCCGTCGGGGCCGTCTGCCATGTCCTGGCCCACGCCGGTCAGTGTGATCGCCGCGAGGTCGGCGGGGTCGTCGTATCCGTCGCCCTCGGCGATCGCCGCGAGCCGGGCCGAAGTGTCCATGAAGGCGGGGTCGACGCGGT
Source organism: Streptomyces sp. NPDC051243 (assembly GCF_044455405.1). Lineage (NCBI taxonomy): Bacteria > Bacillati > Actinomycetota > Actinomycetes > Kitasatosporales > Streptomycetaceae > Streptomyces > Streptomyces sp. NPDC051243. Next base: position 70,235 of record NZ_JBITES010000023.1, on the reverse strand, counting down.
GCACGGCACGGTAGAGCGGTAAGGCGGCCGCGGACCGGCCCGTGCCCTCGTGCGCCCGGGCCAGCCAGTACCGCAACTCCTTGCGCTGCGGCTGCTCGCTGCGGCAGCGCATCAGCGCGGCCGACAGGAGCGGCTCGGCCTGCCCGTACATCTCCAGCCGTACCCGTGCCATGCCGCCGAACAGGCCCGCCTCGATGCCGAGCATCGGGTCGTCGAGCAGCGGGTCGGTGTGCCGTACGAGCTGTTCCCAGTCCTTGACCAGATAGGCGCGGCAGGAGTGCAGGAAGCGCACCTGGTGGTCGGCGTCCACGGGGGGCAGCCCGGCCAGTGCCCGGTCCAGTTCCGGGACGTGCCGGCCGTCCAGCCAGTGCGAGGCGTGGGCCAGCAACAGATCGCGCGGGCTCTCCAGGACCGGCTGCACCCACCAGCCCAGCCAGTACCAGGAGTTGAGCGTCCGCCGGTGCCGGGCGCGCTGTTCCCCGAAGCGGTCCCGGTGCCGGAACATCCGCAGCAGCGCGGTCGTCGTGTCGACGCGCAGCGCGTGCAGGCCGAGCCAGCCGTCGGCCATCCCGGGATCGATCCGCACCGCGGTGCGGAACTCCTCCTCCGCCTGCGGATAGGCCCCCATCGTGTAGGCATCCACACCTCGCAGCCAGGCGAGGTCGGCCGGGGCCTCGGGCCCCTGCATGCCGAAGTCCATCACGTCCCCCACAAACCGTGCCCCCGTCGGTTGACCGCCGGGCCGTCGCCCAGGGCCGCCTTTGTTCGAACCGCCGTACCACGGACCGGAGTTGCAGCGGTGCGCAGAGCAGCCGTCCGTAGGTCGCACCGAGGGCATCGTACCTGCGCGGGTATGGCCCGCCCCAGGGTGCCGCACCGGCCGTTTGACGAGGTGGGGGCCGAGCGCGTGTACCGCGTTCGGTGACCGAGGGTGAGCGAATCGCGCCTCACAGCGCGGGAGAAGAGATGTGAGGGCAGAACGAAGCCCCCGATCACGGGGGAACAACCGGGGGCTTCGCGTCTGGGGGCGACCTCGATTGGCCGCACATTCAGAACGTAAGTCCTGTACGGCCCCCGGGTCAAGCCGAGTTGGAGCACTCCGGGAAGTTGTCCCGCAAGGCTCTTCACAAGTTCAGCACATTGCCGATGGGTCGTCACCCTGAGTGAACGGCTGGTCCGGTCCAACCGTCCCGGCAGGCCCAGTAAGCACCTCATACCCCTTGCCGCACTGCCGAACCAGGAGGTCGGCGAACGGTCGGGAGGGGTCGTCGGCGAAGTGCCTCTGTTCCGCCGCGACCCACCCGTCCCAGAACTCCCGTTGCTCCTCCCCGTCCCGTGAGCGGCCCCGGGCCCAGGACTCCTCGTGCGGCATGTCCATCCACAGCAAACGGGAGAGGTAGGGACGCAGCGCACGGCGGCCGGCGCCGACACCCTCGACGACGACCACCGGTGCGGCCGGGACGGGGAGGCGAGGTCCGAAGCGGCGCGCGCGCCAGTCGTAGGGGGCGTAGTGGGCGGTCTCGCCGCGGGCGAGCGGTTCGATCACCTGGGTCAGCAGGCGTCCGGTCCACTCGAACAACTCGTCATGGCTCGCGATGTCGTCGAGGTGCAGCACCGGGGCGTCGCCCAGCGCCCGGGCCAACTGCCCGGCGAACGTGGACTTTCCGGAGCCGGCGTGCCCGTCGACGCCGATCAGTCGGACCGGGCCGCAGGACGGGGGGAGACGGCGGAGCCGGGTGGCGAGGTCGTGAATCGTTTTTCCCGGAGTTGAGCAGGGGTGGGCATATTTCGTTGGAACATTCTAGTTGAGGGGAAAGCGCGTACTGGAGCGGGATGGCCGGACGAGAACAGAAAACGTGTCGCTTTGAACTAGCCGCCGGTGTCCGCAATGCCACCGAAAAACTCCGGCCGCCACCGCGAAATGTGCGTTCCGGTTGTGACCCGCGGTGAGTAAGGTGCCAGGTGCACAACTGTGGGACGCCGTAACGGGGATGGGCTGGGACAGATGGCCGCGGGGTTATTCGAAGGGCAGTATGTGTGGCATCCGGCGGCCGACGACCGCTTGCTCGCGAGCGCATGCGTCGATGTCCGGGCCGGCCGTTATCTGAGCGCCCGTGACGCCCTGGCCGAATCCCGCGGCGACTTCGGCCTGCGCGCCCACCGCTCTCTGGTGCTCGCCTCGGAGGCCGCCGACTCCGACCTCGTCGAGCGCTGGCTGGCCGAGGAGCCCGGCCCCGAGGCCGAGCTGCTGTGGGCCCGGGTGGCCGTGCTGCGGGCGCTGCGCGCGGCCGACGCCCGTGACCCGCGCACCGAGGCGCTGGAGCGGATAGCGCTGGCCGCCTGCGACCGGGCCGCGACGGCCGACCCCGCCGATCCCACGCCCTGGGTGGCCAAGCTGGCGATGGCGCGGCTGCACCGGCTGCGCGACCATGCGCCGCGCGGCCTGCTCACCGCGCCGCCCGGGCCCTGGCGTCTGTTCGCCCACATCCTCTCGCTCGACCTCTGGCACCGCGAGGCCCACCACCGCTTCCTGGCCTGCTTCTTCCCGCGCTACGGCGGCTCCGTGACCGCCGCCTGGGACGTCGCCGCCTTCCTCGGCCAGCGCGCGCCCGCCGACTCACCGCTGCGCCTGCTGCCGCTGGTCGCCCTGGTCGAGTGCTACGACCCGACCCAGCTGCTCGCCGACCGGGTCTGGGAGCAACCGCAGTGGCGCTCCACCGCCCTGGCGATCCACGAGAACTGGCTGGCCACGGTGGCCGGATACCGGTTCACCCCCGTCCTCGACCTGGCCTACCTCGCACACGCCCTGGTCATGGCCCGGCGCGAGGAGGAGGCACGCGCGGCCTTCACGGCGATGGGGCCGTACGCCTCCCGCATGCCCTGGTGCGTCTTCGGCGACCCGGCCGAGCAGCTGTCCCGGGCGCGCCGCGCCTGCAGGCTGCCGGTGCCGCCCGTCTGACGCATCGCAACCCCCCACCAAGAGAAAGGTCCGTTCCGTGTCAGAAGGGATAACGGCTCCGCGTGCCCGAGCGCGCGGGGGAGCGGTTCCGATCGAGCTCGACGACGACGCGACCCTGCACGCGATGGGTTATCCGAGAAAACTCACGCGTCGTTTTCAGGCATTCGACAATTTCGCCATCTCGTTCACCATCATCAACATCATCTCGGGTATCTTTTCGGGAATCGGGTTCGGTCTCAACGCGGGCGGCCCGAGCATTCTCGTCTTCGGCTGGATCGGCGTCTCCGTCATGGTGCTCTTCGTGGGAGCATCGATGGCGGAAGTCGCCTCGGCCTATCCGACGAGCGGCGCGCTGTATTTCTCCGCGGGAAAGCTCGCCAAACGGCACAAGGGCGCCTGGTCCTGGTACACCGGCTGGCTGAATTTCGTGGGCCAGGTCGGCGGCACGGCGGCCACCGGATACGCCGCCGCCACCTTCCTCCAGGCCTTCATGGCCCTGCAGTGGCCGTCGTACGAGCCGACGCCCCACCGAACGGTGCTGATCACAACCCTGATCATCGTGTTGCAGGGGTTGGCCAACACCTACACCGTGCAGCTGGTCGCCGTACTGAACCGGATCTCCGTGTGGTGGCTGCTGATCGGACTCGTGGTGATCGTCAGCGCGCTGATCGTCATGCCCGAACATCATCAGTCGGCTTCCTTCGTCACGCATTTCGTGAACAACACCGGTTTCACGAGCGGGCTTTACGGCGGGATGCTCGGGCTGCTGGTCACCAGCTGGACCTTCACCGGCTTCGACGGCAGCTTCCACATGTCCGAGGAAACGGTTCGGGCGACGGTCAACGCGCCGAAGGGGATCACGCGGGCGATCGGTTACTCGGCGATCGCGGGACTGCTGCTGATGCTCGCATTGGTCTACAGCATTCGTGACTACGACCGGGTCGCGAGCGCCGACGCACCTCCCGTACGGATCCTGATCGACGGCCTCGGAGTCGGCACCGCGAAGGCGCTGCTGCTGATCGTGATCGGCGCCATGCTCTTCTGCGGCCTGGCCAATCTCACCAGCAACACCCGGCAGATCTTCGCCTTCTCCCGGGACGGCGCGATGCCGGGCTCCCGCTGGTGGCACTCGGTCTCGCCGCGCACCCGCACACCCGTCAAGGCGGTGTGGCTGGCGGTGGCCTGCTCGCTGGCGCTCGTGCTGCCCGGCTGGTGGTCGCAGACGGCGTTCACCGCCATCGTCAGCGTCAACGTCGTCGGACTCTTCCTCGCCTACGCCGTCCCGATCCTGCTCCGGCTGCGACTGGGGGACGAGTTCCAGCCGGGGCCCTGGCACCTGGGCCGCTGGGGACGGCCGGTCGGGACCGTCGCCGTGACCTGGATCCTGCTCAGCAGCGTCCTGTTCATGCTGCCGCACGCCTCACCGATCACGGCCCGCTCCTTCAACTACGCCCCGATCGCCCTGGCCGTCGTCCTGGCCGTGGCCACGGTGTGGTGGTTCACCACCGCCCGCCGCCGCTTCCACGGACCGGTCAGCTACGGCCGCCCGGACGAGGTCGCGGCCATGGACCTCGTCTGACGAACTGTCACCCTCTCGGCGTACGCCGTTCCTGCGGCGTACGCCGAGAGTCTCGTCCCGCTCATCTCGTCCCGCTCGTAAGGCGTTCGGCCCGAAGAGCCGCCCCCTGTCGTGCCAGTGGTCGACACCAATATTCGTAGGCGCGCCAGGGCCGAAGTGCTGGCAGACGGTGCCGCCTGCGTCCATAGTTGGCGGACAGCCGTGCACCGGAATCGCCCGACTCGGACACCTGGGGGTCTTCCGCCCATGAGCAGAGCCGAACAGCCGTCCCGGAGAGCCGTCCTGACCGCCGCCCTCGCCGCAGCCGTCGCCGGCAGCGCGGGCCCCGCCGTCGCCTCAGACGCCGGCGCCGATGCCGCGGCCCCTGCCGACACCCCGGCCCGCACCGTCGACAACCGTGCCTGGACCACGTACGCCGACTGGTGCCGCGGCACCGCCGAGGGCACCCGGGCCGTCGCGGGCAGCCGCCCCGGCATCGTGATCGCCTCGCCCGCCGGCACCACCGACTACACCGACCCGCACACCGGCCGGACCGCCCGCTGGGAGTACGCGACCTGGACGTCCCCCGTCCACCGCCTCTCGGTCCCCGCCACCGAGGCGATCGCCTCCTGGAACGCGCACACCCCCGACGGCACCTGGCTCCAGATCGAGCTGCGGGGGACGTACTCCGACGGCACCGACACCCCCTGGTACGTGATGGGCCGCTGGGCCGCCGGCGACCAGGACATCAGGCGGACCTCGGTCGACGACCAGAGCGACGGCAGGAGCAGCATCTGGACGGACACGTTCGCCGTCGACGACCCGGCCACCGGACTGCGCCTCACCTCCTACCGGCTGCGGCTGACCCTCCACCGCAAGCCCGGCACGAAGCTCACCCCCAAGGTCTGGCGGGTCGGCGCCATGGGCTCCGACGTCCCCGACCGCTTCACCGTCCCGGCCTCCACCCCCGGTCTCGCCCGGGAGCTGATCGTCCCTCGGTACTCGCAGGAGACCCACATCGGGCAGTACCCGGAGTACGACAACGGCGGCGAGGCCTGGTGCAGCCCCACCTCCTCGCAGATGATCATCGAGTACTGGGGCGGTCGCCTCACCCCGGAGCAGCTGGCCTGGGTCGACCCGGCGTTCGCCGACCCGCAGGTCTGCCACGCGGCCCGGTTCACCTACGACTACCAGTACGAGGGCTGCGGCAACTGGCCGTTCAACGCCGCCTACGCGGCCACCTTCGAGGGCCTCCGGGGCGTCGTCACCCGGCTCGGCTCCCTCACCGATCTGGAGACGCTGATCGCGGCCGGCATCCCGGCCATAACGTCCCAGTCCTTCCTCAAGGAGGAGCTGACCGGGGCAGGCTACGGCACCGCCGGGCACCTGATGACCGTCATAGGGTTCACCGCCGACGGCGACGTGATCGCCAACGACCCGAACTCGCCGAGCAACGAGGCGGTGCGGCGCGTCTACCGGCGGCGCGAGTGGGAGAACATCTGGCTGCGGACCAAGCGGTACAACGCCGCGGGCAAGGTCGTCTCCGGCACCGGTGGGGTCTGCTACCTCTACTTCCCGGCACATCCGACCGCGCGCCAGCGCGCCGCGCTCGCCGCGGTGGGCGTGCGCTGAGCCGCCGGGCGCGGACGAACGGAAAGGCCCCGGGCAACCGGGGCCTTTGTGCTGTGAGCAACGTCTCCACCGCAAAGGCCGCTCCCGGTGGCAAGGTGGGCATATGACCGCGCACTCAGCCACAGCCGCCCGCGTCCGCACCGGCGGCCCCGAGGAAGACGGCCCCAAGATCGCCGAGCACGTCCTGGGCTGGACCCTCGTCGTGGTCGTCGCGATGCTCATCACCCAGCTCGGTCTGCTGTGAGCTGAGACACACAGAGCTCTTTGGCCGGACATATGCCGACCCGGCGGTGAGTGGCCCCAACAGAGTCGATCAGACTCGAACGAGCAGCTGGTGCAGGTCTGCCATACTGCCGATGTCCCGCCGCCCGTTGGAATCCAGGGTCGAAATTGAATATTAGTCAACAGCGTGACGCGGCCCGTCCGCGCTCCCGCGGCACCGAGCGTTCGGTGGCGCGTCGCGCCGAACTCATCACCATCGGGCGGAAGTTGTTCGCCGACACGTCGTACGACGCGCTCTCCATGGACGACATCGCCCGGCAGGCACATGTCGCCAAGGGGCTCATCTACTACTACTTCCAGTCCAAGCGCGGCTACTACCTGGCGATCATCCAGGACTCCGTCGCCGACCTGGTCACGTACGCGGCCGGCGGCGTCGAGCTGCCGCCGGTGGACCGGGTCCACCGCACCATCGACAGCTATCTCCGCTACGCCGAGCACAACCAGGCCGCCTATCGCACCATCGTCAGCGGCGGCGTCGGCTTCGACGCCGAGGTGCACGCCGTGCGGGACGGGGTGCGCGAGGCGATCGTGGCGACCATCGCCGAGGGGGCGTACGGCCATACCGACATCGCCCCCATCGCCCGCATGGGCCTGCTCGCCTGGGTGTGCAGCGTGGAGGGCGCCACCCTCGACTGGATCGACCGCCCCGAGCTGCCCCGCGACACCATGCGCGAGCTGCTGGTGAAGACCCTGGGCGGCGCCATGCGCGCCATCGAGGAGCTCGACCCCTCCTACAAGGCGCCCGACCCCGCCCGGCGGGACGACTGACCCGGCCGGACAGGCCCGAGGGGCGGAGGCGCGTGGTCCTCCGCCCCAAGTGCCCCGCGAGTCCCGCTACTTGATGGACCTGATCAGCTCACCGTTCGCGGTGTCCCCGCTGAGCTCCCAGAAGAAGGTCCCGCCCAGTCCCTGCCGGTCCTTGTACTTCATCTTGGTCGCGATGGTCGCCGGGGTGTCGTAACTCCACCAGTCGTCCCCGCACTTGGCGTACGCGGTGCCGCCCACCGTGCCGGTCGCCGGGCAGGTCTGCTTGAGCACCTTGTAGTCCTCGAAGCCGTCCTCGTAGGTGCCCTTCGCCGGGCCCGTGGCGGTGCCGCCGGGCGCCGCCTGGGTGACGCCGGTCCAGCCGCGGCCGTAGAAGCCGATGCCGAGCAGCAGCTTCGAGGGCGGGATGCCCAGGCCCTTGAGCTTGGCGATGGTGGCGGCGGTGTTGTAGCCCTCCTGGGGGATGCCCGGGTAGGAGCGCAAGGGGGAGTGCGGTGCCGTGGGGCCGGTGGCGGCCCAGGCGCCGAAGTAGTCGTAGGTCATCGGGTTGTACCAGTCGACGTACCGCGCCGCGCCCGCGTAGTTCGCCGCGTCGATCCGGCCGCCCGCGCTGGCGTCGGCCGTGATCGCCGCGGTGACCAGCTCCCGCTTGCCGAACTCGGCACGCAGCGCCTTCATCAGCTCGGGGAAGGCCTCCCGGCCGCTGGTGTCGCAGGTCAGGCCGCAGGCGTTGGGGTACTCCCAGTCGATGTCGATGCCGTCGAAGACATCCGCCCACTTGGGGTTCTCGACCAGGTCGTGGCAGGACCGGGCGAAGGCCGCCGGGTCCTTGGCCGCCTCGCCGAAGCCGCCGGACCAGCTCCAGCCGCCGAACGACCAGACGACCTTGAGGTCCGGGTGGAGCTTCTTCAGTTTGCGCAGCTGGTTGAAGTTGCCGCTCAGCGGCTGGTCGGCGGTGTCCGCGACGCCGTCCACGGACTCGGCGGCGGTGAACGGCTTGTCGGTGTCCGCCCAGGGGTCGCCGATGGCGCACTTGCCGTCGACGACATTGCCGAAGGCGTAGTTGATGTGCGTGAGCTTCTTGGCCGAGCCGGAGGTCTCGATGTTCTTGACGAAGTACTGGCGGCCGTAGATGCCCCAGTCGGTGAAGTAGCCGACCACCTTGGAGCCGGCCGCCTTGCGGTCGGCGTCCCGGTCGGGGCCGTTCTGGTCGGCGGTGGCCGGGCCGGCGCCGGCGAGCAGAACGGCGCCGAGGGCGGCGGAACACGCGGCGGCCAGCAGGGTGCGGCCGCGAGCGCGGGAGTGGAGCGGGGTGTGCATCGGGTGTCTCCTCGCAGGGGACAGAGGGGAACGCACGGGATGGCACGCCGATTGGCATGAACGCGGGGAGGCGTTGGACCGAAACGGTAGGAGGACTAGACCACTTGGTCAATGGTTCGGACCAATTTGGGCGACCGGGGAGCCTCCGGGCAGTGGCCCGAAAGTTTCTTGGAGTAAGCGGTCGTTAACTGGTGACTCGATGTCCCCGATCGGGCATACTCACCGCAGAGCCGCTGGTCAGCAGCTTCCGCGATCCGGGAGCGGAGCACCTGACGGCACCCGAGAGACCAGGCGGAGCCGCCCCACCCAAGGCGTGCGACCGCCGACATTCCCGAAAGGGAGGAGAGCGTCGCCATGCCCGACCGCGCCCCGCAGCCGGTGGACCGTCAACTGCCCACGGACGAGGCCCGGGACCTGATCTCGCTCGTCCGCGACATCGCGCAGCGCGAGATCGCCCCGAAGGCGGCCGAGGAGGAGGACGCCGGACGTTTCCCGCGCGAGGTCTTCACCCTGCTCTCCGAGTCCGGACTGCTCGGCCTGCCGTACGACTCCGAGTACGGCGGCGGCGACCAGCCGTACGAGGTCTATCTCCAGGTCCTCGAGGAGTTCGCCGCGGCCCGCCTCACCGTCGGCCTCGGCGTCAGCGTGCACACCCTGGCCTCCTACGCCCTCGCCGCCTACGGCACCAAGCAGCAGCAGGTCGAGCACCTGCCAGCGATGCTCGGCGGCGGGCTCCTCGGCGCGTACTGCCTGTCCGAGCCGGCGTCGGGCTCGGACGCGGCCTCCCTTCGCACCAAGGCGGTGCGGGACGGCGACGAGTGGGTGATCACCGGTACCAAGGCCTGGATCACGCACGGCGGGATCGCCGACTTCTACACGGTCATGGCCCGCACCGGTGAGGATGGGCCGCGCGGGATCACCGCGTTCCTGGTGCCCGGTGACGCGGAAGGGCTGAGCGCGGCCGCGCCCGAGAAGAAGATGGGCATGAAGGGCTCGCCCACGGCCCAGGTCCACCTCGACGGCGTGCGGGTCCCCGACGAACGGCGTATCGGCGACGAGGGCCAGGGCTTCGCGATCGCCCTGTCCGCACTCGACTCGGGTCGCCTCGGCATCGCGGCCTGCGCGATCGGCGTGGCGCAGGCGGCGCTGGACGAGGCGGTGACGTACGCGACCGAGCGACGGCAGTTCGGCAAGCCGATCGCCGACTTCCAGGGCCTGCGCTTCATGCTCGCCGACATGGCGACCCAGATCGAGGCGGGCCGCGCCCTGTATCTGGCGGCGGCCCGGCTGCGCGACGCCGGCCGGCCGTTCGCCAAGCAGGCGGCCATGGCCAAGCTGCACTGCACCGACACCGCGATGAAGGTCACCACCGACGCCGTCCAGATCCTCGGCGGGTACGGCTACACCGCGGACTTCCCGGCCGAGCGCTATATGCGGGAGGCCAAGGTCCTGCAGATCGTCGAGGGCACCAACCAGATTCAGCGGATGGTCATCGCCCGTCACCTGGCAGGTCCCGAAGGACGCTGAACTGACCGTGCCTGACCGTCGGCGCCGTGAGCCGGATCCACTCCGGGTCGTGGCGCCCCGGCAGGGTGCGCCCACGGTCGGCCCACGTGCGCATCAGATCGCGGTAGATCGGCGGGTCCGGCTGCTGTGGGGGTGCCGGCGTGACCGCTCCCGCGGGCCGCGGAACGAAGATACGGCGCTGGGGACCGGTCGCGGAGTACGTAGGGGGCATACCAGGGCAACGCGGAGGCAGGCGGACAAGTCACCGCTGAGGGGAATAGGGCGTGAGTTCGCGAACGTCCGGCTCGCTCTCTGGCCACCCGAGGCTGTCTGACGTACCGTCAGCCCAGCCCGCCTCCAGGGAGGTTTGCCGTGGCCGACGACGACCGCCCGGTACCGCTCGACGAGTACCCGGTGCACCAGGTGCCCCTGTCCATGAAGTACGTCGCGACCAGCGACCGCAACGCCTACGACCGCTGCATCTTCCACGTCCTCGACCACCAGGGGCGTGCCCTGCTCATCCTCGGCCTCGGGGTGTATCCCAACGTCGGGGTGATCGACGCGTACGCCACTGTGCGTGTGGGGAACACCCTGCACGCCGTGCGCGCCTCGGACGCGCTCGGCGAGGACCGGACGCGGCTCGCCGTCGGGCCGCTGCGCATCGAGGTCGCGGAGCCGCTGCGCCGGCTGCGGCTGATCTGCGACGACGACGAGTTGTCGTACGACATCACCTGGACCGCCGACTTCCCGGCCCTCTGGGAACCCCACCACGTCCAGCGCCGCGGCGACCGGCTCACCCTCGAAGGGCGCCGCTTCGTACAGGCGGGCGGCGTGGCGGGGGCCATGCGTGCGGGCGGGCAGGAGTTCCGCGTCACCCCTGCCGAGTGGACCGGCACCCGCGACCGCAGCTGGGGTGTGCGGCCCATACCGGGCGAGGAGGGCGGGCGATTCGCCGAGGAGCGCGCTACCGAGGGCTTCCACTGGATCTGGTGTCCGGTGCGCTTCGAGGACCGGTTCCTGATGGTGATCGTCCAGGAGGACGCGGACGGACACCGCTCGCTGAACGAGGCGACGCTGGTCCGCCCCGGCCGCCGCGACCGCCAACTCGGCTGGCCCCAGCCCGAGATAACCTACCGCTCGGGCACCCGCCACCCCGAACGCGCCCTCGTCCACCTCGGCGACGTACGCAAGCCGTGGGAACTGGAGGTGGAGGTCCTCACCTCGTCCCCGCTCGCCCTCGGCGCCGGCTACCCGCCTGCCGACGACTGGCAGCACGGCACCTGGCAAGGGCGCGGATGGGTCGACCGGCGCAGCTACGACCTCACCGACGCCCACCCGTTGGCGGCCTACGGCGTCACCGACCACGCCGCGCGCTTCAGTCTGGACGGCCGGGTCGGGCACGGCGTCTTCGAGCACGGCTCGTTCGGGCGGCACGACCCGAGCGGGTTCACCGGCTTCGACTCGGTCGCACCGTAAGGGAGTCGGCACATGACCGCGGCGCCCCGCCCCCGTACGACGACCCGCGACCGGGACGAACTCGCCCGTCGCCTCACCGCCTGGCTCGACACCCGACTGCCCGGCGCCAGGGCCGTAGGCGTCACCGCCCCCACGTCCAACGGCATGTCCAGCGAGACCCTGCTGTTCGACGTCGAGTACGCGGAGGGGGCCGGCCGTCTCCAACCCCCGGTGGACGCCTGCGCGTTGCGGCTCGCGGCGGATCCGGCGGCGTACACCGTCTTCCCGGTGTACGACATGGCCCGCCAGTACCGCACGATGCGCCTCGTGGCCCGGCACACCGACGTCCCCGTCCCCGGGATGCTGTGGCTGGAGGAGGACCCGGGCCCGCTCGGGGCGCCCTTCTTCGTCATGGAGCGCGTCGACGGACGCGTGCCACCCGATGTCATGCCGTACACCTACGAGGGCAACTGGCTGCACGCGGCGAGCGACACCGAGCGCGAGCGGCTGGAGGCGGCGACGATCGGGCTGCTGGCCCGGCTGCACGACCAAGTCCCGCCGAAGGAGGCGCAGTTCCTGGGGCTCCCGGGTGAGGGTGACGCGCTGCGGCGGCACGTCACGGCCCAACGCGCCTACTACGAATGGGTGGTTGACGGGCTCGCCAGCTCACCGCTCATCGAGGAGGCGTTCGAGCGCCTGGAGGAGCTCTGGCCGCGCGACCCGGGCACGCCGGTGCTCAACTGGGGCGACGCGCGCATCGGGAACGTCATCTACGACGGATTCGAACCCGTGGCCGTCCTCGACTGGGAGATGGCGGCACTGGCCCCGCGCGAGGTCGACCTCGGCTGGACCGTCTATCTGCACCGCTTCTTCCACGACCTGACGACAGCCTTCGGACAACCCGGGCTGCCCGACTTCCTGCGCCGCGACCGGGTCGAGGCCCGCTACGCGGACCTCACCGGCCACACCCCGCGCGACATGGACTTCTACACGCTGTACGCCGCGCTGCGGCACGCCGTCGTCATGCTGCGGATCGCCTACCGCCAGGCGCACTTCGGCGAAGTCGCCGTCCCGGCGGACCCGGACACACTGATCCTGCACCACGGCAGCCTGCGAGCCATGGTGCAGGGCAGCTACTGGGATTGAGCCACAGGACCGAGACGGTGGCCGCTCGGGCGGCGTGCGCTCAGCCGGCGATCGCGCAGGCGCGGACCGCTCAGGCGGCCTGGCGGCGCATCGCCGGGACCCTGATGGGACGCGAGCCGGGGCCGCCGACGTGCGAGAACGGCTGGGTCCGCCAGTCGAGCCCCTGAGGGAGCGTCAACAGCAGGGCCGTGTCCTGCTCCTGGGGCTCCGCCGAGTCGTCGGCGGAGCGGGCCTCGGAAGCCCTGCGGCCCGTGCCGGCGCAGACCGTGAGGCCGAACGGGTTCCACGGCGAGGCACACAGCGCGTGCTCCGGCAGGACCTCCTCGTCCGCCAGCAGGGCGATGGGCTGCGCGCAGTCCGGGCAGATGACCCGGAACATCTCGAAGGTGTCGTACGCGTCCAGCTCTTCGTCGTCGAAGTCGTCGGGTTCGACGCCCTCCGGAGCGGGCTCGACGACGGGCTGAAGGCGCTTGGGCGCGGTACGACCAGGGCGCTTAAGACTCTGCATGGATAACTCCCCCTCGGGCTGGGGCCGTGAAGGCGCTTCGGCCTCGACCACAGCAAGCACTTCCCGCCCGGTCTCGGCGTTAATCACGGGAACATCACGGAGCCTGTTCGAGGCCTGTGGCGTTCGTCACATGCCGCTCGCAGGTGCCCGTGGCGGCCGGTTTGTCCCTCAGACGGTTCACAGCCGTCCCCCGGTCACATCACAAACCGGGCATGACCTGGACTGCTCAGGTATCCGAGGAGATCAACCGCCCTGTAGGTTCTTGCGCCATGGAGGAGCTGGACCGACAAATCGTGCAGCTGCTCGTCAAGGACGGGCGGATGAGCTACACCGACCTGGGCAAGGCCACGGGCCTGTCCACGTCGGCCGTGCACCAGCGGGTGCGCCGACTGGAGCAGCGTGGCGTCATCCGTGGCTATGCCGCGGTCGTGGACCCCGAGGCCGTGGGGCTGCCGATGACCGCGTTCATCTCGGTGAAACCGTTCGATCCCAGTGCTCCTGATGACATCGCGGAGCGGCTGGCGGACGTGCCGGAGATCGAGGCCTGCCACAGTGTCGCGGGCGACGAGAACTACATCCTGAAGGTTCGGGTGGCCACGCCGCACGAGCTCGAGGAGCTGCTGGGGCGGGTGCGGGCGCTGGCGGGGGTGTCGACTCGGACGACGGTGGTGTTGTCCACGCCGTACGAGGCGCGGCCGCCGAGGGTCTGAGCGTCGCGACGGTGCCGCAGGGCGTTGCGGGCAACCCCTGTCCGAAGGGGCAGGGCGTGACGCGCGAGACTGTCTTCCATGAGTGAGCCCACCGCCCAGCCGAAGACCGTTCTCCTCCGCCGTGGAGAGGTCCACAGCCCCGCCGATCCCTTCGCCACCGCGATGGTCGTGGAGCGTGGCCAGGTGGCCTGGGTCGGGTCCGAGGGGGCCGCTGACGCGTTCGCGGACGGTGTGGACGAGGTCGTGGACCTGGACGGTGCTCTGGTCACCCCTGCCTTCACCGACGCCCATGTGCACACGACCGCCACAGGCCTCGCCCTGACCGGCCTCGATCTGTCCGCGGCACCGTCCCTGGAGGCGGCTCTCGGCCTCGTACGGGACTTCGCCGCCGCACGCCCGCACGACCGGGTCCTCCTCGGTCACGGCTGGGACGCCTCGCGCTGGCCCGGAGGCCGCCCCCCGACGCGAGCCGAGCTCGACGAGGCCACCGGCGGGCGCCCGCTGTATCTCTCCCGCATCGACGTCCACTCGGCGGTCGTCACCACGGCCCTGCTGGACATGACGCCCGGTGAGCTCGGCGCCGCGGACGCCCCGCTCGTCGCCGCCGCCCACCACGCCGTACGCGCCACCGCGCTCGGCTCCATCACCCCCGCCCAGCGCATCGAGGCCCAGCGCGCCGCCCTCGCCCACGCCGCCTCCCTCGGCATCGGGACCGTCCACGAGTGCGGCGGGCCGGACATCTCCTCCGAGGACGACTTCACCGGGCTGCTGCGGCTCGCCGCCGAGGAGCCCGGCCCGCGGGTCGTCGGCTACTGGGCCGAGCGGGCCGAGGAAGGGGTTGCGAAGGCGCGTGCGCTGGGCGCGACCGGCGCGGCGGGCGACCTGTTCGTCGACGGCGCCCTCGGCTCGCACACCGCCTGCCTGCACCAGCCGTACGCCGACGCGGCCCACACCGGCACCGCCTACCTGGACGCGGCCGCCGTGGCCGCCCATGTCACCGCCTGCACCGAGGCCGGCCTCCAGGCGGGCTTCCACGCGATCGGCGACGCCGCCGTGACCGCCGTCGTGGAGGGCGTGCGTGCCGCGGCCGAGAAGCTCGGCCTCGCCCGGATCCGCGCCGCCCGGCACCGCGTCGAACACGCCGAGATGCTCACGCCGGAGACCGTCGCGGCCTTCGCGGAGCTGGGTCTGACCGCCTCCGTCCAGCCCGCGTTCGACGCCCTGTGGGGCGGCGACGACGGCCTGTACGCGCAGCGCCTGGGCGCCGAACGGGCCCGCACCCTCAACCCCTTCGCGGCCCTCCTGCGCGCCGGGGTCCCGCTCGCCTTCGGCTCGGACAGCCCGGTCACGCCCCTCGACCCCTGGGGCACGGTCCGCGCGGCCGCCTTTCACCACACGCCCGAGCACCGCGTGTCCGTGCGCGCCGCGTTCACGGCGCACACGCGTGGCGGGTGGCGGGCGGTCGGGCGGGACGACGCGGGCGTCCTGGTGCCTGGGGCGCCCGCGGACTATGCCGTGTGGCGCACCGGCGAACTGGTGGTCCAGGCCCCCGACGACAGGGTCGCCCGCTGGTCCACCGACCCCCGTTCCGGCACCCCCGGCCTGCCCGATCTGACCCCGGGCCGTGACCTGCCGGTCTGTCTGCGCACGGTGGTGGGCGGACGCACGGTCTTCGTACGGCCGGGCGAGTGATCTCCCGGGGTGGCGCGCGGCCGATCGCTTCGCACCACCCCGGCGCGCGACCTGCGCATCCTCTGCGCTGACCAGCGAATTGGTCGAAAAGTCGCAGGTCAAACGGCTGTTGACAGGCGGAGGTCCGGGGCCGGTAGGTTCGGCCGAGTCCACCACCGGACGCCCGACCGGGAACCGCGGATCTTCCGGGAACCGCCGTGACGCCGCTGGGTCAGGGACGGTGTGCCGCACCGGGCACCGCCACTGGGAGCCAGGCTCAGCGCCCGCGCGGCGACGACGGAACGTCGCGGCCGATCGGGGAGGTGTGACCCGGGTGGGGCCCGGGCGCTCAGTAGACAACGGCTTTCGGTCGATCCGCAGCCAGCGGGTCCCAGGTCGGCCCGAAGGGCGCCGGGCCCCCATCCGCAGAAGGCGTGAAACCGTGCAAGGGGGAACGAATCCGGCGTACCGGTCCCGAAAAACTCAGCCTTACCCCGCTCTTGTGGAATCGACACCACCATACGAACGTGCTGTCACGTCAGCGCAGGCCGCGCCCACTATGGTGGACGTCTGCGTACGGATGTGAAGGGGCAGCAGTGAACGACGGCGACGGGACCCTCGGGGCACAGGACCGCGGGAGGCGGTTCGGGCCGCTCGGCACGGCGTTGGTGATCATCCCGACCTACAACGAGGCGGAGAACATCAAGGGCATCGTCGGCCGGGTCCGCAAGGCGGTCCCGGAGGCGCACGTGCTCGTGGCCGACGACAACAGCCCCGACGGCACCGGCAAGCTCGCCGACGAAGTGGCCGCCGAGGACGACCACGTCCAGGTCCTGCACCGCAAGGGCAAGGAGGGCCTCGGCGCGGCCTACCTCGCGGGTTTCCGCTGGGGCATGGACAACGGCTACGGCGTCCTGATCGAGATGGACGCGGACGGCTCCCACCAGCCCGAGGAACTGCCCCGTCTGCTGACCGCCCTCAAGAGCGCCGACCTGGTCCTCGGCTCCCGCTGGGTGCCGGGCGGCCGGGTCGTGAACTGGCCGAAGTCCCGCGAGTTCATCTCCCGCGGCGGAAGCCTCTACTCCCGCCTCGCACTCGACCTCCCGCTCCGCGACATCACCGGCGGCTACCGCGCCTTTCGCCGCGAGACCCTCGAGGGCCTCGGCCTCGACGACGTCGCCTCCCAGGGCTACTGCTTCCAGGTCGACCTCGCCCGCCGCGCGGTCAAGGCCGGCTTCCATGTCGTCGAAGTGCCGATCACCTTCGTCGAGCGTGAGCTCGGTGACTCCAAGATGAGCCGCGACATCCTGGTCGAGGCGCTGTGGCGGGTCACGTCGTGGGGGGCGCAGGAGCGGGTGGGCAAGCTGATGGGCCGCGCGAAGACGACCACGCACTCGCAGCCGCCCACGAAGTCGCGGCCGCCACAGGCGTAACGGGCGGCGCGGCCGCCACGGTCCCGGTCGGCGCATGTCCGTCCGTCGCCGGCGGCCACAGGCGTAGGCCTACGACCGCACAGGCGGCGGCGGGCGTCCCCTTATCCCGCTCTGAGCCGGGCCCAGGCACACTGGACCCATGACGACTGGCGCACCGACCCCCACCTATCCCGCCCGGCCTCGGCGCTCCCGGCTGCGTACCTTCCTGCCGCTGGGCCTCGCCGCGTGGCTGGTGCTGGAGATCTGGCTGCTGACCGTGGTCGCGGACGCGGCGGGTGGTCTCGCGGTGTTCCTGCTGCTGCTCGCCGGGCTCGTACTCGGCTCGGTGGTGATCAAGCGGGCCGGCCGGCGCGCCTTCCAGGCCCTGAACGAGGCGCTGCAGCGGGGTGGCACACCGACGAGCGGCGGCGGCAACGGCCTGATGATGCTGGGCGGCCTGCTGATCATGCTGCCCGGTCTGATCTCGGACGCGGTGGGCCTCGTCCTGCTGATCCCGCCGGTCCAGAAGGCCCTCAGCCGTCAGGCGGAGCGGACGTTCGAGCGCAAGCTGCGCGCGGCGACCCCGGGTTCGCTGGGCGACGCCTTCCAGCAGGCTCGTATTCACCGTCCCGACGGCAAGGTCGTGCAGGGTGAGGTCATCAGGGACGAACCGGGGGATGCCCCGCAGGGGCCGAGGCCTCCGCTGACGAGCTGATCTGCACGGGAGCCCGGCGTCACTGAGCGCCGGGCTTTGCGTTTCGGGGCTTTGGGCACAGCAAACCGCGGGCGCCGTACGCCACCTTCACGTACGGCGCCCGCGGTTACGCGCGTTGCCTGGTCAAACCCGCCCGAGCCCCGCGGGGACTCGCAGGGACTACGCCGACTTGCGGCTGTCCCGGGGGTGAACCGCGATGTTCATCGCCCCGGAGCGAAGAACGGCAAGACGCTCCTCGAGGACCTCTTCGAGTTCCTCTCGGGTACGCCGCTCCATCAGCATGTCCCAATGCGTACGCGCGGGCTTGGCCTTCTTCTCCTCAGGGCCGTCGCCATCAACGAGGAGTGCCTGGGCCCCGCAGACCTTGCACTCCCACTCCGGCGGGATCTCCGCCTCGACCGAGAAGGGCATCTCGAACCGGTGCCCCTTCTCGCATGCGTACTCCACGGCCTGGCGCGGGGCCAGGTCGATGCCGCGGTCCGTCTCGTAGCTGGTCACCACGAGGCGCGTGCCGCGAAGAGCTCGCTCACTCATGAATCGTGCCTCCCGGGCTTGTCGCCCACAGGACAGGTGTCGCTGTCGTCGTCATCCGGTCAACGTCCGGTCGGCGGTAAAGATTCCCGTTCCGTGTCCCGTTCCGGGTGATGCGTTGCCGTCGTAGCCGCAGCCTTGCTGACCAATGTCGTACCCACCGGCGCCCGGTTTGTCACATCTGCTAGCAGATATGACACAGCGTTTCGGCATCTTTGACGCGCAGTAACGGTACGCCTGGCAGGCCAAACGCGTACACTACCGCCCTTTCACGTTGAACGCTAAATCCTTGTCGGAACCGGGTTGCCCGCGTCGCTGATCGCCCGCCGCACCGGAACCCTCGCGAGCAGGGCGAACCCGATGACGAAGAAGGCCACGAGCGAGATGATCGCGTCCCGGTAACTTCCGGTCAGCTGGTAGGTGAGCCCGAACAGCAGCGGCCCCAGCCAGCTCATCCCGCGGTCGCTCATCTCGTACGCCGAGAAGTATTCGGCCTCCTTCCCCGGCGGGACGAGATGCGAGAACAGGGACCGGGACAGGGCCTGGCTGCCGCCCAGGACCAGCCCGATGCCGGCCGCAAGCACGAAGAACCACGCCGGTGCCCCGGCCGGCAGGAAGTACCCGGCCGCCAGTGTCACCGTCCACGCGACCAGCGAGCCGAGGATCGTGCGCTTCGCGCCGTAGATCCGGGCCAGTCGCCCCATGGTCAGTGCCCCCGCCACGGCGAGGACCTGGACCAGCAGCACGGCGCCGATCAGCGTGGACTGCCCGAGGCCCAGTTCCTCGGAGCCGTAGATCGACGCCTGGGAGATCACCGTCTGGATGCCGTCGTTGTAGACGAGGTACGCGAGGAGGAAGGCGAGCGTCAGCGGGTGGCGGCGCATGTCGCGGACGGTAGCCGCGAGCTGGCGGAAGCCCATGGCGCTCGGTTCCCGGCCGGCGCGGTCGTCGCTCATGGGCCGGCGGTCGCGCAGCCGCCGCAGCGGAATGAGGGCGAAGCCTCCCCACCACAGTCCCGCCGACGCGAGACAGATACGGACGGCCATGCCCTCGGAGACCCCGAAGGAGTCGTGCGCCAGATACAGGACCAGGTTCACGATCAGCATCAGCGAACCGGACGCGTAGCCGAAGGCCCAGCCCCTGGAGGAGACCGCGTCGCGTTCCTCGGGCGGGGCGATCTGCGGGAGATAGGAGTTGTAGAGCATCATCGCGACGGACTGCGCCGCGTTCGCCACGATCAGCAGGAGGCCGCCGAGCAGATAGCGGTCGCCGTCCAGGAAGAACATGGCCGTGGTGGCCGTCGCCCCCAGATAGGCGGCAGCGGCCAGCAGGGGCTTCTTGCGGCCGGAGCGGTCGGCGGCCGCTCCCACCAGGGGCATCACCAGGACGGCGACGATCACCGACACCGACACCGAGTACGCGAAGAAGGAGCCGGCGCGCACCGGGATGCCCAAGGGGTGGACGAAACCCTCCGCGTCCGCCGCCTCCTCGGCGACCGACGTCAGATAGGGGCCGAGGAACACCGTGAGCACACTCGTCGAGTAGACGGAACACGCCCAGTCGTAGAAGTACCAGCCGCGCTGCTCGCGGCGGCGCCCCGCGGCCTCGTCCGCCGCATCCGTACGCACGGTATCGGTGCCCACCCCGCGCCCTCGCTTCCCCGTGATGATCCCGCGCGAGGGGCGGAGCCCGGACGGGGGTCAGACCCAGACGCCCCGGTCCTCCATGACCTTGCGCAATGTGTCGATGTGATCGGTCATGATGCCATCCACTCCCAGGTCCAGGAGCCGGTGCATCGCGTCGGGATCATTGATGGTCCACACGTGCACCTGAAGCCCGCGCGCGTGGGCGGCCCGTACGAAGCGGTGGTCCACCACCTGGATCCCGGACTGCACCTCGGGCACCTGTGCGGCGACCGCCGATGCGCGCAGCGCGGCCGGCACGCCCCATGAGCGCAGCCGCAGATTGAGGACACCGCGGGTGCCGTACGACGTCGCCAGGCGAGGTCCGGCCAGCCGCTGGGCGCGCACCACGCGTGCCTCGGAGAAGGAGCCGACGCAGATGCGGTCCCAGGCGTTTGTGCGCTCGATCAGTTCCAGGAAGGGGTGCAGCGCCGGCTCCGCCTTGAGGTCGACGTTCCAGCGGATGTCGGGGAAGATCTCCAGGAGCTCCTCGAACAGGGGCACCGGTTCCTTGCCCGCCACGCGCGCCTGCCGTACGTCGTCCCACGGCAGGTCGGCGATGCGGCCCGCCCCGTCCGTCACCCGGTCCAGGGTCGAGTCGTGGAAGGCGACGAGCTTGCCGTCGCGGGTGGTGTGGACGTCGGTCTCGATGTACCGGTAGCCCATCTCGGCCGCGCGCCGGAACTGCAGCACGGTGTTCTCCAGTCCGTCCGCCGCCCCGCCGCGGTGGGCGAACGGAATCGGGCCGGGGTGGTCGAGGTACGGGTGGCGTATCCGCGTGGTGCTCACGGACGAAGTATCGCCCGCCGGGGTTGCCCGGTGGCAACGACCGTGCTGCCGTCGGATGCCGAGGGGACGGCGAACACCCGCAGGAACAGCTGGGCGAGCGGGCCGATGGACAGCGCGTAGAGGACGGTGCCGACGCCCACCGTGCCGCCCAGGGCGAAGCCGGTGACGACGACCGCGATCTCGACGGCCGTGCGCATCAGACGGATCGAGCGGCCGGTGCGCCGGTGCAGGCCGGTCATGAGGCCGTCGCGGGGGCCCGGCCCGAAGCGGGCGGCGATGTAGAGGCCGGTGGCCACGCCGTTGAGCAGGATGCCGGCCAGGAGGAGGGGGATCCGTACGGCCAGGGAGTGCGTTTCGGGGACCAGGGCGAGGGTGCCGTCCATGGTGATGCCGATCACGAAGACGTTGGAGACGGTGCCGAGGCCGGGGCGCTGGCGCAGCGGGATCCACAGGAGCAGCACCGCGGCGCCGACGAGGATCGAGACGACGCCGATCGTCAGGCCGGTGCGTTCGGCGAGGCCCTGGTGCAGTACACCCCAGGGCTCCAGGCCGAGGCCGGCCTCCACGAGCAGCGCCGAGCTCGCGCCGTACAGCGCGAGCCCGACGTAGAGCTGTGTCAGCCGCCGTATGAGACGGCCGTGCGTGAGCCGACGTATGAGGTGCCGCTGCTCGGACAAGACATGCCCCCCTGTGGTGGTAGTGGCCTGATGCATGACACCCTGTGGCTTGGGAAGCAATGCCATCCATGGCCAATTCGGGGAAGGTGGACTGGAAATCATGGCGCAGTGGACTTCTGCGGTGGGTGCCACGCAGCTCGCCCGGCTCCTCACCTCCCAGCAGGACCGCCCCGCCGGCCCCGGCACCAAGCGCCCGCCCGCGTACCGGGCGCTGGCCGACGGCATCCGGCTGCTCGTCCTGGAAGGGCGTGTTCCGGTCGCCGCGCGGCTGCCCGCGGAGCGGGAGCTGGCCCTCGCGCTGTCCGTGAGCCGGACGACGGTGGCCACCGCGTACGAGGCGCTGCGCGGCGAGGGGTTCCTGGAGTCGAGGCGCGGAGCCGGGAGTTGGACCGCGGTACCCGCCGGCAACCCGCTGCCCGCGCGCGGGCTGGAGCCGCTGCCGCCCGAGGCGCTCGGCTCGATGATCGACCTGGGCACCGCGGCGCTGCCCGCGCCCGAGCCGTGGCTGACCCGTGCCGTCCAGGGCGCCCTGGAGGAACTGCCCCCGTACGCCCATACCCATGGCGACTATCCGGCCGGGCTGCCCGCGCTGCGCTCGATGATCGCCGACCGGTACACCGCGCGCGGGATCGCGACGATGCCCGAGCAGATCATGGTGACGACCGGGGCGATGGGCGCCATGGACGCCATCTGCCATCTGTTCGCGGGGCGCGGTGAGCGCATCGCGGTCGAGTCGCCCTCGTACGCCAACATCCTTCAGCTGATGCGGGAGGCGGGCGCCCGGCTCGTGCCCGTCGCCATGGCGGAGGGGCTGGCCGGCTGGGACATGGACCGGTGGCGGCAGGTGCTGCGGGAGGCCGCGCCGCGGCTCGCCTATGTCGTCGCCGACTTCCACAACCCGACCGGCGCGCTGGCCGACGACGACCAGCGGCGGCGGCTGGTGGACGCGGCGCGGTCGGCGGGGACCGTGCTGGTCGCCGACGAGACGATGACCGAGCTGTGGCTCGAGCCGGACGTCGAGATGCCGCGGCCGGTGTGCGCCTTCGACCCCGCGGGGTCGACCGTCATCACGGTCGGGTCGGCCAGCAAGGCCTTCTGGGCCGGGATGCGGATCGGTTGGGTGCGGGCCGCTCCGGACGTGATCCGCAGTCTCGTCGCCGCGCGCGCGTACGCCGATCTGGGCACGCCCGTGCTGGAGCAGCTCGCCGTGAACTGGCTGTTCGCCACCGGGGGTTGGGAGCAGGCGGTGGAGATGCGGCGGGGCCAGGCACTGGAGAACCGGGACGCGCTGGTCGCCGCTGTGCGGCGGGAGCTGCCCGACTGGGAGTTCGAGGTGCCGCGGGGCGGGCTCACGTTGTGGGTGCGGACGGGGGGTCTGTCGGGGTCGCGGCTCGCGGAGGCGGGGGAGCGGGTGGGGGTTCGGGTGCCGTCCGGGCCTCGGTTCGGGGTGGACGGGGCGTTCGAGGGGTATGTGCGGTTGCCGTTCACCGTGGGGGGTGCGGTGGCGGAGGAGGCCGCGGTGAGGTTGGCCGCGGCGGCGCGGTTGGTCGAGAGCGGGGTTTCCGGGGGCGGCGACGCGCTGCGGCCTTTCGTGGCCTGAGCCGGGTGGGGCGTGGGGCGGGTATTACGACGTTTCCGCCACCACGGCCTCCGCCGGGACCGGCTCGGGTTCCTGTTCCGCCTTGTCCTGCTTCGCCAGCGGCTCCGCCTCCACCGGCGTCGTGCGCTCCGGCAGCAGATCCAGTACGGCCTGCCGGTGCGCGTCGCTCGTCGCGTCGTCGTACGGGTCCGGGGTCGCCGGGACCTGAAGGCGATGGACGGGGCCCGTACCGAGGCGGGCGTAGCCGCGGCCGGGCGGTACGTCGCTGACCGGAGTCGTGTGCGGGGGAGCGCCGAGGACCGTCTCCAGTTGTTCCGCCGTCGCGGGCCCGAGCACGACACGCGCGCGCGTGTGCTGTCGTACGGCGTCGCTGAGCGTGTCCATGGCGTCCCACTGGTCGGCGACGACCACCGTGATGTTGGCGGCGCGGCCGTGCCGGAGGGGCACCTGGAGCAGGGCCTGTGGGTCCTTGCGGTTGTCTGCCGCCGCGAGGTGGGAGAACGCGGTCGGGCGGTCCAGGAGGAGCCACAGCGGGCGCTTGGTGTCGTCCGGCGGGGGGTTGCCCGCCTGACGGGTCCGGTTGATGGCGATCAGGCGCCGCTCCGTCTCCGTCGCCGCCCACTCCAGGCTCGCCAGCGCCCCGGCGAGGCCGCACTCGACGGCCAGGACGCCGTCCCGCCCGATCAGGCAGGCGTACTCCCCGGTGCTGCCGCCCTCGACGATGACGACGTCGCCGTGCTGCAGCGCCTGCAGGGCGATCGAGCGCAGCAGGGTCGAGGTGCCGCTGCCGGGCTGGCCCATGACCAGGAGGTGGGGTTCGGTGGAGCGGATGCCGGTGCGCCAGACGACCGGCGGCACGTCGCGGAGCTCCTCGCCGTGGGTGAGGGGGAGGGTGCGCGGGACCTGGGTCGGGTCGGTGAAGCCGAGGACCGTCTCGCCCGGGGCGGTGACGAATCGCTGGGCGGCGATGTCGGTGGGCAGTGGGGCGAGGACGGTGACGGTGAGTTCGTTGCCCATCTCGTCCCAGGCGAAGTGGTACTCCCGGCCGCGGCCGGACTTCGCGGCCAGCAGGTGTTCGATCCGCGCGCGGGCCTGCGCCTCGCCGTCGGTGAAGTAGGCCGGGTAGCGGATCAGGAGACTGCTGACGCGTCCCGTGCCGTCGAACTCGTACTCGGGGAAGGCCTTCTCCCACTCGCCGCCGTGGGTGTAGAGCGGTTCCGGGTCGTCGGCGGCGGAGAAATAGGGGACCAGTGCCTCGTACAGCGCCTTGAGCCGTTCCGTCTGCGACTCGTCCGGGCCGTCGGGTTCCGGCGGCGTGCGGTCCCGGCCCTGCCAGGCCGCCGCCGCCATCAGCGTGACGACGGCGAGCAGCGGGCCGTACGGAACGAGCGCCACGAACATGATCACCGAGGCCACCAGGAACAGCAGCATGCCGCGCCTGTCCTTGGGCGTGTCGGCCCACTTGCGCCGCCCGGCCGAGGCCAGCCGGCGCAGACCGCGGGTGATCGTGATCAGCGGGTGGAGGACGTCAGAGGCGCTGTCGGACGCCGTCCGGGCCAGCTCCCGGCTACGGGCGAACTGCACCCGGGCCAGCTCCCGGCTCCGGGCGATCTGCGCGCTGCCTGTGCTCAGGATGCGGGGGAGGGGGCGGCGGGCCACTGCTGTCTCCTACAGGTGCGTACGGGTGGGTGGGGCGGCGTCAGAACTGGATGCCGCCCAGGAGGCTCGCCAGGCTCTCGCCGCCGGCCTTGATGCTCGGGGCGATGGCCGTGCTCGCCAGATAGAAGCCGAACAGGGCACAGATGCAGGCGTGCGACGCCTTCAGCCCGTCCTTGCGGAAGAAGATGAAGACGACGATGCCGAGCAGGACGACGCCTGAGATGGAGAGGATCATGTGAGTGCTCCTGGTTGGTGGGGACAGTCACCATGAGTACTTCCAGGCTCACAGGATGTATCCATACGATAAAAGGTGCAACTGGGTGAAATTCGGCTGATTTCCCTCGGGTGGCGGAGTGTCCTTGGCCGGATGAGCTTGGGTGTCGCGCCCGGCCGTGTCTGCGATGATCTTTGCCTCGGGCGCGTCGGGTCATGTGCCGCGCGAGCCAGTACCCTGGCGAATCACTCGTACGGCCGAGCACCGCTCGCCGGTCGTGCGGGTGCTCCCCGCAGTTCCCGTGGTTCCCCGCAGTCCCCGTGTTCGTAGTGAGAGGCGGTCCGGCCGATGACTGAAGCCCCCGACCCCGAGGTCGTGGAGCTGGCGACCAAGATCTTCGATCTGGCCCGGCAGGGGCAGACCGAGGCGCTCGTGGCGTACGTCGACGCGGGCGTTCCGGCCAACCTCACCAACGACCGCGGCGACTCGCTCGTGATGCTCGCCGCCTATCACGGCCACGCCGAGGCCGTGCGCGCCCTGCTCGCCCGTGGTGCCGAGGCGAACCGTGTCAACGACCGAGGCCAGACGCCACTCGCCGGTGCCGTCTTCAAGGGTGAGACGGAAGTGATCAAGGCCCTCCTGGAGGGCGGCGCCGACCCGGCCGCGGGCACTCCGTCGGCTGTCGACACAGCCCGGATGTTCGCCAAGACGGAACTGCTCGAGCTGTTCGGCGCACACTGATCCGAATGTTCTGACCAGCGAAAACACAGAAAACGGGGGAGGCGGTACAGGGCCGCCGAAATTTCGGTCGCGGCAGACGGAAGTGCCGAGTCATCATGACGTCGTGATTCACGGACGCGATGGCTGGGCAGGTGTTGCCGCACCACGCGGGCCGTGATGCGGTCCGCATGGGCCACTGACGAGAGGCAGAGGAAAATGGTCTACAGCAAGCAGGAAACGGCGGGCGCCCCGACGTGTTGTCACGCGGCCAGGTGAAGCAAGATCCCCGGTTGCGTCGACGCTTGATGTGAGGCTGTTTCCCATGTTCGAACCGGTCATAGCGCCCAGCGGTACGCTGCTCGGCCTGCTCCAGCGGGGTCGCGGCGACGGCACACTGCACGCGCTCACCGCGCCGCGCGCCGAGGCGCTCGCGGCCCTGAACCACTGTGTGCTGCGGGATCCCCGCCACGACTGGCAGGTGGAGAACCGCTCCCTGTACTACGCCCGTCTCTACCTCGACCTGAACGGCGAGCTGGACGAGATCGAGGCCGACCTCTTCGACGTCGAGGACGCCCTCGACACCGAGGAGTCCCGCACGGGGCTTGCCCTGGCCGTCCTCGGCCACCTGGCCTCCTACGGCAGGCGGGACGCCCTCGAACTGCTGCGCAGGTACGCCGCGTCCGGCTCCAACTGGGCCTGGGCGCTCGACGAGCTGGCACTGCGGGACGACGACGCCGGGCTGCGCGCCCTGGCCGCGCCCGTGCTGGCGCGTTTCCCGGCCGACCCCGAGGGCGAGGCCGAGCTGGCCGCCGCCGTACGCGATGCTTTTGAGCCACGGCCGTGGCGGCTGTGGGCCGAGGATCCGCGCGAATCGATCGCCACGCGCGTGCGTGCCGCTCAGGAGGCCGGCTGTTTCGACCGCTGGCAGCGGCAAATGCGACCTTCCGGGCCCCGTCCGGGGTGGAGCGTGCGGGCGGTATTCGAGTGGGCCCAGCAGGGCATGGAGCGCGGTGCCGCGCTGTATGTGCCCGCCGCTCGGTGCCTCACCGCCGTCGCCGGTCCCGAGGACCGGCCCGAGATCGTCGCCGCCGCCCAGGACGGCACCGACGGCGCCCGCTGTACGGCTCTGCGCTATCTCGCGGACAGCAATGATCCGGACGCCCTGGACCTGATCGAGGCGGCCGTCGTCACGGGATCGCCGGCCGTCGTGGAGGCAGCCCTCGACGCATTCGAACGGATGCGCAGTATCGCCGCTGTCGACCGCGCGCGGGGCTGGGCCCGACGGCCCGACCCGCTGGGCGCCGCCGCCGGGCGCATGCTCGCCTGCCGGGGCGGAGCGGAGGACAAGGACCTCGTCCTCGCGGCGCTACGGGAGGCCGTCCGGGGTGAGGGCCCCGACGCGCCGACCCTGTGGACGCTCGTCGACGGCACCGGACGGCTCGGCATCGCCTGTGCCGCCCCCGTACTGCGCCATATCTACCGCGAGACCGCCTCCTCCCATCTGCGCGGCCGCACCGCCCGCGCCCTGGCCGCGACCGATCCCTCCTTCCCGTCCGGATTCGCCGTCGAGTGCCTCTGGGACTGCGAGGAGACCACCCGCGAGATCGCCGCCCGGCACGCCGAGACCGGGGACACACGCGTCGTCGAGCGGTTGCGCCGGCTCGCCGCCGACCCGGCCGAGGAGGCCGAGGTCCAGACAGCCGTACGCAGCCGGATCGGACCGGACACGACCGCCGGCTGATCATCGCCCGGCATCCACAGGCATCGGCAGGCGGTACCGGATCTGCTGCCGGAGCGAACGGCCGGCTGATCGCCGATCATCGGGCGGCACATGTGTTCACGCTGTGAAACTCGGGGAGATCCGCCCGCCAGGTGAACGAGGGATGACCTGCGGGTCAGGCGCGCATGGACGCGATCTGACCCGCTCGGGTGCGCAGCGGAACGCTCATGGGACGTTTGTCGTTCGGAAAGATCCACTTTGACGCGGCCACGTCCAGCACGGCGACAACACCGGTATGCGTGTCGTCATCGTGACCGAATCCTTTCCCCCCGATGTGAACGGCGTGGCCCACTGCGCGCTCCAGACCGCCCGACACCTCGTCGACCGCGGTCACGCTCCCCTCGTCGTCGCACCCGCCCCGGCGCCCGGAAACAAGCTCGCCGCCCTCGCGGCGCCGTGCCCGGTCGTCCATGTCCCCTCCCTCCCGCTCCCCGGCTACCCCCAGGTCCGCGTCGCCCTCCCCAGCCGGCGCCTCGCCCAGGCGATCGTCCAGCACAGCCCCGACGTCGTGCACCTGGCCAGCCCCTTCGTCCTCGGCGTCCGCGGCATGGCCGCCGCCGCCAAGTTCGGCGTCCCCGCCGTCGCCGTCTACCAGACCGACCTGGCCGGCTACGCCCGCACCTACATGGGCGCCGGCGAGGCCGCGGCCTGGCGGCGCATACGGTCCGTCCACTCGGCCGCCGACCTCACCCTCGTCCCGTCCAGCGCGTCCATGAGCGACCTCGAGGCCCACGGGGTCCCCCGGCTCAAGCTGTGGGCACGCGGCGTGGACACCGCCCGCTTCCGCCCCGAACTCCGCGACGAGGCGCTGCGCCGCGACCTCGCCCCGAACGGCGAGGTGATCGTCGGCTACGTCGGCCGGCTCGCCCCGGAGAAGCACATCGAGCTGCTGGCCGACACCTGCCGCCTGCCGGGCGTCAAGGTCGTCATCGTCGGCGACGGGCCGAGCCAGCCCGCGCTGGCCGAGGCGCTGCCCGGCGCGGTCTTCCTGGGCCGCCGTGGCGGGGACGACCTCGCCCGGATCTTCGCCTCGTTCGACGTCTTCGCCCACACGGGTCCGTTCGAGACCTTCTGCCAGACCGTGCAGGAGGCCATGGCCAGCGCAGTGCCCGTCGTCGCGCCCGCCGCCGGTGGCCCGCTCGACCTGGTCGACCACGGCCGCACCGGCCTGCTGGTGCCGCCGCGCGACGCCACGGCCGTACGGGACGCCGTCCGGTCCCTGGTCGCCGATCCGGCGCTGCGGGCCGCGTACGGGGCCGCCGGACGCGAGACGGTCGAGGGCCGCACCTGGGCGGCCATCGGCGACCAGCTGATCGGGCACTACGCGGACGTGCTCGCCGCGCGCCGGGCGGTGGTGGCGGCATGAACGGCCTGCGGATCGTCCGGCTCGCCAACTTCGTCGCGCCCGCCTCCGGCGGACTGCGTACCGCGCTGCGCGAACTCGGCAAGGGCTTCAAGCTGGCGGGCCACGACCCCGTCCTCATCGTGCCGGGTGACAAGCACAGCGACTGCGAGACCGAGCAGGGCCGCGTGATCACCCTGCCCGGCCCGATGCTGCCCGGCACCGGCGGCTACCGCGTGCTCGTCGACAAGCGGCGGGTCGCGGCCCTCCTGGAGGAGCTCGCCCCCGACCGCCTGGAGGTCTCCGACCGCACCACGCTGCGGTGGACCGGCAAGTGGGCCCGCCGCGCCCGAGTCCCCGCCGTGATGGTCTCCCACGAGACCGCCGACGGTGTGCTGCGCACCTGGGGCCTGTCGGAGAACATGTCCCGGCGCGCCGCGGACGCCCTCAACGTCCGTACCGCCCACACGTACTCGAAGGTCGTGTGCACCACGGAGTTCGCCGAGCGGGAGTTCGTGCGGATCGGCGCCCGCAACGTCGTACGGGCCCCGCTGGGCGTCGACCTGATGAACCGGCGTCCCACCCTGCGCGACGCCGCACTGCGCGCCACGCACGCGCGTGCCGACGAGACGCTGCTGGTGATGTGCTCCCGCCTCTCCGTGGAGAAGCGGCCCGGCACCGCGCTGGACGCCCTGGAGTCGCTGCGCCGGCGTGGAGTGCGCGCCGTGCTCGTGGTCGCCGGGAACGGACCACTGCGCGCGGGGCTCGAGAAGCGGGCCCAGGAACGCGACCTGCCGGTGACCTTCCTCGGGCACGTCGCCGACCGCAGCCTGCTCGGAGCCCTCCAGGCATCCGCCGACGTGGCCCTGGCCCCCGGGCCCGCCGAGACGTTCGGGCTCGCCGCGCTGGAGGCCATGGCCTGCGGCACGCCCGTCGTGGCGAGCGCGTCCTCCGCGCTGCCGGAGGTGATCGGTTCCGCCGGGGCCACCGCTGCGGACAACGGGGACGCCTTCGCGGACGCCGTGGAGATGCTCCTGGACCGCCCCGAGCGCGAGCGCCGGGAGATCGCACGCGCGCGTGCGGAGTGCTTCGGGTGGGGCGCGGCGGTGGACGCCTTCCTCACCGCGCACGACGCGGCTCTGCCGGTGCGTCCCTTCGTGCGTGCGGAGGGCGCGGCATGAGACCGCTGCGTTACGTCGCCCTCGGGGACTCGCTGACCGAGGGGGTGGGCGATCCCGTGGGGAACGGGTGGCGCGGCTGGGCCGCGCTGCTCGCCGGCGGGCTGTCGGAACCGGCCGCCGAGTTCACCAACCTCGCGGTCAGCGGGGCACAGACGCGGGACGTGCTGGAGACCCAGCTGCCCGCCGCGCTGGACCTGCGGCCGGACGTCGCGTCCGTCCTGGTGGGCGTCAACGACACGCTGCGCAGCACCTTCGACATAGAGAAGATCGCCGAACGCCTCGACAAGGTCTACGCGTCCTTCACCCGTCAGGGCACGGCCGTGCTCACGGCCTGCCTGCCCGACCCGGGCACGATGCTGGGGCTGCCGGCGGTCCTCGGCAATCCGCTGGCCCGCAGGCAGCGGGCCGTCAACACGGTGGTCCACACGTTGTCCGAGCGGTACGGGGCGGTGCATCTGCACGCGGTCGACGACGCCTGGATCATGGACCGCGCGATGTGGAGCTCGGACCGGCTGCATCCCGGGGAGCGCGGGCACCGGCAGATCGCCCTGCGCTTCCACGCGATGCTGGCGCACCGGGGCCTCGCCACGCAGACGGCGCCCTCGGCCGAGCCCGAGTTCCCGCCGCCCACCAAGTCGGCGAGCCTGCTGTGGCTGGCCACCGCCGGTACCGCCTGGGTGATCCGGCGGTGCAACGACCTGCTGCCCCAGCTGCTGCGCCTCGCCGCCGTCGAGATGCGACACCGCGCGCGGGGCACCTGCGGGCGGCTCGACCTGCGTTCGGCACACGCGGTGTCCGTGGCGCTGGCTTCGCTGTCGGCGCCGGAGCCGACGGGAGCGGCCGAGCATCGGCCGGTGGTCGATGCCACGGGGTCGGCCCCGCAGCGGCTGGTGCCGGAGCCGACGGGGATGCCAGGGCATCGGCCGACGCCGGAGTCGTTGGCGCTGCCAGGGCATCGGCCGGTGTCCGAGCACCGGTTGGTCCCCGAGCGTCGGCCGGTGTCCGAGCACCGGTTGGTCCCCGAGCGTCGGCCCGTGCCGGAGCATCTGTCCTTGCCCGAGGGACTGGCGGTGCCCGTTCCCGGACAGCGCTCGGTCGCCGGGCCGCACCCCGCACCTGAGGCGGCGTAGCGCACGCGTGCGTGGCGGGCCGCGGCGGGCGTCAGCGGCGGCGTACGGCCACGAAACGGATCGGGGTGCCCGGTACCGCCTGCGCGGCGGCCGGGAGGTCGGCCGCGCGGACCACGGCGATCACCGGGTAGCCGCCCGTGGTCGGATGGTCGGCCAGGAACACCACGGGGCGTCCGTCGGGCGGGACCTGGACCGCGCCCAGGACCACGCCCTCGCTGGGGAGTTCACGTGTGAGGGCCCGTTCCAGGGCGGGACCGTCGGTGCGCAGCCCGATGCGGTTGCTCGCCGGGGACACCCGGTAGGCACGGGAGGTGAAGACCCGCACGGCCTCGTGCGTGAACCAGTCGTCGCGCGGGCCCAGCGTGACGCGCAGGACCAGTTCGGCGGGGGGAGCCGGCTGCGGGGTGACGTCCACGCGCGTGGGGAGCGGCGTCGGCGTGCCCAGGGGCAGTACCGCGCCGTCCGTGAGGGGCGGTGGGCCGAGGCCCGACAGGAGGTCCGTGGAGCGGCTGCCCAGGACCGGCTCCACGGTGATGCCGCCGGAGACGGCCACATAGCTCCGTACGCCCGAGACGGCCGCACCGACGTCCAGCAGCGCACCCGCGGGCACCCGCACCGGAGCGCCCCAGGCGACCGGGCGCCCGTCCACCGTGACCCGGCAGGGCGCACCTCCGACGGCCACGGTGACCGTCGAACGAGGCCGCACCGCACATCCGTTGAGCGTGGTCTCCAGTACGGCCGCCTCCGGTGTGTTGCCGACCAGGCGGTTGACCAGTGCCGCCGCCGGCCCGTCCAGCGCACCCGAGCGGGGCACGCCGAGGTGCGCGTGCCCGGGACGGCCCAGGTCCTGGACGGTGGTGAGCGCCCCGGCCCGGAGGACGGAGAGCGCGCGGTCGGTCATGAGCTCCCCACCGGAACGAAGCGCACGCGCGTGCCCGGCGACAGCAGCGCGGCCGGCACACGCGTGTGGTCCCACAGCACGGTGTCCGTGGTGCCGATCAGCTGCCAGCCGCCCGGTGACGAGCGCGGGTACACGCCTGTGTACGGGCCCGCCAGAGCGACGGCGCCCGCCGGTACGGCCGTGCGCGGAGTGGCCCGGCGGGGGACGTCGTAGCGCGGCGGCAGGCCGGTGAGATAGCCGAATCCGGGAGCGAACCCGCAGAAGGCGACGCTGAACTCGGTGTCCGCGTGGATACGGGCCACCTCATGCGGGGTGACGCCCCAGTGCGCGGCGACGTCGGCGAGGTCCGGGCCGTCGTAGCGCACCGGGAGTTCGACGACGGCACGCGCGCGTGGGGGAGCGGGCGGTACCTCCGACGAGGCCAGTTCGGCGGCCACGCGGGCCGGGTCGGTGAGGCCGTCGAGCAGGACCGTACGGGCCGCGGGGACGATCTCGCGGACGGTCAGCGAGCCCTCGGCGCGGCGCCGCAGCAGCTCCGCGTGCAGCGCCCGGGCCTCCTCGCCCGAGGACACCTCGACGAGCAGGGCGTCGTCGCCGACCGGCAGCGCCCTCATGCGAAGGCCTCCACCCGGACCCCCGACTCCTCCAGCCGCGCCCGCACCCGGCGGGCCAGCTCGACGGCGCCGGGCGTGTCCCCGTGCAGACACAGGGAACGCGCGCGTACCTCGACCCGTGCCCCGGAGCGGGAGGCGACCACACCCGAGCGAGCCAGGCCGACCGAGCGTTCCACGACGGCCTCCGGGTCGGTGACCACGGCGCCGTCCTGGCCGCGCGGCACGAGGGTGCCCTGGTCGGTGTACGCGCGGTCCGCGAACGCCTCCTTGACGGCGGGGAGGCCGGCCTTGGCGGCCAGCTCCAGGAGCCGGGAGCCGGGCAGGCCGAGCACGGGCAGGGTGGCGTCCGCCAGGCGCACGCCGTCGACCACCGCGCCGGCCTGCTCCTCGTCGTGCACCACCCGGTTGTAGAGCGCGCCGTGCGGTTTGACGTACGACACGCGCGTGCCCGCCGCTCGTGCGAAGACCTCGAGGGCGCCGATCTGGTACGCCACTTCGGCCGCCAGCTCGGCGGGCGGCACGTCCATCGCGCGCCGCCCGAACCCCGCCAGGTCCCGGTAGGAGACCTGGGCGCCGATCCGCACCCCGCGCTCGGCCGCCTGCTCGCACACCCGCCGCATGGTGGCCGCGTCCCCGGCGTGGAAGCCGCAGGCCACGTTGGCGCTGGTGACGACCGACAGCAGGCGTTCGTCGTCGGTCAGCTGCCAGCGGCAGAAGCCCTCGCCGAGGTCGGCGTTGAGATCGATCGAGTTCATGAACACGTCGTTTCTGCTGTCAGGCGACGATGCGGTACTGCTCGTCGCGGGCATCGGTCAGGAACATCTGGCCCGGTGCGTGGGTGATGGCGAACGGCGGGCGTGAGGCCATGACCGCTGCCTGCGGGGTCACTCCGCAGGCCCAGAACATCGGGATCTCCTCCGGCTCCACGTCCACCGGATCGCCGAAGTCGGGTCGGCCGAGGTCGGCGATGCCGAGGGCCGACGGATCGCCGCAGTGCACGGGGCTGCCGTGCACCGCCGGCAGCAGCCCGGTCTCCCGCAGGGCCGCGGCCACGTGCTGCGGCGGCACCGGCCGCATCGACACCACCAGCGGACCGCGCAGCCGCCCCGCCGGACGGCACTGGCGGCCGGTGACGTACATCGGGACGTTGCGGCCCTGCTCGAGGTGCCGGATCGGCACGCCCGCCTCGGACAGCGCCCACTCGAAGGTGAAACTGCACCCGATCAGGAACGACACCAGATCGTCGCGCCAGTGCGCGCGCACGTCCGTCGGCTCGTCCACCAACTCGCCGTCGCGCCACACCCGGTAGCGCGGCAGATCGGTGCGCAGGTCGGCGCCCTCGGCGAGCGGCGTCGTCCAGGAGCCGGCGTCCGTGACGTCGAGCACCGGGCAGGGCTTGGGATTGCGCTGGCAGAACAGCAGCATGTCGTACGCCCAGTCGGCGGGCACCGAGACCAGGTTGACCTGGGTGTGGCCCGCCGAGACGCCGGCCGTGGGACCCGTGAGGCCCTCCCGGAAGCGGGCGCGTGCCGATTTCGGGCTCCACGCGCGCGCGTGCTCGTCGACGAGGGTGAGCGGGCGGTCCTCTGTCACGAGGGTGGCCGGGTGATCGTTCGCCGCGAGGGTGGCCGGGTGGCGGTTCGCCGCGAGGGTGAGCCGCTGGTGGTCGTCCGTGCGGTTCACACGAGCTCCTTCCCGCGCGTCTCCGGCAGTCCCAGCAGGGCGAGGGCCGCGATGCCGTATCCGATCGCACCGAAGACCAGAGCGCCGCCCACACCCCAGCTGTCGGCCAGGAAGCCGACCGTGGTCGGGAAGACGGCGCCGACCGCGCGGCCGGTGTTGTAGGTGAAGCCCTGTCCCGTGCCGCGCACCGCCGTCGGGTACAGCTCGCTCAGGTACGAACCGAAGCCGCTGAAGATCGCCGACATGCAGAACCCGAGGGGGAAACCGAGCACCAGGAGCAGGGTGTTGGCGCCGCTCGGGATGTTCGCGTACGCCAGGATGCAGACCGCCGACAGCAGCGCGAACAGCCAGATGTTGCGCCGGCGTCCCAGCCGGTCGGTGAGGTAGCCGCCGGTCAGATAGCCGATGAAGGCGCCCGAGATCAGGAACGTCAGGTAGCCGCCGGTGCCGACGACCGACAGGTCGCGCTCGGTCTTGAGGTAGGTCGGCACCCAGGTGGCGAGGGTGTAGTAGCCGCCCTGGACGCCGGTGGAGAGCAGTCCCGCGAAGATCGTCGTACGCAGCAGACCGGGCTTGAAGATCGCGGCGAACGAGCCCTTCTCGGCGCTCTGTTCGCGGACCGCCACCGCCTCGGGAGCGTCGTGCACCCGGCGCCGCATCCAGATGACGAGCAGGGCGGGCAGCGCGCCGGTCCAGAACATCACGCGCCAGGCCAGGTCGTCGTCGACGAGCGAGAAGACCACGGTGTACATGATCGCGGCCAGTGCCCAGCCGACGGCCCACGAGCTCTGGATCGCGCCGAGCGTGCGGCCCCGGTGCCTGGCGGTCGCGTACTCGGCGACGAGGATCGCGCCGACCGCCCACTCGCCGCCGAAGCCGAGGCCCTGCAGGGCGCGGAAGACCAGCAGCGTCTCGTAGTTGGGTGCGAAGCCGCAGGCGACGGTGAAGACCGCGTAGGTGATCACCGTGATCATCAGCGCCCGGACCCGGCCGATCCGGTCGGCCAGCACGCCGGCGAGTGCACCGCCGACCGCGGAGACCACGAGGGTGACGGTGGTGAACAGGCCCGTCTGGCCGCTGTCCAGACCGAAGTACGCGGCCAGCGCCACCATGCTCAGCGGCAGGGTGAAGTAGTCGTAGGAATCCAGGGCATAGCCGCCGAAAGCGCCCGCGAAGGCGCGGCGGCCGCGCGGCCCCAGGGCGCGCAGCCAGCCGAACGCGCCGTCGTCGTCGGCGCGTTCGTCGGTGGTGGGCTGGGTGAGGGCCTGCTGTGGAGGGGTCGTGCTCATGGGCACCTCGCAGTGGGAGGACGGAGGGTGCGGAACTGAGCTGAACGGTGAGCAGCAAGGTAGAGGATCGTTGAACGATCCTTCAATACCCCTGTTGTTTCGTTCTCGTGTCTGCGGTTGAATTCCGGGCATGGCAGAGCAGCTGGCCGGACTGGCCGACGACCGTGCCCTCCTGGGCCGCACCAGCACGGCGGAGCGGGTCTCGGACATCCTCAGAAGCCGCATCGCCGAGGGCTTCTTCCCGCCCGGCACCCGGCTGTCGGAGGACAGCATCGGAGGGGCGCTCGGTGTGTCCCGCAACACACTGCGCGAAGCGTTCCGGCTGCTCACCCACGAGCGGTTGCTCGTCCACGAACTGAACCGGGGCGTGTTCGTACGGGTCCTGACCGTGGAGGACGTCGAGGACATCTACCGCACCCGTCGTCTCGTCGAGTGCGCCGTCGTACGCGGGCTCGGCGAACCGCCGTACGCCCTGGAGGGGCCGGCCGAAGCCGTTGCCGAAGGGCAGCGCGCGGTGCGTGAAGGTGACTGGAAAGGGCTGGGTACCGCCAACATCCACTTCCACCGGGAGCTGGTCTCCCTGGCGGGAAGCGCCCGCACCGACGAGCTGATGCGCAGTGTCTTCGCCGAGCTGCGGCTCGCCTTCCACGTCGTGGACGACCCCAAGCGGCTGCACGAGCCGTATCTCGCGCGCAACCGGCAGATCCTCCAGGCACTGGAGGCGGGGGACAAGGCAGAGGCCGAGAAGGTGCTCGCGGTGTACCTCGACGACTCGCTGAAGCGGGTCGTGGAGGTCTATCAACGCCGAGTGACAAGCGCGCCCTGAGGGGCTCGGGGCTGTGTCGATGTGCGGCTCCGCCGCGCGGGCGCGACCAGCCGCAGACGGCCCGCAGTCGACACACGGCCCGCATTGCCCGGCCAAACCGGCGGAGCCCCGTCGTTTGGGTCGATGTCAGACCCAGGACCTAGTCTGTGCACCGTGACTTCGCCTGCATCGACGGACCGTGTTCCGCCCCAGCTCAGCGCGGGGCCGCGCCCCGCACCGGGCCCGGCCGCCGACGAGGGGCTGGCGCGGCGGCTGCGCGCGCTCGCCTGCACCGCGCCGCTGCACGACCTCGACGCCCGCAAGGCCAACCTCGCGGGCGAGTACTCGGTGTACGGCATGGCGGAGGTGGCACTCGCCGCCATCGACCTGGTCACCCTCAACATGGACTTCGACACGGGCGCCGACCACGACCAGATCGTCGCCCGGCTCATCCCGCGCATCGCCGCCCAGGCCCCGCGGCGGCCCGTCGCCGAGCACGAACGGGTGGCCCGCTGGGTCCTGGAGAACCTGATCAACGTCGGCAGCGTGGACCGCGGCTTCCGGGCCGTGTACGGCACGTTCGCGCCGGACGGCAGCTATGTCCGCCGTGACTACGACTTCAAGCTGATCGAAGAGGTGCCGGGCCCCGGCGGCACGGTGTACCTGCGCACGACCGACGAGGCGGTCAACGTCCTCGTCGGCGCCCTCGACACCGATGTCACCAGCGCCCAGATCGCCGCCGAGGTCAAGCTGGAGGTCCTGATCAACCGCGGCCGCCTCGCCGACGCCCAGCTGGCCGCGGAGCAGGCCCGGTACCGCACCGTGCAGTACTCCGAGACCCTCCGCAGGGCCCTCGACGCGACCCGGCGCAACGTCCGCGCGGTCGACTGGCTGAACGCCGTACCGGACATGATCGCCGAGGCACTCGACCACGTCGCGGACCGGTACCGCCACGAGAACGCGATCCTCACCAACATCCGCAAGGCCCGCGACGAGACCGAGGACCCGGAGCACAAGCGCCGCGCGGCCGAGCTCGTCGACATCGTCAAGGACTGCATCCGACGCCACACCCAGCTGCAGTCCCGGCTGCTGGAGGCCGGCCCCCTGTTCCGCGCCGAGCAGGACCGGCAGGCCTTCGCGACGCCGATGACGACGTCCGGGATAGACCTGTACGGCCAGCTGGTCGCCCCCGTCCTGCCGTTGCCCCTGGAGCAGGCCGTCCGGGTCACGGACGCCTTCTTCGCGCGCGGGACGGGCATGCGTACGCCGGTGTCCGTGCGGGTCGGCGACCTCGTCGACATACTGCTGACCCCTCCCGTGGAGCGCGAGCACCTCGGAGCCGAGATGCCCGAGCCCGACCTCATCGCGACGCCCGACGACAGCCGGTTCAGCGAGGAGCAGCTGGCCGCGGCGACCGAGCTGCTGGACCTGCCGGCCGACGCGCCGCGCCGGTTGTCGGGTCTGCTGGCCCAGGCACGCCGCCAGGACCCGGAGCTGCCGTATCTCGTGGCGTTGCTGGCGGTTCACGCGGCCAGTCCACCCGTCGGGACCGCCTACCGGCAGGGCGAGGAGAAGCTGCTGTTCGCCGTGGACGACGGGACCGAGCTGGACGATCCCGAGTTCGGCGGGGCCGACCTGATCGTGGGGACGGCCCTGCTGGACGCGGCCGGGATGGCCGCCGACAGGACAGAGGCAGCATGAGTGAGCGACAGCGGAGCAAGGAGCACCAACCGTGAGCGAGCACGCCGAGTGGAGTGACCCGGAGGCCCCCGCCCCGTCGGTGTCCGCCGCGGTCACGCCCGCCGACGCCGCCGACGCGGCCCGGCTCGTCGCGTTCGGGCTGCAGCCCAAGCTGCAGCCCGCGCGGGACCAGGAGTACACGGAGCTGCTGCGGCGGTACCGCGAGGACCCGCCGTTCGCGCGGCTCGCGGACGCAGTGGCCGCCGGGCTCGGGCTCGTGGTGCTGGAGGTGTCCCCGCGCGCGGGGATGGCCGTGACGGCCGCCGAGGACTCCGTGTTCGCCGTCCGCATGGGCGACTACGCGCGTCGTACGTCCGCCGACGGCGGCGACCGCTTCCTGCACGGGCTGGCCCATCTCGCCATCGCCGCCATGGCGTTCCCGCGGCCCGAGGACCTCGCCGACGACGGCTACATCGGGCGTGTGACGGTCAACGGCGTCGACGCCTTCGTACGGCAGGCCTGCCGGCGGCTGGAGGAGCGCGCCGAGGAACAGGGCGAGAACACCGATCCGGCGACGGACGCGCCCGGGCTGGAGGCCGCCTGGCGCATCTGGGTGAGACGCAGCGCCACCGGTGCCACCAAGGACGCGCGCAGACTCGCCGGTTCGACCACCGGCATCGTCGGCAAGGCGGCCGCCTTCCTCACCGACTCCGGGTTCCTGCAGCGCACCGGCGACGACAACGGCGGCACGTACCGCACGACCGCCCGCTACCAACTCCAGGTGCGCGACATGGCGGGCAGCGCCGCCATGGCCGAACTCCTGGAGCTGGGCGTGGTCCCGGTCACCGACGGCACGCCGACCCTGCTGCCGGCCGAGGACACGGACGACCTGGAGCTGGTGGCCGACGCCGGGCTGCCGTTCCACTCCGCCTGACGCCCCCCGAACCTCCCTTCCCTGAAGAAGACTTACGAGAGTCCGCCATGTACGAGCTGTCCCGGGTCCGCCTCTACTCCATCGGACCGGCCGGTGCGCGCTACGCCGACACCGTGCTGGACCTGCGCGGTGTGGGCGAGCCCGTGCCCGACCCCGCCCCGACGCAGGCGGAGTTCTTCGAGGAGGAGCCCGTCGGACCGCCCCGTCGGCCCGCGCCCGCAGGGGTGCTCTTCCTGGAGAACGGCGGCGGCAAGTCGGTGCTGCTCAAGCTGATCTTCTCCGTGATGCTGCCGGGCCATCGCAACACCCTGGGCGGCGCCAGCTCCGGCGTACTGCGCAAGTTCCTGCTCGCCGACGACTGCGGGCATGTCGCGCTGGAGTGGCAGCACACGCTCACCGGCGAGTGCGTCGTGGTGGGCAAGGTGAGCGAATGGCGTGGGCGCCAGGTCTCCAACGACCCGCGGAAGTTCGCCGAGGCCTGGTACTCCTTCCGGCCCGGACCGGGGCTCAGCCTGGACAACCTGCCCGTCGCCGAGTCCACCGCCGTACGGCCGCCCGTGGAGGGCCAGTCGGGCGCGCAGGGACGCCGCCGCACCATGAAGGGCTTCCGGGACGCCATCACCGAGGCGGGCAAGGCGTATCCGCATCTGGAGGTGCACTGGGAGGAGATCCACGACCGCTGGATCGAGCACCTCGGCGACCTGGGCCTCGACCCGGAACTCTTCCGCTACCAGCGGGAGATGAACGCCGACGAGGGCGAGGCCGCCGGCCTCTTCGCCGTCAAGAAGGACTCCGACTTCACCGATCTGCTGCTGCGTGCGGTGACGGACACCCGCGACACCGACGGGCTCGCCGACCTGGTCAGCGGGTTCGGCAACAAGCTGGGCCGGCGCGCCGAGCTGATCGCCGAACGGGACTTCACCGCCGGGTCCGTCGACCTGCTCGGGCGGATCGTCGAGGCCGCCGAGACACGCTCACGCGCGCGTGACATCCACGCCGGTGCCGAGCGGCGCACCCGGACCCTGGCCCGGCGGCTGTCCGCGCGGGGTGTCCAGGAGCGGGTGCGCGCCGCCGACCTCGCCCAGCGGGTCACGGCCGCCGCGTACGCCGTCACCCACGCGGAGTCGGCGCGGGAGCGCAGCGCGCTGATCGCGGCCGAACTCGCCTACCGCCACGCCTCGTTGGCGCTCGCGGCGGCCGAAAAGTCGGCGGCGGCCCAGAAGCGGGAGCTGGCCGACGCGCGCACCCTGCACTCCGCCTGGCAGGCCGCCGAGGCCGTACTGCGGCACCGCGCCGCCGCCGACCGCGTCGCCCGCGTCGCCGCCGCGATCCAGGAGGCCGAGCGGGACGCGGCTCCCGCACTGGCCGCCCGTGCCAAGGCCGCCGTCGATCTCGTACGGGCCCTGCACGCGGCCGCGGAGGGCGCCGAGAGCCTCGCCAACGAGGGGGAGGAGCGGTCCGCCGCGCTCCAGGAGGTCAGCGAGTCCGCCTACCGGGACTCCACCGCCGCGGCCACCGAGGCGCAGCGGGCCCGCAGCGAGGTCGGGCATCTGCGGCAGCGGCTGTCGGAGGTCGAGCAGGAGACCGCCGAGGCGGTTCGCGCCGGCTGGCTCGACGACAGCGCGCCCGACGCCGACCCGGCCCGCGCGGCCCTCGCCGCCAGCGACGCCGAGAAGACGGCCGTCGCGGCCTGGGACACCGCCCGTGAGGCTTCCCGGCGTGCCTCGGAGCACGCGCGCGAGGCGGCTTCGGCCGAGTCCCGAGCGGAGCTGACGGCGGCCCGCGCGGCGGACGCCGCGACCGCCGCCGAGCGCTCCTACGACGCCGAACGCCGCCTCGCCGAAGGGCTGGCGATGGAGGAACGGCTCGCGGAACTGCTGAGCCTGACCGGGGAGTCCGGCGTGCGGCGTGGGTCGGTGCCCGCCCCACGCGTGGGGGACGGCGGCAAGGCGGGCGGGTCCGCGCGTGACGCCGGTAACGGGGGCGTGTCCTCGGGGGACGGCGGCAAGGAGAGTGCGTCCGCGCCTGACGGCGCGCAGGCCGCCCAGGGCGGCCCCGCCGATGGCGCCCTCACCCCGGAGGAGCTCGACCGCTTCGCCGACGAGCTGCGCGAGCTGCTCGACGACGCGGTCTCCGCCGCCGAGCGCCAGCTCTTCGAGCTGCGTACGGCCGCCGCCGACGACGCCCGGATCCTGGGCGCGCTCGGCGACGGTGGACTGCTGCCGCCCGGCCCGGACGTGCTGGCCACCGTGGAGTTCCTCGGCGAGCAGGGCATCCCCGCGCTGCCCGGCTGGCGCTACCTCGCCCAGGCCGTCGACCCCGCCGACCACGCGCGCGTGCTCGCCGCCCGGCCCGAACTGGTCGACGGCGTGATCATCACCGACCCGGACACGCACGCGCGTGCCCGCGAGGCGCTCAGTGACGCGGCCCTGCTGCCCCGGTCCGCCGTGGCGGTCGGCACGGCGGCCGCACTGCTCGCCCCGACCCCGGCCGACGATGCGCCGAGCGGCCCCTCTCCTGACGTATTCCTCGTCCCCCCGAACCCCGCCATGCACGACGAGCACGCCGCCGACGAGGAGCGGCACGCCCTGCGCGCGCGGGCGACCGAGCGGGACGAGGAGATCCGCACGCTTGCCGCGCGGCTCGGCAAGGACCGCGAACTGGCGGCGCGGCTGGCCTCCTGGCGGACGGGCTGCCCGGCCGGACGGCTGGTCGAGCTGGCGCAGGCGGCCCGGGACACGCGCGCGTTCGCCGAGGAGTCCGAGGCCGAGCTGGCCGAGGCACGGACCGCGCGGGCCGAGGCCGACGAAGCCGCCGCCGAGGCCGCTCAGGTCCGCGACGAGCGTCAGGAGGCAGCGCAGAAGGCCCGGCGCGCCGCCGACGCCCTGGCCGGGCTGGCCTTCCGGCTCCGCGAGCGGGCCGGCTGGCAGGTCAGGCTGCGCGAACTCGCCGACGAGGCAACCGAGTCCGAGGCCCGCGCCCAGGCCTGCCTGGAACGTGCCCGCGCCGCTGACGAGGACCGCCGTGCCGCCCAGCGCGCCGCCGACGACGCGCGCCGCACCGCGCGGGCCCTGCGCGCCGAGCGCTCGGAGATCGCCGGCGCCCCCGACGACGTACCGGACACGGACGCCGATGCCCCGAAGGCGTCCCTGCCCGCGCTCCGAGAGGCCTACCGGGCCGCCTCCCAGGTGTACGAGAAGGTCGGCGTCGGCGCCGACCTGCGCGCCGAGCAGGCCCGTGCCGAGAGCGACGAGAGCGCGGCGCGCGCGGAGCTGGACCGGCTGAGCAACAAGGTTCGTACCCGGGCCGAGCAGCTCCTTCAGTCGCCCGACGGTTCCGACGGGCCCTCCCGACAGGCCGCCGCCGCGCGCGCGGAGGAACTGGTCCAGCTCCTGGAGGCCCGCATGTCCAGCGCGAGCGAGCAGCTCGGCCGGCTGCGCGGCGAGGCCGAGCGGCACGCACCCGAGGACGGTGAGGCGCACACCGAGCTGTCCGAGGAACTCCAGCCGCGCGACGCCGAGCACGCCCAGGCACTGCTGCGCACGGCGACCGCCGAACTCGCCTCCCGCACCGAGGCCTTGACGCAGACCCGGGAGGCGCACGCGGAGCTCCTCGAAGCGCACCGAGCCGCCGAGGACGCGGCCGGCGGCTTCGACGAGATCGCCGCGATGCTCCGCGATCTGCTGCGGGAACACACCACGGACGAGGAGCAGGAGACGCCGGAGCCCTACCCCGGCACCCTGGAGGAAGCCCGGCAGTCCGCCGCCGAGGCCCGCCGGTCGCTGCGCGGCTGCGCCGCCGACCTGTCCGCCGCCGAGGCCGCCGTACGCGAGGCGAGCGACGTGCTCGTCCGGCACGCCAACTCCACGCGCTACGAGCAGGTGCGCACCCCCGCCCGCCAGCAGATCCGCGAGCTGCCCGCCTCCGCGCTGCCCGAGCACGCGCAGAAGTGGGCGGACGCCTTCGCGCCCCGGCTCCGCGTTCTCACCGACGAGTTGGCACAACTGGAGCGCAACCGCGACTCGATCGTGGACCGGCTTCGCGGCCTGGTCGAGTCGGCGCTGGCGACCCTGCGCTCCGCGCAGCGGCTCTCCCGGCTGCCCGAGGGGCTCGGCGAGTGGTCCGGACAGGAGTTCCTGCGCATCCGGTTCGAGGAGCCCGACCAGGCCACCCTCACCGAACGGCTCGGCGAGGTCATCGACGAGGCGACGCGCGCGGCGGTGAAGAAGAACTCGGACCTGAGGCGGGACGGAATGTCCCTGCTGCTGCGCGGTGTCGCCGCGGCACTTCAGCCGAAG
Organism: Streptomyces sp. NPDC051243; assembly: GCF_044455405.1. Classification (NCBI taxonomy): domain Bacteria; kingdom Bacillati; phylum Actinomycetota; class Actinomycetes; order Kitasatosporales; family Streptomycetaceae; genus Streptomyces; species Streptomyces sp. NPDC051243. The sequence continues at coordinate 27,087 of NZ_JBITES010000023.1, read as the reverse complement.
GGCGTCGCCGTCGAGATCCTGAAGCCGGATGCCGTACTGCGGGCCGAGCGAGTGCCCGTCGGGCAGATGGGCGATGTGTTCTCCGGAGGTCAGCTGCTCACCGCGGCCATCGCCCTGTACTGCACGATGGCGGCCCTGCGGTCGAACGACCGGGGCAGGGACAAGCACCGGCACGCCGGCACGCTGTTCCTGGACAACCCGATCGGACGCGCCAACGCGACCTACCTGCTGGAGCTCCAGCGAGCCGTCTCGGACGCGCTGGGCGTCCAGCTCCTGTACACCACCGGCCTGTTCGACACCACCGCGCTCGCGGAGTTCCCACTGGTCATCCGACTGCGCAACGACGCCGACCTGCGTGCCGGGCTGAAGTACATCAGCGTCGAGGAACACCTCCGGCCGGGACTGCCGCAGCAGACCCCGGCCGGGGAAGCGGTGCACAGCGAGATCACGGCGACACGGATGTTCAAACGTCCCGCACCGGCGGCAGGCTGATCAGACGGCGCCCTTTTCCTGGGCCGCGGCTTCCAGGCGGTGCTCGGCGAGGACGCCGGTCCGGTGCCGCTGGACGAACCAGTAGTACGCGAAGCCACCGCCCGCGATGACCGCGACGAACAGCACCGCGCCCCAGCGCAGATACCAGTGGTACGGGGCCGTCGCGTTGTAGACCGAGGCGCGCGGCCAGATCAGATTGATCGTCATCCCCGCGCCCCACATCACGGCGAGGACGTTGACGAGCAGTCCCCACCGGCCCAGGGAGAACTTGCCGTCACCCGCGGGCCGCCACTGCCCGCGCAGCCGGGCCACCAGCATCGGCGCGGTGACACCGAGGTAGGCGAGGTAGATCATGATGATGCCGATGCTCGTGACCACGGTGAAGATCTGCGGCTGGCGGATGTTGACCACGAGGATCGCCAGCGCCAGGACCCCGATGATCACGGTCGGCAGCACCGGTGTCTGAAAGCGCGGGCTGACCCGGGCCAGCAGCGAGGATGCCGGCAGGTTGTTGTCCCGGGCCATCGCGAACGCCAGCCGGACCGCCGCCGTGTGGACCGCCAGGGCGCACACCGTCACGGCGATCAGCACGCACCACAGCATCGCCTTGCCGGCCGTCGGTCCGAGCACGTCGAGCACGATGTACTGCAGCCCGTCCGTCGACAGCTTCTCGCCGTCGAGGCTGGAGACGCTCATCAGCGCGAGCAGCAGGATCAGGCCGCCCAGGACGAACGAGGCGACGATCGCGCGGATGATGGCGCGCGGCGCGTTGCGGGACGGGTCCAGGCACTCCTCACCCAGCGAGGAGGCCGTGTCGAACCCGTACATGACGTACGCGGAGGCCAGGGAGGCCACCAGGAACGCGCCCAGATAGCCGGCGCCGTGGCCCGCACCGGTGCCGTTCGTCTCCGTCACCACCTGTGGTCCGCGCGTGATGTGGGCGGCGAACAGGACGATCAGTACGACGGTGGCGATCAGCTCGATGAACACGCCCGCCGTGTTGATCCTCGCCATCAGCTTGACTCCGAAGGCGTTGACCAGAGTGGTGAACAGGATCAACACCGCGGCCAGCACGACCGCGTTGGTGGCCACGTCGTACGTGCCGGTTCCGTCGCCCACCAGTTGGAAGGCCGACGAGATCTGGGGGAGTGTCAACTGGTAGGCGAGTGCCACGGCCGAGATGGACACGATGGAGGCGATCAGCATCATCCAGCCCGCGAGCCAGCCCAGATGCGGATTGCCCACCTTCTTCGACCAGTTGTAGACCGAGCCGGCCACGGGGTAGCGGGCGGCCAGTTCCGCGAAGCAGAGGGCGACCATGAACTGGCCGACGAAGACCATCGGCCATGACCACCAGTAGGCGGGGCCGCCGCTGCCGTACCCGAAATAGAACAACTGGAAGGTGCCCGTCAGGATCGAGATGTAGCTGATCCCGGCGGCGAAGGTGTGAAAGTTGCCGAGCGTGCGCCTGAGTTCGGGTCGGTAGCCGAACTCGGCGAGTTCGGCGTCGTCGTGGCTGTGGGGACCGGATGACTGCTCCGTGCGGGGCATGAGCGGACTCCTCGTGGGCCGGGGAGAGGAAGGCTCCCGCGGGTGCCGGGATCACTGAGGCGGGTTGATCGAACCCACCTTGCGGTGAACGGCACGCGTCACGCCAGATGCACTACGTCCCCCGCCACCCCCCGCGGCGCCGCCCCGCCGTGCTCAGGAGTGCGACAACTGGCCGGTACCGCCCCGGCGGCGTATTCGCTCCTGGGCGCGCTCGGCCTCGCGTGCGTGCCGTCGCGCCCGGCGCCGCTCGCGTCGCAGGGCGCGCGCCGTGCTGCTCGGTGTCGAGACCACGCCATGGCGCTGGTTCCACACCTGGCGGGTCACCCAGACGTCGAGAGCGCTCCAGGTGGCCACGACCGTACTGACCACGCTGCTGATCACCATGGGGAACGCCAGCCACGACTCCGCCAGAGTGCACAGGAACGCCACCATCGCCTGGATCAGCGTCACCGCGATGATCAGCACCGCTCGCACCGCCGCAGTGCGCACCGGATCGGGCATCCGGCGCCGCCGAGCGGTCTCCTCCACCCACAACGGCCGGTACGCCGACGGCACTTCGCTTGACCGGCCGTCAACGGCCGCGGCCGTTCTGCCGCCCATCGACACCCCGCCGCCCGAACGGTCCGAGCCGCCCGGAAGGTCACGTTCGTCCGCCCTCGACGCACCCACGCCCACCGGAACCTCGCGGCTGTCCGTCGTCTCGCGTTCGCCCACGGGAATGTCGCGATCCAGCGCTTCGGGGCCGCGCCGCGCTGTCATATGCGCCATCGCACCATTCTCGGGCGTCTCGCGCCGCTCCGCCGTGCCCATCACCGTGTCACTCCCCACCGCCGACAGAACCCTTGCCCGGTCCCGAAGACCGGGCTCCCCAGCGACTGCCCGGCTTGCGCTGATTTACGCCGCCCGGGGACGGGATGTGGCTCCTGTGGCCCATTCCGCCCCCATTTCCCGTACAGAAGGACGATCGAGACGTCCCGAAGATTCCCGAGGAAGATAAAAATCCGGCCAACTGGCCTGAGAGGTCGGCCGGATCGGTCCTCGGGGCCGCCGACAGTTTGCGGGAGGCAATCTCCCGTAATGGCCGGACAACTCCCCATGTCTCGTCACCGGCGCGGAAGTTCAGATTCCGGATGTCCCTTCGAGTTACTTGTGCGTCGGTAGTAGGCTCGCGCCAATTGTTGACGCACAGGTGTGCCCCCGTGACCGGTGGGGGTTTGAGCTGGGGGAGGCCATGCACTTTCGCGGGAAGTCGATCCGCCGGAAGATGGTGGCGCTGCTTCTCGTGCCGCTGGTGTCCCTGACCGCGATCTGGGGTTTCGCCACGGTACTCACGGGGCGAGGCGTGGCTCAGCTGTTCACGGTGTCGTCCCTCGTCGAGAAGATCGGCTACTCCACCGAGGACGCCGTCCGCGTCCTGCAGCAGGAACGTCGCCAGGCGCTGGTCTATCTCGCGGATCGCCGGGCCTCGGACGCACTGTCCGCGCTGCGCGTCACCCGGAACGCCACCGACGCCGCCGTCGCCGAGATCCGCAAGAACGCCAAGGACCCCGACGTCCGCGACGGCTTGGACGCGGGTGACAGCGAGCGGCTCACCGCTGTCCTCGACGCCTTCGACGGCATCAACTCCCTGCGCCGCAGCGTCGAGGACGGAACGGTCACCCGCTCCCAGGCCCTCGGCCTCTACAACCGGCTCGTCGACCCCTGCTACGCCCTGCTGGGCTCCCTGGACGGGATCGACAGCGTGGCGATGGACAAGCAGGCCCGCGCCCTTCTCAACGTGACCCGCGCCCGTGAACTGCTCTCCCGCGAGGACGCGTTGCTCAGCTCCGCCCTGGTGGTCGGGAAGCTGTCCCGCGACGAGATACACGACGTCTCCGACCTCGTCGCCCAGCGCGACCTCATGTACGACATCAGCCTCACGGACCTGCCCTCGTCCGAGCGTGAACGCTATGAGCGCTTCTGGGACAACGCCTCCACCGCTCCGCTGCGCGTCGCCGAACAGGCCGTCATCTCCTCCCCGGCGGGCACGCCCAGCAGGGTCGACGCCAAGAGCTGGGACACCGCCGCCGGCAGCGTCCTCGAAGAGCTCAGCAAGCTCAACGACGAGGCGGGCGCGCGCTATCAGGACCGCGTGAGCCCCGTCGCCATGGGCGTCATCCTGAAGGCGGCCGTCGCGGGTGTCCTCGGTCTGCTCGCCCTGCTGCTCTCCCTCTTCCTGTCCGTGCGCATCGGCCGCGGCCTCATCCGCGATCTGCGGCAGCTGCGCCTCGAGGCGCACGAGGCATCCGGGGTGCGACTGCCCAGCGTGATGCGCCGCCTCTCCGCCGGCGAGCAGGTCGACGTGGAGACCGAGGTTCCGCGCCTGGAGTACGACAAGAACGAGATCGGCGAGGTCGGCCAGGCCCTCAACACCCTGCAGCGCGCCGCCGTCGAGGCCGCCGTCAAGCAGGCCGAACTGCGCGCCGGTGTCTCCGAGGTCTTCGTCAACCTCGCCCGCCGCAGCCAGGTCCTCCTCCACAAGCAGCTCACCCTCCTCGACACCATGGAACGCCGGACCGAGGACACCGACGAACTCGCCGACCTGTTCCGCCTCGACCACCTGACCACCCGCATGCGCCGGCACGCCGAGGGCCTGGTGATCCTCTCGGGCGCCGCACCCTCCCGGCAGTGGCGCAAGCCCGTCCAGCTGATGGACGTCGTGCGCGCCGCGGTCGCCGAAGTCGAGGACTACGAGCGCATCGAGGTCCGCCGCCTGCCCCGTGTCGCCGTCACCGGCCCGGCCGTCGCCGACCTCACGCACCTCGTGGCCGAACTCCTGGAGAACGCCACGGTGTTCTCCCCGCCGCACACCGCAGTCCAGGTCCTGGGCGAGCGGGTCGCCAACGGCTTCACCCTCGAGATCCACGACCGCGGTCTCGGCATGGCGGCCGACGCCCTGCTCGACGCCAACCTCCGGCTCGCCGAGACGCCCGAGTTCGAACTGTCCGACACCGACCGGCTCGGTCTGTTCGTGGTCAGCCGCCTCGCCCAGCGGCAGAACGTCCGCGTCTCGCTGCAGCCGTCTCCGTACGGCGGCACTACCGCCGTCGTCTTCATCCCCGACGCCCTGCTCACCGACGACGTACCCGACACCAACGGCATCGGGTTCCGTCTCGACCGGCCCACGCCCTCCAAGGAGGCCGAGCTGGAGGACTCGCGTCGCGCCGCCCTCGCGCAGGTGCCGGTGCGCGTGCCCGGCCTTCCCGCCTCCCTCCTGGGGGGCCCGGTCGAGCTCGAGTCCCCCGTCGACCTCGACGCCCTCAGCGACTTCCCGGACCCGCTCGACGAAGACGACGGCGAACGCGGTGGGCTCTTCCGCCCGCGCCGCCCCCTTACGCAGGGGGAGGACGAGGCGACAGGCCCGCTCGGCGCACACCCGGTCTCCGGCATCCACGGCGGAGCGGACCAGGCCGGCCCCGAGGACGGTCTGAGCGCGCCGGTCCCGCTGCCCCGCCGAAGGACACCGAAGCTGGTCAGCTCGCACGGACGCCCGGTCCCCGAGCAGCGTTCCCGCCGAGAGGAGGCTGACCCGGAGCCTTCCACGGGCCTGAGCCGCTCCGAGCACAACGGCCTCGCTCCGCTGCCGACCCGCCGTCGCGCTACCGGTGCCCGCGGTGAGCTGCCGGGTACTGGGGACCGGATCGGCGACCGTGCCGACCCACCGCCCTCCGCCGGCAACGACCGCGGTGAGCGGCCGGAGCCCGCGGCCCTCCCGAGGCGCACGCGACGGCCCGAGATCGCATCGAGCGGCCCCGACGACAGCGCCTCGAGCACGGCCGCCGACCCGCGGGGGACCGCCTCCGGCACGGCGCCGCTGCCCCGGCGGGTACGGCAGGCCAATCTGGCTCCGCAGCTCAGACAAGGCCCCGCACCACGTACCGAGGAGGGGACGGAGCTCGTCGAGCGGGACGCGGACGAGGTACGCAGCCGAATGGCCTCTCTCCAGCGCGGCTGGCAGCGCGGCCGCCAGGAGAACGCCGCGGGCGACGAAGCCCACAGCGGCACAGCACCACAGGGAACGACTAAGGGGGACGGTCGATGACCGCACCGAAGGCGACCGGCCACACCGCGACCAACCAGTCCGGCGAGCTCAACTGGCTCCTCGACGACCTGGTGGACCGCGTCGCCAGCATCCGCAAGGCCCTCGTCCTCTCGGGCGACGGCCTGCCCACGGGGGTGTCCAAGGACCTGACCCGCGAGGACAGCGAGCACCTGGCCGCCGTCGCCTCCGGCTTCCACAGCCTCGCCAAGGGCGTGGGCCGCCACTTCGAGGCGGGCAACGTCCGGCAGACGGTCGTCGAACTCGACGACGCCTTCCTGTTCGTGACGGCCGCCGGCGACGGCAGCTGCCTCGCGGTGCTGTCCGACGCCGACTCCGACGTCGGCCTGGTCGCGTACGAGATGACGCTCCTCGTCAAGCGGGTCGGGGTGCATCTGGGCACCGCTCCGCGCACCGATCTGCCCTCGGGCGGGTAGTGGGATGGCATGAGCGCTGAGGGTCAGGGAAGAAGCCACTGGTTCGACGACGAGGCCGGGCCGGTCGTCCGACCGTACGCGATGACGCGCGGCCGCACCACCAGTGCAGCCCAGCACCGCCTCGACCTGATCGCGGTGGTCGTGGCGGAGCCCCATGCGGACGATCCGGAAGCGGACTCGACGCTGTCCCCGGAACACGTGGACATAGTCGAGCTGTGCCGTGACGCCCCGCAGTCCGTGGCCGAACTCTCCGCCGAACTCGACCTGCCCATCGGAGTCGTACGGGTCCTCGTCGGGGATCTCGTGGACGGGGAATTCGTCCATGTGAACCGGCCCGTACCGCCTGCCGAGCTGGTGGACGAGAGTATTCTGCGCGACGTGATCAACGGCCTGCGGGCGCTGTGAGCGGCGTGGAAGCGGGGTAGTGACGTGACAGGCTGGCAGTTCTGGGTCGACCGAGGCGGCACCTTCACGGACATCGTCGCGCGACGCCCGGACGGCCGCCTCCTCACCCACAAACTCCTCTCGGAGAATCCCGCGCGCTACTCCGACGCGGCCGTCGCCGGCGTCCGCGCGCTGCTGGAGGGCTCCCAGGACCCCATCGAGTCCGTCCGCATGGGCACGACGGTCGCCACGAACGCCCTGCTCGAACGCAAGGGTGAGCGGACCCTGCTGGTCATCACCCGCGGATTCCGGGACGCCCTGCGGATCGCCTACCAGAACCGGCCCCGGATCTTCGCCCGCCGCATCGAACTCCCCGAGCTGCTGTACGAGCGGGTCGTCGAGGTCGACGAACGCATCGCCGCCGACGGCACCGTCCTGCGCGAGCCCGACCTGGAAGCCCTCGCGGGCTCCCTCCGGCAGGCGTACGACGACGGTATCCGCGCCATCGCCGTCGTCGGCATGCACAGCCATCTGCATCCCGCCCACGAGCAGGCCGTCGGCAGGCTCGCCGCCGGCATCGGCTTCCCGCAGATCTCGCTGTCCAGCGAGGTCAGCCCCTTGATGAAACTCGTCCCGCGCGGGGACACCGCCGTCGTCGACGCCTACCTTTCGCCCGTGCTGCGCCGCTACGTCCAGCACGTCGCCGACGAACTCGAGGGCGTACGCCTGATGTTCATGCAGTCCAACGGCGGTCTCGCCGAAGCCGGGCAGTTCCGCGGCAAGGACGCCATCCTCTCCGGCCCCGCCGGCGGCATCGTCGGCATGGCCCGCATGTCGCAGCTCGCCGGCTTCGACCGCGTCATCGGCTTCGACATGGGCGGCACCTCCACCGATGTCTCGCACTTCGCGGGCGAGTACGAACGCGTCTTCACCACACAGATGGCCGGCGTCCGGCTGCGCGCACCCATGCTGGACATCCACACCGTCGCGGCGGGCGGCGGCTCCGTCCTGCACTTCGACGGCTCCCGCTACCGCGTAGGGCCGGACTCGGCGGGCGCGGACCCGGGGCCGGCCTGCTACCGGGGCGGCGGTCCACTCGCGGTCACCGACGCCAACGTCATGCTCGGCCGTATCCAACCCGCCCATTTCCCCAGGGTGTTCGGCCCCGACGGCGACCAGCCCCTCGACGACGCGCTCGTGCGGGACCGCTTCGCCGCGCTCACGCGCGAGATCCGCGAGCAGACCGGCGACGACCGCACCCCCGAACAGGTCGCCGAGGGCTACCTGCAGATCGCGGTCGCCAACATCGCCAACGCCGTGAAGCGGATCTCCGTACAGAAGGGCCACGACGTCACCCGCTACGCCCTCACCACCTTCGGCGGCGCCGGTGGCCAGCACGCGTGCATGGTCGCCGACTCGCTCGGCATCCGCACCGTCCTCGTGCCGCCCATGGCGGGCGTCCTGTCCGCACTCGGCATCGGCCTCGCCGACACCACGGCCATGCGCGAACAGTCCGCCGAAGCACCCCTGCGGGCCGCGTCGATGCCCGGCGTTCGGAAGACGGCGGACGCTCTGGAGGCCGCCGCTCGGACCGAACTCCTCGACGAGGACGTCCCCGAGGACCGAATCAAGGTCACCCGCCGCGCCCAACTCCGCTACGACGGCACCGACACCACTCTCACCGTCGAACTCACCGAGCCCGACACGATGCGGCGCGCCTTCGAAGAACGTCATCGCGCCACGTACTCCTTCACGCTCGACCGCCCGATCGTCGTCGAAGCCCTCTCCGTCGAAGCCACCGGCATCACCGAACCCCCCGATCTCTCCGCTCTCGCCCCCTATGAGGCCACCCCGCAAGGCGGCCCGGCCGCCCCCGAAACCGTCCGCCTCCACACCGGCGGCACCTGGCGCGACGTACCCCTCCACCGCCGAGAGGACCTCCCTCCCGGCGAAATCGTCGCCGGCCCGGCGATCATCACCGAGGCCAGTGCGACGACCGTCGTCGACGACGGCTGGCAAGCCGCGACGCGCGACGACGGGCATCTGGTCATGGAACGCGTGGAGATTACGCAGAGTTCCGATCTCGACACGAAAGCCGACCCGGTTCTTCTCGAGGTCTTCAACAACCTGTTCATGTCCATCGCCGAGCAGATGGGCGCACGCCTGGAGTCCACGGCCCAGTCCGTCAACATCAAGGAACGACTGGACTTCTCCTGCGCGCTCTTCGACCCGGACGGAAACCTGGTGGCCAACGCCCCCCATATCCCAGTCCACCTGGGCTCGATGGGCACGAGCGTCAAGGAAGTCATCCGGCGCCGCGGCTCGCGGATGCGCCCCGGCGACACCTACGCCGTCAACGACCCGTACCACGGCGGCACCCACCTGCCCGACGTCACCGTGATCACCCCGGTCTTCGACACGGCAAGCACGGCGGACACGGAGGGTGAGACAAAGATCCTCTTCTACGTCGCCTCACGCGGCCACCACGCCGAGATCGGCGGCATCGCCCCCGGCTCCATGCCCGCGAACAGCCGCACCATCGAGGAGGAGGGAATCCTCTTCGACAACTGGCTGCTCGCCGAGAACGGCCGCTTCCGCGAGCAGGAGACCCTCCGCCTGCTCACCGAGGCGCCCTACCCCTCCCGCAACCCGAAGACCAACCTCGCAGACCTGCGCGCCCAGATCGCGGCCAACCAGAAGGGCGTCGACGAAGTCGCCCGCATGATCGAGAACTTCGGCCTCGACGTCGTCCAGGCATACATGAGGCACGTCCAGGACAACGCCGAGGAAGCGGTGCGTCGCGTCATCGACGCCCTGGACGACGGCGAGTACGCCTACGAGACCGACTCCGGCGCCGTCATCCGGGTACGCGTGCGCGTGGACCGCGACAACCGCTCAGCCACCGTCGACTTCACCGGCACCTCCCCACAGCTGGCCACCAACTTCAACGCCCCCTTCTCGGTCGTCAACGCCGCGGTCCTCTACGTCTTCCGCACCCTCGTCGCCGACGACATTCCGCTGAACGACGGCTGTCTGCGGCCCCTGGAGATCATCGTGCCGTCCGGGTCCATGCTGGCGCCCGAACCTCCGGCCGCGGTCGTCGCGGGCAACGTGGAGACCTCCCAGGCGATCACCGGTGCCCTCTACGCCGCACTGCGCCTGCAGGCCGAGGGCTCCGGCACCATGAACAACGTCACCTTCGGCAACGAACGCCACCAGTACTACGAGACGGTGGCCTCCGGGTCCGGCGCGGGCGACGGCTTTCCCGGCGCACCCGTCGTCCAGACCCACATGACCAACTCCCGGCTCACCGATCCCGAAGTGCTGGAGTGGCGACTGCCCGTTCAACTCGACGAGTTCGCCGTACGGCGCGGCAGCGGTGGTGCCGGCAAGTGGCGCGGCGGGGACGGGGCGGTGCGCCGCATCCGGTTCCACGAGCCCATGACCGTCTCCACGCTGTCCCAGCACCGCAGAGTGCCGCCGTACGGCATGGCGGACGGCGAACCCGGCGCGCTGGGAGCCAACCGCGTCGAACGCGCGGACGGCACGGTCACCGAACTCGCAGGAAGCGACTCGGCGGACGTCGGACCCGGCGACGTACTCGTCATCGAAACCCCCGGCGGCGGAGGCTACGGCCCACCGTCGCGCGACCCCCATCAAGCAGGAGAAGAGATCGATGATCTTCGGGCGTTCTGAGCGCGGGAAGCCTCCGGTCGAGCCCGTCACGCTCAAGATCCTGGTGGCCGGCGGCTTCGGCGTGGGCAAGACGACCCTCGTCGGCGCGGTCAGCGAGATCAGGCCGCTGCGCACCGAGGAACTGCTCACCGAGGCAGGCCGCCCCGTCGACGACACGAGTGGTGTCGAGGGCAAGCGCACCACGACCGTGGCCATGGACTTCGGCCGCATCACCCTGCGCGAGGACCTGGTGCTGTACCTCTTCGGCACACCCGGCCAGGAGCGGTTCTGGTTCATGTGGGACGAGCTCTCGGAGGGCGCGCTGGGCGCCGTCGTCCTCGCGGACACCCGCCGCCTCGAGGACTGCTTCGCGGCCGTCGACTACTTCGAACGGCGCTCCATACCCTTTCTTGTCGGCGTCAACTGCTTCGAGGGAGCGGCTCGTTACCCGGCGGAGGACATTCGGCAGGCCCTCGACCTCGACGACGGCGTACCGCTGCTGCTGTGCGACGCGCGCGACCGGGAGTCCGTGAAGGAGATCCTCATCGGCGTCGTCCAGCACGCGATGGCCTACCAGTCGGACCGCCGCCAGGCCGTGACCACCTGACCCCGGCGCACGCGCACGGCCCGTACCCCCGCCGACTGGGGTACGGGCCGCGGTTCATGGCACGCGCGCGTGGCTCAGGCGGGTCGCACGCGCGCGTGGACCGTATTTCGGCACCGGGCCGTCCGCGTCAGCTCTCGCCGTCCTCCTGCCAGCCGAAGCTCTTCTCCACCGCCTTGCGCCAGTTGTGGTACTCGCGGTCACGTACCTCGGCGGTCATGGCGGGCGTCCACTCGACATCCTTCGCCCAGTGCGCCTTGAGCTCGTCCAGGTCGTTCCACACGCCCGTGGCCAGCCCTGCCGCGTACGCGGCGCCCAGGCAGGTCGTCTCGGAGACCTTGGGCCGGATCACCGGCACGTCGAGCACATCCGCCTGGTGCTGCATGAGCAGGTTGTTCTTCGTCATGCCGCCGTCGACCTTCAGGGTCGTGATGTGCACCCCGGAGTCCTGGTACATGGCGTCCACCACCTCGCGCGTCTGCCAGCTGGTCGCCTCCAGCACCGCGCGGGCGAGGTGCGCCTTGGTGACGTACCGCGTCAGGCCGGTGATGACACCGCGCGCGTCGGACCGCCAGTACGGGGCGAACAGCCCGGAGAAGGCAGGCACGATGTACGCTCCGCCGTTGTCCTCGACGCTCTCCGCCAAGGGCTCGATCTCGTCGGCGGTGCGGATGATGCCGAGCTGGTCGCGGAACCACTGGACCAGCGCGCCCGTTATGGCTATCGCCCCCTCCAGGCAGTACACGGGCGCCTCGCTGCCGATCTTGTAGCCCATGGTCGTCAGCAGCCCGCTCTTCGAGGCCACCGGCCGGTTGCCCGTGTTGAGCAACAGGAAGCTGCCCGTGCCGTATGTGTTCTTCGCCGTGCCCACGTCATAGCAGGCCTGCCCGAACACCGCCGCCTGCTGGTCGCCCAGGGCCGAGGCGACCGGCACGCCGGCCAGCTGTCCGACGGCGGTCCCGTACACCTCGGCGGAGGACTTGATCTCCGGAAGGACGGCCTCGGGCACATTCATCGCGGACAGGATCGAGGAGTCCCACTGAAGGGTCTCCAGGTTCATCAGCATGGTGCGGCCGGCGTTCGTCACGTCGGTGACGTGGTGTCCGCCGTCCGTGCCGCCAGTGAGGTTCCAGATCAGCCAGGAGTCGATGGTGCCGAAGGCGATCTCGCCGCCCTCCGCGCGCGCCCTGAGACCGGGCACGTTGTCGAGCAGCCAGGCCGCCTTGGGGCCGGAGAAGTAGCTGGCCAGCGGCAGGCCGGTCTGCTCGCGGAAACGATCCTGCCCGTCCGAGCCGCCGAGTTGGTTGCACAGCGCCGCCGTACGGGTGTCCTGCCACACGATCGCGTTGTGCACCGGCTTGCCCGTCGCCCGGTCCCACAGGACCGTCGTCTCGCGCTGGTTGGTGATGCCGAGCGCGCTGAGCTGGTCGGCCCGCAGCCCTGCCTTGGCCAGAGCGCCGGCGACCACTGCCTGCACCTTCGACCAAATCTCGGTGGCGTCGTGCTCCACCCAGCCGGGCTTGGGGAAGATCTGGCGGTGCTCGCGCTGGTCGACGGCCACGATGGCGCCGTCCTGGTTGAAGATGATGCAGCGGCTGGAGGTGGTGCCCTGGTCGATAGCGGCGACGAACTTGTCCGTCATGACGTCCCCTTCGTCGGTTCCTTCAGAAGGCTGCGTTGAAGATGAGCCCGGACAGCGCCCCGCCGATCAGCGGTCCCACCACCGGAATCCACGCGTAGCCCCAGTCCGACGTGCCCTTGTTGGGAATCGGGAGCAAGGCGTGGGTGATGCGCGGGCCCAGGTCGCGGGCCGGGTTGATGGCGTATCCCGTGGGACCGCCGAGCGACAGACCGATTCCGACCACCAGGAAGGAGACGATCAGAATCGCGGTTCCGGACTCGCCCAGCCCCTCGGTCAGACCGAAAGCCAGGATCGGCAGCACCAGCGCGATGGTCGCGATGATCTCGGTGATGAGGTTCGCCACGGGGTTACGGATCGCGGGCGCGGTGGAGAAGATCCCGAGGGTTGGCTGAGCGATGTCCTTGTCGGCGTTGGCCTGGAATTGCGCGAGGTAGACCAGCCAGCACAGGACCGCGCCGAGGATCGCGCCGACCATCTGGCCGGCGATGTAGATGGGGACCTTGTCCCAGTCCCCGGTGTCGATGGCGATCCCGAGCGTCACGGCCGGGTTGAGGTGCCCGCCGGACAGCGGTGCGGCGGTGTACGCCCCGGCCATCACGCCGAATCCCCAGCCGAACGTGATGACGATCCAGCCGGCGTCCTTTGCCTTGGAGTAGTTCAGTACGACGGCGGCGACGACTCCGGCCCCGAAGAGAATCAGGATCGCGGTACCGATGACCTCACCGAGGAAGATATCTCCGTTGCTCATTGCGGCTCCTAGGCCCTGGCCGGGACGGTCGGCCCCGGCTCTCTCCGTGCGGGGTGCGTTACCCATGGCAACTTCAGCCGAAGGCAGGGATGGTCCCGCGCCCCGCCCGGCATCCGTGACGAGCGTGCCGTCGCAGCCGACTCGCCTGTGGGGGAACGGGCCTTTGCTCCAGGCGGAACCGCGCGGCGCAGTGCGTGGATACGCCGAGAATGTACGGCGATGTCGGCTGACACCGGGAAGTGTTCACCGGTGTCCAAGGGGCGTCAAGGTCGTCGACGCCAACGGTTGGGGGAGCACCCGCGGGCCACGGACCGTCACCGACGCGGCTCGTGGGACGCCCCTGGGGTTGGACGGACAGCGAGGCCCTGCTGAGGTCGGCAGGGTGGCCATTCCTGCTGACCCGGCAGGGTTCGAAGGCCATGGCTGTTGTGAGGCCGTACGGACGCCTTTCGGCACCCGCCGACCTGGTAGCAAAAGGGTCTCACCCCTTGCCCGGGTCCGCCACCGCCCACTCGGCCCGGGCCGTCTCCGCCGCCATGCCGCGAAGGATCTCGTGCCCGGACAGGCCCGCGCGGCCCAGTACCCAGCTCGCCCCGCTCAGTGACTTCGCCGCCTTCTTCAGGGGCGCCAGACAGGCGGCCGCCTGCCGGTGGTCCGTCACGCTCCCGGGCTCGCACAGGACCGTGGCCAAGGACAGCGTCACAGGATGCCCACCCGCCGACCAGGGCGCGTCCAGAACGGAGGCTGCCAGCGGGCTCAGCCCCTCCGGATCGGCGAGCACCAGGAAGTCGTCCCCGCCGATGTGGCCGACTCGGGTACTGCCCGAGGCCGCGTGCTGCAGCGCCCGTCCGACAGACCGGATCAGCTCGTCGCCCGCCGCGAAGCCGGCTCCGTCGTTGACCTGCTTGAAGTGGTCGACGTCCAGCCAGCTCAGCGCGAACGGCCGCCCGTCGGCGATCCGTCGGTCCACCTCCCCGGTGATCGCGTCCGAACCCGGCAGCCGGGTGAGTGGATTGAGCCCCGCGGCCTCCTCGACCCGGGTCTCGGCGAGTGCCCGAACGAGGTCGGCGAGGCGTACGACGCCCACGCACCGGCCGTACCGGTCGACCACGGCCACATCGTCCGACGTACGGTCCCGGCCACCGACCGCGACCACGTCCAGTACCTCCCACGCGGTGGCGTCCACACCCACCGTGCGCGGCGGATCGCCGAGCTTGGCCGCGGGCCGGTCGGCGTACAGGGCATGGCCGTAGCGGCCCGACATCGACAGCAGGAACCGGGAGCGATGCACCGACCGCACCGGGACACCGTGCGTGTCCACCAGCAGTACCCCGGACACCTCCGGCGACCCGGTGAACAGCGCCCGGACCTGGCCCGCCGACGCGGTGGCGGGCAGCAGCGCCGCGGGCCGTACGAACTCCCGCACGGACGGCCCCGAGCGTGGCGTCACCGCCAGTCCGGTGGAGCGCGGCGGAACGTATACCTCCGCCGCGGGCAGCCTTGCCGGCGGAGCGAACAACTCGCCCTGCGCCAGTTGCGCGCCCGCCGACCTCGCGGACCCGCACTGGAGCTCCGTCTCCACGCCCTCGACACACAGGAGCGCCGACAACTGGTCGCACAGCGTCCGCATCGCCCGCACCGCCGCCGAGCGCGTGAGCATGGACGCGTCGAGTTTCACCAGGTCGGGCGCCATGTCGGTGAGCAACCGCAACGGTACGTCCCCGTCACCGACGCCGTCCGCGCTGATCCGGAAACCCTGGTCCCGCAGCGAGCCGATCGCCTCCAGCAGCGCGTGCTGGGGCACGTGTGTGTACGGCGGGCCGACGTCGATCGTCACTTCCCACGGCAGCCGCCCCGCCGCACGCACGGCGTCGTGCAGCGGTGTCAGCCCGCCGAGGTCGGCGAGGGTACCGGCGAACACGTTGACGTACAGAGGCAGCATCGCTTCCTTGCGGGCTGCCGCACGGAACGCCAACACGGCGAGTCGACCGTCGATCTCGGGATTGCGGCGGGCCTCGGCCAGGATGTCGCCGGTCTCCGGGCGGGCGAGTATCTCGAGCCCCGCGACCCCGCCGGTCGTCAGATTGACCACCGGTTGGAAAGCGAAGCGGAGAGTATCCGTCCAGGAGTCCACGGCAGCATGATGGCGCTGCTGGAGGACGCCCAAGCCCAGTTCATGAGACGTTCACGCAGGATTCCGGGGTGGTCACACACCGTAGACATGCCTGCCCAGCGCCCGGCCATACGGCCGTGGCGCCACGCTCGCTCGGCCGGATACCCGCGCTGCCGCACTGCCGCGCCTCACCGCACAGCGATCACCGCCGACCCGTGCCCGAACAGCCCCTGGTTCGCCGCGATCCCCGCGCGCGCCCCGGCGACCTGCCGGTCACCCGCAGTGCCCCTCAACTGCCATGCGAGTTCGCATACTTGGGCGATCGCCTGGGCGGGTACCGCCTCCCCGAAGGAGGCCAGCCCACCGCTCGCGTTCACGGGTATGCGGCCACCCAGCGTCGTTGTGCCCTCCCGCAGCAGCTTCGCCGCCTCTCCCTCCCCGCACAGCCCAAGGTCCTCGTACCACTGCAACTCCAGTGCGGTGGACAGGTCGTAGGCCTCCGCGAAGGACAGCTCCTCCGGGCCGACGCCGGCTTCCTCGTAAGCCGCGCGCGCGATCGACTCGCGGAACGTCTCGGGCGCCGGCCGGACCGCCACCGCCGAGTCGGTCGCGATGTCGGGCAGGTCCAGGACGGTGTTGGGGTAACGCGGCGTCACGGTGGACACCGCACGGATCCGCACCGGATCCCTGGCCCCGTGCCGACGTGCGAACTCCATGCCGGCCAGCACGAGTGCGGCCCCTCCGTCCGAGGTCGCGCAGATGTCGAGCAGGCGCAAGGGATCGGCGACCACGGTGGACGCGGCGACCTCCTCGGCGGTGACCGGCTTGCGGTAGCGCGCGTAGGGATTCAGCGCGCCGAGCGCCGCGTTCTTCACCTTGACCTGGGCGAAGTCGGCCGGTGTGTCACCGTGCACGGCCATCCGCCGACGCGCGTACAGCCCGAAGTACGCCGGATTGGTGGCACCGAGGACGCGGAAACGCAGCCAGTCCGGGTCATCGGGCCGGTCGCCGCCCGCAGGACGGAAGAACCCCTTGGGAGCCGCATCCGCGCCCACCACCAGCACCACGTCCGCCAGACCTGAAAGTATCTGGGCCCGCGCGGTGTTGACGGCCTGTGCCCCGGAGGCGCACGCCGCGTACACACTCGTGACCCGGGCACCCTGCCATCCGAGCGCCTTCGCGAAAGTCGCCCCGGCCACGTACCCCGGATAGCCGCCCCGCACGGTGTCCGCGCCGACGATGGAACCGATGTCCCGCCACTCCAGGCCCGCATCGGCGAGGGCCGCGCGGGCCGCCACCGTGCCGTACTCGACGAAGCTGCGTCCCCACTTGCCCCAGGGATGCATGCCCGCACCGAGCACCGCAACCTCTTCCGTCATACCGCCACCCCCGTCGGCCGCCATTGCCACGTCATCCAGATCGTCTCCGCGTCCTCATGAAGCACGCCGGGAACGACCTCCACCTCCATGCCCACCGCCAGATCGGTGACGGTGACACCGGGAACCGCCTGCCCCAGCACCACGAGACGCTCGGCGGCCAGCTCCACAGCGATCAACGTGTGCGGCTCCCACGGAAGTTCCGGATTGGTCACATAGGGTGACGGAGGTCGGTATCGGCTGTCCGTGAACGACCAGACATGCCCGCGCCGGGAGAGCGGCACCTCCGCCAGATCGCCGCCCGGGCACTCCGGGTTGCGACAGTGAGCGTCCTCGCGGGGAAAGAAGACCGAGGCGCAGGCAGAGCACCGGGTGCCCAGGAGCCGGAAATCCTCCCCGTCACCGGCGAACCATCCGCCGACCATCGGTGTACGCGTGCGTGGCATGGCCCCTCCTCGCAAGGTATCTGACGGGACGTCAGAATTTTGCCACGGGCAGCCGTAAAGCGGCAGGGCGGCTTCAGGGGGGATCGCATCCGATCGCTTCCGCGACGGAACGAATTCCTGATCGATGCAGAAGACATGACGCGACTCCCGTGGTCTGAGGGCTGGTCACCACACTCGCCGCCTTGCTGGCCGTGGTCGCCGCCGCCACCGCCCAGGTGAAGACCGAGCCCAAGGCGCCGAAGGACTTCGTGGCACTGAGAAGAGTGGATCCCACCATCGTGCAGGAGATGCGCTACTACACCCCGCACAACTTCGCGGGCGAGCGCATCGACGGCTACCGACAGCCCCGCCGCATCCTCCCCGACCTGCCGCAGAAGCGCTCCACAAAGCCCAGAAGCATTTGTTGTGCCAGGGGCACACGCTCAAGGTCTACGACTGCTACCGGCCGCAGCGCGCCGTCGACCACTTCGACCCGCGCATCCAGGGCGAACAGCGCGCCAACAGGATGCTGCTCAAGAACACCCTCGAAGCTCTCGGATCGGTGAACCTGGCCGAGGAGTGGTGGCACTACACGTACAGCCGGAGCCCTGTCAGGACACCTACTTCGACTTCCCCGTGTCCCGGAAATCCCTCACCAGGCCTTGACGACCGGCCCCCGGAAGACGCCCTTCCACTGATCGGATACAGTCCGCCGCGTGTCCGAAACTCAGTACTCCGCCCCCAACTCCGCAGCAGACTCCCACTGTTCGAGCTGCGGCGCGCCCTACGGAGAGGGCGTCTCCGGCTGGCCCCGCACCTGCCCGGCATGCGGCAGCGTGGCCTACCGCAATCCGCTGCCGGTAGCGATCGCGCTCCAGCCCGTGTACGACACGAAGGGCACCGCCCTGGTCGTCATCACCCGAACCGTCGCCCCCGCGCGCGGAGGCATCGCCCTGCCCGGCGGCTACATCGACGACCGAGAGGACTGGCGGCAGGCCGTCGTCCGCGAACTCAAGGAAGAGACCGGCATCGACGCGGCCGGCCGCGACGTACGGCTTGCCGACGCCATGAGCTCTCCCGATGGGCACCTCCTGCTCTTCGGTCTCCTTCCGGAACGCCCCGCCGACCGTCTGCCGATCTCGGCCGCCACCGACGAGACCGAGGGCTGGCACCTCCTGCACCGGCCGGAGGAACTCGCCTTCCCGCTGCACACGCTGGCCGTACGGGCGTTCTTCGAGGGCCGTTACGTCTGAACTCCCCGCTCGCCGAGACCTCGTATGCGCACCGGACGAGGCGACGTGATCACGCCGTCCTCGTGCTCCAGCTCCACCAGCAACCTTCCGCCCTGCCAGCGGGTGACGTAACGCTCGATCTCCGGTTCGTCCCAGCCGTCACCCGCATCCGGCACCACCAGCCCGCCCCCGGTACGCCCCCGGGCGGGCGCCCACACCTCCAGTTCCAGCCCGCCGTCGTCCCCGCGTACCGGGACGACGGCACCCGCGCGCGCGAGCACCGGAATCCGGGACAGGGGCGCGTTCACGAGGACCTGCCCCGGCCCCTCGTACGCCCGCCCCGTCGCCGTGTCGTACCAGTGCCCGCGCGGCAACTGCACCGCACGCCGGTCAGCGCCCGGATCCAGTACGGGCGCCACCAGCAGGCAGTCGCCCAGCAGAAACGCATCCTCGCAGTCGCGCAGCGCGCGCTCCTCGGGCGCCGACCACCACAGCGGACGTACGTACGGCGCCCCCGTCCGCCGGGCGAGGTGCGCCAGCGTCACGAAGTAGGGCAGCAGCCTCCGCCGCTCGACGAGCGCCACGCGCGCGTGCTCCAGCACCTCGGGACCGAACTCCCACGGCTCCCTGCGCCCCGCCCGCAGACTCGCATGTGTGCGGAACAGCGGCAGATACGCGGCCAGCTGGAACCAGCGCAGATACAGCTCCGGCGACGGACTCCCGTCGAACCCGCCGACATCGGGCCCCGAGTAGGGCACCCCGCACAGACCGAGGCCCATGACCAGCGACAGCGACGCCCGCAGTCCCGGCCAGCCAGTGGCCACGTCACCCGACCAGGACCCCCCGTAGCGCTGCATGCCGGCCCATCCGGACCGCGAGAAGACGAAGGGCCGCTCCTCGGGCACCAGTGCGCGCAGCCCCTCGTGGGCCGCCCTGGCCATGCACAAGCCGAAGACGTTGTGCGCCTCCTGATGGTCCCCGCCGCGCCCCTCCAGGTAATGCCGGGCCGAACGCGGCAGAGTCGACTCACCGAAGGCGGCGAACGAGGTCGGCTCGTTCATGTCAAGCCAGAAACCCGAGAACCCCTGCGCCAGCCGCTCCTCGTACAGGCCACCCCACCACTGCCGCACGCGCGCGTGCGTGAAGTCCGGAAAGACCGCCTCCCCGGGCCACACAACACCCCGCACAATCCGTCCGGAAGCGTCCCTGACAAAAGCGTCCTCGGCTGTTCCGCTGTCGTACACCGCGTTGCCCGGCGCGGCCCTGACCGCCGGGTCGACGATCGACACCAGCCGGATCCCGTCCCGCAGCAAGTCCTCGGCAAGCTGGGGCAGTTTGGGAAAGCCCTCCTGGTCGACCGTGAACACCTGGTGCTCGTCAAAGTGGTCGATGTCCAGATGGACCGCGTCCAGCGGCAGATCACGCTCCTGGTAACCCGAAACGATCCGCCGCAGCTCCTGCTCACTGCCGAAGCCCCACCGCGCGTGATGGTGGCCGAGCGCCCACGCCGGCGGCAGCGCGGCAGCACCGGTGAGGGAGGCCCAGACGAGCAGCACGCGCGCGGGAGTGCCCACCATCACCCAGCAGCGCAGCGGTCCCCCGTCCATCCGCAGTTCACTGGTCCCCGGCTTGTCATGCCCGGAACCGGCGCCCTCCTCGCCCTCCCGCAACGTCACCGTGCCGTCCCACGAGGTGTCGTGGAACACCAGGTGCGAGGCCGCGTCGGCCACGACCAGCTGCACGGGCATGGTGATGTAGAGCGGGTCGTCGCCAGGGCCGAACGCGCGGCCGGGGTCGGTGTTCCACAGCCGGTACGTCCCGTCCTTGAGCCGGGGCCCCGACGCCCGGCCGCCCAGCCCGAAGAACCGCGCGTCCGCGGCCACCTCCGACCGCTGCATCCAGCGCGCCGCCCCGCCGCCGACCGGCTCCCACCACCGCGGCGGCAGGTCACGGCGAAGTGCCACGCCACCGGGCGTCTGCACCTCCACGGCGCCGTGCCGCGAGATGACGACCGTCACCCGCTCGGCCACGACCCGCCAGCCACCGGCCTTGTCGGGCTCCAGCACAGCCCGCGGATCCGGCTCAGGGCAGCGGCCCGCCAGCGCGTACGACGGCTCAGGAGCAGCCCCGTCCCAGCCCCAGAAGACAGCCCCGTTCACGGTGACGACGACGCGCAGCTCGGACCTGCTGAACCGGATCACGCCACCGCCCGGACCGGGCTGCACCTCCTGCACGAGCCCGGGCACCCGGGCGCGCTCGGCACCCCGGGGCGGCAGCCCCTCGGCGTCGGCGCGCTTCCTGCGCCACGCCGCCCGTACGGTACGCAACCCCTGGGTCGCTCCCACAGAACCGACCGCCTTCATCGAACGCACCAGGTCACGACCGTCCATGCTGCTCAGCCTGCCATTGACCGCCCCACACGCGTGTGCCGTTCAACTGCCGTTCACCCGTGCTAGGACCACATCTTCACGACACGGACTATGTGGGGCGCACCCTGGTGCAGAAGTCGATCACATGGCATCGTCCGTGTCATCCGCGTCACGCGCACACCCCAGCCGTGCGCGGAAGACGCACACGACGCGCACAGCCCGGGAGCCGCCCCATGTCGACCGTGAATCCCCAGCCGCTCTGGCAGCCAGATCCGCAGCGCATCGCACAGGCTCAGGTCACCAAGTTCCAGGCCTGGGCCGCAGAAAACCACGGAGCCCCCGCCGAAGGCGGCTATGCGGCCCTGCACCGCTGGTCGGTCGACGAGCTGGACACCTTCTGGGAAGCCGTCACGGAGTGGTTCGACGTACGCTTCTCCACCCCCTACGCGCGCGTGCTGGCCGATCGCTCGATGCCCGGCGCCCAGTGGTTCCCCGGCGCCACCCTGAACTACGCCAAGCACGCCCTGCGCGCCGCCACGACCCGCGCCGACGAACCCGCACTCCTCCATGTCGACGAATCCCACGAGCCCCGCCCTGTGACCTGGTCCGAGCTGCGCCGCCAGGTCGGTTCCCTCGCCGCCGAGCTGCGCTCCCTCGGTGTACGCCCCGGGGACCGTGTCAGCGGTTACCTCCCGAACATCCCGCAGGCCGTCGTCGCCCTCCTCGCCACGGCTGCCGTCGGCGGCGTCTGGACCTCCTGCGCCCCCGACTTCGGCGCTCGCAGCGTCCTCGACCGCTTCCAGCAGGTGGAACCGGTCGTCCTGTTCACGGTCGACGGCTACCGCTACGGCGGAAAGGAGCACGACCGACGGGACGTGGTCGCCGAGCTGCGCCGCGAACTGCCCAGTCTGCGCGCCGTGGTGCACATCCCGCTCCTCGGCACCGAGGCCACCGAGGGCGCGCTGGAATGGTCCGCCCTCACGGCCGCCGACGAGGAACCGGTGTTCGAGCAGGTTCCCTTCGACCACCCCCTCTGGGTGCTCTACTCCTCCGGCACCACCGGCCTGCCCAAGGCGATCGTCCAGTCCCAGGGCGGCATCCTCGTAGAGCACCTCAAACAACTCGGCCTGCACTGCGACCTGGGCCCCGAGGACCGCTTCTTCTGGTACACCTCGACGGGCTGGATGATGTGGAACTTCCTGGTCTCCGGCCTCCTCACCGGGACCACGATCGTTCTCTACGACGGCAGCCCGGGCTATCCCGACACAGGCGCCCAGTGGCGGATCGCCGACCGGACCGAAGCCACCCTCTACGGCACCTCGGCCGCCTACGTCATGGCCTGCCGCAAAGCCGGAGTACGCCCCGCCCGCGACTTCGACCTCTCCACAGTGCAATGCGTCGCCACCACCGGGTCACCGCTGCCGCCCGACGGCTTCCGTTGGCTGCACGACGAGGTCCGCGACGACCTCTGGATCGCCTCCGTGAGCGGCGGCACGGATGTCTGCTCCTGCTTCGCGGGAGCCGTGCCCACGCTGCCTGTCTACGTCGGCGAACTCCAGGCCCCAAGCCTCGGCACCGATCTGCAGTCCTGGGACCCCAGCGGAGAACCCCTCATCGACGAGGTGGGCGAGCTCGTCGTCACCAATCCCATGCCGTCCATGCCGATCTACTTCTGGAACGACCCCGACGGCAGCCGGTACCACGACAGCTACTTCGACACGTATCCCGGCGTATGGCGGCACGGCGACTGGATCACCGCCACCTCACGCGGCTCAGTCATCATCCACGGACGTTCCGACTCGACGCTCAACCGCCAAGGCGTCCGCATGGGATCGGCCGACATCTACGAGGCCGTGGAACGCCTGCCCGAGATCAAGGAGTCCCTCGTCATCGGCATCGAACAGCCCGACGGCGCCTACTGGATGCCCTTGTTCGTGCACCTGGTACCCGGAGCCGTTCTCGACGAGCCCCTCCTGAACCGCATCAAGCAGACCATCCGCGAACAGCTCTCCCCACGTCACGTCCCCGACGAGATCATCGAGGTCCCCGGCGTCCCCCACACCCTCACCGGCAAGCGCATCGAGGTCCCGGTCAAGCGCCTTCTCCAGGGCACACCCCTGGAGAAGGCGGTCAATCCGGGCTCCATCGACAACCTCGACCTCCTGCACTTCTACGAGGAACTCGCCCGCAAGCGAGCTTGACCGACACATGCCGGCCTCAGGCGTTCGAACCACAGCGGCATCCGAGGCCGGCCACGGCCCACCACCCGTCCGACATGCACGAATGCCCCGCTGAGGAGCCGCGAGCACCTCACCCTGACGCCGTTGTCAGTGCCCCCGGTTACTGTGAGTGAGCATTGATCGACAGCACACAGGGGGAAAGATGGCGCACACCGATCACCAGACGATGCGACGCGTTCTGCGCCGCGAAATCGCCGGCACCATCGGCCTGCTGACCGACGAACACGACTTCCGTGCCATGCGGCGCTACCGCAGCTTCACTTTCGACGACCACAAGATCTATCTGGAACAGGTGGAGGCCCTCCTCAGGAAACGCGCCGACGAAGGAAGCCATACGACGATCGCTCTCTTCGATCCGCAGGAGTACGCAGAGTTCTGCGAGGCAACCGGACTGGACCCCGACATCCCGTCGAGCCGCACACGCTTCACCGCCGAACTCGCGACCACCGGTCCCACCGTCTGCTACGAAGGCCAGCCCTTGGCGGACCTCGTCCCGGCCCTCGTCGACGAAGCCGTCCGACAGGCCACCTGGGAGTACGCGTCCACACTCCTGGCACGACTGGGAGCCTGCGCCACCTGCGGTGAGGACATCGGCCGCGCGGCCTTCGCCCGCGCCTCCAGCCTCCTCGTCCGCGTCCTGAACACCGCCCAGCCCGGCAGCCGACACCTCGTCTGCAGCGTCACGGGGACTCCGGAAACCCTGGTCTCCGTCCTGCACGCCGACGACGACGCGCAGGGCGCGACGCACCTCGACGAGGCCGAAGCGCTGGAATTCACCACGGTTCTCGCCCTCGGCCTCGCCACCCAGAGCCCCGGCGGACTCGTCATGCGGACCAGCGCCCCCGGCACAACCGACCGCATCTACGGATGGCGCCTACGGGCGAACGGCCTGGAACCCCTCACCGCGGGCGAGGTCTTCGACGCCTACTGCACCGACATCGAATCGGGAGACCTCATCGCCCCGGAATCGGGCGTCGACTACTGCGTGCCCCCAGATCTCGCTGACGAGGAGGCGCCTCCGGGACACGACCACTGAACGCACAGGGGCGCCCCCCCCCCCGCAGGTGGAGCGCCCCACACGAACCGGCACGCGGGCGTCTCGCTCCGGCTACTCGCCGGACAGCACCGCCTGAGCCGCGTTACGCGCGTCCTCGGCGCTGTCCGCCGCCCGGGCCGCAGCGGCGGCGCGCTCGCACTGCGCCAACGTGTACTTCGAAAGCGTCGCCCGGACGTAGGGAATCGACGCCGACCCCATGGACAGGGAGGTGACACCCAGACCGGTCAGCACACATGCCAGCAGCGGGTCGGACGCCGCCTCACCGCAGACACCGCAGCTCTTGCCCTCGGCCTTCGCCGCCTCGGCGGACAGCGCGACCAGGTCGAGCAGCGCGGGCTGCCACGGATCCTGCAGCCGGGACACGGCACCCACCTGCCGGTCCGCGGCGAACGTGTACTGCGCGAGGTCGTTCGTCCCCAACGACAGGAACTCGACCTCCTGGAGGATCGAGCGCGCCCGCAGTGCGGCCGACGGAATCTCCACCATCGCACCGAACTTCGCCTGCAGCCCAGCCGCACGGCACGCGTCAGCGAACGCCTTCGCATCGGTCCTGTCCGCCACCATCGGGGCCATGACCTCGAGGTAGACAGGCAGCCCCTCCGCAGCCTTCGCCAGCGCCGTCAGCTGGGTGCGCAGAACCTCTGGATGGTCCAGCAGCGTCCGCAGACCGCGTACGCCCAGGGCCGGGTTCGGCTCATCCGCCGGCGTCAGGAAGTCCAGCGGCTTATCCGCACCCGCGTCCAGGACACGTACTACGACACGGCCCTCGGGGAAGGCCTCGAGGACCTGCCGGTAGGCCTCGACCTGCTTCTCCTCGGACGGCGCCTTCTTGCTGTCGTCGAGGAAGAGGAACTCGGTACGGAACAGACCCACACCCTCAGCGCCCGCCTCGACGGCGGCCGGAACGTCGGACGGACCGCCCACGTTGGCCAGCAGCGGCACCTTGTGGCCGTCGGCGGTGGCACCGGGGCCCGTCGACGCCACGAGCGCGGCCTTGCGCGTGGCGGCGGCAGCCTCCAGCTCCGCCTTCTTCTCATCACTCGGATTCACGAAGATGTCGCCGGTGCTGCCGTCGACCGCGATGACCGTGCCCTCGGCCAGTTCGCCGGCCCCCGGCAGCGCGACCACGGCCGGCACACCGAGCGCCCTCGCCAGGATCGCGCTGTGGCTGGTCGGCCCGCCCTCCTCGGTGACGAAGCCGAGAACGAGGGCCGGGTCCAGCAGGGCCGTGTCGGCCGGGGCGAGGTCCCGAGCCACCAGGACATAGGGCTCGTCACTGTCCGGGACACCCGGCATCGGGACCCCGAGCAAACGAGCGACGATACGATTCCGCACGTCGTCGAGGTCGGCCACACGACCGGCCAGGTACTCACCGGCACCCGCGAGCAACTCGCGATACGCGGCGAAGGCGTCGTACACGGCGCGCTCGGCCGTGCTGCCGACAGTGATACGACGGTCCACGTCCGCCATCAGCTCGGGATCCTGGGCCATCATGGCCTGCGCCTCGAGCACCGCCTGGGCTTCGCCCCCCGCCAGATTGCCGCGCGCCATCAGGTCGGCTGCGACAGCCTCCACGGCCTTGCGGGCGCGCCCCTGTTCACGCTCCGCTTCCTCCGCCGGAATCTGCTTGGCAGGCGGTTCGAGGACCGCCGTTCCCATGTGCCGAACCTCGCCGATCGCCACACCGTGGCTCACGCCGACGCCTCGCAGCGTTGTCTCCATCTCACCCGTCTCCGATAGTGCGGCGGGTCCCGCCGCCGCGGTGGTTGTCGTCGCTACTTGCCGTCATAGGACGGCGCCGATGTCACTTCCAGACGAAGAGACTGTCGCCGGCCTTCACATCGCCGTCGTCACGCAGGTCGGAGAGGGCCTCAGCCGTGGCCTCGAGGGCCACGATCGGGCACACCGGGGACTTACCGGCTTCCTCGACCGCCGCCGGATTCCAGCGCACGATGCCCTGGCCGCGGGTCACGGTGTCGCCCTTGTTCACGAGCAGTTCGAAGCCCTCGCCGTTGAGCTGCACCGTGTCGATGCCGAGATGAGTGAGCACACCATGACCCTGCTCGTCGACGACGACAAAGGCGTGCGGATGGAGAGAGACGATGACCCCGTCCACGGGGGACACGGCCTCGGACGGCTCACGCACGGGGTCGATCGCGGTGCCCGGGCCGACCATGGCCCCGGAGAAGACAGGATCCGGTACGGATGCCAGTCCGACGGCGCGTCCTGCCAGCGGGGACGTCACGGTGGTCATGGGAAGCCTCCCAGGGGATGGAGATCGATCTGGGCCGTCGCTGTCTGTGCCCGACGGCACACTGTTCAGCAGGGTATGTCACTTGAAGTGCCGGTTCCGCCTCGGCGCCCCATAGTGGTCTAGACCATACCTCAAATCGATTTGCACCCGCTCCGCAGCTGCGTGTACAGTCGTACTCCTGCTTGGGGCTGAGCGACGCAACTAAGTGTCCTCGCCGGGCAGCACCCAACTTGTCAGATCCTATCTCGGGGTCGCCTTCTGCATGCCTGCAGAACGGTGGTCAGAGGGCCGGAAAAACACTGATAGAGTTTGGACCACCGAAGGGAAGCGCCCGGAGGAAAGCCCGAGAGGGTGAGTACGAAGGAAGCGTCCGTTCCTTGAGAACTCAACAGCGTGCCAAAAGTCAACGC
>NZ_JBITES010000022.1:0-167450 GCF_044455405.1 Streptomyces sp. NPDC051243 | reverse complement strand
GGGGGGGGGCGGCCGGGGGGGGTGGGGGGGGGGGGGGGGGGGGGGGGGGGGGGGGGGGCCCGGGCGGGGGGGGGGGGGGGGGTCGGGGGGGGGGGGGGGGTGGGGGGGGGGGGGGTTTTGGGGTGGGGGGGGGGGGGGGGGGGGGGGGGCGGGGCCGGGGGGTGTCCGTCCTCGGACCGGCGGTTGGGGTCGGGCAGGAGGTGCCGTCCCTTTACGCCGGCCACTGCGGGCGGACACCCCCGACCCGTCCCCTTCGCGCCGTACGCGACCGCGGGCCCGTGGGGGTACGCGCTTGGCTACGCCAGCAGGCCCGACGACTTCCAGAGGCGACGGCCCACGCCGCGCAGCACTCCGATGTCGTCCAGGAAGTCCGTCAGGCGCTTGGCGCCCGTCTGCATGACCTCCCTGCGGTGGCCGCTCGCCTTCACCTGGGCCAGGGCCTCGCGCTTGTCCAGGCCTACGTTCGTGTAGACCTCGGGGTTGACGAAGGCGACCGAGAAGACGCGGGCGAACTCGCCCGAGGTGACCCGAGTGAACTCCTGCGACCACTTCGGCGCCGTCACCATCTGGCGGCGCAGTTCCTCGCGGGCGTAGCGGACGTGGCGGGCCTCCTCGATCACGTGGATCCGGGTGACGCCGCGGATGAGGGGCTGGACGCGCTCGTCGGGGAACGTCAGGCGCTGCATCCAGTCGAGGACCTCCTCCCCGAGGAGGGTGGCCGTGAAGGAGCCGGGGGTGGTGGAGATCGTCTTGAAGAGGCGGCCCAGGTGCTGGTGCGCGCGGCTCACGGGGTACCAGGGGGTCCCGCCGTGGGAGATCAGGCGGGCGAACATCTTGGAGTGGCGGCACTCGTCCTCGATCTCGGTGAGTGCGTAGCGGACGTGGGCGCTGGTTGCCGCCTTGTCGTAGATGTGGCGGACCAGGAGCTGCATGAGGATGATCTCGAACCAGATGCCGAGCGAGGCGAGGGCCGCGGCCTCGTGCTGGGAGAGGAGGATGCGCTGTTCCTCGCTCATCCGCTTCCAGATCGGGGTTTCGTAGAGCGAGACCAGTTCCGGGGGCCAGAACCACTTGCCCTCCTCGAAGGGCGCGTCCCAGTCCAGTTCCTCGTCCGGGTCGAAGGAGTGCTTGGCGGAGGAGTCGAGCAGCCGCTGGGCCACTTGCTCCCGGTCCTTGAGCAGGCCGAGCGCATCGCGCAGCCCCGCGAGCGCATCGGCTTCCGTCAGCGTCGTCATGAGCTTATGAGACTGCCTGTCAGCAAGGTCGTCAATCCCTTGCGCAAGAGTTGTTGACCCCGCGTCTACTACGTGTGAGCCTGCGGGGCATGCCGACTTACGACCTGTACGCCACGGATCCGGGAGAACCTCTCTGGCAGGTGCCGGCGACCGGCTCGGCACGTTTCAGCTGGGAGTACGACGACGGGCGCGACCGGCTGCTGGCCCTGTACCAGAAGGGCAAGGACAAGCAGTGGGACGGGCTGAAGCGCATCGACTGGGGGATCGAGGTCGATCCGTACGACCCCCTCGGCACCCCTGACGAGTCCATGTCCCTGTACGGCACCAAGTACTGGGCCAGGCTGAGCGAGAAGGACAAGGGGGAGCTGCGGCAGCACTACGCCTCCTGGCAGTTCAGCCAGTTCCTGCACGGCGAGCAGGGCGCGATGGTGTGCGCCGCGAGGATCGTGGAGTCCGTGCCCGACCTCGACGCGAAGTTCTACTCGGCGACGCAGGTGATGGACGAGGCGCGGCACGCGGAGATCTACGGGCGCTTCCTGCACGAGAAGATCGGGATGCTGTACCCGGTCAACGACAACCTGCAGGCCCTGCTGGGCGACACGCTGCGGGACAGTCGGTGGGACATGCCGTATCTGGGCATGCAGGTGCTGATCGAGGGGCTGGCGCTGGCCGCCTTCGGCATGATCCGCGACACGACCGACAAGCCGCTGCCCAAGCAGATCCTCGCGTACGTCATGCAGGACGAGGCCCGGCACGTCGCCTTCGGCCGGATGGCGCTGCGGGACTACTACCGGCAGCTCACCGACGCCGAGCTCCGTGAGCGCGAGGAGTTCGTCATCGAGGGCTGCTATCTGATGCGCGACCGGCTGCGGGGTGTGGAGGTGCTGAAGAACTTCGGCATCCCGGCCGCCGAGGCCGAGGAGTTCAGCGAGCGGTCGGAATTCCTCGCCCTGTTCCGGAAGTTGCTGTTCTCCCGCATCGTCCCCTGCGTCAAGGACATCGGGCTGTGGGGCAAGCGGCTCCAGCAGGCCTATGTCGACATGGGCGTGTTCGAGATGGGCGACTCGAACCTGGACCTGCTGATGGCCCAGGACGAGGAGATCGCGGAGCGGCTGGATGCCGAGCGGTTCGCGGCGGAGGAGCGGGAGCGCGTGGCGGAGGTGGCGGGGGCGATCGAGGCGGGGGCGGAGGGCTGACGGACTTCCGGGGCTCCGAGTCGTCCTCGAAGCCCCGGGAACCGCAGTCCTGACCGGCCTAGATCGAGCACCCCAGCCCCTCCGGCACCTCCCCCAGCACCGGCTCCGCACCCTGCGGCGGGAAGGACGTGCGCAGGGTGAAGGCGTAGGGGGTCGGGCCGTTCGTGCGGAGGTGCAGGAGGCGGGACTCGGCCTCCGCGACCGTCGGACGGTGACCCGCCGGAACCCACCACAGGGCCGTCATCGCCTCCTGCACGCGTTCGAACCACTCCCGCCGACGGGCCAGCATCTCCCGGTGGCGGCCCTGGTACATGTACGCGGTCAGGGCGTTCGTGTCGCGCCACATCGTCAGGTTGATGATCAGCCAGGAGTCACCGAAGACGGGTACGTTCGTCGCGTCGCCGGAGTCGTCCTGCAACCGCCAGACGAAACCGTCGGCGGCCTCGGCGTCGGCGTTGACGGGCTCGAGGTTGTCGACGAAATCCTTCAACTGCGGGGAGTCCAGCGGGGCCTTGAGGCGGGCGATGTTGACCTGGGCGAGTTCGTAGGCGGCTTCCGGAGTGGCTGAGGTCGTCATGGACCGAACGGTAGGTCGGGGCCGGGGCGCGGGGCCAGAGTGCGTCTCAGTACGTGGGCACATGTCCCTCTTTCACAGCCGGGGCGGCCGGCGGGTGAGTATCTGTGTACCGCTGTCTTACGGGCGGGAAATCCCGCCCTGACCGGCCCGCCCGTAGCGTCGACGGGCATGACGGGGAATGTACTGACCACCCTCCGCTCGACCGTCCGCCGCCCGGCCGCCCTTCCCGGCTGGAGCTCCATCCGCGGCCGTATGGCCATCGTCCTGGCCGTGCCGACCTGTCTGCTGCTCGCCCTCATCGGGCTCGGCGTCGCCGACCGGGCCGCCGACTGGTCCACCGCCCGGGGAACCGAGGCACATGTCGGGGTGCTGCTGCGGGCGCAGGGACTCGTGCGGGAGGTGCAGCGCGAGCGCGGGCTGACCAACGGGCTGCTGGGCGGCGAGGACGGCTACCGCGACGATGTCGTCGCCCAGCGCGGCCGTACCGACGAGGCCCGGGACGCCCTGCGCGCCGCGCTCGACGAGGAGGGCGGGGCGCTGCCCGACGCCGCGGTCTCCGCCCTGCGGGCCGCCGACGTGCCGCTCGGCGCCCTCACCGCGACCCGCGAGGACGTCGACGCCGGCACCGCCGACCGCGCCGCCACCCTGCGGACGTACACCAAGGCCGTCACCGCCCTCGTCGACGCCGAGTCGGCCGGCGCCCCGGACGGTGACCGGCGCATCGCCCAGGGCGTGCAGGCGCTGCAGGCCCTTGCCCGGGCCACGGAGGCCGTCGCCCTGGAACGCGGCTCCCTCAACGGGGTGTTCGCGGCCGGTCGGTTCCGGTCCGGGGAGTACCTCGACTTCACGGAGGTCCGGGCCACGCGGGTGGCCGCGCTCGGTCAGTTCCGGCAGCTCGTGGGGGAGCATGAGGAATCCGCGCTCGATGACGCCTTCGCCACGGCCGCCGCGCGTCGGGTCGCCGGGTACGAGGCGCGGGCCGAGCGGGGTGCCGACGGGTCAGCGCTCGCGGTGGCTCCGGCCCGCTGGTGGGCCGACATGACGATCCTCGTCGACGATCTGCACGCCGTGCAGCGGGATGTGGGGGACGACGTCCGTGCGCGCGCCGCCGACGCCGGTTCCGCCGCCACGCGGCAGCTCGGGGGCTTCCTCGCCCTCGGGGCGCTGATCCTCGGCGTGGCCGTCGCGCTCGCCGTGTTCTCGGCCCGCTCCATCACCCGGCCCCTCGGCGCCCTCGCCGACGAGGCGGACGCTGTAGCGGGGAGGCGGCTGCCCGAGGCCGTACGGCGGATCCAGGAGGCCGACCCCGACCTCCCGCCCGCCGAGGACGGGGCGGCGGAACGGACCCGGCTTCCCGGCGGCGCACGGGAGATCAGCCGGCTGGCCGCCGCCCTGCGCAACGTCGAGGACACCGCCGTAGGACTCGCCGCCCAGCAGGCCGTCCTGCGCCGCACCAGCACCGAGTCCCTGGCCAGCCTCGGCCGCCGCAACCAGAGCCTGCTCAACCGGCAGCTCGGGCTGATCACCACCCTGGAGAGCCAGGAGCTCGACCCGGACGCTCTCGCCGAGCTCTTCGAACTCGACCACCTCGCCACCCGGATGCGGCGCAACGCCGAGTCGCTGCTGGTGCTCGCCGGAGAGGAGTCGCCGGCGAGGTCCTGGAAGGGCACGGTCGCCGTCGCCGACGTCGTGCGGTCGGCCGTGTCGGAGGTCGAGCAGTACCGGCGGGTGGCCGCCGTCGACATCCAGCAGTGCGGCGTCCGCGGCCACTGCGTCGCCGAACTGTCCCATCTGCTCGCCGAGTTGGTGGAGAACGCGCTGATGTTCAGCCCGCCCAAGCAGCCCGTGGAGGTCTACGGCTGGCGGGACGGCGCCGAGTACTGCCTGGCCGTCGTCGACCGGGGGATCGGTATGACACCGGAGCGCATGGCCGAGTCGAATCGCGTCCTGTCGGGAAAGGGCGAATCCCTGCACGCCGCCCCGACCCGGTTCCTCGGTCACCATGTCGTAGGCGCCCTCGCCGCCCGCCTCGGCGCCCAGGTCGAGCTGCGCCCCACCCAGGGCACGGGCGTCACGGCGTACGTCGCCCTGCCCGCCACCCTGATCCAGGAGTCGACGTCAACGGCCGTGGTGCGGGGGTGACTTCTTCAGCACCGCCTCCATCACCGCGCGCGCGACCGGCGCCGCGTCCCCGCCGCCGCTGATCTCGCCCCGGTCCGCGTCCGCGTCCTCCACCACCACGGCGACCGCGACCTTCGGTTCCAGATCGCGGTCGCCCTGCGCCCAGGAGACGAACCAGGCGTACGGCGTCCCGGAGTTGCCGAGGCCGTGCTGGGCCGTGCCGGTCTTGCCGCCGACCGTCGCGCCCGGGATCCAGGCACCCGAGCCGGTGCCTTCCCGTACGACGTCGACCATCAGTTCCTTGAGACGGACGCTCGTCGAGGGGTGCATCGCCTGCCGCCCGGGCCGCGATGCCGCCGTCGACACCGTCGCGCCGCTCGCCCGGGTCGTTCGCTCCACCAGATACGGCGTCCGCACCTTGCCGCCGTTCGCCACCGCCGCCGCGACCATCGCCATCTGCAGCGGCGTGGCCCGCGTGTTGTACTGGCCGATCGACGACAGGGCGAGCTGCGCCCGGTCCACCTTGGTGTCGAAGGTGCTCTCCGAGACCGAGAACGGGATCCGCACGTCCGCGTCGTTGAACCCGAAGGCCTCCGCCGTCGCCGCCATCCGTTCCACCCCCACCTCGACCCCCAGCTTGGCGAACACCGTGTTGCACGACCACTCGAACGCCTTGCGCAGCGAAACGTCCCGGCAGCCGCCGCCCGCGTTCGTCAGCGAGGTCCTGGTGCCCGGCAGGCGGTACGGATCCGGGGAGCGGGTCGGCTTGTCGAGGTCCTCGACCACGCCCGCGTCCAGGGCCGCCGCCGCGGTCACCACCTTGAACGTCGAACCCGGCGGATATGTCTTGCGCACCGCCCGGTTGAGCATCGGCCGGTCCGGATCGCGGTTCAGCGACTTCCAGGACCGCGGCACGGCCGAGCCGTTCCCGGACAGCACGGACGGGTCGTACGACGGCGCGGACACGAGGGCCAGGATCCGCCCGGTGGCCGGCTCCAGGGCCGCGACCGCGCCCTTGCGGCCGGCCAGTCCCTCGTACGCCGCCTCCTGCGCGCCCGGGTGCAGGGTGGTGAGCACGTCGCCGCCGGGGTAGCGGTCGCGGGCGGTCCCCTTCCACAGCGGGAACGGCGACAGCAGCGGGTCCGTGCCCGACAGGACGCCGTCCTCGGCGTGCTCCAGGAGGGTCGTGCCGTACACCTGCGAGGCGAAGCCGGTGACGGGGGCGTACATCGGGCCGTTCGTGTACGTCCGCTCGTAGCGCAGGGGCTCGCCGGTGTCGTGGGATCCGGTGACCGGTTCGCCGCCGACCAGGATGTCGCCGCGCGGCTGCCCGTAACGGGAGATGGAGGTGCGGCGGTTGGCGATGTTGTCGGCGTAGGACGGCGCCTCGACGACCTGGATACGGGTGGCGTTCACGAGCAGCGCGGCCAGCAGCAGGGCGCAGAAGAAGGCGGCGTGCCGGATGTGCCGGGTCATCGGGTGGCCTCCGCACGGTGGTCGTCGTGTCCGGTGGTGACCACGGCCGCCTCCTCGTCCTTGTCGTCCTTGGGCACGCCGAACCGGCTGCGCGCCTTGTCGCTCACCCGGATCAGCAGCGCCACGATCGCCCAGTTGGTCACCACCGACGAGCCGCCCTGCGCCAGGAACGGCATCGCCATGCCGGTCAGCGGGATCAGGCCCGTCACCCCGCCCGCGATCACGAACACCTGGAGCGCCACGATCGAGGCCAGCCCCACCGCGAGCAGCCGGCCGAAGGGGTCGCGCAGGGCCAGGCCCGCGCGATAGCCGCGCTCCACCAGCAGGCCGTAGAGGAGGAAGATCGCGGACAGTCCCGCCAGGCCCAGCTCCTCCCCGGCCGTCGCCAGGATGAAGTCCGACTTGGCCGCGAAGCCGATCAGGATCGAGTGGCCGAGGCCCAGTCCCGTGCCGAGGGTGCCGCCCGCCGCGAAGGCGAACAGCGACTGGGACAGCTGGTTGGGGCCCTCGCCCGCCTCGATCGACGCGAACGGGTGCTGCCAGTCCTCGACCCTGCTGTGCACATGCGGCTCCAACTGGCCGACGGCCACCGCGCCGAGCGCCGCCAGCAGCAGGCCGAGCGCGATCCAGCCGGTGCGTCCGGTCGCGACGTACAGCAGGACCACGAACAGGCCGAAGAACAACAGCGAGGTGCCCAGGTCCCGTTCGAGGATCAGCACGCCCACGCTCAGCAGCCAGATCGCGACGATCGGACCGAGGACGCGCCCGGTCGGCAGCTGCAGTCGCTCGACCCCCAGGACCCGGCGGCCCGTGTACGCCAGCGCGTTGCGGTTGGCGGCCAGATACGCCGCGAAGAACACCGCGAGCAGCACCTTCGCGAACTCGCCGGGCTGGATGGAGAATCCGGCGATCCGGATCCAGATGCGGGCGCCGTTCACGGACGGGAAGAAGATCGGCAGGGTGAGCAGCACGAGGGCGGCGACGACACAGACGTAGGCGTAGCGCTGGAGCACGCGATGGTCTCGCAGCATCAGGACGACCAGGATGAACAGCGCCACCCCCAGCGTGGACCACACGAGTTGGGTGGGTGCCGCCAGGTCGTCCGGTGTCTCCAGGTCGAGCCGGTAGATCAGGACCAGCCCGAGGCCGTTGAGCAGCACGCCGATCGGCAGCAGCAGGGGGTCGGCGCAGGGGGCGCGCAGCCGCACCGCCAGATGCGCGACCAGCGCGAGCACGCCGAGCCCGGCGCCGTAACCGGCGGCGCCGGGCGGGACGGTGCCGTGCTTGGCGAGGCCGACCGCGCAGTAGCCGTACACGGAGAGCAGCACGGCCACGACGATGAGGGCCAGTTCGATGCCACGACGCCGGGGGAGCGGTGCGGCGGGAGCGGGAGCGTCCGCTGCCACCAGGGTGGTTCCGGCCTTGGTCATGTCCGGAACTTACCCAAATAGTCCGTCTTGCGCGCTCCTCGTGGCTCGGCGTCAGCGCGGCGCGGGCCTGTATGCGTTTACGGCGTCCCGCCAGCGCAGCGTCAGCGTCGCGACGGCCCCGCCGTCCGCCGCGTTGGCGAACGTCAGCCGCGCACCGAGTACCTCCGCCTGTCCCAGCGCGATGGTCAGCCCCAGCCCGTGCCCCTTGGACCCACCCTCCGTACGAAACCGCTGCGGCCCATGCGCGACGAG
Organism: Streptomyces sp. NPDC051243; assembly: GCF_044455405.1. NCBI lineage: Bacteria > Bacillati > Actinomycetota > Actinomycetes > Kitasatosporales > Streptomycetaceae > Streptomyces > Streptomyces sp. NPDC051243. The sequence goes on along the minus strand of NZ_JBITES010000022.1, from coordinate 159,163 downwards.
ATACTCCGGATAGCCCACGCCATGATCCCGCACGGTGACCACCGGCCCGTCCACCGTCAGAACCACGGGCCTGCGTCCGTGCTTGTGCGCGTTGGCCACCAGGTTGCCCAGCACCCGCTCCAGCCGCCGCCGATCGGTCTCCACCACGAGGTCCCGCACGACGACGACCTCGGTCTCGGTTCCGGACGCCCGGACCACCCGCTCGGCCAGCGCGGCGAGCGGCTCGCTGTCCAGCTCCAGCCGCTCACGCCCGGTGTCGAGGCGCGAGATCTCCAGCAGGTCCTCGGTCAGCGTGCGCAACGCGGCCACCCGGTCCCGAACCAGCTCCGTCGGCCGCCCCGGCGGCAGCAGTTCGGCCGCCGCGTGCAGCCCCGTGAGCGGTGTCCGCAGCTCATGCGCCACGTCCGCCGTGAACCGCTGCTCCGACAGCAGCTTGCTCTGCAGCGACGACGCCATGGAGTCCAGCGCGGCGGCGACCGCGGCCACCTCGTCCTGCGGCCGGCCCGGCTCCTTCGTACGGGGATCGTCGACCCGGGCGTCCAGGTCGCCCCCGCTGATCCGCCGGGCCACCTGGGCCGTGGCGTGCAGCCGTCGTGTCACCCGGGTCACCGCGAACGCGCCCACCAGCAGCGTCGCCCCGATCGCCAGTCCCGACGACCACAGGATCGCCCGGTCCAGGCCCTCGATGGTGCGGGCCTGCTGCGAGTAGTCGATCCCGACGGCGAGCACCCGCTCGCCGTCGACCGGGCCCGCCGCCCACATCATGGGGCGCCCCCGGTGATCGGCGACCATCGTGCCGCGGTCCCCGGCCAGCGCCAGGTCCCGCAGTGACCGGGGCAGCCCCGGCGGATCGAGCCGGGCGTCCGGTCCGAGGGTGTCCCCGGCCTCGAACTTCGCCGTCGCGTCCGCCAGCCGGGACAGCGCGCGGTCGCGGGCCTGGCCGACGGTCTGGTTCGTCACCGAGACGTGCACGAGGACGCCCAGCAGCGCGGCGAGCGCACAGCACATCACCGTGATGAAGACGGCGGCCTTCACGGCGAGCGTGCCGGCCCACCGGGGGAGCGCGAGCCTCATGGGGTGCTCGCAGAGGGGGAGCCCCCGGACGGCGACGACGAACGCGACGGCGAGGGGCGCGGCGACTTCTTGTGCGGACCGGTGCGCAGCATCTCGTCGTGGGTGAGCAGCATCGCCCTCTGCTCGGCGTCCCAGGTCCACTGCAGCCGGTACTCGTACCCGGCGACCTCGGACGGCGAGCGGATGATCACCGACCGTCCGGCCAGCTCGACGGCGCTGACGGCGTCGTCCCACTCCATCAGCTGTACGAGCCTGTGCTTGTCGACGGTGTAGACGCGCACCGCGGTCGTGTTGCCGGGCATCAGCCGGAAGCCCAGCGTCAGCTCGGGGCGCCCGTCGCCGGTCAGGTCCCGGTAGTAGGGCTGGAGCACCGGGCACCTGCCGCGTCCGGCGCCCTTGTCGCACTCGGCCATCAGGCGGCCGGTCCGGCCGTACATCGCGTCGTCACCCTGGTAGCTGTCCGGGCTCTCCGCCATCTCCTTGCGGACGACCGCCAGCGGGTCCACGTCGCGGATGTCGCCCCGGGGAACGGTGATGCCCTTCACGACCTCCCTGTTCACCTCGCCGATCACATAGGCGGGGCTGGACGCCGGCGTCAGCTGCGGCCACAGCTTGTCCGGGCTCACCGCGGTCTCGGTCGGGCCCGCGCCCTGGAGGCCCCCCGCGTCACCGCAGGCCGTGGCGGCCGCCAGCAGCAGTGCGACGAGGGCACCGAGCGCGGCGACGCGCGTAGGTCGACTGCGGGGCACGGTTCTCCCGGGGCTGGAAATGGCTGTCGGTCCGTACACCCTATTCGTACGGAAGTCCTTTTTGCGCACCCGGTGGGCGGACGGGCGAAACGGCTACTCGGCGAGTTCTTCCAGGAGCCGGGCGGTCGGCAGGCCGGCCCGGAGGTACTCGACGAACAGGTCGTTGTGCAGCGCCCACGGAGAGCGGCGGGAGCGTATCAGCCGGATCGCCCGGTCGACGGAGTGGTTCCGGCGGGTCAGTGCGTGGGCCACGACCAGACCCGAGCGGTTGTACCCGTGGTAACAGCGGACGAGGACCCTGCGGCCCTCGTCCAGCGCCTGGCACGCCGCCTCCGCCAGCCGTATCACCCCCGCGAGCTGGGTGCCGTCCAGCGGACCGTCGGGAATCGGCCACACATGGTGCTCGACGCCGGGATCGGGCCCGTGCCCGGGCAGCCGTAGCAGCGTCTGTACGAGATCGAACTCGTCCTGTACGACCGCGAACTCCAGTTGTCCCGAACGTCCCCGGAACTCGTGCCCGCCCATCCACAGGCCGGGCACGATCTCGCTCCACGGGCTGTCCGGAGCCGGTACGTCGGGTTGCTTCCTGCGGGTACGCAACGGCGCCTCCCCAACCGCCCCTCCCGGGGGGTCTGCCCAACTCCTCTCAAAGGTAACCGGGTTCTTGCCCGCGCAGCACCCTGCCTGTTCCCATGGTCAGTGGGGTGATGGTGCATGAGCGGACTGCGCGTCATACCGACCTGGCGGCACGGCCAGGAACGGCTCTACGTCTGCCTCCGGGACGGGCGGAACATCGCCTGGTACGACCGTGAGGCGGCCCGGATCAACCTGCTCAGCGAGGACCGCAGGGACGATGTGCTGGAGGTGCTCGGCCCCTTCGTCACCGGCCCGGTGACGGTGGGCCCGCCGCCGGTGCCCACCCCGGCCGAGCTGGCCCGGCTGACCCTCCACCCGGACGACGACCTGGCGCCGAACCGGCCCGGCGAGGCGCTCCTGGTGTCCCTCGACCGGGATCCCGGCCCCACGCACCGGCTGCGGCGTCCCGACCCGCGCCGGCGTGCGCTGACGGCCGAGCAGACCATCGGCGAGGCCCTGGACCGGCTCGACGGCGCCGGCTGGCACGCGCTGCACTCCGTCCCGCTGCCCGGCGGTGACCGCATCCACCACCTGGTGATCGGGCCCGGCGGACTCTTCGCGGTGCACGCCCTGTACGCCCGTAAGCAGAAGGTGACGGTCGCCGACCCGATGGTCTCCCTCGGCCGCCGCGAACCCCAGCCGCTGCTGCGCCGCGTCCGCGCCGACGCCGACCGCGCGTCCTACGCCCTGACCGCCGAGGTCCACCCGGTCCTCGCCCTGGTCGAGCCCTCCGACGTGGCGATTCCCGGGCCGCTCCGTGAGGTCCGGGTCCTCAGGGACACCGAGGTGGAGGGGCTGGCACGGCTGGGCGGGGTGCTCAAACCGGCGGATGTGGAGGCGCTGCACGCGATGGCTCGGGACCGGCGGGTCTGGGCTGCGGTGGGTTGAGCGTGCGGGCCGGCTGCAGTTCCCGTCTGCTGGGTGCTGCCGCCCCCAGACCCCCGCTTCGGCCCTGAAGGGGCCTCGTCCTCAAACGCCGGACGGGCTGAGTGGTGTCGGCTGGCGGGGAGGGGTCGGCCCGTGCCGAGGGGTCAGCCCGTGTGTCGAGAGGTGGGTCCGTGTGCCGAGAGGTGGGTTCGTGCGCTGTGGTGTGGGGCCCTGTGGGTGGGGTGCGTAGCCTCCAGGGGGATGCGTAGCCCCCAGCGGGTGGGTGGGGGTTTGGGATGGTGTGGTGTCGTCCTCGAATGTCGGACGGGCTGAGTGATGTCGGCCGGCGGGGAGGGGTCGGCCCGTGCCGAGGGGTCAGCCCGTGTGTCGAGAGGTGGGTCCGTGTGCCGAGAGGTGGGTTCGTGTGCCGAGAGGTGGGTCCGTTGCGCTGTGCTGTGGGGCCCTGTGGGGGGGGGTGCGTAGCCTCCAGCGGGATGCGTAGCCCCCAGCGGGTGGGTGGGGGTTTGGGATGGTGTGGTGTCGTCCGTGAACGCCGGGTGGGCCGGGAAGCGCCGGACGTGCCTTGGGGTCGGTCAGGGCAGTGCCCCCGCGGTCTTGGGGTCCAGGAGCGGCGCGAGCAGGTCGCCGTAGTCCTGTAGGCGGGGAGCGAGGTCCGGGGCGAGGAAGGTCAGGTTGCGTGGGGAGCGGCAGTCCTGTACCTCCTCCCAGGTCACCGGGGCCGACACCGTCGGCTCGCGGCGGGCCCGCAGGGTGTAGGGCGTGGCCGTCGTCTTGCGGGCGGCGTTCTGGCTCCAGTCGACGAAGACCTTTCCGGGGCGCAGGCTCTTCGTCATCCGGTGGATCGCGAGGCGGGGCATGGCCTTCTCGGCCTCCACGGCGAGTTCCTTGGCGTAGTCGGTGGCCTGCTGGGAGGGGGCCGGCTGGATGGCCGCCGTGAGGTGCAGGCCCTTCGAACCGGAGGTCTTCGCGTACGCCTCGATGCCGTCGGCCGAGAGCCGCTCCCGCAGCCACAGGGCCACCTCGCAGCACTCGACCACGGTCGCGGGCGAGCCGGGGTCGAGGTCGAAGACCAGCCGGTCGGCCTCGCCGGGCGCGTCGATCACCCACTGGGGTGTATGGAACTCGGTGACGAGGTTGGCGGCCCACATCAGGCTCGCGAGGTCCTGCACGAACACCATCCGGGCCGGCCCCTCGACGCGGGGTACCTCGGCCGTGGTGACCCAGTCGGGGGTGCCCGGGGGGACGTTCTTGGTGAAGAACACCTGGCCGTCCGGGCCGTCGGGATAGCGGAGGAAGGACACCGGGCGATCCCGCAGATGCGGCAGCAGGACGTCGGCGGTGGTGGCGTAGAAGTGCAGCACCTCGCCCTTGGTGAAGCCGGTCGCCGGATACAGCACCTTCTCCAGGTTGCTGAGCGCTAGCCGTCGCCCCTCCACCTCTGTGATCGGCGTCATACGATGAGAATTCCAGAAATCGTGGTGGATGTCCGAGTAATCCTCGCGAACCGATCGAAAGGGTGCTGCACGTGCGATCCATCTGGAACGGCGCCATCTCGTTCGGCCTGGTCAGCATCCCGATCAAGGTGGTGAACGCGACCGAGAGCCACTCCATCTCCTTCCGCCAGATCCATCTGGAGGACGGCGGCCGCATCCGCTACCGCAAGGTCTGCGAACTGGAGGACCGCGAGGTCGGCCAGGCGGAGATCGGCAAGGGGTACGAGGACGCGGACGGCACGATCATCCCGATCACGGACGAGGACCTGGCCCATCTGCCGCTGCCGACCGCGAAGACCATCGAGATCGTGGCCTTCGTGCCGGCCGACCGGATCGACCCGCTGCACATGGACAGCGCGTACTACCTCGCGGTGGGCGGGGCGCCGGCCGCCAAGCCGTACACCTTGCTGCGGGAGGCGCTCAAGCGCAGTCAGAAGGTGGCGATCGCGAAGTTCGCGCTGCGTGGCCGTGAGCGGCTGGGCATGCTGCGGGTGGTCGGCGACGCCATCGCCATGCACGGGCTGCTGTGGCCGGACGAGGTGCGCGAACCCGAGGGCGTCGCGCCGGACACGAAGGTCAAGGTCAACGACAAGGAGCTGGACCTCGCGGACGCCCTGATGGACACCCTCGGCGAGATCGACCTCGCCGAACTGCACGACGAGTACCGCGAGGCCGTGGAGGAGGTCGTCGCGGCGAAGGCCGCCGGCGAGGCCCCGCCCGAGGCCCCCGAACCGGCGGGGGGCGGCAAGGTCCTCGATCTGATGGCGGCCCTGGAGAGCAGTGTCCGGGCGGCCAAGGAGTCGCGCGGCGAGGAGCCGGCGCGGGAGGAGGCGGAGGGGGAGGTCAGACGGCTGCCGCAGCGCAAGACGGCCCGGGCGGCTCCGAAGCAGACGGCCGGCAAGAAGTCGACGGCGACGAAGAAGACGGCGGCGAAGAAGACGGCGTCCTCGGCCAGGAAGTCGACCTCGAAGACGGCCGAGGGGGCGAAGAAGACGACGGCGAAGAGCACGGCTAAGAGCACGGCGAAGAGTACGGCGAAGAAGACCTCGGCCAAGAAGACGACAGCGAAGAAGACGGCGTCGCGCAAGCGCACGGCGTGAGCCGCACGCCCGTCAGCCGAGCCGCCGCAACGCCAGCACCGCGTTGTGCCCGCCGAACCCGAACGAGTTGCTGAGCACCAGGTCCCCGTCCTCGGGCAGCGCCCGGGGTGCCCCCCTCACCACGTCCAGGTCGATCGCGTCGTCGACCTCCCCGCACCCCACGGTCGGCGGCACCACCCCGTGACGCAGTGTCAGTGCGGCCGCCACGGCCTCGACCCCGCCCGCGGCCCCCTGCAGATGCCCCAGATGTCCCTTGAGCGCGGTGACCGGGACGGACCGCTGTCCGAGCACCGCCCGCAGGGCGCCCGCCTCCGCGAGGTCGCCCTCGACCGTGGCCGTGGCATGGGCGTTCACGTGGACCACGTCCCCGACCCCGGCCCCGGCGTCCCGCAGGGCGCGCCGCAGGGCGAGGGCGATGCCGTTGCCGGACGGGTCGGGTGCCGCCATGTGGTGGGCGTCGGCGGACAGACCCCATCCCGCGGCCTCGCAGTAGATCCGTGCCCCACGCGCCCGGGCGTGCTCCTCGGCCTCCAGTACGAGGATCCCGGCACCCTCGCCGTTGACGAACCCGCTCCGGTCCTTGGCGAAGGGCCGCGAGGGCGAACCGTCGGCGGGATCACCGTCGGCCAGCGCCCGCATCGCCGCGAAGGACGCCATGATCGCCGGTGTGACGACCGCTTCGGCGCCGCCCGCCAGCGCCACGTCGACGCGCCCGTGCCGTATGCGGTCGATCGCCTGCCCTATCGCCTCGGTCCCCGACGCGCAGGCGCTCGTCACGGTCCGGGCCTCACCGGTGATGTGCAGATCGAGCGAGACCTGGGAGGCGGCCTGCGAGGGCACGGTCATCGGAGTGGTGAGCGGCGAGACGGCCCGCGGACCCTTCTCCCGCAGCCTCCGGTCCCCGTCCACCAGCACGGACGCGTCCCCGAGGATGGCCCCGAGGCTCACCCCCACCCGCGCCGGATCGATCCCGCTCTCCCGGGTGCCGGAGGGAGCGAACCCGGCGTCGGCCCACGCCTCCCGAGCCGCCAGCACCCCTAATCGCGCGGCACGGTTCATCCGTCGCGCCACCGGCCGGGGCAGCAACTGGGCCGGGTCCACGGGGACGACCCCCGCGATCCGCACGGGCAGCCCGGCGAACTCCTCGTCCGCCAACTCCCGTATTCCGTGGCGCCCGTCAAGCAGCCCCTGCCACAACTCCCCGGCCCCGACCCCGAGCGGTGTGACCGCCCCGAGTCCGGTGACGACGACCTTGCGGGGCGCGGACGCGGCGGACTCGCTCATCTCTGCATGTCCCCTCTGGTAGTTGAAAGGGGAACATGCCCAGTTCTCCCAGCCGTTGCACGTCTGTGCGACGCGCTCGGTCGATTCGGCCGGTTCAGTCCCGTTCGACGCGCTCGGTCACAGCAGCCGTGACGTCAGGAAGGCGAGCAACTCCTCCTTCCGGGAGTTCAGATAGAAGTGGTTCCCCGGGAACGCCCGGACCTCCAGGCCCTCCGTCGTGACGTCCGACCACGACGAGAGTGCCTCGACCGGGCACACGGGGTCGCGGTCGCCTCCGCATGCCGTGACGGGAACTTCCAGCCGGTGCAGGTGAGTCGGGCGGTACGCCGCCAGCAGCCCGAAGTCCGCGCGCAGCGCCGGCATGATCATCGGCCGCAGGTCGGGGTGCTCGTAGACGGCCGCGCCCTCGGGATCCAGCAGGCGTACCCGGTCCAGGATCTCGGTGTCGGTCGGGACCGGGCGGGGTGCCTTCTCCTGCGGGAGGCGCGGTCTGGGCCGGCCCGACACGACCAGGTGGGTGAGGGTGCGGCCGGGGACGTCCCGCAGTCGGCGGGCCACCTCGTACGCCACCGACGACCCCATGCTGTGGCCGAAGAACGCCAACGGCAGGTCGTTGGGGAGCTCGACCCGCAGGGCCGCCGTGATCGCGTCCGCCAGCTCCTCCAGGGTGGCCGGGCACGGGTCGCGCAGCCGGTCCTGGCGGCCCGGGTACTGCACGGACACGACCTCGATCTCCGGGGGCGTCAGCGTCGCCCAGGCGTGGTAGGAGACCGCCGCTCCGCCCGCGTGCGGGAAGCACACCAGCCGGACCTTCGCCCCGGGCGCGCGCACGCCCCTGAACCACCGGGTCCGTACGTCCGGGACGGTCATGACTCCGCCTCGAACTCGGACAGAAGCGCGTCCAGGGCGCTGTCCGCGGCACCGTTGCGCTTCAGCTCGCAGATCTGGGTCGTCATGTCCTTCAGTGTGACCGGTTCGAGGAACAGCTGGATCGGCACCTCGATGCCCAGCTCGTCACGGAGCCTTCCGGTCAGGTGCACGGCCGTCAGCGAGTCGCCGCCCGCCTCGAAGTACGTCTGCGCGAGGTCGGCGGCACTGTTGAGGTCCAGCGCCTCGATCACCAGCGCGGCCACCTCGGCCTCCAGCGCGTCGTCCGGGGCGGGCGACGAGGGGGCCCCGGGCGCCTGCGTCTCCTCTCCCGCGGGCTTCCGCAGGGTCAGCGCGCCGTAGCTCTCGCCCGCGAAGGGGTACGTCGGGATCCGCACCCGCCGTACCGCACCGTCCGGGGCCGGCCACGTCACCTCCTCGCCCCTCAGCCATGCCTCGCCGAGCGGGTCGGACGCCGTGTCCCGGTGGCCTTCCGCCAGTGCCGTGAGCTTGTCGGCCGCCTCCCGTGCCTCGCCGGCCACCACGTACGCGCGTACGGGCATCGCGACCCGGCCGGTGCGCAGGGTGTGGGCGACATCGGCCAGGGAGGGCGCGTCCGCCGCCCGCAGGCGCGCCGCCAACCGTTCGGCGAGGACGGCGAGTTGAGCCTCGGTACGGGCCGACAACGGCAGGACCGCCGGATGCCCCGCGGAACCCGCCCGAGCCGGCCGCGGGGGCGCCTCCTGCACCACCACATGCACGTTCGTGCCGCCGATACCCACCGACGTCACGCCCGCCAGCCGGGGCAGGCCCTCCCGGCTCGGCCACTGCTCCGCCTCGGTCACCAGCCGCAGCGGCGACCGGTCGAGGGCGGCGAGCGGGCTGGTGACGTCCACCGTGGGCGCCAGCGTCGCGTGCTCCAGCATCAGGATCGTCTTGATCAGCGCCGCCGCCCCGGCCGCCGCGTCCGCGTGCCCGATGTTCGACTTCACCGAGCCGAGGCCGATGCCGGCGCCGTCCGCGAAGGCCGCGCTCGCCGCCTCCAGCTCGATCCGGTCTCCCAGCTCCGTCCCCGTCCCGTGCGCCTCCAGGTACTGCGCCGCCGACGGCTCCAGCCCCGCCGCCGCCCACGCCTCCGCGATCGCGGCCGTCTGCTGGTCGACCCCCGGAGCGGTGAAACCGACCTTCCCGGCACCGTCGTTGGTGACCGCCGTGCCCCGGATCACCGCGCGCACCGGGTCGCCGTCGGCCAGCGCGTCCGCCAGCCGGCGCAGCACCAGCACGCCCACTCCGCTGCCGGGCACCGTGCCGGCGGCCTTCTCGTCGAAGGGGCGGCAGCGGCCGTCGGGCGAGAAGATCCCGCCCTGGTAGTGGACGTAGCCCTGCCTGCGCACACTGCCGATGGCCACGCCGCCCGCGAGCGCGGTGTCGCACTCGCCGAGCAGCAGGGCCTGGACGGCCAGGTGGACCGCCGTCAGCGAGGTCGAGCAGGCCGTCTGGACCGTCATGCTCGGGCCGTCCAGGCCCAGGCGGTAGGAGATCCAGGGCGCCAGGAACTCGCGGTCGGTGAGGATGCGGACCTGAAGGGCGCCGATCGACGCCGCGAGCGCCGCATCCGTGCCGGCCGCCAGCGCGTGTTCCGTCGGGCTGCCGCCCACGTACACGCCGGTACGGGACGGGCCCGCCGCGGCAGCGGCGGGTGTCGCGGTCAGCGGGGCGCGGCCCGCGTCCTCCAGCGCCGACCAGGCGGTCTCCAGCAGCACCCGGTGCTGCGGGTCGAGCGCCGCGGCCTCGGTGCGGTTGAAGCCGAAGAGGTCCGCCTCGAAGCGGTCCGCGTCCTCGAGCCGGCCCTGCGCGGGCACGTACGCGGGATTGCGCAGCTCCGCCGGGTCCGCCCCGTCGGACAGCAGTTCCTTCTCGGTGAGGGTGGACAGGGAACAGACCCCGTCGCGCAGGTTGGCCCAGTACGTGTCGAGGTCGGGGGCGCCGGGGAAGCGCCCGCTCATCCCCACGACGGCCACCGCGGACTCAAGGTCGTGCGGTGCGGCTTCCTCGGTCGTCATCGTGTAGTGCCTTTCCTGGAACGGAGCTTGTGCAGGGCCGCCCGGCGGTCTTCGCCGCGCCGGGCGGCCTCCTCGCGGGGTGCGGCCCGCTCGGCCGTACTGTCGAGATGGGCCGCCACCGCGGCGACCGTCGGGTGGCGGAACAGGTCGACCAGGGTGAGCTCCCGGTACTCGGGGTGCTCCTGGAGCGCCGCCAGCACGGCCAGCAGGCGTACCGAATTGCCGCCCAGATCGAAGAAGTTGTCGTGCACGCCGACCCGGTCCAGGGTCAGCACCCGCTGCCAGACCCCGGCCACGCGCCGCTCCGCCGCGCTCCTCGGAGCGGCGTACGACTCGCTCAACTCGGGGCGTGACGAAGGCGGTTCGGGCAGCCGGGACCGGTCGATCTTGCCGGAGCGGTTCAGGGGCAGCTCCGGCAGGCGTACGAAGATCTCCGGGACCATGTAGCCGGGGAGCCGCCCGGCCAGGTGGGCCCGCAGCGCCGCGTCCGGCACCTGGGCGGTGGCCACCAGGTACGCCACCAGCCGCTGCTCGGCACCCTCCCCGCGCACCGCCGCCGCGGCGACCGTGACCTCCGGATGACCCGCCAGCAGGGCCTCGATCTCGCCGAGCTCGATCCGGTAGCCGCGCAGCTTCACCTGCGAGTCGCCCCGGCCGAGGTAGTGCAGGACGCCGTGCGCGTCGACACGGCACAGGTCGCCGGTGCGGTACATACGGCTGCCGGGCGGACCGTACGGATCGGCGACGAATCGCTCGGCGGTCATCCCGGGCTGCCCGATGTAGCCGCGGGCCAGGGTGGCGCCGGCGACGTAGAGCTCGCCGGTCACACCGACCGGGACCGGGCGCAGCCGGCGGTCCAGGACGTACGCGCGGGAGCCGGGGACGGCGTGGCCGATCACCACGGGCTCGCCCGGCCGCAGCTCGGCGGTGGTGGAGTACACCGTGGCCTCGCTGGGGCCGTACGCGTTGACGATCCGGCGGCCCGCCTCACCGAGCCGCTCGACCAGTTCCGCCGGACACGCCTCGCCGCCGACCGCGAGGGTGCGCAGCTCGGGCAGGGCGCCCGGCGTGCGGGGCAGGGTCATCGCGGCGGACGGCGGCAGGAAGACGTAGGTGATACGGGAGTCCCTGAGCCGTGCCTGGAGCGCCTCGCCGAGGCGCTCGTCCTCCTGCGCGATGTGCAGCTCGGCGCCCGCGACCCAGGGGAAGAACAGGTCGGACACGGCCACGTCGAAGCCGAACGACACGAACTGCAGGACGCGGTCCGTCTCGGTCACCGGGAACACGGGGCGTACGTTCACCGCGAGGTTCAGCAGGGCGCGGTGCTCGACCGCCACGCCCTTGGGGACGCCGGTGGAGCCGGAGGTGTACAGGACGTAGGCGAGGTCGCCGGGGGCGCAGGGTACGGGGGTGGCCGGAGCCGGGGCGTCCGTGTCCCCGTCCACGCGGAGTTCCGGTACGTCCGTGCCGGCCAGGCCCGTTGTCCTCGCCGCCGTCAGCAGCAGTGACGTGCCGGAGTCGGTGACCATGTAGGTCAGGCGGGCGGTGGGGTGCGCCGGGTCCAGCGGTACGTACGCGGCGCCTGCGCGCAGGACCGCGAGGGCGGCGACGGCCATCTCCGGGCCACGGGGGAGGAGCAGGCCGACTCGGTCTCCCCGGCGTACGCCGTGTGTCTGCAGTCGGGCTGCGAGGGTGTCGGCGCGGGTGAGGAGTTCGCGGTAGGTGAGGCGTAGGTTGCCGCAGACGAGGGCGGTGGCATCCGGCTGTTCGGCTGCGCGGTCCGCCACGAGGTCTGGGACCAGGCGCGCCTCGGGGGGTGCCGCGCTTTGTTGGGGCGCGTTGGTGCCCAGGGCGATCAAACGTTCATGCTCGTCCGCCGGGAGCATGTCGATGTTCGACACCGGCGAGTCCGGCCGGTCCAGCAACCCCTCCAGCAGCGTCTCGAAGCACCGCACCCACCGCCGTACCGTCTCCGCCTCGAACAACGCACTGCGGTAGATCAGATACGCGGCGAGATCCTCCCCCCACCGCTCCACCTGTAGATGGAAGTCGAACTTCGCGGTGTCCAATCCCACATGAACCCGCTCGACCTCCGCCCCCGCCAGCCGCAGGCTCAGCTCGGTGTCGTCGTCGTAGCCGAAGACCACCTGGACGACCGGGTCGTGGCTGATCTCGCGGGCCGGGGCGACCGCGTTCACGACCGCCTCGAAGGGGGCGTCCTGGTACGGCTGGGACTCCAGCAGCGCCGTGCGCAGGCGGTCGATGAGCTCGTGGTACGACGGGTCGCCGGACAGGTCGACACGCAGGGCCAGGGTGTTGGTCAGCATGCCGACCAGGTCCTGGAGCTCGGGGCGGTCCCGGCCGGAGACGGGGAAGCCGATCACCAGGTCCTCGGCGCCGGACAGGCGGCTGACGAACGCGGCGTATGCGGCGAACACCGCCATGAACGGCGTACCGCCGCGCGCCCGGGCGGTTTCGGCGATCCGCTCACGCACCGCGGCCGGCAGGGTGAACCGTTCGGTGCCGCCCGCCGCCGTGCGGACCGCCCCGCGCGGCCGGTCCAGCGGGAGCGGGACCGTCTCGGGGGCGCCGCGCAGCCGGTCGGCCCAGTGGGACACGGAGCGCGTGTACTCCCCGTTCGCCTGGCGCTCCCGCTGCCAGGCCGCGAAGTCACCGAACTGCAGGGGCAGGTCGGGGAGGGCGTGCGCCAGGTTCTTGGTCTCGTTCTCGTAGGCGGTGGACAGTTCGCGCAGCAGCACGCCCAGTGACCAGCCGTCGCAGACCAGATGGTGGGCCACCAGCAGAACGCGGTGGCTGCCGTCGGCGAGGGCGTAGACCGTGCAGCGCAGGAGCGGGCCGGTCTCGGGGGCGAAGGGGCGGGCGGCCTCGGCGTGCATCCGGGCGTCCACGTCCGCCGCCGGGACGGCCCGTTCGACCGTCACCGCGGCGCGTGCCGAGGCCGCGACGATCTGTACGGCCGTACCGTCCGGCGCCGTCCGCACCACCGTGCGCAGCGACTCGTGCCGCGCGACCAGGCTGTCCAGCGCGCGGCCGAACGCGGCCACGTCGAAGGGGCCGTGCACGGCGTAGGCGGCGGGCACGTTGTACTGCGCGGTGCCCGGGTTCATCCGGTCCAGGACCAGCAGCCGGCTCTGGGCGTCGGAGGCCGGGAACTCGTACTCCCCGACCTCGGGCTCTGTTTCAGCGTCCAACGGTTCGTTCCCCCTGTATCGCGTTCTCCACGGCCGCGGCGATCTCGCCGATGTGCCCCGGGGTGAGCACATCGCTGTGCTCGCAGTCCAGTTCGTACACGTCCACCCCCGCCGCGCAGGCCTGCCACGCCTCGCGCTTCTCCTCGGTCGTCGCCTCCGAGGCGCGGGTCGCCGAGAAGAGGGTCACCCGGCCGTCGTACGGCGACGGCCGCCAGGAGCGGGCCATCCCGATGTACCGCTCCATGGCGTCGACCAGCGTGCCGAGCCGCCGTTCGTCGAGGTCGGCGAAGAGCGCGCTGTGCGCGTGGACGCGTGCGACGACCTCCGCCCGCTCCAGCGGCCCGGGACCGGCCGGAACGCCGGGCAGCGCGTTGCGCAGCAGGTTGCCCAGCGCCACCTGTTCCACGACCGCCGGGTCCAGCGGCACCCGCGCCACCTCGGCCGGCTTGGGCATCGAGTCCAGGACGGCGACCAGCGCGACCTCCTCGCCGGCCGCACGCAGCCGTACGGCGAGTTCGTGCGCGAAGGGCCCGCCGAAGGAACGGCCCAGCAGCAGATACGGTCCGTGCGGTCGCACCGCCCGGATGCGCGGCACGTAACGCTCGGCCAACTCCGCGAGCGACTGCGGGAGTCGTTCGCCGTGCAGTACCGGCGTCTGCAACGCGTACACCGGCCGGCCGGGGGCGAGGTGCGGCAGCAGCGCCGCGTACGCCCAGCCGAGGCCCAAGCCGGGGTGCAGGCAGAACAGCGGGGCAAGGTCGCCCTCGCCCCGCAGGGTGAGCAGCGGGGCGTACGCGTCCTCGCCCTCCTCGCCCTCCTCGCCCTCCTCGTCCTGCACCGGCCCTGTCGTGAGGCGCGCGGTGAGCGCTGCCGGTGTCGGCGCCTCGAACAGCGTGGCGGGCGACAGCCGGGTACCGAGCTCCGCCTCGATTCGCGCGGTCAGGCGCAGGGCGAGCAGCGAGTGGCCGCCGTGTGCGAAGAAGTCGGCGTCGGGGCCCAAGGCGTCCACCCCGAGGACCTGGCCGAACAGTGCGCACAGCCGCTGCTCACGGCCCGGCCGGGCGATCCTGCCGTGGCCCCGGCGCCCGTGCTCCGGCTCGGGCTCGGGCAGCGCGGCCCGGTCGACCTTGCCGTGCGCGGTCAGCGGTACGGCGTCCAGCCGCGCCCACGCCGACGGCATCAGATGGGCGGGCAGGGTGCGCGCCGCGTGCTCCCGTACGAGGGCCAGGTCGCCGCCCACGACATACGCGACGAGCCTCCTGCCGCCGTCCGGCCCCGGGCGCGCGGCGACCACGGCCCGCTCCACGCCGGGGCAGCCGGCCAGGGCCGCCTCCACCTCGCCGGGCTCGATCCGGAAGCCACGCACCTTGACCTGGTCGTCGGACCGGCCGATGAACTCCAGCTCCCCGTCCGGGAGACGGCGCACCAGGTCGCCGGTGCGGTACATGCGCGTGCCGGGCGGCCCGTACGGGTCGGCGACGAAGCGCTCGGCGGTCCCGCCCGGACGGTTCAGATAGCCGTGGGCGAGCCCCGCCCCGGCGACGTACAACTCGCCCACCGCGCCGTCCGGCACAAGGCGCAGGAGGCGGTCGAGGACGTAGGCGCGGGTGTTGTCGAGGGGGCGTCCGACGGGCACGGAACCGCCGACCTCGCCGGTCACCCGGTGGGCGGTGGCGAACACCGTCGTCTCGGTGGGGCCGTACCCGTTGACCACCCGTGTGCCGGGGCACCGCTCCCGCACGCGCCGGACCGCCTCCGCCGCCAGGACGTCGCCGCCCGCCCACACCTCGCGCACCCCGCCCAGCACCTCGGGCGCGATCTCGGCGACGGTGCGCAGGAGTTCGGCGGTGAGCCACAGCGCGGTGACCCGCGCCTCGGGCAGCAGCCGCTTGAGCAGGTCGGGAGTGACGGGACCGGGCGGGGCGACGACGACCGTGCCGCCGTTCAGCAGGGGCACCCAGGTCTCGTAGGTGGCGGCGTCGAAGGTGTGCGGACTGTGGAGGAGGACGCGCTCGTGGGCGCCGCTCGCGAAACGGGAGTCGGCGGCCAGTTCGACGACGGCCCGGTGGGGGGTGACGATGCCTTTGGGTTCGCCCGTCGAGCCGGAGGTGTACATCACGTAGGCGGCCGATTCGGGGTGCACGGTCGCGGTCGGCGGTGCGGCGAGGTCCGCCGGTCCGGGGTTCAACAGCCGTACGTGTCCGGGTAGTCGTACGTCCGTGGTCGCGATCGCCACCCCCACGCCCGCCGCCCCCACCAGCGCCGCCAGCCGCCCGGCCGGCGCCCCCGGATCCAGCGGCAGACAGCACGCGCCCGCCTTCAGCACCGCCAGCTGCGCCACGACCATGGCGACGGACCGGGCAAGCGGCAGCGCGACCGTGTCGCCGGGCCGCACGCCCGCCTCGCGCAGCCGCCCCGCCAGCCGGTCGGAGGCCGCGTCGAGACCGCCGTACGTCAGCACCTCGCCGTCCGACTCGACGGCCGGTGCCTGTGGCGTACGGGCCGCCTGCTCGGCGAACCGCCCGGTGATGCTCAGCGTCTCCGGCAGCGGCCGCACCGAGCCCTCCGCCAGGTGGAGCAGGTGCCGCCGCTCCTCCCGGGGAAGGACGTCGAGCCGGTCGGCCGGGGTGCCGTGCGCGGACGTCAGCGCCTCGAAGGCGCGCTCCAGGCGGGCGGCGACCGTGGCCGCCGGGATGCCCCGGCGGCAGCTCACCCGCAGCAGCATCCGTTCCCCGGCGACGACGGCGACCGTCACCGGGTAGTGCGTCGCGTCCCGCGTCCCGACCAGCTCGACGGCAGGTGCGGGGCCTTCCGGCCGTGGGAAGTTCTCGAACGCCAGGACCGTGTCGAAGAGTTCGCCCACTCCGGCCGCCCGCTGCACCTGCGACAGCCGCACGTGGTGATACGCCGCCAGCCGCAGCTGCTCGTCCTGCACGCGGGCGAGCAGCTCGTCGACGCCCTCTCCGGAGCGCAGCCGGATCCGCACCGGCAGGGTGTTGATGAACAGCCCCACCATCCGCTCGACGCCGGGCAGATCGTGCGGCCGCCCGGAGACGACCGCGCCGAACACCAGGTCCTCGGCGCCGGTCAGCCGGGCCAGCACCAGGGCCCAGGCGGTCTGCGCCACGGTGTTGACGGTGACGCCGGCCTGCGTGGCCCGCCGGGTGATCGCCGAGGTCAGCTCCGGGGTCAGCTCCAGGTCGACCGTGTCCTGCGGGCCGTCGGGCCCGGCCGGAGACAGCAGCGCGGGGCGCGACAGCCCGTCCAGGGCGTCACGCCAGGCGGCCTCCGCACGCGCCTGGTCCTGGCCGTTCAGCCAGACCAGGTACTGCTTGAAGGGCACGGCGGGCGGCGGCTCGGCGGCCCCCGCCGTCAGCGCCTCCAGATCCCGCGCGAGCAGCGGCAGCGACCAGCCGTCCAGCAGGATGTGGTGGACGGTCAGCAGGAGGTCCCCGCCCCCGTCGTGCCGGACCAGCGTGGCCCGCACCAGCGGAGGCCGGGCCGGATCGAACCGGCGCTCGCGGTCCTCGGCCATGAGCCGGGCGATCTCCGCCTCCGTCTCGTCCGGCGTGCGCCCCGTGTGGTCGGTCTGCGTCCACGGCACCCTCACCGCACGCGGAATCACCTGCACCGGCCGCTCGACCTGCTCGTGCCGAAAGCACGCCCGCAGATTCGGGTGCCGCTCCAGCAGCGCGGCCAGCCCGGCCCGCAACGCCTCCGCCGTGACGCCGGGCGCGATCCGGAACCGGGCCTGCACCAGATACGGGTCGGGGCGCTCGGGGTCGCGCAGGGAGTGGAAGAGCAGACCTTCCTGGGCGGGGGAGAGCGGCAGTACGTCCGCGATACGGCCGCCCATCAGCCGTCCCCCTCGTCGTCCGGGTCGTCGAACGCCAAGTCGCCCTCCAGCAGGGCCAGCTGGTCCGACGACAGCTCCACCAGCGGGAAGTCGGAGCTGGTGTGGCCGCCCGTGCCGTCCCGGCGGGCGTGCTCGACCAGCACCTCGATCGCCTCGCACCACAGCCGGGCCAGCTCCAGCACCTCCTGCTCGCCGAGCACCCCGCGCCCGTACGAGAACCCGGCGCTCAGACACAGCCGCCCGCCGTCCCGCTCCACGACCAGCGCGTCCACCTCCACCGCGTGCCCGAGCGGCAGCGCCTCGGCGGACATGCCGAGCAGCTCGCCGTCGGCCGTGTCGCCGCCGGAGAACCGGCCCAGGTAGTTGAAGCGCAGGTCGGGGACGGGCAGCGCGGCCAGCTTCGGCGCGGTGTCCGGGTTGAGGTGCCGCAGCAGACCCCAGCCGAGGCCGCCCGACGGGACCGCCCGCACCTGCTCCTTGACCTGCTTGAGCGCCTCACCGGCCGCGTCCCGCGCCGGCTCCCAGAAGCCGGGGCCCAGCGCGGCGCCCGCGTCCAGGCGCACCGGGTACTGGGTGGTGAACCAGCCGACGGTGCGCGAGACGTCGGCGGGCCGGGAGAGCGTCTCACGGCCGTGTCCCTCCAGGTGGACCAGCAGGCCCGTGCCCGCACCGCGCTGCCGTACCGCCGCCGCGGCCAGCGCCGTCAGCAGCACGGCGTCCGGGCCGCAGTGGAAGGCCTCGGTCACCTCGGACAGGGCCGCCTCGGTGACCTCGGGCGTCAGCTCGACGCTGAGCACCGCCCGGCGCGCCCCGGCACCCCGCCCGCCCGCGATCCGCGCGTCCGGGCCGCTCAAAGTCCGCTCCCACCAGGCCGACTCCGTGTCGGCCAACTCGGGCCGCGCCGCCTCCCACGCCAGCAGCCGGGCCCAGCGCGCGAAGGACGTGCCGGGCGGCTCCGGCAGCCGCTCCCCGGCCAGCCCGGCCGCGAGCTCCGGCCCCAGCAACCGCCAGGACACCCCGTCCACGGCCAGATGGTGCACCGTCAGCAACAGCAGCCCCGGCCGTCCGGACCCGGCGTCCAGCCAGGCGGCCCGCAGCATCTCCCCCTGCTCCGGATCGAGCCGCACGGACGCCGCCAACTCCTCGGCCAGTTCCCGCGGATCGGCACCGAAGGGCACGTCGAGGCGGTCGACCTCCACATCGGTGACGTCGTCCCCGGGGACCTCCAGCTCCCCCTCCACCAGGCGCATCCGCAGCGCACCGTGCCGCTCGACCAGCCCGCGCACCGCCGCCTCCACGCGCGCGAGGTCCACGTCCGGCGGCACCGGGAAGACCATCGACTGGGTGAACGCCGTCGGGTCCCCGGCCTGTTCGAGCCACCAGCGCATCACCGGGGTGAGCGGGAAGCGCCCCGTGCCGGAGTCCGTACCCTCGTCCTCCCCGAGGTCCGCCGCCTCCCGCGCCGTCAGGGCGAGCGCGGCGGGCGTGCGGGCCGTGAAGACGTCACGCGGCGTGATGCCGAGCCCCGCCCCCGAAGCCCGCCCGGCGAGCTGGATCGCCATGATGCTGTCGCCGCCCAGCCGGAAGAAGTCGTCGTCGGCACAGACCCGTTCGACGCCCAGCACCGCCTCGAACAGCGCGCACAGGGTGACCTCGCGGCCCCCTTCAGGCGCCCGCCCGGAGCCGCTCGGCCGGTCGCCCGGCGCGGGCAGCGCCGCCCGGTCCAGCTTGCCGTTGGGCGCCAACGGCAGCCCGTCCAGCACCACCACGTCGGCCGGCACCATGGCGGCCGGCAGCCGTCCGGCGGCGTACGCCAGCAGCGCGTCCGGCGCGGGCTCGGACCCCGTACCGCCGCCGACGACGTACGCGACGAGCCGCGGCCTGCCCGGCCGGTCCTCCCGTACGACCGCCACCGCCCGCTCCACCGAGGGATGCCCGGTGAGGACGGCCGCGATCTCGCCCGGCTCGATCCGCTGACCCCTGATCTTCACCTGGTCGTCGGAGCGGCCCAGGTACTCCAGCTGCCCGTCGTCCCGGCGGCGGGCCAGGTCCCCGGTGCGGTACATGCGCTCGCCCGGCGCCCCGTACGGGTCGGCGACGAACCGCTCGGCGGTCTGCCCCGCCCGGCCCAGATAGCCGTACGCCACTCCCGGCCCCGCCAGATACAACTCACCGCACACCCCGGCCGGCACCGGTCGCAGGCGCTCGTCGAGGACATACGCGCGCGTGCCCGGGAGCGGGGCGCCGACGGGCGGGGCCGTGCCGTCGCCGGTGAGCGGGCCGGAGACCGTGGCAGCGACGGTGTACTCGGTGGGCCCGTACGCGTTGTGGAACCGCCGCCCACCGACGGCCCAGCGGGCCACCAGCTCCGGCGGGCACGCCTCCGCACCGACGGCCAGCGACCGCAGCTGCGGGTACTCCCCGGTGGGCACGGTCGCCAGCACTGAGGGCGGCAGCAGGGCGGAGGTGATCCGCAGCCCGGTCAGCACGTCCGCCAACTCCTGCCCGGCAAGCGGCCCCTCGGGCGGCACGACCAGCGTCCCGCCCGAGCCGAACGCCATGCACATCTCGCCGACGGAGATGTCGAAGGCGGGCGAGCCGAGCTGCAGGACCCTGGTGTCCGGGCTCAGCGCCATGGCGTCCACGAGCCCCTGCGCGAGGGCGGCCAGTCCGGTGTGCGGGACGACGACGCCCTTGGGGCGGCCGGTGGAGCCGGAGGTGTGGATGACGTAGGCGGGGGATGCCGGGTTCGACAACGCCCTCAAGGGGCGCGGGGCTGTCATCGATTTGCGGCTACCGCCGCGCGGGCGCGACAAGCCACGATGGTGCGGCAGACGATCGACGGCATCAAGTGGCACTTCCAACGAGTCGCTCAGCACCAACACCGGCACATCTGTCTCGAGCGGCACCCCCCGCCCACCCACGACCAGCAGCACTGGGGCCGCATCCTCAAGCGCAAGCCGAACCCGCTCGGCCGGATAGTCCGGGTCCACCGGCAGATAGGCGGCACCAGTCCGCTGCACCGCCAACAGCGCGGGCGCCATCGCGGCAGTTCGGCCCAGCGCGAGGGCCACGATGCGGCCGGGTCCCGCCCCGAACCGGACGAGGTGAGCCGCCAACCTGTCCACTCGGCCGACCAGTTCGGCGTACGTCAGCCGCAGGCCCTCGGATTCCAGCGCGGGCGCGTCAGGCGTGCGAGCCGCCTGCCGGGCCACCAGGTCGGGCAGGGTCAGCGGCTCGGGCGCGGGCCCGCCGGATCCGAGCTCCGCCACTCGGCGCCGGTCGGCATCCGGCACCAGCCCGACCTCGGCGAGCGGCACCTCAGGATCGGCCGTGAACCGCCGCAGCAGCTCCAGATACGCCTCCGTCCAGTGCCGCACGGCGTCCGCGCCGAAGAGTGCCGTACGGATCTCGAAGCTGCCGTCCATCGTGCCGTCGTCGGCGTCCCGGACGATGCCGACCAGGTCGTGCTCGCCGCCGGTGTGGATCCGCTCGGGCTCGCTGAACTCCCGCAGCGCGGCCACGCTGCGCTGCTGGGTGAGGTGCATGAACACCCACTGGAACAGCGGGGAGCGCCCGGCGCTGCGGTCGGGCGCGACCGCGGAGACGATCCGGCCGACCGGCACGTCCGCGTTGGCCATCAGCTCGGGGAAGTCCGCGGCGAACCTGGCCAGCACGTCGGCGAAGGAGTCCCCGGGCCGGATCCGCCAGCGGGTCGGAATGGCGTTCATGACGTACCCGATGACCCGCTCCAGGCCCTTGGCGGTCCGGTTGGCGGTCGGCGTGCCCAGCACCATGTCGTCGGCGCCGGTGAGGCGGTGGGCCAGGACCGCGAAGGCCGCCATCAGGACGACGTAGACGGAGGCGCCGCGTTCGCGCGCCAGTGCCCGTACGGCCCGGGCGGTCGGGGCGTCGACCTTGAACGGAACCTGAGCGATGCCCTCCGCGACGCCGTTTCCGCTGCCCGGCACGGTGAGCGCGCCCGGCGGATCGGCGAGGTAGCGGCGCCAGAAGGCCAGCCGCGCCTCGAAGACGCCGGCCTCCTCCAGCTCGCCCTGCCAGGACGCGAAGTCGGCGTACTGGATGCGGGGCCGGGTCAGCGTCGGCTCCGTACCGGCGCGCAACGCGCGGTGGGCCTCGGCGAACTCGGCCTGGAGCACGTCGAAGGACCACCAGTCGGCGATGACGTGGTGCAGGCTCAGCATCAGCGTGGTCCGCCGGTCGTCCACCGTGACGAACCGGGCCCGCATCAGTGGCTCTCCGGCCAGGTCGAAGGGCCGGCGCCGGAACGTCTCGAAGGCCTCGGCGATGGTGATGCCGGTGCCGCGCAGATCCTCCCGCTCCAGCCGGAAGCGCTCCTCGGGCGGGAAGGTGACGCCGATCGCGCCCGGTTCGCCCTCGATGCGGGCCCGCAGGACGTCATGGTGCGCCCGGACCAGCGTCAGCGCCGTCTCCAGACGGTCCGGGTCGACCGGCTCCACCGTCTCGTCGAAGTGATAGGCACAGCACAGGTTCAGGGCCGGAGTGCCGGGATACAGCGACTCGTACACCCACAGGTCCTCCTGCGCCGGACTGAGCCGCACCGGCCCGTCCCCGTCGCGCGGCGGTACGACCGCCGGGACCAGCCCCACCTGCCCGGACTCCACCAGCCGGCGCATCAGCCGCACCCGCTGCTCACCGCTGAGCGCGCTGAAACGGTCCGCCATCGACGCACCCGAAGAGGCGGTCACGCCACGTCCTCCCGAAGCTCGGCCAGCCGGTGCAGCCCGGCCAGCACCTCCTCGCGGCCGAGGCCGAAGTCCACGAAGCAGGCGACCTCGTCACAGCCCAGCTCGCGCAGATCGGCGAGCATCTTCCGGCAGGTCTCGGCGGAGCCGAGCAGGCTGCCCCAGGTCAGATACCGGTGGAAGGCGAACTCGGCGAGCAGCGCGGTCTGTTCCTCGGTGAGCTCCGCCGTCGCCCTGTCGGCCGTGCGGTTGGCCGTGGTCTGCCGGACGTACGACCGCAGATACCGCTTGAGCGGTTCGGCGGTCAGCCGCCGCGCCTCCTCGTCGTCCGCGCCGACGTACGTGTGCGCCATCAGCGTCACCCGGCCGTGCGCGTCGGTTCCCCGCTGGTCGGGGGCGGCGGCGCAGGCGGCCCGGTAGCGGTCGATCTTCTCGGCCAGCTCCTCCCGGCTCTGCCCGACGGTCGCCCCGAGGACCCCGGTGCGCAGGCTTCCGGCCGCCTCCCAGGTCGCCGGGTTGCCGGAGGTGGTGAGCCACAGGGGCAGGGTGTCCTGCACGGGCCGGGGCTGCGGCAGGACGGAGACCGAGGTGCCGGTGCCGTCGGAGAACTCGGCGGGCTCGCCCGCCCACAGGCGGCGCAGCAACGGGATGTCCCGCATGGTCCGCTCGCGGCGGCCCTCGTAGTTGCCGGGCGCGAGGACGAAGTCGGCGGAGTGCCAGCCGGTCGCGGCCGACAGCCCGATCCGGCCGTGCGAGAGGTTGTCGACGACCGCCCAGTCCTCCGCGATCCGCAGCGGATGGTGCAGCGGCAGGATCACGCTGCCCGCCCGGATGTTGATCCGCTCGGTGGCCACCGCCAGCGCCGCGCTGAGCACCGGAGGGCTCGGGAACACCTGCCCCACCTGCTGGAAGTGCCGCTCGGGCGTCCAGATCGCGTGGAAGCCGAGCCGGTCCGCGGTGCGGGCGACGGCGAGGATGTCGTCGTAGGCCTCGCTGTGCCGCGGCGCGTCGGTGTCGCGGGCGCCGGCGGGGGTGTCGGCGCCGAAGAACATCACGCTCAGGTCCATGGCACCTCCTTCTCACTCGTGTCGGTACGGCTGTCGCGGCCGGGCTGCCGGGGAACGCGCGGTCGGCGCGGAATGGGGGCCGGTGCCGCGCTCGCCCCGGCGGGTGCCCGCTCCAGCTCGGCGGCGAGGGCGGCGACGGTGGGCGAGGTGAACAACTGGGCGGCCGTCACCGTGCGCCCGGCGCCGGTGAGGCGGGCGGCGACCCGTACCGCGCGCAGGGAGTTGCCGCCGAGCCGGAAGAAGTCGTCGTCGGGACCGATGTGCCGCACGCCCAGCACCTCCGACCAGACGGCGGCGATCTCCCGGTGCAGGGCGGAGTCCGCCGGGCCGCCCGCGGTGCGCTCGGGGGTGAGGACCGCGTCCCGGGCCGCGTCCGCGCGCCGGGGAGGTTCGGGCAGCGGAAGCCGGGACAGCGGTACGTCCGGCTCGGCGGCCGCCGCGCGCAGTGCCGCGACGACCGCGTCCGCCAGCCAATCGACGAACTCCGGCTCCAGACACGACGTCCGGTACTCGAAGACCAGCGTCATCCCGTCCGGCGCGCCCGACGGCCCGTGGTCGTCGGTGACGTCGACGAGCAGCTCGAACCGGGCCGTACCGGTACGCAGCGGCTCCACCCCGGACTCGGCGCCGGGCAGCTCCACCTCGGCCCGGGCGTTGTTCTGCAACGCCAGCACCACCTCGGTGAACGGCTGCCGCCCGGGCGGCCGTACGGGACCCAGCGCGTCCACGACCTCCTCGAACGGCACGTCCTGGTGGACGAAGGCGTCCAGTGCCGTCTCCCGGGTACGGGCGAGCAGCTGCCGGGCGGTGGGATCACCGGAGGCGTCGGTGCGCAGCACCAGCATGTTGACGAAGAACCCGACGACGTCCTCGACCGTGCCGTCGCCGCCGCGCCCGGCGATCGGCGAGCCGACCGCGAGATCCTCGCCCGCGCCGGCCCGCACCAGCGCGCAGGCGAGCGCGGCGTGCAGGGCCATGAACAGCGTCGCCCCCTCCGCCCGCGCCGCATCGACGATCCGGGTGTGCGCGCCCGCGTCCAGCCGCCGTACGACGGTGGCGGCCTCCCGCCCCGGCACGGCGGACCGTCCGGGACGGCGGGGGAGCAGCGGGCCACCGGCCGGAAGTCCCGCCAAAGCCTTGCGCCAGTAGGCGAGTTGGGCTGCGGCGAGGGAGCCGGGATCGTCCGCCGAGCCGAGCCGCTCCTGCTGGCTCCGGGCGAAGTCGGCGTACGGCACGGGCAGCGGGATGAGCTCCGGGACGCGGCCGGCGGCCCGGGCGGCGTAGGCACGCGACAGGTCCCGGAACAGCGGGGGCAGGGACCAGCCGTCACCCGCGATGTGGTGCAGGACGAGGAGGAGGGCGTGCTCGCGCGGCCGGTCCCGGACGGTGAACAGCACGGCGTGCAGGAGGAGTTCGGCGGCGAGGTCGAAGCGGTGCCGGGCGGCCGCCGACACGGCCCCCGTCAACTCGTCGGCCGTGACCTCGACCTGCCTCAGCCGAGGCACCGCTTCGGCACCCTTCAGCACCCGCTGCGCCGGCTCGCCGCCCCTCGCCACGAACACGGTGCGCAACGCCGTCTGCCGGGCGGCCACGTCCCCGAGCGCCGCCCGCAGGGCCTCGGGATCGATCTCGCCGCTCAGCCGCACCAGCACGGGCAGCGTGTAGGCGGTGCCCGCGTCGACCCGGTCCAGGAACCACAGGCGGCGCTGGGCGTACGACAGGGGCAGCGCGTCGCGGCCCGGGAGAGGGGCGGGTGCGTCGCGGTCCGGGGGAAGGGCGGACGCGGCGACCCGGTCGTCCTGCTCGGCCTTCTCCACCTGCGGCGCCAGCGCCCCCGGCGTCCGGCACTCGAACAGCGTCCGTACGCCGACCCGCGCGCCCAGCGTCAGCTGGATCCGGCCCAGCAGCCGCGCCGCCGTCAGCGAGTTGCCGCCCAGGCCGAAGAAGTCGTCGTCGGGGCCGACGGACGCCACCCCCAGCACCTCGGAGAACAGCCCGCACAGCGTCTCCTCGACCGCGCCGGACGGCTGCCGTCCGGTCGCCGAGGCGAGCGAGCCGGTGAGCGGCCCGGGCTCCGGCAGGGCGGCGCGGTCCAGCTTGCCGTTGGGGGTCAGGGGCAGGGCGTCCAGGAGCACGAAGGCGGCCGGGACCAGGTAGTCGGCCAGCACGCGAGCGGCGTACTCACGCAACTCGCCCTCATCGAGTGCCGGTTGATGCCCTTCGCGCGGGACCACGTACGCGACCAGTCGCTTCTCACCCGTGGCGTCGGGACGCGCCACGACGGCGGCCCGGACGACGCCCGGATGGCCCGCCAACACCGTCTCCACCTCGCCCGGCTCCACCCGGAACCCGCGGATCTTCACCTGGGCGTCGGCCCGCCCCAGATACTCCAGCACCCCGTCCGCCCGGCGCCGCACCAGGTCCCCGGTGCGGTACATCAGCTCCCCGGCGGGCCCGTACGGGTCGGCCACGAACCGCTCGGCGGTCAGCCCGGGACGACCGCAGTACCCGAGGGCGACGCCCGCCCCCGCGGCGTACAGCTCACCGGTCTCCCCGTCCGCGACGGGCCGCAGCCGCTCGTCGAGCACCCGGAGCCGTTTCCCGGCCAGCGGACGGCCGATCGGCACCGGCCCGCCGTCCCGCACCTCCTCGGCGGTGACCGGATGGACGGTCAGGAACACCATGCCCTCGACCGGGCCGTAGCCGTTGCTCAGCCGCAGCCCGGGGTGGCGCTCCAGGGCGCGGGCCGCGTGCGCGGGCGACAGCGGTTCGCCTCCGACGATGAGTTCGCGTACGCCGGCCAGCGCCCGCGGGTACTCGTCGACGATCACGTGGAACAGGGAGGCGGAGAGGTAGACGGATGTGACGGCGTGCCTGTCGACCAGGCCGGCCATCACCACCGGGTCGGGGCGCTGCCCCGGGTGCAGCACGCACAGGCCGCCGCCGAGCAGCGGGCCCCACAGCTCCATCGCGAACGCGTCCCAGGACACCGGGGAGCACTGCAGCCACACCGCGCCGGTCCCGAAGGAGGCGAAGTCCTGCCCGGTGAGGGTGCCGGTGATCGCGGCGTGCGGGGCGACGATGCCCTTCGGGCGGCCCGTGGAGCCGGAGGTGAACATCACGCAGGCCGGGTCCTGCGGCCGTACGCGCACAGTGCCGGGCTCGAAGGGCTCGGCCTCCCCGGCGTCCTCCGCCGCGACCAACTCGGCCGAGACCAAGGGAAGTCGGGTATCACGCCGGGACACCACCGCGGCCACCCCCGCGTCCGCCGCCATGCCCCGCAGCCGCTCCGCCGGGAAATCCGGGTCGAGCATCACGTAACCGGCACCGGCCTTGAGGATGCCCAGCAGCGCCACCACCATCTCGGTGGACCGCTCCAGATACACGCCCACCACGGCGCCCGGCCGCACGCCGCGCCGCCGCAGGAGTCCCGCGAACCGGTCGGCGCGCCGGTCCAGTTCGCCGTAGCTCAGCCGCTGTTCGCCGTACACCAGCGCGGTCGCCGCCGGTGTCCGCCGAGCCTGCTGCGCGAAGAGTTCATGCACCCCGTGCAACGCCCCCGTCGCCCCCTTCTCAGGCATCTGCGGCCGTGCGTGCGGGACATATGTCCGTCCAGCGCTCCTCGACATGGGCGAGGCACTCCGCGCGGCTGCTCGCGGTCAGCGCCACTTCCCACCCGTCCGGCACGGCGATCCCGTCGGGCCACAGCGAGAACTGGCCCTGGGCGTTGGTGAGTACGAGGTAGGTGCCGTTCTCGTCCTCGAACGGATTGGTGGTCATGGTCAGCCCTCCACGAGTTCTTTGTTCCCCGGGTTGTCGGGGTTGTCGGGGGTGTCGGGGTCGCCGGGATCGGCGGGGTCGTCAGGCTTCTCCGGGTCGTCGGGATCGCCGGGGCGCCCGGAGTCGTCAAGGATGTCGTCGGGAGCGTCGTCAAGGGTGTCGTCGGGGGAGCCGTCGAGGGATTCGTCGGCGACGTCCGGCAGCAGCGTGTCGATCTCCCGCACCGTGCGCCGGGTCATGCTCAGCACCCCGACCGCGATACCGCACAGGCCCGCGAGGAGCAGCATGGCCGCCATGCCGCTGCCCGGCCCGTCGCCCACCAGCGGACCCAGTACCACGAAGATCCCGGTGCCGTCCGCGGCCAGCGGTTCGAAGACATGGTCGGCGAGCGGCCCGGAGACCCCGGTCGCCAGCGGGACGGAGATCTGCGACAGGAACATCACGGCGCCGAAGACCCGCCCGTGCCACTCGCGCGGAACCTTGGTCTGCACGATCGCCTGCATCACACCGTTGATCATCGGCATCAGCGCCGCGCCCACCAGGATCGCCGCACACCAGCCGACGACTCCGCCCGCGAGCGCCATGGCCACCTGGGCCGACAGGCACATGCCGATGATCCCGAGCAGCATGCCCCGGGCCCGGTTCCTCGGCCCGCTCCAGGCCGCCATCAGCAGCCCGCCCGCGACCCCGCCGACCCCGATCGCGGTGTTGACGCTCGCCAGCGCCGCGGTCTCACCGCCGGACCGCGCCAGCACCATGGGCTGTACGGCGGCGAAGCCGAAGACCATGACCAGGTTGACGACGCAGAACGCCAGCATCAGATCGCGCAGGCTCGGATACCGGAAGAGGAACCGCATCCCCTCGACGGCTTCCGTGACGAGCTTCTTGCGGGGACCGCCCGCCGGCTTCGTGCCGGGACCGGTGTCCCCGCGCAGCCGAACGACCCGTATCGCGGCCAGCGCGAGAGCGAAGCTCACCAGGTCGGCGACGAGGATGACACCGAGCCCGGAGAACGCCACCAGCAGGCCGCCCAGCGCGGGCCCGCCGACGTCCGCCGTACTCTTGGCGCTCGCCAACAGGCTGTTGGCCCGCTGGAGTTGCCCCTTGTCGACCAGCAGCGGCACGGCGGCGCCCAGCGCCGGGAACTGGAAGGCGGCCGCACAGCCGAGCAGCATGACGGCCGCGTAGACCTCCCAGGTGCGCAGCCCGCCGGTGAAGTGCAGCACGCTCAGCAGCGCCACGATCAGCAGCCCGCCACCGTCCGCGAGCTGCAGCGCGCTACGCCGGCGGAGCCGGTCGACGAGGGCCCCGGCGAGCGGGCTCAGCAGCACCTGGGGGAGCAGCGCGCACAGCGACAGCGTGGTCAGCGCCGTGGCCCGGCCGGTGGCCGACCAGGTCTCGTAGACGAAGGCGAACCGCAGGACGGAGTTGCCGACCAGGGACACCGCCTGCCCGCTCCAGACGAGCATGAAGGGCCCCATGCCGGTGAACCGGCCTGGCTTTCCCCCGTCTCGCGCGGTGTCGTCCAGCGAGCGCGCCGAATCGGCCACGTGCGTACCCCCGTCGAATGTGGCTTCCGGTCAGGAACCTTAGTTCGAAACGGCGCAGCGCACAGCCTTGATCACGAAAGGCGTCCGAGTTGCCCCGTGGTTGACGGATGGACTGGCCTCACCAACTGCCGTTTCCCTAGGATGGGTTGTCGGTGAGGTGATCTCCTCGGCCGGCCTGCCCCTGGGGGAACGATGGAGCCTGGAAAGCAGCTGTCCACGTCGATCGACGCCACGGTTCCGACCGCAGCGCGCATGTACGACTACTACCTCGGCGGCAAGGACAACTACGCCTCCGACCGCGCCGCCTGCGAACAGCTGGACAAGGTCGTCCCCAGCACCCGCGCCCTCGCGCTGAACAACCGTCGCTTCCTGCAGCGGGTGGTCCGGACGCTGGCCGAGGACTACGGCATCCGGCAGTTCCTCGACCACGGCTCCGGCCTGCCCACCCAGAACAACGTCCACCAGGTCGCCCAGGCCGTCGACGCGTCCTCGCGGGTGGTGTACGTCGACAACGACCCGATGGTGCTGGTCCACGGCCGCGCCCTGCTGGAGCAGAACGAGAACACCGCCGTCATCCACGCCGACATGCGCGACACCGACGGCATCTTCTCGCACGCCGACACCGAGCGCCTGATCGACTTCTCCCGGCCGGTGGCCGTGCTGTTCAACTCGGTGTTCCACTGCATCCCCGACAGCGAGACCGACGGCCCGCTCGCGGTGGCCCGCCGGGTGCGCGAACGGCTCGCGCCCGGCAGCTACATGGTGATGTGCCAGCTGGTTAGCGAGGACCCCGAGGTCCGCAAGTTCGTCACCGACTTCATGGACCAGGCGACGCAGGGGCACTGGGGCCGGGTGCGCGAGGAGAAGGACGTCGCGGAGTGCTTCGAGGGTCTGGAGATCCTCGAGCCGGGCCTGGTGGAGGTCTCCACCTGGCGCCCCGACACCGAGGTGGCGCCGCGCCAGCTCACCCAGGAGTGGATCGAGTACGGCGGTGTGGGCCGACTGCCGTAGGAGGACTCAGGTCGCCGGGAGGTACCGGGCCTTCGTCTCGCGCAGCCGCTGAAGCGACTCGCGCGGGTTGAGGGCCTCGTCACCCAGCCGGTCCAGGGCGATCCGGTACTCCTCCGTCTCGTCCTGGTCCTCCAGGAAGGCGGCGCTCTTGATGTGCTCCAGATAGACGATGTCCGGCAGATCGACACCGCCGAAGCGCAGATAGGTGACGGGGATGGCGGGCGCGGACGCGTTGGTCACGTCCAGCGGGACGATCTGCACGGTCACATGGGGGAGCCTGGCCATCTCCTCCAGGTACTCGAGCTGCTCGCGCATCACCTCACGGCTGCCCAGCACCCGCAGCAGCACCGACTCGTCGACGATCGCCCACAGCCGGGGCGCGTCCGGCCGGTTCAGCAGCTCCCGCCTGCGCATCCGCAGCTCCACCCGCCGCTGCACCTCACGGGCCGGCGCCGAGGGCAGCCCGCGCTCCACCACGGCCCGGGTGTAGGCCTCGGTCTGCAACAGGCCGGGGACGTACTGGAGTTCAAAGGTACGGATGGCCGTCGCGGCCTCCTGCAGCCCGACCAGCCGGTCGAACCACTCCGGCATCAGCCGCTTGTCATAGCGCTGCCACCACCCCGGCTCGCCGGCCCGTCGCAGCAACTGCAGCAGCAGCGAGGCCTCGTAGTCGTCGGCCCGGTACAGCTTCAGCAGCTCGCGGACATCACCTTCCGTGGGCGGCCGGCGGCCCTTGCCCGCCTCGATGCGCGACAGCTTCGCCGGGCTGAACCCGACCGCGCGCGCCGCCTGGTCCTGGGACAGGCCGACGTCCTCGCGAATACCTGCCAGCTGGACGCCGACCAGCATCTTCAGCAGCGTCGGCGCGGGCTCGGTGCGGGACAGATACGGTTCGAGGCGGGAGATGCGAGGTGACTCGGCGGACATCCTGACTCCCCGTGGACCGGCGTACGACAGACCGCATTATCGCATCCCGCCGCCTCACGCCGCCGGAACCGCGGTAAATGGATGAGTCAACTTCCTTACGGTCGCAGCGTTCTGACTCCCTGCGAGATCGCGTGCAGGTGGGGTGGGTCAGACCAGGTGGTCGAACTCTCCCTCCTTAGCGCCCGCCAGGAAGGCGGCGATCTCGGCGGGCGTGTAGACGAGGGCAGGCCCGTCGGGATGGCGGGAGTTGCGCATCGCGATGCTGCCGTCGCCCAGGGAGGCCACCTCGACGCAGTTGCCCTCGGCATTGCTGTGCCGGCTCTTGATCCAGCGGACGCCCAACGAGCTTGCCCGTACGCCGTTCGGTGCTGTTGGCACTGCACTCTCCTTGCTCACGTTCCGCCACGCGTACGCCGACAGCCCCGGCGGGCCCGGACCGCACCACGTGCTCTGCGTCGGCACCGCGCGCAATTTCCCGTGAAATTGCACGGAGGCGCCGTCGGCGTGGATAATAGCTGTGGCGTCAACTGCTGCGCAGCCGCCTCGTCCTGACCGTGTATCAGGGAGACGTTGTGTCCTTACCTGCATACGAAGGGCTTCGACTGCCCGGTAGCGCTGCGTCACCCACGGGACTGAGCGTGACGCCGGAAGCGCACCCGGGCGCCCCGGGCCGACGTCATCCGACCAAACCCGAGCCCCCGCGCATCCCGCCCCGCGCGGCCGCCCTGCGCCTCACCGGAGCCGAACGGGACTGCGGCCGGGCCCGCGACTTCGTCCGTCGCACCCTCGGCGACTGGGGGCTCGACCACTGCGGCGCCGACGCCCTCGTGGTGGTCACCGAACTCGCCGCGAACGCCGCACTGCACGGCGTGTCGCACTCCGCGGCCCGCTCATCTCGCCACTCCCCGGCCCACCTCCCCGCCCATGGCGACGCCGAGATCTGGCTGCGGCTCAGCATCCGCCGCCCCGCCCACCTGGTCTGCGCCGTGACCGACCCCTGCGACAACCCACCCGTGTACCCGCACGCGAGCGACCCCCTCGACGAGCACGGCCGGGGACTGCGCATCATCGACGCACTGTCCGAACACTGGGGTTGGACCCGGCGGCAGCCCATGGGCAAGACGGTCTGGGCGATGCTCCCGACGGGCCGCGGGGCCTGAGCCGCCGGCCCTCCGGCCGTTGCCGCCCTGCGTCCGCAAATGTGTCCTCACATGTGTCCTCGCGCACGGACATGTGGGTAAGTGCCTGAATAGGCCGCCATATTTGGTATGCCCGCGGCGGCGGTGTAACGCGGTCGCGATCGGGTGGCGCAGAACGAGGGAGAAGCGGGTCACAGCCAATGGCCGAATTCGGTCCCCGCGGTGACCCACGGCCCCAGTGACGCGTCAGATCGGATTTCTTGTGAACACCGACCCGGTTTCCGGATACCAGACGTACGACCAGCCCTCAGGCCACGACCGCGCCCAGCGCAACCAGGCCGCCGCACGCAGAGCGGCCCTCACGATCTGCACGATCGCCGACGTCGCGGCCGGTGTACTCGCACTGTGGATCGTCCTGTTCCTGCTCGACGCCAATCAGGGCAACGCCTTCGTGGAGCTCGTCCGTGGTACGGCCGACTGGCTCGCGGGATGGGCACGGGACATTTTCACGATGGACACAGAGGGATTGCGGGTTCTCCTCAATTACGGTCTCCCGGCCGTGTTGTATTTGTTGCTCGGGCATGGAATCGCGGCCCGACTGAACCGGGCTTGAAGAAGACGACCAATGGAAGGATCGGCATTGTGACGCGCAGTCCCGCCGAAAAAGATCACCTGCCGATCTATGAAGACCTGGTGCGCGAACGTGGAGACGCCGTGGCGGAGGCGCAGATAGCGGCCGCACACACCCAGAACCAGGCGACGGAACTGCTGGGCGATGGGGAACCGAGACCGTGGCACGGACCGACGGGGCAGCAGTCTCCCAGCGCCTTCGGGTAGGCGGCAGCGAGCGATGTCGGCCTCGGTGCGGTGGGTGGCGCGCACCGAGCGGATGCGCCTCGTAACGGATCGCGTCCTGACCTCGCATGCCAGATTGGAACACCGTCCCTTGAGGCCGGCCCCCGTTCGCTCGTACGCCTCCCGATCCCTCGAGGTTCCTCCCGTGTCCAAGCCCGTCGCCCGCGAGCCGCAGCGACGCAACTCCCGTTCCAACCGGGCGCGCATCCTGGCCACGGCACGACAGGAGCTGGGGCGGAACCCGGACATCACGCTGGAGGAGCCGGCGCGGGCCTCCGGGGTCGTACGCCGCACGCTCTTCGGTCACTTCCCCCGACGCGCGGCGCTCCTGGAGGCGCTGGCCGAGGAGGCCGCCGAGAGTCTCGAGGGCGCGATCGCCGCCGGGGTGAGGCCGTCGGAGCCGGCCGGTCATGCGCTGGCCCACTTCGTGCTGTCGATCTGGCCCGTGGGCGACCGCTACCGGATGCTCCTCGCGCTGGCCCGGCACGACCTGGGCGCGGAGCGCGTCGCCGAGATCCTCCAACCGGCCCGTGGCGCGGCCACCGCCATCCTGGAGCGAGGCCGGCAGGACGGTCTCCTCCACACCCACCTGCCGGCCGCCGTGCTCAGCGCGGGCCTGGAGTCGATGACCATCGCCCTGCTGGAACAGGTCAACGCGGGAACGCTGGAGGACGACGGCACCCGGGTGGCCGTCGCCACGCTCATCGCGGCCGGAGTGCCGGAGAAGGAGGCGTGCGCGGCGGTCGAGGCGGTCGCCGCCGAAAGCCGGCGCCGCACTTCGTAGACGGCCGGAACGGAGGCTGTCCAGGACCGACCGGCCAAAGGCTCGCGTCCCCGCCTCACCCGGCTACCGCACGCCGCCGAGGACGTATTGCCGGTGGGTGGGTCCGATGTCGGTTATGTTCCTCGTCGGACGGATGGCAGGACAGAGGGAGAGGCCATGGGGCAGCGCCTGGGGCCGCTGGAGCTGATCGGGGACCGGTGGGTGATCGGGGACCCGACGCGCAAGGAGGGCCTGTCCATCGTGCTCACGCCCGAGGGCCTGGAACACCACCGGCGAGCAGAGACGGCGGCCCTGCTCGCCGTCCCATGGTCCCGGTTCATGGAGTTGAGGGTGCGAGCCGCGTATGTGAGGTGGCACGTCACCCGCTTCGGAGGCTTTGTCGGAGCCTTCGCGCCCGCGGCCGACATGGGCCGGGACGGCTGTTCCCTGCAGGGCATCGTTCGCCATCCGTACGACCTGTGGTCGGCGCGGTACACGCATCACGAGGGCCGCTACACGGCCGGCCACGTCATCGTGCTGAAGGCCCTGTTCGACCAGCTCACCGAGGCCAAGGCCCTGGACCGCCTCGGTGACCCCGACTGGCTGGGCGCGGCGGTCGCCAAGCTGTCGCCGTACACGTCGTGGTTCGCGGGCAAGGGCAACCGTCTGGTGGAGGAAACCATCCGCAGCCTCGGCACCTGAACGGCCACCCGGGGGCTCCGGCATCCGTACGTGAGCGTTCCCACCCGCCCCCTCAGCCCCAGATGTCGTACTGCTGGAAACCGGTGCCGACCGAGACTCGTGCGGCAAAGATCTCGGTGGTCGCCTTGCCGGTGCCCTTGTACAGGTAGAGCGTGCCGCCGGGCGTGCGGGCCAGGAAGTCGGCCAGTCCGTCGCCGCTGACGTCGCCGACCGCGTCGAAGGCGTTGTAGCCGGTCCAGGCGCTGCGCACCTTGATCCGGGAGGAGAAGGCCTCGGATCCGGCCTTGCCGGTGCCCTTGTAGAGGTACAGGTCGCCGGTGCTGGACTGGCGGGCGAGCAGGTCGGCCCTGCCGTCGCCGGTGAAATCGCCGTGGCCGCGGACGGAGTTGTACTGGTTCCAGCCGGTGCGGACCGAGAAACGCGAGCCGAAGGTGCCGTTGCCCTTGCCCGGGTAGGTCCACAGTGTCCCGCCGGAGTCCACCGACAGGAGGTCGGGCAGGTAGTCGCCGGTGACGTCGCCCGGCACGATGATCCGGGTGCGGGTCTTCCAACCGGTGAAGATCTTCGTGTCGGCCCACGAGCCGCCCGTGCGGGCGCTGTTGAGCACGAAGTGCTTCCAGTACACGTCACCCGTGGAGCTGACCCGGTAGATCAGGTCCTGGTAGCCGTCCCGGTCGAGGTCCGTCTGCAGGACCAGGTTGGCGCCGCTCCAGTTGCCCCAGGAGACGCGGGCGCCGAAGGAGCTGCCGCTGGAGTCCTTCTCGTATCCCGTCTTCGTGGAGGAGGCCCGGACAAAGATGTCGGCCTTGCCGTCGGCCTTGTTGTTGAAGGTGCTCAGGTTCGTGTCGTCGATCTGGCGATAGGCGGAACCGGCGTACGTACTCATCTTGGTGAAGACGCTGTAGTAGCCCTGCGCCGCACACCCGGTGAAATGGCCCCAGGAGGCCACGCCGACGATCCTGCCGCCCACCACGAGCGGGCCGCCGAAGTCACCGTCGCACATCGCGCTGGTCCCGGTGTCGCTCCCGCTCTGGGTGCCCGCGCAGACCATGCGCCCCGCGACGAACGCCGTGTCGTAGACGCCGGAGCAGGTGCTGTCGGACTGCAGGGTCAGCGTGGCCGTGCGCAGCGTCCGGGAGGTGTCCTGGCTGGTGGAGCTGGTACGGCCCCAGCCGTAGACCTTGGCCTGGGTGCCGGCGGCGTACGAGTTGGTGTCGCCGTAGGTGACCATGCGGATCGGCGTGGCCTTGACCGGGACGGCCAGGGTGAGCATGCCGAGGTCGCTCTCGTTCTTCCCGATCTCCTTGTCCACCGGGTCGTACCCCGGCTGCCACCACTGGCGCAGCACGGCCGTGGCCTGCCCGCCGTGCAGGTCGGTGGTGCCGGTGGAGTCGGTGGTGGGCTGCTGGTCGGTACCCGTGACGACGGCGCCGTGGGCCTGCCAGTTGTAGTCCCTGTTGTCGTCCCTGAGGCAGCGGGCGGCGGTCAGGATCTTCGTCGGCGCCACGACCGCACCGCCGCAGAAGAAGTCCACGTCGTCGCTGGTGTCGACGGTGTTCCTGTCGTCGTAGTACCAGAGCTGGGCCATCCAGGGGGCCGTGCTGATCGTGGTCTCGCTGCCACCGATGATCATCGGTTCGACGCTCGAGGTGGTCGGACTTGAGCCCGGCGACGACGTCTCGGTCGTCGGATTCTCGGTCGCCGCACCCGCGGTGGCGTGGTCGGCGAGGGCGCCCGCGATGCGCTTCTTCAGAGCGGAGAGCGAGGGCGAGTCGATGGCCGGCTTGACCGCCGGGGTCGGCACGGCGGCGCCGACCGCACCGGCGGAGGACGTCATCACCGCGGCGGCGACGGCCACGGCGACACCGGCGGCGGCGACGGGCAGAGCGATGCGTATCCGACGTCTGTGACGGCCGCCGGACGGTGTCGTGGTCAAGGGAGTCCCCCCAGAGGAGCATGAGACGGAAGGGACACCGGACGCATCCCTCCCTCTCAGCGCCGAAAAGCCGACCTCCGTCACTGATGACGGAGGTCGGCCCAATAAGTAGAGAGCGGGACCCGGTGAAACTGGGTCCCGCTCTCTCGTGTCGGCATCCGCCCGCGACAGCTAGGAAATTTCCCAGGTGGTCGGGCGAGTGCCCCCGGCAGGATTCGAACCTGCGCACACGGCTCCGGAGGCCGTTGCTCTATCCCCTGAGCTACGGGGGCGTGTCGGGCGCCTTGCTTGGCGGCGACGGGTAGAACCCTACCAGCTTCAGGGCGGTGTTCATGAACGGGTTTCCGGGCGGTGGCACCCGGCGTCACCTGGGGTGGCTCCCCCCGCAGGGGGTGGAAGTGGGGAAAACCCGGACGCGGTGGCCGGTCTGGACCTACTCTCGAGTTGTGCCAGGCGCTTCGGGCCGGGTGCTTGTTGTGGACGACAACAAGGTCATCCGGCAGCTGATCAGGGTCAATCTCGAGCTGGAGGGGCTTGAGGTCGTGACCGCGGCCGATGGTGCCGAGTGTCTGGAAGTCGTTCATCAGGTACGGCCCGATGTGATCACCCTGGATGTGGTCATGCCCCGGCTGGACGGGCTGCGTACCGCCGCTCGGCTGCGTTCCGACCCACGTACCCGCGACCTCCCCCTCGCCATCATCAGCGCCTGCGCCCAGCACGAAGTCGACAGCGGCCTCGATGTCGGCGTCGACGCCTTCCTCGCCAAGCCCTTCGAGCCCACCGAACTCATCGGCGTTGTGCGGCAATTGATCGAGCGGAGCCGGGAGCTGGGGGGCCGGGGCGACGGGCGAGGGGAGGGGCGGGTCGACGTCCGGGGCGCTGACGATGCCGTGCTCGGGGGCGTCTTCGGGGCCGAGGAGGCCGCCGGGCGCGCCGGCGGCTGACACCCTCGCTGGTACATCTCGAGGGCACACCCGATGTGGGCACACCAGCCGAATGCCGACAAATCCCATGAGGGCACCTTCGGCACTCCACGCCCCAGCCCGCCCTACCTGCCGAGCCCGCCGTACCCGCCGTACCCCGCCCACGCCCGTCCACATCGCGGGACCCTCGCCAAACCCGTTCGCATACCCACCCCCCTCCTCCCATACGCTTGTCCCGTGACCCCCGTCGAGCTCTCCCGTACCGTGCTGCGCGCGGTGCGTCGTGCTGTCGATGACGGGGAGTTGCAGGTCGCCGTGCCGGAGCGGGCCGTCGTGACCGCTCCCGGGCCCGGTGGGTGTGGCGACTACGCCACCAACATCGCCCTCCAGCTCGCCCGCCCGGCCGGACAGCCGCCCCTGCGCGTCGCCGAGATCCTCAGGACGCGGCTCGCCGACAGCGACGGCGTACGTGACGTGGTCGTCACCGGGCCGGGGTTCATCAACATCAGCCTGGGTGACACCGCGCCCACCGCGCTCGTCGCGGAGATCCTGCGGCGCGGACCGCGATACGGGTTCGCCGACAGGCCCACAGGGCAGGTCGTCCAGCTGCACAGTCCGCACGAGGTACGCGCCGTCGTCGTCATGGCTGTCGTCGCCCGGCTGCTGCGCTCCCAGGGCGCGGTGGTCCGCACCAGTTGTGAGGCCCCGCCCGAGGCGGAGTGGGAGACCGTGCTCGGCGTGCGCGTCGATGCGCATGGGCGGCCCGGCGCACCCGCCCCCCTCGACGTCAACGTACGACCCGTCCCGGCCCCCGCCGACCCCCTCCCGCTCGGCCGCGACGCCGCTCGCTGGGCCCTTCTCCACCCCGCCGCCCACGACCGGCCCCGGATCACCGACGACCACCTGGTCCAGCGCGAGAGCAACCCCCTCTTCCGCGTCCGCTACGCCCACGCTCGCACCCGGGGCCTGCGGCGCAACGCCGCCGAACTGGGATTCGGCGCCGAACCCGGCGCCGTACCCGGCACCCGTGAGCTCGACGTCGCGCTCGCCGACCACCCCCGTGTCCTCGCCCGGGCGGCCGCGCACCGCACCCCCGACCGTCTCGCCCGGCACCTCGTCACCGTCGCCGATGCCGTCCTCCCCCTGCTGCCCGCCGTCCTCCCCCGAGGCGCGGAGAAACCCTCGGCCGCCCACCGTGCCCGGCTCGCCCTTGCCGAAGCCGCCGGGACGGTGCTGGCCGGTGGCCTGTCCCTGCTCGGCATCGACGCACCCGAACACCTCTGAGAGAGCCGAAGAGAAGAACGATGAGCCGTTCCGCACACCCCGCCGGGCCCCGTCACGCCGACGTCCTCCCCGAGGGCCACTACGCCGCCCCGCCCGCCGACCTCAACGACCTCGACCCCAAGGTGTGGGCCCAGACGGTCGCCCGTAACGCCGAAGGCACGGTCACCGTCGGCGGTGTCGACGTGAAGACCCTCGCCGAGCAGCACGGCACGCCCGCCTACATCCTCGACGAGGCCGACTTCCGTGCCCGGGCCCGGGCCTGGCGCGGCGCCTTCGGGGCCGACGCCGACGTCTTCTACGCCGGCAAGGCGTTCCTCTCCCGCGCCATCGTGCGGTGGCTGCACGAGGAGGGGCTCAACCTGGATGTGTGCTCCGGGGGCGAGCTCACCACCGCCCTCTCCGCCGGCATGCCCGCCGACCGCATCGCCTTCCACGGCAACAACAAGTCCACCGAAGAGATCACCCGGGCCATCGAGAACGGCGTCGGGCGTATCGTTCTCGACTCCTTCCAGGAGATCGTGCGGGTCGCCCATGTCGCCCAGTCCCTGGGCAAGCGGCAGCGCGTCCAGATCCGTATCACCGTCGGGGTGGAAGCGCACACGCACGAGTTCATCGCCACCGCCCACGAGGACCAGAAGTTCGGCATTCCGCTCGCCGGGGGGCAGGCCGCGGAAGCCGTGCGGCGGGCGCTTCAGCTCGACGGGCTCGAGCTCATCGGGATTCACAGCCACATCGGGTCGCAGATCTTCGACATGTCCGGCTTCGAGGTCGCCGCGCACCGCGTCGTCGGGCTGCTCAAGGACATCCGCGACGAGCACGGTGTCGAGCTGCCGGAGATCGACCTCGGCGGCGGGCTCGGGATCGCGTACACGAGTGACGACGACCCCCGTGAGCCGCACGAGATCGCCAAGGCGCTGACCGAGATCGTCACCCGTGAGTGTGAGGCCGCCAAGCTGCGCACGCCCCGTATCTCCGTCGAGCCCGGGCGCGCCATCGTCGGCCCGACCGCCTTCACGCTCTACGAGGTCGGCACCATCAAGCCCCTCGTCGGGCTGCGTACCTACGTCTCCGTCGACGGCGGCATGTCCGACAACATCCGTACGGCGTTGTACGACGCGGAGTACAGCGTCGCCCTCGTGTCCCGGACGAGCGAGGCCGAGCCCATGCTCGCGCGCGTCGTCGGCAAGCACTGCGAGAGCGGCGACATCGTGGTGAAGGACGCGTTCCTTCCCGCCGACCTGGCACCGGGTGACCTCATCGCCGTACCGGCCACGGGCGCCTACTGCCGCTCCATGGCCAGCAACTACAACCACGTGCTCCGGCCGCCCGTCGTCGCCGTGAACGACGGCGAGTCCCGGGTGATCGTCCGCCGGGAGACGGAGGAGGACCTCCTGCGTCTCGACGTCGGCTAGTTCCCGAGGCCCCGGGAAAAGCGCAGGGTGGAAGATCTCCTGTCTTCCACCCCCGTACAAATGAAATAGATGTCTCACGATCCGGACGAAGGGCAGAAACTCCCGTCCGGTGAGTGAGACTGGTGCAACCGTAGACGGTATGAGGAAACGAGGTCGGATGATGCGTACGCGTCCGCTGAAGGTGGCGCTGCTGGGCTGTGGAGTTGTCGGCTCAGAGGTGGCGCGCATCATGACGACGCACGCCGACGACCTCGCCGCCCGGATCGGCGCTCCCGTGGAGCTCGCGGGGGTGGCCGTACGGCGGCCCGGAAAGGTCCGCGAGGGCATCGACCCGGCCCTCGTCACCACCGATGCCACCGCCCTCGTCAAACGCGGCGACATCGACGTCGTGGTCGAGGTCATCGGGGGCATCGAGCCCGCCCGCACCCTCATCACCACCGCCTTCGAGCACGGCGCCTCCGTCGTGTCCGCCAACAAGGCGCTCCTCGCCCAGGACGGCGCCGCCCTGCACGCCGCGGCGGAGGCGAACGACAAGGATCTTTACTACGAGGCCGCCGTCGCCGGTGCCATCCCGCTGATCCGGCCGCTGCGCGAGTCCCTCGCCGGTGACAAGGTCAACCGGGTGCTCGGCATCGTCAACGGGACGACCAACTTCATCCTCGACAAGATGGACTCGACCGGGGCCGGGTACCAGGAGGCCCTCGACGAAGCCACCGCCCTGGGGTACGCCGAGGCCGACCCCACCGCCGACGTCGAAGGGTTCGACGCCGCCGCCAAGGCCGCCATCCTCGCCGGTATCGCCTTCCACACGCGCGTGCGCCTCGACGACGTCTACCGCGAGGGCATGACCGAGGTGACCGCGGCCGACTTCGCCTCCGCCAAGGAGATGGGCTGCACCATCAAGCTGCTCGCCATCTGCGAGCGGGCCGGGGACGGCCAGTCGGTCACCGCGCGCGTGCACCCCGCGATGATTCCGCTGACCCATCCGCTCGCCTCCGTGCGCGGCGCGTACAACGCCGTGTTCGTCGAGTCGGACGCCTCCGGTCAGCTCATGTTCTACGGCCCGGGCGCGGGCGGTTCCCCGACCGCCTCGGCCGTGCTCGGCGACCTCGTCGCCGTCTGCCGCAACCGGCTCAGCGGGGCAACGGGGCCCGGCGAGTCGGCGTACGCCGCCCTGCCCGTCTCGCCGATGGGTGACGTCGTCACGCGCTATCACATCAGCCTCGACGTGGCGGACAAACCGGGTGTTCTCGCCCAGGTGGCCACCGTGTTCGCGGAGCACGGTGTCTCGATCGATACGGTTCGCCAGCAGGGCAAGGACGGCGAGGCCTCCCTCGTCGTCGTCACCCACCGAGCGTCCGACGCGGCCCTCGGCGGGACCGTGGAGGCGCTGCGCAAGCTCGACACCGTGCGGGGTGTCGCCAGCATCATGCGGGTTGAAGGAGAGTAACCAGCAATGACCCACCAGTGGCGCGGAATCATCGAGGAGTACCGGGACCGGCTGCCCGTCTCCGACACCACGCCGGTCGTGACGCTCCGCGAGGGCGGCACGCCCCTCGTGCCCGCGCAGGTGCTCTCCGAGCGCACGGGCTGCGAGGTCCACCTCAAGGTGGAAGGCGCCAACCCCACCGGGTCCTTCAAGGACCGCGGCATGACCATGGCCATCAGCAAGGCCAAGGAGGAGGGGGCGAAGGCTGTTATTTGCGCCTCCACCGGTAACACCTCCGCCTCCGCCGCCGCTTACGCCGTGCGCGCGGGTATGGTTTCGGCCGTTCTCGTCCCGCAGGGCAAGATCGCGCTCGGCAAGATGGGCCAGGCGCTCGTGCACGGCGCGAAGATCCTCCAGGTCGACGGCAACTTCGACGACTGCCTCACGCTCGCCCGCGACCTGAGCGACAACTACCCCGTGGCGCTGGTCAATTCGGTCAATCCGGTGCGTATCGAGGGGCAGAAGACGGCCGCCTTCGAGATCGTGGACATGCTGGGCGACGCCCCCGACGTCCACGTCCTGCCGGTGGGCAACGCGGGCAACATCACCGCGTACTGGAAGGGCTACAAGGAGTACGCCGCCGACGGTGTCTCGAAGCAGACCCCCCGCATGTGGGGTTTCCAGGCCTCCGGCTCGGCGCCCATCGTGCGCGGCGAGGTCGTCAAGGACCCGTCGACCATCGCCACCGCCATCCGCATCGGCAACCCGGCGTCCTGGCAGTTCGCGCTGGCCGCGAAGGACGAGTCCGGCGGGTTCATCGACGAGGTGACGGACCGTGAAATCCTGCGCGCCTACCGGCTGTTGGCCGCGCAGGAGGGCGTCTTCGTGGAGCCCGCCTCCGCCGCGTCCGTGGCCGGTCTGCTGAAGGCCGCCGAGCAGGGCAAGGTCGACCCGGGCCAGCGCATCGTGTGCACCGTCACCGGCAACGGCCTCAAGGACCCCGACTGGGCCGTCGCCGGCGCCCCGCAGCCCGTCACCGTCCCGGTCGACGCGGCGACGGCGGCCGAGCGGCTCGGGCTGGCGTAAAGGGCGAACGGGGCGAACGGAGCAACGGAGCAACGGAGCGAACGAGGGTGCCGCACCCCGTCGGAGCGGCGCCCACCCGCTCGCAGTGGCGGCGCCGCACCCCGTCGTAGCGACACCACACCCCGTCGCAGTAGGCTCGCGTCAGCGAGTCAGAGGGCGCTCACCTGGGGAACTTCCCTACGGGGGGTGCACAGGGGGCTTACGACACGCATCGTGCGCCTCCTGTGCGCCCTATGTCGCCACAGAACCTACCTTCGATAGGCTGTACTGAACCCGCCCGCCGCATATGCCTCCGCATGGGGCAGGTGGCCGCGCCGTCTCCGCGGCCCGCGAGCGGCAGGGGGACGTCCGCCGGCCTCACGGCCGGACGCGGCTCCAGGGTCCGTCGTACGTCATCGAATGTCTTCGACAATCACGCAGCTCAAGGAGAGTCATCGAGCGATGGCCGGTCCAGCCTTCCGCGCCGCCGCCGTCCGGGTGCGCGTCCCCGCCACCAGCGCCAACCTCGGCCCGGGCTTCGACGCCCTCGGCCTGTCGCTGGGGCTCTACGACGACGTCGTCGTCCGGGTGGCCGACTCCGGGCTGCACATCGACATCGCGGGTGAGGGCAGCGAGACGCTCCCGCGTGACGAAAGCCACCTTCTCGTACGGTCCCTGCGCACCGCCTTCGATCTGCTGGGCGGCCAGCCCCGCGGCCTGGAGATCGTCTGCGCCAACCGCATCCCGCACGGCCGTGGCCTCGGCTCCTCCTCGGCCGCCATCAGCGCCGGCATCGTCGCCGCGCGCGCCGTGACCATAGGCGGCGAGGCCAAGCTCGACGACACGGCCCTGCTCGAGCTCGCCACCGAGATCGAGGGCCACCCCGACAACGTCGCGGCCTGTCTGCTCGGCGGATTCACCCTGTCCTGGATGGAGGGCGGCGCCGCCCGCGCGATCAGGATGGATCCCGCCGATTCCATCGTTCCGGTGGTTTTCGTGCCCGGAAAGCCGGTCCTCACCGAGACCGCGCGCGGCCTGCTGCCGCGCACCGTGCCGCACGTCGACGCCGCCACCAACGCGGGCCGTGCCGCCCTGCTCGTCGAGGCCCTGACCAGGCGCCCCGAGCTGCTGCTGCCCGCCACCGAGGACCGTCTGCACCAGGAGTACCGCGCGCCCGCGATGCCGGAGAGCGCGGCCCTGGTGGAGCGGCTGCGGGCCGACGGAGTCCCGGCGGTCATCTCCGGCGCGGGTCCCACCGTTCTGGCGTTGGTCGACGACGACAGCGCCGACAAGGTCGCCCATCTGGCAGGCGACGGCTGGGCCGCGAACCGGCTCGAGCTGGACGCCCAGGGAGCGAGCGTGCTGCCGCTTGCGACCTGACACACGGTTGCCGGATTTCGAGAGGGGGAATGTTTGTTGGATCCGGTAGTGTTAACCTCAAGTCTGCACCCGACCCCACCATGGCGAGGTGCTTCGTGTCCCCGTCCGGGACAGACATTCTTCCGGGAGCCTCCCAAGCCGCACTGTGTTCCGTACGACGTACGCGGGCAGTACCTCGTACGCGGGCGCTGAGCGACTTGCCGGGCACGCTCCGGAACCGGCGCGACCGAGCCGAGTGACACAGACACTGAGTGCCACAGCTCTGGGAAGCGTCATCACCAGATATTTCCTCCGCCGCTTTGGCGGACCACCGCCCCGGCACGGTCCACACACCAAGGACCGAAGCCGGACAGCACAACCGGTCGCCGAGCCAGACAGGCCGACGTCCGCTCCAGGGAAGGACCCTTCGTGAGCGACACCACCGATCTGATGGGCGCACGTGTCGAGGAGACCGCTGCCGCGCCCGCCACGGACGCCTCCGCGCCTGCCACCGGTGCCGGCTCCCGGCGGCGCCGCGGTACCGGCCTCGAGGGCATGGTGCTGGCCGAGCTGCAGCAGGTCGCATCCGGCCTCGGCATCAGGGGCACCGCGCGCATGCGCAAGAGCCAGCTGATCGAGGTCATCAAGGAGGCGCAGGCCGGGGGAGGTGCCGCCGCTCCGAAGGCGGAGGCCGCCACCGAGACCAAGCCCAAGCGCCGCGCCACCTCCAAGGCCCGTACCGGCGACGACGCCGAGAAGAAGGCGGAGAAGGCGGCTGAGGCCCCCGCCGAGAAGGCCGTGGCCCAGCAGCAGATCGAGATCCCCGGCCAGCCGGCCAGCGAGGACGCGCCGGCCGAGCGCCGCCGTCGCCGCGCCACCGCCGAGGCGGGCGCCCCCGCGGCCGCCCCCGAGACGGTCGCCGCCGAGGCCAAGAGCGAGCCGAAGGCCGAGACGCCCGCGCAGCCGCAGGCCCAGCAGGGCGAGGCCAAGGGTGACGCCGGTGAGGGCGGCGAGGGCCGCCGTCGCGACCGCCGTGAGCGTGGCCGCGACCGTGACCGCGGTGACCGCGGCGACCGCGGCGACCGCCGCAAGGGCGACGACCAGCAGGGCGGCCAGCGCGGCCAGCAGCAGGGTCAGCAGCAGGGCGGCGGCCGTCAGGACCGTGACCGCCAGCAGCAGGACGACGACGACTTCGAGGGCGGCCGTCGTGGCCGTCGCGGGCGCTACCGCGACCGCCGGGGCCGTCGTGGCCGCGACGACGTGCAGGAGCCGCAGATCGCCGAGGACGACGTCCTGATCCCGGTCGCGGGCATCCTGGACATCCTCGACAACTACGCCTTCATCCGTACGTCGGGCTACCTGCCCGGTCCGAACGACGTGTACGTCTCCCTCGCCCAGGTCCGCAAGAA
Source organism: Streptomyces sp. NPDC051243 (assembly GCF_044455405.1). Classification (NCBI taxonomy): domain Bacteria; kingdom Bacillati; phylum Actinomycetota; class Actinomycetes; order Kitasatosporales; family Streptomycetaceae; genus Streptomyces; species Streptomyces sp. NPDC051243. The sequence goes on along the minus strand of NZ_JBITES010000022.1, from coordinate 114,603 downwards.
CGGCCTGCGCAAGGGTGACCACATCACCGGTGCGGTCCGTCAGCCCAAGGAAGGCGAGCGGCGCGAGAAGTTCAACGCGCTGGTCCGTCTCGACTCCGTCAACGGCATGGCGCCCGAACACGGCCGCGGCCGCCCGGAGTTCAACAAGCTGACCCCGCTGTACCCGCAGGACCGGCTCCGTCTGGAGACCGACCCGGGCGTGCTGACCACCCGCATCATCGACCTCGTGTCGCCGATCGGTAAGGGCCAGCGCGGTCTGATCGTGGCCCCGCCGAAGACCGGTAAGACCATGATCATGCAGGCGATCGCCAACGCGATCACCCACAACAACCCCGAGTGCCACCTGATGGTCGTCCTCGTCGACGAGCGTCCGGAAGAGGTCACCGACATGCAGCGGTCGGTCAAGGGCGAGGTCATCTCCTCGACCTTCGACCGCCCGGCCGAGGACCACACGACGGTCGCCGAGCTCGCCATCGAGCGTGCCAAGCGGCTGGTGGAGCTGGGCCACGACGTCGTCGTGCTGCTCGACTCGATCACGCGTCTGGGCCGTGCGTACAACCTGGCCGCGCCCGCCTCCGGCCGCATCCTGTCCGGTGGTGTCGACTCGACCGCGCTGTACCCGCCGAAGCGCTTCTTCGGTGCCGCGCGGAACATCGAGGACGGTGGCTCGCTCACCATCCTGGCGACGGCTCTGGTCGACACCGGGTCCCGCATGGACGAGGTGATCTTCGAGGAGTTCAAGGGCACCGGCAACATGGAGCTCAAGCTCGACCGGAAGCTCGCCGACAAGCGCATCTTCCCGGCGGTGGACGTCGACGCGTCCGGTACGCGTAAGGAAGAGATCCTGCTCGGCAACGAAGAGCTGGCCGTCGTATGGAAGCTGCGCCGGGTGCTGCACGCGCTCGACCAGCAGCAGGCGATCGAGCTGCTGCTCGACAAGATGAAGCAGACCAAGTCGAACGTCGAGTTCCTGATGCAGATTCAGAAGACGACGCCGACGCCGGGCAACGGCGACTGACGCAAGTCACCCGGCAAAGGCCGCCGTACGTCACTCAGTGACGTACGGCGGCCTTTTGGCGCTGAGAGGAGCAGGGGCATCCGTGTGCCCCTTCCTACTCATGCATCCCTGGGGGGACTTTCTTGACCACCACCATGTCCGGCAACGGTCGTCACAGACGCCGGATACGTTTCGGGCTGCCCGTCGCCGCCGTCGGTGTCGCCGCGGCCGTCGCCGCCGCCCTGCTGACCACGTCCGCGGGGGCCGCGACCGCGCTGCCCGAGCCCACCGTGAAGCCGGCCACCAGCTCCGCCTCGCTCGCCGAGCTGGAGCGGCGCGTCGCCGGCGCCGTCGAAGGTGACGACACCGCGGGGGAGACGGCGCAGAAGTCGTCGTACAGCGCGAGCACCAGCGGCACCTCCGACGACTCCACCGCGAGCCCCATGGTCATCGGCGGCACCACGACGACCATCACCTCGGCGCCGTGGATGGCGCAGCTCTGGTACTACGACGACCAGGGCACCACCGACGAGGCCGACGACCTCGGGTTCTTCTGCGGCGGCGCCGTCGTCGCGCCGACGAAGATCCTCACCGCCGCGCACTGCGTCAAGGGCTACGACTGGTACAACTACGGCGCCGTCGTCACCGGCACCGCCCAGCTGCCGACCACCGACGACGCCGGCAACACCGACCTGCACGGCGGCACGGTCACGCTGCCGCACCGGCAGTGGAACCACCCGTCGTACAGCTCGACGACGATCGACAACGACATCGCCGTCGTCACGCTGGCCAACCCGGTCAAGGCGACGCCGATCCGCATGACGACGTCCGGCGACACCGCCTCGTACGCCGCCGGGACGAGCGCCAAGGTCTACGGCTGGGGCCGGACCAGCTCCACCAGCCAGGACATCTCCGAGACGCTGAAGACGGCCACGCTGCCCATCCAGTCCGACACCACGTGTGCCGGCTACTACGGCAGCGAGTTCATCAAGGGCCACATGGTCTGCGCGGGCAACCCCGCCACCGGCAGCGACAGCGGCACGACGTCCGCCTGCAACGGCGACTCCGGTGGGCCGCTCGTCGTGAACGGCCGCATCGTCGGTGTCGTCTCCTGGGGTGTGCAGGACTGCGTGGCCGAGGGCGCGTACAGCGTCTTCGCCAAGGTCAGCTCCTACGTCGGTGCCGCCTACCCGCGCATCGACGACACCAACATCAACGGTGACCACCGGGCCGACATGTGGCTGCGCAACGCCTCCACGAAGACCGGCTACTCCAAGAACTCCAACGGCACGTCGTTCGCCGCGCGCGAGTCCTGGGGCAACTGGGACGGCGTCAACCTCGTCCTGCAGACCGACCTCGACCGGGACGGCTACGAGGACCTGGTGTTCCGGCGCAGCTCCGACGGCGACCTGTTCTGGGCGCACTACGTGCCGTCCAGCGAAACCTGGGCCACCAAGCAGATCGCCGACAACTGGAAGACCCGCACCCGCATCGTCGTCCCCGGTGACGTCACCGGCGACTACAAGCCCGACCTGCTCTCGGTCGACTCCGGCGGTTACCTGTGGATCTACCCGGGCAACGGCAACGGCACGTTCGGGACCAGGGTGAAGGTCGGCTCCGGCTGGAACCAGTACAACTCCCTGCGCGGCCACGGCGACTTCACCGGTGACGGCAAGACCGACCTGATCGCGCGCAGCTCGTCCGGCGGCTACATCTACCTGTTCAAGGGCACCGGCAAGGCCGGCACGGGCGCCTTCTCCACCCGGATCAAGGTGCGCACCTGGGCGACCTACACCGGCTTCGACGCCGTCGGTGACGTCACCGGCGACGGCAAGGCCGACTTCCTGGCCCGTAACTCCTCCGGCACGCTCTACCTGTACCCGGGCACCGGAAAGGCCACGAGCGAGATCTTTGCCACACCGAAGTCCGTCGGTACCGATTTCAAGCAGTACGACATCTTCGGCTGAAACCGCAGGTGAGACGGGTACGACCTGGATCACCGAGCACCCACCGTGCCCACCGCTCCCAGCGGTGGGCACGGTCCGTTGTGCAACCCTTCTCCGAGTTTCCCCGTCTGACCGGACGGGGTGACGATGGTGCGGTACGGGCCAAATGGCCAGGCCTGACCCTGAAAGCAGGGGGTAACCGACCGGACGAGAACCGAGGAGCACAGTGTCCGCCGAGAGCACGCCGGAGCCCGGCATACCGGGTGGTACCGGCACCACCGGTCCGCGCCACCGCGCCAAGGGCCGCCGTCGCAAGCCGCGCGACAAGCGCAAGGGCCTGCTGATCACGGCCTGGACGGCCGCCGGGATCGTGATCCTGGGCGGTACCGGCGCCGGGTACCTGTACTTCAAGCTCAACGGCAACATCAAGAGCGTCGACATCGACCAGGCCCTCGGCACCGACCGACCCGAGAAGGTCGACAACGGCTCGGAGAACATCCTCGTCCTCGGCTCGGACACCCGCTCCGGCAGCAACAAGAAGGTCGGCGGCGGTACCGACGACGGCAGCGCCCGCTCCGACACGGCGATGATCGTGCACGTCTACGAGGGCCACAAGAAGGCCAGCGTGGTCTCCATCCCGCGCGACACCCTGGTCGACCGCCCCGAGTGCACCGACACCAACGGCACCACGCACGACGCCGCGTCCGGCGTGATGTTCAACGAGGCGTACGGCACGGGCGGCGCGGCCTGCGCGGTGAAGACCGTCGAGTCCCTGACCGGCATCCGGATGGACCACTACCTGGAAGTCGACTTCTCCGGCTTCCAGAAGCTGATCGACGAACTGGGCGGCGTCAAGGTCACCACGACCAAGGACATCAACGACCCCGACAGCCACCTCAACCTCAAGGCCGGCCCCCACGAGCTCACCGGCAAGCAGGCCCTCGGCCTGGTCCGCACCCGGCACGGCGTCGGCGACGGCTCCGATCTCGGCCGCATCCAGCTCCAGCAGGCCTTCATCAAGGCGCTGATCAACCAGATCAAGGACATCAACCTCTTCGGCAATCCCAAGAGGCTCTACGACCTGGCCAACACCGCCACCAAGACGGTCACGACCGACTCCGACCTCGGCACCGTCAACTCCCTCATGTCCTTCGCCAACGGCCTCAAGGGCATCAGCTCCAAGAACATGAACATGGTCACCATGCCGGTCCAGTACGACCCGGCGGACCCGAACCGGGTGATCGTGGCGGAGGCGAAGGCGAAGCTGGTCTGGGAGGCCCTGAAGAACGACAAGGCGATCCCGAAGTCGGCCACGAAGGGCACGGCGACGGGCGACGCCAACGGCGTGGTGACATCGTCATGAGCGACGCGGGTTCGGGGGCGGACGGGGGATCAGCCGACCCAGCCCTCGTTGTGGCGATGGCGGCCGAGCCCCACGGCGTCGAATTCGTCCGCACCGGCCCGCGCCACCGCACCCAGCCGGCGAAGTGCCTGTGAGATCGGGCTGCCACCGGGCGGGAAGCCCTGTCCTTCCGCGACGCCCAGCGGCCCCAGCACGAGCGCACCGCCGTCCCACACCGCCGCCCGCTGCTCACCGACCCCACCGAAGTAGTCCGCCTCCACGAAGGCGACCGGCCCGGCGGCCGACCACTCGGCGAGGCGGCGGTCGAACCCTTCGGGCAGCCACCAGAACCCCAGGGCGCGGGCGCCGCCGCCGTTCGTGACGGAGTCGAACAGGTCCTCCGTCATCGGCATCAGCGACAGGCCCTGGCCAAGGGGTGCCCGCGCGGCGGACAAGTCCCCTGCGATCGCACCCAGCGACTCCTCGCCGGCGATCACCGCGCGCAGCTCGTAACCCATCCCCGCACTCCCTGCTCCCGCCCCCGGGAATAGATCACACCGCCCCCCGGTTTTGGGGGATGCGGTCAGTCCTGGCAGACTGGTACGTCGGCCCCGGTTCACGCTCCCGCATCCCGCGGTGGCGACCCGGTGCCCTCCCGAAACTAGGAGACACCTTGAAGCGCGACATCCACCCCGCGTACGTCGAGACGCAGGTCAGCTGCACCTGCGGCGCGTCGTTCACCACCCGTAGCACGATCGAGAGCGGCACCATCCGCGCCGAGGTCTGCTCCGAGTGCCACCCGTTCTACACGGGCAAGCAGAAGATCCTCGACACCGGTGGCCGTGTGGCCCGCTTCGAGGCCCGCTTCGGCAAGGCTGCCGCCGGCTCCAAGAAGTAGCGAGCCCCATTTCGCCGGTCCACGGCCGCGCCCTACCCAGGCGCGCCGGGACCGGCGTTTTTGGTCGCCGCCCACTTCACCCCCGTACGCACACAGGAGCCCCAAGATGTTCGAGGCCGTCGAGGACCTGGTCGCTGAGCACGCCGACCTGGAGACGAAGCTCGCCGACCCGTCGGTCCACGCCGACCAGGCCAACGCGCGCAAGCTGAACAAGCGCTACGCCGAGCTCACCCCGATCGTCGCCACGTACCGCTCCTGGAAGCAGACCGGCGACGACATCGAGACCGCGCGTGAACTCGGCGCCGACGACCCGGAGTTCGCCGCCGAGGTCAAGGAGCTGGAGAAGCAGCGCGAGGAGCTGACCGAGAAGCTGCGCTTCCTGCTCGTCCCGCGTGACCCCAGCGACGACAAGGACGTCATCCTCGAGATCAAGGCCGGCGCCGGCGGCGACGAGTCCGCGCTCTTCGCCGGCGACCTGCTGCGCATGTACCTGCGCTACGCCGAGCGCGTCGGCTGGAAGACCGAGATCATCGACTCCACCGAGTCCGAGCTCGGCGGCTACAAGGACGTCCAGGTCGCGGTGAAGACCAAGGGCGGCCAGGGTGCGACCGAGCCCGGCCAGGGCGTGTGGGCGCGGCTGAAGTACGAGGGTGGCGTGCACCGCGTGCAGCGTGTGCCGGCGACCGAGTCCCAGGGCCGTATCCACACCTCCGCGGCCGGTGTGCTGGTCACGCCGGAGGCCGAGGAGATCGACGTCGAGATCAACCCGAACGACCTTCGCATCGACGTGTACCGGTCGTCCGGCCCGGGTGGTCAGTCCGTCAACACCACCGACTCCGCGGTGCGCATCACGCACATTCCGACCGGAGTCGTCGCCTCCTGCCAGAACGAGAAGAGCCAGCTGCAGAACAAGGAGCAGGCGATGCGTATCCTGCGCTCCAGGCTGCTCGCCGCGGCGCAGGAGGAGGCGGAGAAGGAAGCCGCCGACGCCCGCCGCAGCCAGGTCCGCACGGTCGACCGCTCCGAGAAGATCCGCACCTACAACTTCCCGGAGAATCGCATCTCGGACCACCGCGTCGGCTTCAAGGCCTACAACCTGGACCAGGTCCTGGACGGAGACCTCGACGCGGTGATCCAGGCCTGCGTCGACGCGGACTCGGCGGCGAAGCTGGCGGCCGCGTAAGGACGTCGAAGACGTAAAGGGCGTACGCACGTACGAGTACGACACGGAGGACTTGCGTGCAGCAATCTCTTGGGGGGCGACCCCAAAGCCCCCGCAGCGTGCTGCTCGCCGAGGTGGCACAGGCCACCCAGCGGCTGGCCGACGCCGGCGTGCCCTCGCCGCGCACCGACGCGGAGGAGCTCGCCGCGTTCGTGCACGGCGTGAAGCGGGGCGAGCTGCACACCGTGAAGGACTCGGAGTTCGACGCCCGGTACTGGGAGGTCATCGCCCGGCGCGAGCAGCGTGAGCCGCTCCAGCACATCACCGGGCGGGCGTACTTCCGCTATCTCGAACTCCAAGTCGGGCCGGGCGTGTTCGTGCCCCGCCCCGAGACCGAGTCGGTCGTCGGCTGGGCCATAGACGCGGTGCGCGCGATGGACGTCGTCGAGCCCTGCATCGTCGACCTGTGCACCGGCTCCGGCGCCATCGCGCTGGCCCTCGCGCAGGAGGTCCCGCGTTCGCGGGTGCACGCCGTGGAGCTGTCCGAGGACGCCCTGGTGTGGACCCGCAAGAACGTCGAGGGCTCGCGCGTCGACCTGCGGCAGGGCAACGCCCTGGACGCCTTCCCCGACCTCGACGGCCAGGTCGACCTGGTCATCTCCAACCCGCCCTACATCCCGCTGACCGAATGGGAGTACGTCGCTCCCGAGGCCCGGGACTACGATCCCGAACTCGCCCTGTTCTCGGGGGAGGACGGCCTCGACCTCATCCGCGGTCTGGAACGGACCGCACACCGGCTCCTGCGCCCGGGCGGTGTCGTCGTCATCGAACACGCCGACACCCAGGGCGGCCAGGTGCCGTGGATCTTCACCGAGGAGCGGGGCTGGGCCGACGCGGCCGACCACCCCGACCTCAACAACCGCCCGAGGTTCGCGACCGCCCGCAAGGCGCTGCCGTGACCACCGCCCGCACTTCAGTCCCGCAGTACGTGTACTTCGTGTACGAGGAGGCCCGCTAGACATGGCACGGCGATACGACACCAACGACGCGACCGACCGCACGACGGGTCTGCGCGAGGCCGCGTCCGCCGTCCGCCGGGGCGAGCTCGTGGTCCTCCCGACCGACACGGTGTACGGCATCGGCGCCGACGCGTTCTCCAAGGAGGCCGTCGGCGACCTGCTGGAGGCCAAGGGGCGGGGCCGGAACATGCCCACCCCTGTGCTGATCGGGTCCCCGAACACGCTCCACGGTCTCGTCACCGACTTCTCCGAGCTGGCCTGGGAGCTGGTCGACGCGTTCTGGCCGGGCGCGCTCACGCTGGTCGCCAAGCACCAGCCGTCCCTGCAGTGGGACCTGGGCGACACCCGGGGCACGGTTGCCGTGCGCATGCCACTGCACCCGATCGCGATCGAGCTGCTCACCGAGGTCGGCCCGATGGCGGTGTCGTCGGCGAACCTGACCGGCCACCCCGCCCCCGAGGACTGCGACGCCGCGCAGGAGATGCTCGGCGACTCGGTCTCCGTCTACCTGGACGGCGGCCCGACCCCCGGCAACGTCCCGTCGTCGATCGTCGACGTCACCCGCGAGGTGCCCCTCCTGCTGCGCGCGGGCGCCATCTCGGCGGACGAACTGCGAAAGGTCGTACCCGACCTCGAGGTGGCCAATTGACAGCCCCTGAAGCGGGGCGTGGCATAGGCAACGGGGAACGCGCGGCGGAGATCACGACGACCTTCGTGGGACTCCCGCGCGACAGCTTCCGCATCCTCCACGTCAGCACCGGCAACGTGTGCCGCTCGCCGATCACCGAGCGGCTGACCCGGCATTTCGTGAAGCAGCGGCTCGGTGTGCTGGGCGGCGGGCTGATCGTGGAGAGCGCGGGCACCTGGGGCCACGAGGGCGCGCCCATGGAATCGAACGCGGAGACGGTCCTCGCCGACTTCGGCGCGGACGCCTCCGGCTTCACCGGCCGCGAGCTCCTCGACGAGCACGTGATCCGGGCCGACCTGGTCCTGACGGCCACCCGCGACCATCGCGCCCAGGTCATCTCCATGGGCCACTCGGCAGGCCTGCGCACCTTCACCCTCAAGGAGTTCACCCGTCTGGTCCGGGCCATAGACCCCGCGACCCTGCCTCCCCTGGAGGACGGCGTGGTCATCCGAGCACGCGCCCTGGTCCGGGCGGCCGCCGCTCTACGCGGGTGGCTCCTCGCGCCGACCGCGGAGGCGGACGAGGTGTACGACCCGTACGGCGCACCGCTGACGTTCTTCCGGTCGGTGGGCGACGAGATACACGAGGCGCTGGACCCGGTGGTCACGGCCCTCACCGGTGTGGCCGCGAGGATGTGACAACACCGGGCGTCCGTGAGGTCCCCGGCCTACATTGGACGTACGTCACCGTCGACGCCCCGGAGCCCACCATGACGGTCACCCCTGCCATCGAGGCCGACGTCCTGCGCCGCCAGGACCCTCAGCTCGCCGACATCCTGCTGGGGGAGCTCGACCGGCAGTCGACGACGCTCCAGCTCATCGCCGCCGAGAACTTCACGTCGCCGGCCGTCCTCGCGGCTCTCGGGTCGCCGCTCGCCAACAAGTACGCGGAGGGGTATCCGGGCGCCCGGTACCACGGCGGGTGCGAGATGGTCGACGTCGCCGAACGGCTCGCCGTCGAGCGGGCCAAGGCGCTGTTCGGGGCCGAGCACGCCAACGTCCAGTCCCACTCGGGCTCTTCGGCCGTGCTCGCCGCGTACGCCGCCCTGCTGCGGCCCGGCGACACCGTCCTCGCCCTCGGACTGCCGTACGGCGGCCACCTCACACACGGCTCGCCCGCCAACTTCTCCGGCCGCTGGTTCGACTTCGTCCCCTACGGCGTCGACGCGGAGACCGGGCTCATCGACCACGACCAGGTGCGCACCCTGGCCCTCGCCCACCGGCCCAAGGCGATCGTGTGCGGCTCCATCGCCTACCCCCGGCACCTCGACTACGCCTTCTTCCGCGAGGTCGCCGACGAGATCGGGGCGTACCTCATCGCCGACGCCGCCCACCCGATCGGACTCGTCGCCGGGGGAGCGGCGCCGAATCCGGTGCCGTACGCCGATGTGGTCTGCGCCACCACCCACAAGGTGCTCCGCGGCCCGCGCGGCGGCATGATCCTGTGCGGGAGCGAGCTGGCCGAGCGCGTCGACCGCGCCGTCTTCCCGTTCACCCAGGGCGGTGCCCAGATGCACACCATCGCCGCCAAGGCCGTCGCGTTCGGCGAGGCGGCGACCCCCGCGTTCACCGCCTACGCCCATCAGGTGGTCGCCAACGCGAGGCGGCTGGCGGCCGCGCTGGCCGCGGAGGGGCTGGTCGTCACCACGGGCGGCACCGACACCCACCTCATCACCGCCGACCCGGCCCCCCTCGGCGTGGACGGCCGCACCGCGCGCGGGCGGCTCGCGGCGGCCGGGATGGTGCTGGACTGCTGTGCGCTGCCGCACGGCGACGCCCGTGGCCTGCGTCTCGGCACGGCGGCCGTGACCACCCAGGGCATGGCGGAGGAGGAGATGACGTGGCTCGCCGCGTTGCTGGCGAGTGTGCTCAGAGGAGAGGCCGAAAGCCAGAAGGCCCGTGAAGAAGTGCGGGAGCTGGCCGGTAGATTTCCGCCGTATCCCGGCTGAGGCGGGGTAGACGCACCCGCATACACAGCCACGCGTGCAACCATCGTCGCTACCCGGAAGTCCCCACACATATGCGTCGCGTACGAGTCCATCGCTAGTGTGTGGGGCTGAGATGGCCAGCGAGACTTGTGGGGAAGCCTGTGCGTGAATACCTGCTGACGCTCTGCATCACGGCCGCGGTGACGTATCTGCTGACAGGGCCGGTACGGAAATTCGCGATCGTGGCCGGAGCGATGCCGGAGATCCGGGCACGTGACGTGCACCGGGAACCCACTCCGCGGCTCGGCGGGATCGCGATGTTCTTCGGCCTGTGCGCCGGCCTGCTGGTCGCCGACCACCTGACCAACCTCAGTGCGGTCTTCGAGAAGTCCAACGAGCCTCGGGCGCTGCTCTCCGGAGCGGCGCTCATCTGGCTCATCGGCGTACTGGACGACAAGTTCGAGATCGACGCCCTGATCAAGCTGGGCGGCCAGATGATCGCCGCGGGCGTCATGGTCATGCAGGGTCTGACCATCCTGTGGCTGCCCATCCCGGGCGTCGGCTCGGTCGCGTTGACCCAGTGGCAGGGCACCCTGCTCACCGTCGCCCTGGTCGTGATCACCATCAACGCGGTCAACTTCGTCGACGGCCTGGACGGCCTCGCGGCCGGCATGGTGTGCATCGCCTCGGCCGCGTTCTTCCTCTACGCCTACCGGGTCTGGGTGTCGTACGGCATCGAGGCCGCCGCCCCGGCCACCCTGTTCGCGGCGATCCTGATGGGCATGTGCCTGGGCTTTTTGCCGCACAACATGCACCCGGCGCGGATCTTCATGGGCGACTCGGGCTCGATGCTCATCGGCCTGGTGCTTGCCGCGGGTGCCATCTCCATCACCGGCCAGGTCGACCCGGACGCGTTGAAGGTGTTCGCCCAGTCCGAGAGGGAGGCCGTGCACCAGACGGTGCCGGTCTACATCCCGCTGCTGCTGCCGCTGACGATCATCGCTATCCCCGCCGCCGACCTGGTGCTGGCGATCGTCCGCCGCACCTGGCGCGGCCAGTCGCCGTTCGCCGCCGACCGCGGCCATCTGCACCACCGCCTGCTGGAGATCGGCCACTCCCACAGCCGCGCGGTGCTGATCATGTACTTCTGGTCGGCGCTGATCGCCTTCGGCACGCTCGCCTACTCCGTGAACTCGGCGTCCATGTGGATCGTGCTGGGCGTGGTGTTCCTCAGCGCCATCGGCCTCGTCCTGCTCCTGCTGCCCCGCTTCACACCGCGGGCCCCGCGCTGGGCCGAGGCCTTCGTGCCGCCGCGCTACCGCCGTCGCGGGGCCGTCGTGGAACCGGCCGCCACCACACCGCAGACCGCCTCCGCCGACACAGCGACGGGCGCCCCGGCCGGGGCAGCCCGGTCCGAGGAGGAGCCCCGTACGCCGGTCGCGGCCGGGGTCTCGCGCGTCAACGGTGCGACCGCGATCGGCGCCCGTTCGCGGTTGCTGGACCGGGGCAAGGCCGGAACGTCGCGCTGACGGCGGGCCTGGGAACACGGGCAAGGTAAGAATCTGACTAGAGCATTGCCAAACCGTGGGAGTGCGATGGGGGTGCGAAGCCCCCAATACCAGACAAGTCGACCGGGATTCTGCACAGACGCGCACTGTCACTCTCATGTGTGACAGTGCGCACACCCTCCAGGTAAAGACCTCATCAAATAGTTTGTGATACGGTTCACGAGAACCCCCCCGGATAGAGCCGAAGGACCGTAGTGCGACGGTCCATTGGTGTGAGGTTCTCTCTCAGCCCGGGACTACGCTCGTCCATGACGACACCCTGCCCCCACCGTGAAAGCGGAGTTGCCGCCATGCCGTCCAATGACGTCCGGATCCTGCTTCAGGCTGCCGTACCCACGGCCGCCGTCGGCGCGGTCGCTGCCGTCGTCAGTGGTGTGGTCGTGGGCGGGAAGGGCGCGATCGGTGCGGTTGTCGCGGCGGTGCTCACGATCCTCTTCATGGGGATCGGGCTCTACGTTCTGCAGCGGACTGCCAAATCGCTTCCGCATCTGTTCCAGATGATGGGCCTGATGCTCTACGCGGCGCAGATCCTGCTGCTGTTCATCTTCCTGAGCTTGTTCCGGGACACCACGCTGTTCCACCCCAAGGCCTTCGCGATCACGCTCATCGCCACCACGCTCGCGTGGATCGCCGCTCAGACGCGTGCTCACATGAAGGCCAAGATCCTCTACGTCGAACCCGACTCCTCGGGCGGCAAGCCCGAAAAATCGGGGCACTCGTCGTGAGGGGTAGGGCCGAGATAAGAGCGTGTAAGAAGTCCTGCTATCGTCCGGTGCCAACTGCGGCATCGCGGGCGCGGGCATCTGAGCTGACGCCTGCTCAATCGCGAGGCTTGATGCCCCCCAGCCGCCCCCACATTCGTAACACCAGTCCGGTGCCGATCCGCGGCTGCGCGCCGCGCCGACACAACGAGGTTGCCGTACCCATGCGTCACGCCGAAGGAGCCCGCGGTGAGTGCTGACCAGACCCAGCTCGCCTTTGACTGGAGTTGTCGGATCATGTCCGACAACGGGTGTGGCTTTCCGGCTCCGGGCCTGCACTCGTTCCTCTTCAAGCCGATCGCCACGGTCGGCGGGTTCGAGTTCAACAAGGTGATGCTGCTCGCGCTCATCACCACACTCCTGGTCATCACCTTCTTCTGGGCCGCCTTCGGCAAGGCCAAGGTGGTCCCGGGCAAGCTGCAGATGGTCGGCGAGGCCGGCTACGACTTCGTACGCCGCACCATCGTCTACGAGACCCTCGGCAAGAAGGAGGGCGAGAAGTTCGTCCCCTTGATGGTCTCGCTCTTCTTCTTCATCTGGATCATGAACATCTGGTCCGTGATCCCGCTGGCCCAGTTCCCGGTCTCGTCGATCATCGCCTTCCCGATGGTGCTGGCCGCGATCGTCTGGGTCGTCTGGGTCTCGCTGACCTTCAAGCGCCACGGCTTCGTCGGCTTCTTCAAGAACGTCACCGGCTACGACAAGTCGCTCGGCGCGGTGCTGCCGCTCGTCATGGTCATCGAGTTCTTCTCGAACCTGTTCGTCCGCCCGTTCACGCACGCGGTGCGACTCTTCGCCAACATGTTCGCCGGCCACCTGATGCTGGTCATGTTCACCGTCGCCTCCTGGTACCTGCTGAACAGCTGGATGATCCCGGCGGCCGGTGTCTCCTTCGTCATGACCATGGTCATGATCCTCTTCGAGCTCTTCGTGCAGGCCGTCCAGGCGTACGTCTTCGTGCTGCTGGCCTGCTCGTACATCCAGGGCGCTCTGGCCGAGCACCACTGAGCCCCGCCGCACCACAAGCCCCCAAGAACGTCCGGTGGCCAACCCCCGCCGGTCCATGAAAGAGAAGGAAGAATCAGCATGGCTGCCCTTGAGACCCTCGCCGCCGTCGAAGGCAACATCGGTTCCATCGGCTACGGCCTGGCCGCCATCGGCCCCGGCGTCGGCGTCGGCATCATCTTCGGTAACGGCACCCAGGCCCTGGCCCGCCAGCCCGAGGCCGCCGGCCTGATCCGTGCCAACCAGATCCTCGGCTTCGCCTTCTGTGAGGCGCTCGCCCTCATCGGCATCGTCATGCCGTTCGTCTACGGATGATCGAACCCTGACGAGCCACCCTTTCTACGAAAGGCATTGATGTGATCGCCAACCTGGTACAGCTGGCGGCCGAGGAAGAGCAGAACCCGCTCGTTCCTCCGGGCCCCGAGCTGCTCGTCGGCACCATCGCCTTCGCCATCGTGTTCTTCTTCTTCTGGAAGAAGCTGCTTCCGAACATCAACAAGGTTCTGGAAGAGCGCCGCGAGGCGATCGAAGGTGGTATCGAGAAGGCCGAGGCGGCCCAGGTCGAGGCCCAGAGCGTCCTCGAGCAGTACAAGGCCCAGCTCGCCGAGGCCCGGCACGAGGCCGCGCGTCTGCGCCAGGAGGCGCAGGAGCAGGGCGCCGCGCTCATCGCCGAGATGCGTGCGGAAGGCCAGCGGCAGCGCGAGGAGATCGTCGCCGCCGGTCACGCGCAGATCGAGGCCGACCGCAAGGCCGCGTCCTCCGCGCTGCGCCAGGACGTCGGCAAGCTCGCCACCGACCTGGCCGGCAAGCTCGTCGGTGAGTCCCTCGAGGACCACGCCCGGCAGAGCCGCGTGATCGACCGCTTCCTCGACGAGCTCGAGGAGAAGGCCGAGGCCGGACGATGAACGGAGCGAGCCGCGAGGCCCTGGCAGCCGCACGCGAGCGACTCGACGCGCTGACGGACAACACGTCCGTCGACGCGACCAAGCTCGCCGACGAGCTGGCCGCCGTCACCGCGCTGCTCGACCGCGAGGTGTCGCTGCGTCGGGTCCTGACCGACCCGGCGCAGGCCGGTGAGGCCAAGGCCGAGCTGGCCCAGCGCCTGCTCGGTGGCCAGGTCGGCGGCGAGGCCACCGACCTGCTGGCCGGCATGGTGCGCTCCCGCTGGTCGCAGTCCCGCGACCTGGTGGACGCGCTGGAGGAGCTGGCGGACACCGCCGACCTCACCGCCGCGCAGAAGGCGGGCACGCTCGACGATGTCGAGGACGAGCTGTTCCGGTTCGGCCGGATCGTCTCCTCCAGCACCGAGCTGCGCGCCGCGCTGACCGACCGCGCCGCCACCACCTCGGCCAAGAGCGAACTGCTGCGCAGCCTGCTCGGCGGCCGGGCCAAGGCGACCACCGAGCGTCTGGTGACGCGTCTTGTGACCGCGCCGCGTGGACGTAGCCTGGAGTCGGGACTGGAGTCCCTGTCCAAGCTCGCCGCCGAGCGCCGGGACCGCATGGTGGCCGTGGTCACCTCCGCGGTGCCGCTGAGCGACCGGCAGAAGCAGCGCCTGGGCGCCGCCCTCGCGAAGCTCTACGGCCGCACGATGCACCTGAACCTCGACGTGGACCCCGAGGTCGTCGGCGGAATCCGGGTGCAGGTCGGCGACGAGCTGATCAACGGCTCCCTCGCGGACCGCATCGAGGACGCCGGCCGCCGACTGGCGAGCTAGCAGCAACTCAATACGCAGTACGTACTTACGACGGCCCATGTTGGGCCGTGCAGAGGATTCACCTCTTTCAGGGGGGAGTCCCCATCCCCCCCAAGTGAAACTTCGGGCCCAACAAGGAGAGCAGGGAACCCAGATGGCGGAGCTCACGATCCGGCCGGAGGAGATCCGGGACGCGCTGGAGAACTTTGTCCAGTCGTACAAGCCGGACGCGGCCTCGCGCGAGGAGGTCGGTACGGTCACCCTTGCCGGCGACGGCATCGCGAAGGTCGAGGGTCTGCCCTCGGCCATGGCCAACGAACTGCTGAAGTTCGAGGACGGCACCCTCGGCCTCGCCCTCAACCTCGAGGAGCGCGAGATCGGTGCCATCGTCCTCGGTGAGTTCAGCGGCATCGAGGAGGGGCAGCCGGTGCAGCGCACCGGTGAGGTTCTCTCCGTCGCGGTGGGCGAGGGCTACCTCGGCCGCGTCGTCGACCCGCTCGGCAACCCGATCGACGGCCTCGGCGAGATCGAGACGTCCGGCCGCCGCGCCCTCGAGCTGCAGGCCCCCACGGTCATGCAGCGCAAGTCGGTGCACGAGCCGATGGAGACCGGCTACAAGGCCGTCGACGCGATGACCCCGATCGGCCGTGGCCAGCGTCAGCTGATCATCGGTGACCGCCAGACCGGCAAGACCGCCCTGGCCGTCGACACGATCATCAACCAGCGCGACAACTGGCGCACCGGCGACCCGAACAAGCAGGTCCGCTGCATCTACGTCGCCATCGGCCAGAAGGGCTCCACCATCGCGTCGGTCCGCCGCGCGCTGGAGGAGAACGGCGCGCTGGAGTACACGACCATCGTCGCCGCCCCGGCGTCCGACCCGGCCGGCTTCAAGTACCTGGCGCCGTACACCGGTTCGGCCATCGGTCAGCAGTGGATGTACGAGGGCAAGCACGTCCTCATCATCTTCGACGACCTGTCGAAGCAGGCCGACGCCTACCGCGCCGTGTCCCTGCTGCTGCGCCGCCCGCCGGGCCGTGAGGCCTACCCGGGTGACGTCTTCTACCTGCACTCCCGTCTGCTGGAGCGCTGCGCCAAGCTCTCCGACGACATGGGCGCCGGCTCGATGACCGGTCTGCCGATCGTCGAGACCAAGGCCAACGACGTCTCGGCGTTCATCCCGACCAACGTCATCTCCATCACCGACGGCCAGTGCTTCCTGGAGTCGGACCTGTTCAACGCCGGTCAGCGCCCCGCGCTGAACGTCGGTATCTCCGTCTCCCGAGTCGGTGGTTCCGCGCAGCACAAGGCGATGAAGCAGGTTTCGGGCCGTCTCCGCGTCGACCTCGCCCAGTTCCGTGAGCTGGAGGCGTTCGCCGCCTTCGGTTCCGACCTGGACGCCGCGTCGAAGGCGCAGCTGGAGCGCGGTCAGCGCATGGTCGAGCTGCTGAAGCAGGCCCAGTACGAGCCGATGTCCACCGAGGACCAGGTCGTCTCCGTGTGGGCCGGCACCACCGGCAAGATGGACGACGTGCCGGTCGCCGACATCCGCCGCTTCGAGAAGGAGCTGCTTGAGTACCTGCACCGCAAGGAGCAGGGCCTCATGACCTCCATCAAGGAGGGCGGCAAGATGTCGGACGACACCCTCGGCGCCGTCGCCGACGCCATCGCGGAGTTCAAGAAGCAGTTCGAGACCGCGGACGGCAAGCTCCTCGGCGAAGAGGCTCCGGCCGCCCCGAAGGCGACCAGCGCCTCCAAGTGACGTAAGGAAGGGACCTGACTCATGGGAGCCCAGCTCCGGGTCTACAAGCGTCGCATCCGATCCGTCACCGCGACCAAGAAGATCACGAAGGCGATGGAGATGATCGCCGCCTCGCGCGTCGTCAAGGCGCAGCGCAAGGTGGCGGCCTCCACGCCCTACGCGACCGAGCTCACGCGCGCGGTCACGGCGGTCGGCACCGGCTCGAACACCAAGCACCCGCTGACCACGCAGGCCGAGACGGTCACGCGGTCCGCGGTGCTGCTCCTGACCAGCGACCGCGGTCTCGCCGGTGCGTTCAACTCCAACGCCATCAAGGCGGCGGAGCAGCTCACCGAGCGCCTGGAGCGCGAGGGCAAGGAGGTCGACGTCTACATCGTCGGCCGCCGTGGTGTGGCGCACTACAACTTCCGTGAGCGCAAGATCGCGGAGTCGTGGAGCGGTTTCACCGACGAGCCCACGTACGCGGACGCCAAGAAGGTCGCGGCTCCGCTGATCGAGGCGATCGAGACGGCGACGGCCGAGGGCGGCGTGGACGAGCTCCACATCGTCTACACCGAGTTCGTGTCGATGATGACCCAGCAGGCGCTGGATGCGCGTCTGCTGCCGCTCAGCCTCGAAGAGGTCGCGGAGGAGGCTACGTCCAAGGGCGAGCTTCTCCCGCTGTACGACTTCGAGCCCTCGGCGGAGGACGTCCTCGACGCCCTGCTGCCGCGCTACGTGGAAAGCCGTATCTACAACGCGCTGCTCCAGTCGGCCGCCTCCAAGCACGCCGCCACGCGGCGCGCGATGAAGTCGGCCACCGACAACGCGGGCGAGCTGATCAACACGCTCTCCCGTCTTGCCAACGCGGCCCGCCAGGCCGAAATCACCCAGGAAATCAGCGAGATCGTCGGTGGCGCGAGCGCCCTGGCCGACGCGACCGCGGGGAGTGACCGCTAATGACCACCACTGTTGAGACCGCGACGGCTACGGGCCGCGTCGCCCGGGTCATCGGCCCGGTCGTCGACGTGGAGTTCCCCGTCGACGCGATGCCGGACATCTACAACGCGCTTCACGTCGAGGTGGCCGACCCGGCCAACGCCGGCGAGAAGAAGACGCTGACCCTGGAGGTCGCCCAGCACCTGGGTGACGGCCTGGTCCGCACCATCTCCATGCAGCCCACCGACGGTCTGGTCCGCCAGGCCCCGGTCACCGACACCGGCGACGGCATCACCGTCCCGGTCGGCGACTTCACCAAGGGCAAGGTGTTCAACACCCTCGGTGAGGTGCTGAACGTCGACGAGACCTACGACGGCGAGCGCTGGTCCATCCACCGCAAGGCCCCGAACTTCGACGAGCTCGAGTCGAAGACCGAGATGTTCGAGACCGGCGTCAAGGTCATCGACCTGCTGACCCCGTACGTCAAGGGCGGCAAGATCGGTCTGTTCGGCGGCGCCGGCGTCGGCAAGACGGTGCTCATCCAGGAGATGATCTACCGTGTCGCCAACAACCACGACGGTGTGTCCGTGTTCGCCGGTGTCGGTGAGCGCACCCGTGAGGGCAACGACCTCATCGACGAGATGAGCGAGTCCGGCGTCATCGACAAGACCGCGCTGGTCTTCGGTCAGATGGACGAGCCCCCGGGCACCCGTCTGCGCGTCGCGCTGGCCGGCCTGACCATGGCCGAGTACTTCCGTGACGTCCAGAAGCAGGACGTGCTGTTCTTCATCGACAACATCTTCCGCTTCACGCAGGCCGGTTCCGAGGTGTCGACCCTGCTCGGCCGTATGCCCTCCGCGGTGGGTTACCAGCCGAACCTGGCCGACGAGATGGGTCTCCTCCAGGAGCGCATCACCTCGACCCGTGGTCACTCGATCACCTCGATGCAGGCGATCTACGTCCCCGCGGACGACCTGACCGACCCGGCCCCGGCCACCACCTTCGCCCACCTCGACGCGACGACGGTTCTGTCCCGTCCGATCTCCGAGAAGGGCATCTACCCGGCCGTGGACCCGCTGGACTCCACGTCCCGGATCCTGGACCCGCGCTACATCGCGCAGGACCACTACAACTGCGCCATGCGCGTCAAGGGGATCCTGCAGAAGTACAAGGACCTCCAGGACATCATCGCGATCCTCGGTATCGACGAGCTCAGCGAGGAGGACAAGCTGGTCGTCCAGCGTGCCCGCCGCGTCGAGCGCTTCCTGTCCCAGAACACGCACGTCGCCAAGCAGTTCACCGGTGTGGACGGCTCGGACGTGCCGCTGGACGAGTCGATCGCCGCGTTCAACGCGATCTGCGACGGTGAGTTCGACCACTTCCCGGAGCAGGCGTTCTTCATGTGCGGTGGTCTCGAGGACCTCAAGAAGAACGCGAAGGAACTGGGCGTCTCCTGACGCACCGGTGTTCTTGAGCCTTGAGCTCTGGACAGAGGGGGCGGGGCACGTCCCGCCCCCTCTGTCACGCCTACTGCTGCATTTGCCTGGGGGATAACCCCCAGACCCCCAGCAGGACCCTGGGGCGGGGCCCGACACATTGGCGCTCGGCGCCCTACTAGACTTATACGCAACACCCGGCAGGAGTGCCGGGTGGTGACCCGAGGAGCCACCTTGGCTGCTGAGCTGCACGTCGCGCTGGTCGCCGCCGACCGTGAGGTCTGGTCGGGCCAGGCCACCCTGGTCGTCGCGCGCACCACGTCCGGCGACATCGGCGTCATGCCCGGTCACCAGCCGCTGCTCGGTGTGCTGGAGTCGGGCCCGGTGACCATCCGTACGAGTGAAGGTGGAACCGTGATCGCCGCGGTGCACGGCGGTTTCATCTCGTTCGCGGACAACAAGCTGTCGCTGCTGGCCGAGATCGCCGAGCTGTCGGACGAGATCGATGTCCAGCGCGCGGAGCGGGCACTCGAGCGCGCGAAGTCGGACGACGACGCGTCCGCCGAGCGCCGCGCGGAGGTCCGCCTGCGGGCGGCGACGGCGCGCTGACCCACGGGGTCACCTCTCGGGCCCTTTAGGCTCTGGGGGAGCGCACGCGATGACGTCACTCAGCCGCGGCTGGGACCGGAGTGATCCGGTGCCGGTCGCGGCTGAGGCAGATATGGAAGTTTTTTCCGTTCCGTTACCTAGGAGACGAGGAGGTCGGTGTCGATGGTCCTCGCTCTGACTGTGTGCGGAATCGTTGTCGCCCTGGTGGTGCTGGGGCTGTTCGTCTTCGGCCTGCGCCGCAGGCTCATCCAGCGCTCCGGCGGCACCTTCGACTGTTCCCTGCGCTGGGACGTACCCGAGAAACCCGACACCAGCGGCAAAGGCTGGTCCTACGGCGTCGCCCGCTACAACGGCGACCGCATCGAGTGGTACCGCGTCTTCTCCTACGCCTACCGCCCGCGCCGCATCCTGGAGCGCTCCGCGATCGAGGTGGCCGGCCGCCGCGTCCCCGAGGGCGAGGAGGAGCTGGCGCTCCTGTCCGACCACGTGATCCTCGTCTGTCTGCACCGGGGCACGCGCCTGGAACTCGCCATGAGCGAAGACGCGCTGACCGGTTTCCTCGCGTGGCTTGAGGCAGCCCCGCCCGGTCAGCGCGTCAATGTGGCTTAGTACGCCGGTCAGTTGAGCCCGTTGTTGATGGCGGTCACCAGTTCACCGTTGCTGCTGTCGCCGCTGAACTCCCAGAAGAACGCGCCGCCCAGGCCCTGGTTCTTGGCCCAGGTCATCTTTCCGGCGATCGTCGACGGGGTGTCGTACGACCACCAGTTGCTGCCGCAGTGCGCGTACGCGGTGCCGGCCACGGTGCCGGTGGCCGGGCAGGAGTTCTTGAGGACCTTGTAGTCCTCGATGCCCGCCTCGTAGGTGCCGGTCGCCGGACCCGTGGCGGTGCCGCCGGGGGCGGACTGGGTGACGCCGGTCCAGCCGCGGCCGTAGAAGCCGATACCGAGCAGCAGCTTGCTCGCGGGTACGCCCTTGGCCTTGAGCTTGGCGATGGCGGCGGCGGAGTTGAAGCCCTCCTTCGGGATGCCGGTGTACGACGTGAGCGGCGAGTGCGGGGCGGTGGGGCCGGTCTTGTCCCAGGCGCCGAAGTAGTCGTACGTCATCACGTTGTACCAGTCGAGGTACTGGGCGGCGCCGCCGTAGTCGGCCGCGTCGATCTTGCCGCCGGACGAGGCGTCGGCGGTGATGGCCGCGGTGACCAGGTAGTTCGAGCCGAACTCGGCACGCAGTGCCTGCGAGAGGTTCTTGAAGGCCGCGGCACCGGATGTGTCGCAGGTCAGGCCGCAGGCGTTCGGGTACTCCCAGTCGATGTCGATGCCGTCGAAGACGTCGGCCCAGCGCGGGTCCTCGACCACGGCCTTGCAGGACTTGGCGAACGCGGCCGCGTTGGCCGCCGCCTGGCCGAAGCCGCCGGAGTAGGTCCAGCCGCCGAAGGAGTACAGCACCTTGATGTGCGGGTACTTCGCCTTCAGCTGGCGCAGCTGGTTGAAGTTGCCGCGCAGCGGCTGGTCCCAGGTGTCGGCGGTGCCGCTGACGGACTGGTCGGCGGTGTAGGCCTTGTCGTAGGCGGCGTAGGTGTCGTCGACGACGCACTTGCCGTCCTTGACGTTGCCGAACGCGTAGTTGATGTGCGTGATCTTCGAGGCGGAACCGGAGGTCACCAGGTTCTTGACGTGGTAGTTGCGGCCGTAGACGCCCCACTCGGTGAAGTAGCCGAGCTTGACCTTGTTGCCGGTGGGGGGCGGCTCGGTGGTGCCGCCGGTGGTGCGCACCGCGCGGGCGCCGCTGACCGGGCCGGTCTGGTCGGCGGTGTCGCGGGCCTGGACGGTGTAGGAGTAGTCGGTGCCGGCGGTCAGGCCGGAGTCCGTGTACGAGGTGGTCGTCACGGTCGCGACCTTGGCGCCGTCACGCAGGACGTCGTAGTTCTTGACGCCCTTGTCGTCGGTGGCGGCGGACCAGCTGAGCTTCACCGAGGTGTTGGTGATGTCGGAGGCGGTGGGGGTGCCCGGGGCGGACGGTGGGGTGTCGCCCGGGACGCTGCCGCCGTCGCAGCTGCCGCCGTTCAGCTTGCAGTTGGCCGGGGCGCCGGAGCCGGTGCCGTTGAAGCCGAAGGTGACGGAGGCGCCGGGGGCGAGGGAGCCGTTCCAGGACTTGTTCCTGGCGGTCCAGTGGGTGCCGGAGGAGGTGACGTCGGCGTCCCAGGCGGAGGTGACGGAGGTGCCGGAGGGGAAGTCCCACTCGACGGTCCAGGAGCTGATGGTGGTGTCGCCGGTGTTCTTGACGGTCCACTTGCCCTCGAAGCCGGAGCCCCAGTCCTGGGTCTTGGCGTAGGTGGCGGTGGCGGACGTCGCGGCCTCGGCGGGGCTCGCGAGGCCGACGAGACCGGCCAGGGGGAGCAACAGTGTCGCGAACCCTGCCGCGGCTCTGTGTCTGAAGCGCATGTCGCGCCTCCTTGTTGGGGAGTTGTGGGGCATGACTGAGCCTCACGCCCACTCATGGTGCGGTGAGGATAGAAAGGTCTGGACCACAGGTCAATAGGTCTGGACCAGTAGCCTCTCGGTCCGCGAGGGGCCGATTTCCGGCTCCGCTAGATCCCCAACTCCTGCGCCAGTACGGCCGCTTGGACCCGGCTGCGCAGTTCCAGCTTCCCCAGCAGCCGGCTGACGTGCGTCTTGACCGTCGCCTCGGCCATGTCGAGCCGGGTCGCGATGTCGGCGTTGGACAGGCCCTGTCCGAGGCAGGCCAGCACCTCGCGCTCGCGGCGCGTGAGGGAGTCCAGGACGGACGGGTCGGCCGTCGACTCCCGGACGGGCTTCGCGGCGAACTCGGCGATCAGGCGCCGGGTGACGGCCGGGGCGATCAGGCCCTCCCCGCGCGCCACCGTCCGGACCGCCTCCAACAGGTCGCGGGCCTCGGTGTTCTTCAGCAGGAACCCGGACGCGCCGGCCCGCAGCGCCCCGAACACATACTCGTCGAGGTCGAACGTGGTCAGCACGAGCACATCCGCGAGCCGCTCCTCGACGACCCGCCGGGTGGCGGACACACCGTCCAGGCGTGGCATCTGAACGTCCATCAGGACCAGGTCCGGCCTGAGCTCCCGAGCCAGTTCCACCGCCTGTTCGCCGTCCGCGGCCTCGCCGACCACCTCGATGTCGGGCGCGCTGCGCAGGATGAGGACGAGTCCGGCACGAACGGCGGACTGGTCCTCGGCGACGAGGACGCGGATCATGCGGTCGCTCCTTCTTCCTGGGTCTCGGCAAGGGGCAGGGACGCGCGTACGGTCCAGTGATCCCCGTCCGGCCCCGCCTCGAACGTGCCGCCCAGCAGCGCCGCCCGCTCCCGCATCCCGATCAGCCCGGAGCCCGAGCCGGGAGCACGGGGCACGTCCCGGTCGCCGTACGGACTGCTCACCGCCACGGTCAGCGAACCGTCCCGCCGGGCCAGCCGCACCGTGACGCGGCCGGGGCAGGCGTGCTTGAGGGCGTTGGTCAGCGACTCCTGCACGATCCGGTAGGCGGCGAGCTCCACCGGGGCGGGGGCGCCGCCGTCGTACCCGGTGTCGAGGCTGACGTCGAGTCCGTTGGCGCGGGCACCCTCGACCAGGACGGTGAGGCCGTCGAGGGTGGGGACGGCGGAGGGCTCGTGGTCACCGCCGCCGTCGCGCAGGATGCCGATCAGCCGGCGCATCTCGGCGAGCCCCTCGACGCTGTTCTGCCGGATGACGGAGAGGGCCTCGCGGGAGGTCGCCGGCTCGTCGATCGAGAGCGCGGCCGTGGAGTGGATGGCGATCGCCGAGAGATGGTTGGCGACCATGTCGTGCAACTCCCGGGCCATCCGGGAACGTTCGGCGGCGACGGCCTGGGCCCGGCCCTTCTCGGCGAGCAGGGCGGTCTGTTCCGCGAGCAGGCGGGCGGCCTCGGCGGCGTCACGGTGGTTGCGCACGATCCAGCCGGTGGCGGCGGGGGCGTACGCCACGATGCCGACGACCACGCCGATCAGCAGCGCCTCCGAGACGCGCCACACCGCGAACGGCACCAGCGTCCCGGCCACCGTGAGCAGACCGGTGATCCACTGGATACGGCGGGCCGAGGCGAGCGGGCCGTACAGCACGGCCGCATAGACGATGTCGGTGAACATCAGGACGGTGGCCAGGCTGCCCTGGGTCACGACGTCCGCACAGACCGCGGGCGTGGCGATCAGCAGGGCCGTGCGGGGGGCCGTCCGGCGCAGCAGCTCGCAGCCGGCCAGCACGGTGAGCGGCACCAGGATCGGCCAGGGGCCGTCGAAGAGCGTGATCGGGTCCTTGGCGGGCCGCGTGCCCAGGCCGATGCCCACCAGCAGCAGGCCGCCGAGCAGCCCGCCGAGGGCGACGTACACGTCGAAGCGGTGGGGGCGGGGCAGGGGCATGACTCCATCCAACACGGTGTGCGCGACCGGCGCCTGATGCCGGGGAAGGGTCCCGTACTGCATCTTTCGATGTACGGCGAGTTCGTCATCGCCGACGACGAGAGCGGCGGGTCCCGACGGGAGCCTGGAGAGGTGACCGAAGGGAGCAAGTCGTGATCGTCGCCCTCATCATCGCCTGCGAGGTCGGCTTCTGGGTGCTGCTGGCACTGGGCCTAGCCGTCCGCTACCTGCTGAAGTGGCGCCGGACGAGCGTGGTGCTGCTGCTGTGCGAGCCGGTGCTGGAACTGGTCCTGTTCGTCGCCACGGCGATCGACCTGAGGAACGGCGCGGAGCCCGGCTGGGAGCACGGGCTGGCGGCGTTGTACATCGGCTACACCGTGGCGTACGGCCACTACACGATCCGTTGGCTGGACGGGCACGCCGCCCACCGCCTGGCCGGGGCGCCCAAGCCGGTCGGGCCGCCCCGCTACGGCATACCGCGTGCCCGGCACGAGGGACAGCTGTGGCTCCGTACCGTCCTGGCGGCGGCCGTCGCGTGCGCGCTGCTCCAGGGGGCGGTCTGGTACATCGGCGACGACGGGGATGTCTCCTCGCTGCGGTCCTTCCAGTGGGCGGCTCTCAGGGCAGCGGGCATCCACGGCCTGGTTGCCCTCGCCTACCTGATCTGGCCGAAGAAGGAGCCCGGTGTCAGCGCTCCCCGCCCGGGACCCAGAGCACGTCCCCGACGCCCTCGTTGGCCGTCCGGGCAAGGATGAACAGCAGGTCCGATAGCCGGTTGAGGTAGGTCGCCGTCAGGGGGTTCATCGTCTCGCCGTGGACCTCCAGTGCCGCCCAGGTCGAGCGCTCGGCCCGGCGTACCACCGTGCAGGCCTGGTGCAGCAGGGCCGCTCCCGGGGTACCGCCCGGCAGGATGAAGGACCGCAGCTTCTCCAACCGCTCGTTGAAGCGGTCGCAGTCCGCCTCCAGCCTGTCGATGTAGAACTGCTCCACCCTCAGCGGCGGGAACTCCGGGTTCTCCACCACCGGCGTCGACAGGTCCGCGCCCACGTCGAACAGGTCGTTCTGCACCCGGGTGAGCACCTTGACGATCTCCGCGTCCAGGTTCCCCAGCGCGATCGCCGTCCCGAGGACCGCGTTCGCCTCGTTGGCGTCCGCGTACGCGGAGATCCGCAGATCGGTCTTGGCGACCCGGCTCATGTCGCCGAGGGCGGTGGTGCCCTGGTCGCCGGTCCTGGTGTAGATGCGCGTCAGATTGACCATACGGCCAATCTAGACGCTGCCTCCCGGACCGCCGGCACCCCTTCTTTCGTACGTTCATTCTTGTGCCGCACCCGTGTCCCGGATGGGCGGGTGTCGTTGGTGGGAAGAGGCGTCAATCCACGTGGACGCGCAAGGCATTGGCCGTGGGACTGGGCGCCGTGACCGGCATCTCACGCCGTGAGACCGTGACTCGCGTTACTAACCGGTCACACAGTGCCTCACGGACGCTAAGGTCCGCCGAAGAGGCAATCGTAAACAGCGTGTAAGCGCACGCGCAGTCATGCTGCCGTGATTCAAAGGGGAGTCGTCAGTGGCACGGAAGCTCGCCGTCATCGGGGCCGGACTCATGGGTTCCGGCATCGCCCAGGTCTCCGCTCAGGCGGGCTGGGACGTGGTCCTGCGTGACGTCACCGATGAGGCGCTCAAGCGTGGCACCGACGGCATCAAGGCCTCGTACGACAAGTTCGTCAGCAAGGGCAAGCTCGAGGCGCACGACGCCGATGCCGCGCTCGCCCGCATCACCGCGACCACCGACCTGGACGCCGCCGCCGACGCGGACGTCGTCGTCGAGGCCGTCTTCGAGAAGCTCGAGGTCAAGCACGAGATCTTCCGCACGCTCGACAAGATCGTGCGCGAGGACACCGTGCTCGCCTCCAACACCTCCGCCATCCCGATCACCAAGATCGCGGCGGCCACCGAACGCCCGGAGCGGGTCGTCGGTGTGCACTTCTTCTCGCCGGTGCCAATGATGCAGCTCGTCGAACTCGTCCGCGGGTACAAGACGAGCGACGAAACCCTCGCCACCGCGCGGGAGTTCGCCGAGTCCGTCGGCAAGACCTGCATCGTCGTCAACCGGGACGTCGCCGGCTTCGTCACCACCCGGCTCATCTCGGCGCTCGTCGTCGAGGCCACCAAGCTCTACGAGTCGGGTGTCGCGACCGCCGAGGACATCGACCTCGCCTGCAAGCTGGGCTTCGGCCACGCCATGGGCCCGCTGGCCACGGCGGACCTCACCGGCGTCGACATCCTGCTGCACGCCACCAGCAACATCTACACCGAGTCCCAGGACGAGAAGTTCGCCCCGCCGGAGCTGATGCGCCGGATGGTGGACGCGGGTGACATCGGTCGCAAGAGCGGGCAAGGCTTTTACAGCTACTGAGCATTCGTAAAGCACCGCACATCCCCTGAGCGCATCACGCGATGGGGTGAATTCGGTATCGGTTCGCTTACAGACGGCAACCTCAGGCCGCTCAACGCAGTCAGAGGTTGCATCACCGGCCACAGCGAAGACTCATAGCGAACACAGCCACAGGCAACCACGGGCACAGACACAGACTCGCATCGCGGAGCACGAACGCACGCTTGGGGAGCGCATATGCACATCAGGGGCGACCACGCCGAGCTGGTCGTCGGGGGCCGCCTCGACGTCCGCAGCGCGGCGGACGCCCGTACGGTCCTGCACTCGGCCGTCGACGACGGAGTCGGCGACCTGGTGCTCGACCTGTCCGAGCTGGAGTTCTGGGACGCCACCGGACTCGGGGTGATCATGGGGGCCCACCGGAGGGCCGGCCGCTGCGGCCGGCGCCTGGTGCTGCGCGGCGTGCCGCCGCAGATGCAGCGCCTGCTGGTGGCCACCCGGCTGCACCGGATCCTGGCGATCGAGGGCGGCATCGGGGTGGAGTCACTGCCCCGGGTGTGACGCCCGGCACGGGTGGGACGGGACAGTAGGGCGTTCCGGTTGCGAAGCGCACCTCATGCACAATCCTCATGAGACTGTGACGTCTCGGACGGCGCGGTACCCCGATCTGTCGTAGATACTGTGCGAAGGTTTAGGGTTCGGCTGCCCGCCGAGTAGACAAACCCCTTCGAGCGGGCCCGGACCAGAAGCGACAGCGCGGTGTGCAAAGGCCGGGAGGGGCCCGGGCCTGTCACCGGAGACAGGGCCTACAGCACACGACGCTTTTGGGGGGCTTGAACCTATGGACCCGAACAACCGGGGACCCGAGGAGTACGGCCACGAGGCCGGCGGCCAGTCGTCGCGCCAGCGCCCGCCCCGGGATTCCCTCACATCCGACTTCGGACAGCACTCGCCCGCACTCGCCCGCACCGTGCAACTGGTCACGGGCGACTTCCTGCTCACGGTCAACCCCGTCGACGGCAGCGAGATCGAGGCCTGCCCGCCGGCGGAGCGCCCCGCGCGGCCCGAGAAGCTGACCCCGGCCGACCGTGCCGAGGCCGACCGCGCCGCCAGACCGCCCGTCCCGCCCGGCCCGGCCCGTCCGGCACACCCGCTGCCGGCCCGCCAGGACGAGCGCGAGCAACTGGTACGGATGCTCGCCCGCGGCCGCTCCGTACGCCTCGTCGGCTCCCCGGGCGCCGGCCGCACCAGCCTCCTCGACCTCGTCGCCGACGACTGCGCCGACCTCGCCCCCGACGGCGTGGTCCGCCTCACCGGCTTCCACCGCACACCCGACGACCTGCTGTACGACCTCTTCCACGCCGTCTACAGCGCGCCCCTGCACCGCCCGGACCGGGACGAACTGCTCACCCTCGTCCGGGAGATCGGCGCCGTCGTCGTCCTGGACGACATCGAGTTCGGCGGCGCCGCGCTGGACGAGCTGCTGGACGCGACCCCCGAGTGCGCGTTCGTCATCGGTGCCACGCCCGACGTGCCCGCGCCGTCCGCCGACGCCGGCATCGAGGACGTCGTCCTCGGCGGTCTCGGTCGTGCCGAGAGCGTGGAGCTCCTGGAGCGCGGCGTCGGCCGGGTCCTCACCGAGGACGAGCTGAACTGGGCCGGCGACCTGTGGTTCGAGTCGGAGGGCCTGCCGCTGCGGTTCGTCCAGGCCGGGGCACTGCTGCGGCAGCGGGACCGGCTGCGGGCCGGCGCGGACGCCGTCGACGAGTACGGCGTCTTCGAGGACGCCCCGCCGGTCGACGCGCCCTTCGACGCGCCGTTCGGCGGCGAGCCCGGCGCCGAGGAGGTGCCGCTTCCCTCGCTCGGCGAGGCGGCGGGACCGGCACCGCTGCTCGCCTCACGGCTCAGCGCCTCGGCCCGCGCCACCCTGAAGTTCGCCGTCGCGCTCGGCGGTGAGGTGCCGCACCAGGCGCATCTGCCCGCGCTGGTCGGTGACACCCACGCGGACGCCGCGCTGGGCGAGCTGGCCGACTGCGGGCTGGTCTCCCCGGTCGGCTCCCGCTACCGCCTCGCGGCCGGGGTGCAGGCCCAGCTGGAGGCCGCCGGATACGCCGAGGACGTCCAGGACAAGGCCCTCACCGCCGCCCGGCACTACACCTGGTGGGCAGGGCACCCCTCGGTCACGCCGGAGCGAGTCTGCGCCGAGGCCGACGCCGTGCTCGCCGCGCTGGGCGTACTGGTGCCCGTGACCACGCCGCCCGCCGAGGACGAGGAGAGCCCGGCCGTGCAGCTGGCCCGCACGGCCGCGCCCGCGTTCGCCGCGGGGCTGCACTGGAGCGCCTGGGAGCGGGCGCTGCGGGCCGGCGCCGAGGCCGCCCGCCTGGCCGGTGACGTCTCCGAGCAGGCGTACTTCCACCACGAGTTGGGCATCCTCGCGCTCTGCGGCGGCCGGCTGGACCGGGCCCGCACCGAGCTGGAGACGGCCATCGGGCTGCGCGGCGCCCTCGCCGACAAGCGCGGCACGGTCGCGGGCCGCCGCGCCCTCGCCCTGGTCTCGGACCGCTCCGGTACGACACCGGGAGCGGCCGCGTTCGCCGCCACGGCGGGCGAGGAGGTGCCGGACGCGCGGTACGAGGAGTCGCAGTCGCCGCCCGGCGGGGTGCCGACCGCGTTCCCGCCGGCCGGGGACACCACGACGCTGGTCACACACCAGGCGTCCGCCCCGTCGTCTCCGGCGGGCTCGCACAAGGGCCGTGGCGGAGTCCGGAACTTCGCCAAGCGCAACCTCGTCGCGGCCGGCGCGGGCGCGCTGCTCGTTGCCGTGCTCGGCACGGTGGTGACGCTGGGCGCGACCTCCGACAACGACCCGAACGCCCCGGCCGACCGGGTCGGCGTCAACCCCTCCGCCAGCCAGGGCACCGGCGACGACAGCCTGGGCGCGGACAAGGCCGAGGGCGACGACGCCAAGGGCACCGGCGACACCGGCACGGCCACGAGCCGGCCCACGGATCCGGGCCCCGACGGTACGTACGGGACGTCGGACGACCCGACGCCGACGGACGGACCTACGGAGCCGTCGGACGATCCGAGCGGTACGAACAGTTCCGGCGGCGGTGCGACGAGTTCTCCGACGAAGCCGACATCGAAGCCGTCGTCCTCGTCGCCGAAGCCGACTCCCACGCCGACCCCGACCCCGACACCTACGCCAACTCCCACGCCGACCCCGACACCGACGCCGACTCCGACTCCGACGCCCACACCATCCACCTCGGATTCGGCCAGCGGCCCGGCCCCGTCCAGCCCGGCGGCGACCACGAGCTCGGCGAGCGCGCCGGCATCCAGTGACGCGGCCACCACGAGCAGCAGCCCGGACGCCGTAATCTGACGCCCTGATCAGGACAAGAGGGCCGGGTCCGTCACGCGGACCCGGCCCTCACCGTCGTAGAACTGTCAAGAACTGCTGGGAACGGTCAGGATCTGACAAGAACCGTCGGTCAGAACAACCGCAACTTGTCGTCCTCGATCCCCCGCATCGCGTCATAGTCCAGAACCTGGCACCCGATCCCCCGGTCCGTCGCCAGCACCCGGGCCTGCGGCTTGATCTCCTGGGCCGCGAAGATGCCGCGGACCGGCGCGAGATGGGGATCCCGGTTCAACAGCTCCAGGTAGCGGGTGAGCTGCTCCACGCCGTCGATCTCGCCCCGGCGCTTGATCTCGACCGCGACCGTCTGGCCCTCGGCGTCGCGGCACAGGATGTCGACCGGGCCGATCGCCGTCATGTACTCGCGGCGGATGAGCGTGTAGCCCTCGCCCAGCGTCTCGATGCGGTCGGCGAGGAGTTCCTGGAGGTGCGCTTCCACGCCGTCCTTGATCAGGCCGGGATCCACGCCCAGTTCGTGCGAGGAGTCATGGAGGATCTCCTCCATCGTGATGATCAGCTTCTCGCCCGCTTTGTTGGTGACCGTCCAGACGTCCTGCTGCTCGCCCTCGCCCTCCTTCAGGGTGCAGGGCGGCGACATCCAGTTGAGGGGCTTGTAGGCCCGGTCGTCCGCGTGGATCGAGACGCTGCCGTCCGCCTTGACCAGGATCAGACGGGGCGCCGAGGGCAGATGGGCGGTGAGCCGGCCCGCGTAGTCGACGGAGCATCGGGCAATGACGAGACGCATGGTCGGCAACGCTACTCGACGGGCCGCAGTGGACGCGATTCGCCCTGGGGGAGTCCGTATGACCCCGGACTGCCCCTGTTCATTTCTGGCCGATTGTGTGCCTAACGGGGACCGTCCATGTACGCAATCTCCTGGTGCCGTCACCGTCCGTTGCCTACCGTATTAAACGGGAGGTCGCGAGGCGTGTACACAGCGTGTCCGATATCGCGAACTTCCCTATCTGTCCGGCAACCCCTGCTGCTGCGGGGGTGCGAGAGGAGAACCCATGTCGCTCGACGTCTCACCGGCCCTACTCGAACAGGCCGAGCGAGGCGAGGTCGACGAAGCCGCCTTCGTCGACTGCGTCCGGACCTCCCTGCCCTATGCATGGGAGATGATCAGCTCCCTGGTGGCCCAGCTGAAGGTCGACGGCGGTGCGTTCGCCGACAACCAGACGCCCCCGCCGGACGAGCAGGCACGTGGCCAGCTGCTGCGTGCGCTTGCGAGTGACGCGATACGCGGCGCGCTGCAGCGGCACTTCGGGGTGCGACTGGCCTTCCAGAACTGCCACCGGGTGGCGGTGTTCCCGCTTGACGGCTCGGTCGACGAGTCGCTCGCCCGCTTCACCTCGGTCCGCAGTCAGGTGCTGAACCAGTCCCCGGAATTCCGGGACTGCTGACGCAGTGAGCCGATTGCTTGCCGCTCCTTACGCGGGAGGTGCATTCAGTAGTGGGGCGGCAAGCCCTCCTGGCGGCCCGGGCGTTCAGGTGTGACGCGGCCGTGCGTCCTCGGCGAGGCGGTTCAGCCGAGGTGCGGCAGTACTTCGGCACCCAGTCGCCGTACGTTCTCCTCGGTCGCCGCCAGGTCGCCCGAGCCCTCGACGAGCAGGGCGAAGCGGGAGATGCCGGTCCGTTCGCTGGTCGCCGCCAGGCGGTCGGCGCACAGGCGCGGGGTGCCCACCGGGTGCAGCCCGCAGAGCAGTTCGGTGTAGGCGAGCGGGTCGCGCATCGCGCGATGGCGGCCGTCCACCGTCACATGGGCCTCCAGGCCCTGCCGCAGCCAGCCGGGCATCGCCTTGGTGAGGGCCTCGACCGCGTCCGTGCGGCGGTCCGCGATCTGGCAGACGCCGGCCGACACATGGGCCGCGCCATGGATCTCGTCCGCCGGCCGCCCGGCCGCGCGGGCGTACTCCCGCCACAGGGCGACCATCTCGGCCTTCTCCTCGTCGCCGACGTGCATCCCGAGCAGCATCGGCAGCCCGCGCTCGGCGGCGAGACGCACGCTCCTCGGTGACGTACACGCGACGACGACCTCGGGCCCCTCCGCCTCCGTGAGGCACTCCGACGGCCTTGGCACGACGGGGACTTCACGGAAGCCGAACCGCTCGCCGGCGGCCGCGACCGAGGGTTCGCGCAGCCAGCGCAGCAGCAGATCGAGTGATTCCGGGAAGCCCTCCTCGTACGCCTTGAGTCCCTGGCCGAACACCTCCAGATCGACCCACGGCCCGCCGCGCCCCACGCCCAGCGTGAACCGCCCGCCGGAGGTGATGTGCAGCAGCGCGGCCTGTTCGCCGACGGCCACCGGGTGGGCGGTGGGCAGCACACTGACCGCCGTGCCGACCCGCAGCCGCCTGGTGCGGCCGAGCAGTAACGCGGCCAGGGTGATCGCGGACGGACAAGTGCCGTACGGCACGAAGTGGTGCTCGGCGAGCCAGACGGTGTCGAGCCCCGCTTCCTCGGCGACCTCGGCGGAGCGGACCGCGCGGTGCAGCGCCTCCCCGTCGCCCTGTCCCGGGAACCGGGCCGCCAACACGAAACTTCCTACGCGCATTGCTTTTTCCTGCTTCCTTGGCTCCGACGCGGAGCTCCCCCACCCGGCATAACCCTCTGACACGTGCCTAGGACACGGCTTGACGAAGAGATTTGCGGATTGTCTGCAGAATGGATCGCCGGAGTGAGGGACTTGTGGGGGTTGGTCCCGTACGGCTACCCCTGTCCGGGCCGCGTAGGCTGGACATGACGTGCATCCTGTATAGCCCCGTGAGGTGTTCCGTGTCCCCGCGTCGCAACCGACCGCATGGCCCCAAGGGCGCTGCCTCGTCCGGGCGCAGCGCCGAGGACGACCGTTCCGGCCGTTACGGCGGCTGGCAGTCCACGGAGAGCTGGGGCGGCGAGGACTGGAACGTACGGCATGTGGCAGGGGCGAGCGCGCAGGGCAAGGCGTACCGCTGCCCGGGCTGCGACCAGCTGATCCCGGACGGCGTCCCGCACGTCGTCGCCTGGCCGGACCACTCGGGCGTCGACGACCGCCGCCACTGGCACAAGGCGTGCTGGAACGCGAAGGACCGCCGCACCACGCGGGTGCAGCGGTCCCGTAACGCGCCGAGGTTCTGAACGCGCCGAGGTTCTGAAGGCGGACTACACGTCCCGCCTCTCCAGCAGCGCGTAGGCGCCGGCGAACGCGGCCGCCGTCACACCGAGCATGATCCACAGCGGATCCCAGCCGGACGGGCCGGAGTCGGAGAGGGACTGCTCGTAGAAGACGCTGAGCTGGTTCGGGATCGAGTACTCGAGCAGGGCCTGCTGCAGGTCCCGCAGCGACTCCGAGAACATGAACATCGCGATGACCAGCGGGGCCAGCAGCACGCCGATCATGATGGTGATGGCGCCCGCCGAGTGCCGGATGATCGAGCCGACGACGAGCGAGAGCAGGCCGAGCAGCGCGATGTAGAACGAGACGCCGACCGTACCCTTCAGCCACTCCTGGCCGGTGGGCTCCCGCGCGTCCAGCATGCCCACGTCCGCGAGGGCGACCAGGACGGCCGACGCCAGCGTCACCACGAAGGCGACCGCGAAGAACACGATCGCCTTCGCCGCCAGCACCCGGGGCCGGCTCGGGCACGCGGTCATCGTGGTGCGGATCATGCCGGTGCCGTACTCCGAGGCCGTGGTCAGCACGCCGAGCGTGATGATGCACATGCTGCCGAGCAGCAGCCCGAAAAAGCCGAACGACAGCGGGTTCTGCCCGCGCACGCCCTCGTCCGGCGCGTTGCCGGCGACCAGCGCGGCGGCCGCCAGGCCGATGCCGACGACGAGGAGTACGAACACGCCGAGCGTCCACATCGTGGAGCGCACCGACCGGATCTTCGTCCACTCCGAGGCGAGCGCGTGCCCGAGGTGCGTACGCACGACGGGGA
The DNA here is from genome assembly GCF_044455405.1 of Streptomyces sp. NPDC051243. Lineage (NCBI taxonomy): Bacteria > Bacillati > Actinomycetota > Actinomycetes > Kitasatosporales > Streptomycetaceae > Streptomyces > Streptomyces sp. NPDC051243. The sequence goes on along the minus strand of NZ_JBITES010000022.1, from coordinate 80,723 downwards.
TCGGCGAGGTGTAGGTGGGGTACGACGAGCCGGGCGCCGCCTGCCAGTTCGGTGCGGCGGTCTGCGGCATCGGGGGCTGGGGCGTGCTCATCGGGCGTCCTCGGGCTTGGTCGGGGCGACAGGGGCGGAGGGAGCGGCGGCCGGCTCGGTGGCCGGCGTGGGCGGCTGGCCGGGCGCCTGCTGCGGCGGGGGCACGGCGGCGGCCTGCGGCACGGCGGGCTGTCCCGGAGCCTGGCTGGGCGGTGTCTGGGCCGCCTGCTGGGCGTAGGGGTTGGCCGTGCCCGCCTCGGGGGCCGAACCGGGCGCCGTGGGAGCGCCGTAGGGACCGGCGGGCGCCTGGCCCGGCGCGCCCTGCGGCGGGGCGAACGGCTGCCCGCCCTGCTGGGGCGGCGGCGGGGGGTACCAGCCGGGCTGGCCCTGACCCGGGATCGGCATCGGCGGCTGCGCGCCCGGCGGCAGCTGCTGCTGGAGCCCTTCCTTCTGGTCGACCGTGGAGCGGTAGTCGACCGCGCCCTGCGTCATCCGCATGTACGCCTCCTCCAGCGAGGCCTGGTGCGGCGACAGCTCCCACAGCCGTACGTCGGTGTCGTGCGCGATGTCGCTGATGCGGGGGAGCGCCAGCCCGGTCACCCGCAGCGCGCCGTCCTGCTCGGGCAGCACATGGCCGCCCGCCTCGGTGAGCGCGCCGGCCAGCTTCTCGCGCAGCTGCGGCTCGGTGTCGGGGGTGCGGACCCGGGCGAAGCCGGCGGAGTTCGCCGCGATGAAGTCCCTGACGCTCATGTCGGCGAGCAGCTGCCCGCGCCCGATGACGATCAGATGGTCGGCGGTCAGCGCCATCTCGCTCATGAGGTGCGAGGAGACGAAGACGGTACGGCCCTCGGCCGCCAACGACTTCATGAGGTTGCGCACCCAGAGGATGCCCTCGGGGTCGAGGCCGTTGACCGGCTCGTCGAACAGCAGCACCTGAGGGTCGCCGAGCAGCGCGGCGGCGATGCCGAGGCGCTGGCCCATGCCGAGCGAGAAGCCCTTGGAGCGCTTCCTGGCCACGTCCTGCAGGCCGACCACACCCAGCACCTCGTCCACCCGGCGGGCCGGGATGCCGGACAGCTGGGCGAGGCACAGCAGATGGTTGCGGGCCGCGCGGCCGCCGTGCACCGCCTTGGCGTCCAGCAGGGCGCCGACCTGGCGGGGGGCGTTGGGCAGCTTGCGGTAGGGGTAGCCGCCGATCGTCACGCGCCCCGCGGTCGGGTTGTCCAGGCCGAGGATCATCCGCATCGTCGTCGACTTGCCCGAGCCGTTGGGGCCCAGGAAGCCGGTGACGGCGCCGGGCCGCACCTGGAAGGACAGGTTGTACACAGCGGTCTTGTCGCCGTAGCGCTTGGTCAGGCCGACTGCCTCGATCATGCTCCGCACCCATCGAAAGGTTCAGGACAGCGGGGCACACGCCCCCCGTAAGGGTTAGGAGGATACCGAGGCGCTGACGGTTCCACTCAAGAGCGAGTAAAACCTTGCACCACTGGTGGCCGGAGACTCTAGGCGTCCCGCTTCTTGAGCGTCACGTACCCGCCCGCGATCGCCGCGATCACCCACAGCGCCATGATCCCGAGCCCGCCCCAGGGGCCGTACGGCTTGGCGTCGTCGACAGGCGTGACCACCTGCATGATTCTGCTGCCGGCCTGGTCCGGCAGATACCGGCCGATCTTCTCGGTGGCCGAGACGTTGCCGAGGATGTTGGAGACCAGGAAGAAGAACGGCATCAGGATGCCCAGCGACAGCATCGGTGAGCGCAGCATCGCGGCGACGCCCATCGAGAACATCGCGATCAGGGTCATGTAGAGCCCGCCGCCGATCACCGCGCGCAGCACGCCCGGGTCGCCGATCTCCGCCCGGTGCTCGCCGAGCATCGCCTGCCCGAGGAAGAAGGTGACGAAGCTGGTGGCCAGACCGACCGCGAGGGAGAGGACGGTCGCCACCGCGATCTTGCTGAAGAGAAACGTGGCACGCTGCGGTACGGCGGCCAGCGAGGTGCGGATCATGCCGGTGCTGTACTCGTTCGACACGACGAGCACCCCGAACACGATCATCGCGAGCTGACCGAGGCTCATTCCGGCGAAGCTGATGAACGTCGGGTCGAAGGAGAGCCGGTCCCGCTCGCTCATGGTGTCGAACTCGTTCGCCGACAGGCCCGAGATCAGCATGCCGAGCGCGATGGTGATCACCACGGCGAGCGAAAGTGTCCACACGGTGGAGGCGACGGACCGGATCTTGGTCCATTCGGAGCGGATGACCTGGGTGGCTGCCATGCTCAGCTCCTCCTCCAGTCCGCGCCCCACGCCTGCTGCCCGGGCGGCGCCCCCTGCGCGTGCGCGTGGTACTCCACCGACTCCGCGGTCAGCTGCATGAACGCTTCCTCCAGCGAGGCCTGTTGCGGGCTCAGCTCGTGCAGCACCACCCCATGCCGCGCCGCCAGTTCCCCGATCTGCTCCGCCTTGCCGCCGTCGACCTCCAGCGAGCCGTTGCCCGTCTCCACCGCCGTGATCCCGGCCGTGTGCAGCACATCGAGCAGCCGCTCCCGCTGCGGGGTGCGGATCCGGACGTACGACTTGGAGTTGCGCTCGATGAAGTCGGCCATGGTCGTGTCGGCGAGCAGCCGGCCCTGTCCGATGACGACGAGGTGGTCGGCGGTCAGCGCCATCTCGCTCATCAGGTGCGAGGAGACGAAGACCGTACGGCCCTCGGCGGCAAGGGATTTCATCAGGTTGCGGATCCAGTGGATGCCCTCGGGGTCGAGCCCGTTGACCGGCTCGTCGAACATCAGGATCCGCGGATCGCCGAGCAGGGCGCCCGCGATGCCGAGCCGCTGGCCCATGCCCATCGAGAAGCCCTTGGTCTTCTTGCGCGCGACCGCCGTGAGCCCCACCGTCTCCAGCACCTCGCGCACCCGGCGCTTCGGAATGCCGTTGCTCTGCGCGAGACACAGCAGATGGTTGTAGGCGCTGCGCCCGCCGTGCCAGGCCTTGGCCTCCAGCAGGGCGCCGATGTACGTCAGCGGGTCCTTGAGCTGGTCGTAGTGCTTGCCGTCGATACGGACGTCACCGGCGCTGGGGTGGTCGAGGCCGAGGATCATCCGCATCGTCGTGGACTTCCCGGCGCCGTTGGGGCCGAGGAAGCCCGTGACCATGCCTGGTCTGACGGTGAAGGACAGGTTGTTGACCGCCACCTTCTCGCCGTACCGCTTGGTCAGCCCCTCGAGCTCGATCATGCCGCCCACGCTAAAACGGGACAAAGCCCTCTGCCACCCCAGTGGCAGAGGGCTTTGCCAAAATTCAGCAGACGTGCGCCGGATCGTTACCGGGTCTGCTGGGCCGGAACCCCACGGGAGATCGGCTCGTCCTCGGCCGGGGTGCCGGCGGCGGCCACCGCGGCGCCCGTGAGGGTCGCCAGCATCTCGCGGACGTTCGTCAGCTGGGCGTTGATGCTGTCGCGGCGGTTGGTGAGAGCCGCGAGCTCACGCTCGGATTCCGAACGGATCCGGTCGGCCTTGGCGTTGGCGTCGGCCACGATGTCCTCGGCCTGACGCTGGGCCGTCTCCACCGTCTGGCGGGCCCGGCGCTCGGCGTCGGTGCGCAGCTTCTCGGCCTCCAGGCGCAGCTGCTCCGCGCGGTGCTCGATCTCGGCGAGGCGCTTCTCGGCCTTGGCCTGACGGGACGCCAGGTCGCGCTCGGACTGCTCGCGGCGCTTGGCGAGGTTCGTCTCGAAGTCGGCGGCGGCCTGCGCGGCCTTGGCGCGGGTCTCCTCGAAGAGGGCGTCGGCCTCCTCGCGCTTGGACTGCGCGTCCTTCTGCGCCTCGGCGCGCAGCTGGGAGGCGTCACTCTTGGCCTTCTCGACGATGCGGACGCCCTCGTCCTCGGCCTTGGCCTTGCGCTCCGCAGCGAACGATTCTGCGTCGTTGCGGACCTGCTGGGCCGCCGACTCGGCGAGCTCGCGGTGCTGCTCGGCGGCGCGACGCGCCTCCTCGCGCAGATCCTTGGCCTCTTCCTCGGCGAGGCGGAGGATCTTCTCGACGCGCGCGCCGAGACCCGCGTACGACGGCTCGGCGTCGGTGACGGCGGCCTGGGCGTTCTGCGTCTCGAGGTGGAGCTCCTCGATGCGCTTTTCCAGGGCGGTGATACGGGCCAGAGCGCTGTCGCGGTCGGAGACGAGCTTGGAGATGCGTTCGTCCACCTGAGCGCGGTCGTACCCACGCCGCACAAGCTCGAAGCCGTAGGGGGAAGTGTCGCTCATGGGGTTCCTGTCAAATGAGACCGGTGAGGTGATAGGTGGAATCCTAGGGGCCGAAGCGGTGTGTCATCGAGCGGATGCGTGTTTGATCTGGAGAATGACACCCCTTTTGGGTGGCTAAACCCAGGACTGCTTGCCAAAGATCTGGTCAAAGGCCCCAGAAAACACCGGAGGCCGGTCTCTTGGCTAGCTGTCCGGCGACTTGCCACCCGAACGGGGGGCGCCCACCGTCGCACCGGCCTTGACCCCGCCGTCCTTGCCCGCGGACGGCGCCTCGAACGACTCCAGCGCCTCCAGGACGTCCTGGACCCGGGAGATCTCGGCGTTGATGTCCTCGCGGCGCCGGACCAGGACCTCCAGCTCGCGCTTGCCCTCCTCGACCGTGCGCTTGGCCTCGCGGATCGCCTCGGCCTTGAGCTCCTCGGCCTCCTTGATCAGCGTGGACCGCTTCTGCTCGGCCTCCTTCAGCAGACCCTCGGCCTTCTTGACGGCGGCGATACGGACCTTGCCGGCCTCGGAGTTGGCCTCCGACACCAGCTCCTTGGCCTTGGCCTGCGCCTTGGCCATCTGCTCCTCGGCGGCCTTGATGAGCGCGTCGCAGCGGTCGCCGGTCGACTTCATCGTCTCGGCGATCTCCCGGCGGGCCCGCTCGTGCAGCTCCTCGACCTCGCCCGTGACCCGGTCGCGGTGCTCCTCCGCGCGCTCCCGGATCGCGGTGGCGTCCCGGCGGGCACCGACGAGCAGCTCGTCCGCGTCCGTACGGGCCTTCTCCACCAGCGAGTTGCCCTCGACTGTCGCCTCGGAGACCAGCCGGTCGGCCTCCTTGCGGGCCGCGCCCACCATGGTGTCGGCCTGGGCCTCGGCGTCCGCGGTCGTCTTGAGCGCCTGCGCCTGCGCCTCGGTGAGCAGCTTGTCGGCCTCGGCCGTGGTCTCGGTGATGAGCTTGTCGACCTGCTCGGCCACGTCCTGGCGCCGCTTGTTGGCGTCCTTGCGGGCCTCGTCGAGGGTGCGCTCGGCCTCCTCGCGGGCCGCGTTGACCAGCCGCTCGGCCTCCGCGGCAGCCTCGGCCTTGACGCGCTCGGACTCGCTGCGGATCCGCTCGGCGTGCGCTTGCGCCGACCCGACCGTCTCCGCGGCCTCGGCGCGCAGCCGCTCGGCGTCCGAGGTGGCGTCCCCGACCAGCTTCTCGGCCTTGGCGAGCGCGTCGGTGCGCACCCGGTCGGCCTCCGCGACCGTCTCCGACTGCAGCCGCTCCGCCTCCGAACGGGCCTCGGTGATGAGGGTGTCGGCCTGCGTCGCCGCGTCCGAGCGGATCCGGTTGGCGTCCTCGCGGGCGTCCGCCCGGGTGCGCGAGGCGGCCTGCTCGGCCTCGGCGATGGCGTTCGACGCCTCCGTACGCACCCGCTGGGCGTGCTCGGCGGCGTCCGAACGCAGCCGCTCCGCCTCGGCGATGGCCTCCCCGACCGTGCGCTCTGCGAGGGCCTTCGCGGCCGCTGACTCCTCGTTCGCCTCGCGCCGGATACGGCTCGCGTCCTCGCTGGCCCGCTCCCGCTCGGCGTAGGCATCGGAACGGACCCGGTCCGCCTCCTCCTGGGCCTCGCGGCGGGTACGGTCCGCCGCGTGCTCGGCGGCACTGCGCAGCCCGGCGATCTCCTCCTGGGCCTGCTCGTGCAGCCCCGACACGGAGTCGCGGACCTGCTGGGCGTGCTGCTCCGCCGCCGACACCATCTCGGTGGCGCGCCGGTCGGCCTCCTCGACGAGGCGCACGGCCTCGGCCTGCGCCTCCTCCACCCGGCTCCGGGCGACCGCCAGCAGCTCCTCGCTCTGCTCCCGGGCCCGCTCGCGCTCCTGGTCGGCCTCCTGCCGGGCGGAGCCGAGGGTCTCCTCGGCCTCGCGGCGGCGCCGGGCGGCCTCCTCCTGGGCGGCGGCCAGCGTCTCGGACGCCTCCGTGGCCAGCCGCTCGGCGGCGGCCTGCGCCTCGGCCCGTACCCGGTCGGCGGTGTCCTGCGCCTCCGTCTTCAGCCGCTCGGCCTCGGCCGCGGCCTCCGACCTGAGGCGTACGGCGACGGCCTCGCCCTCGGCACGGGACGCGGACGCGTCCGACGCGGCCTCGTTGCGCAGCCGGTCGGCCTCGTCCTCGGCCTGCTGCTGCAGCGTGCGGATCCGCTCGGCGGCCTCGCTGCGCAGCCGGTCGGTCTCCTCGGCGGCCTCGCGCCGGATGCGGGCGGCCTCCTCGCGGGCATCGGTCAGCGCCTGCTCGGCCGCCGCGAGCCGCTGCTCCGCGTCGGTGTGCAGCCGGGTCAGCTCCTCGGCGGCCTCCGCGCGGCGGGCCTCGACGGCGCGCTCGGTCTCCTCGCGCAGTTCCTGGGCGGCGCGCTCGGCGTCGGCCTTGATGCCCTCGGCCTGCTCGACGACCTCGTCGCGGTGCCGCTCGGCCTCCTGGCGGGTGCGCTGGAGGGTCTCCTCGGCCTGGCGGCGCAGCGTCGTCGCCCGCTCGATGGCCTCGGTGCGGACCTTCTCGCTGTCCGTCGTGGCCTTTTGGCGCAGCTCGTCCGCGTCCTGCTTGGCCTTCGCCAGCAGTTCCTCGGCGGTCTTGGCCGCCTCCTCGATCTGCTGGACGGCCTCCTTGCGGGCCTCCGCGCGGATCTTCTCGCCCTCGGCGACCGCCTCGGAGCGCAGCTGCTCGGCCTCGCCGCGCAGCCGGCGGGCCTCCTCCTGCAGCTCGACCGTCTTGGCGCGGTACTCCTTGGTGTCGTCCTTCGCCGCGCCCTTGAGCTGCTCGGCGATGTCGTGCGCCTCGGCACGCAGCCGGTCCGCCTCGGCCTCGGCCTCCCGGCGGATCCGCTCGGCCTCCTCGGCCGCGGCCTTGGTGGTGTTCTGGGCGTCCTGCTGCGCCTTGTTGAGGACGTCCTCGGCCGTCTTGGCCGCCTTGGACAGCTGGGTAGCGCTCTCCTCGGCGGTGATCGTGCGGGCCTTCTCGGCGGCCTCGGCGACGATCTTCTCGGCCTCGGCACGCGCGTCGGCGACGACCTGCTCGGCGTCCGCCTTGGTGGACTCGGCCTCCTTGGTGGCCTCGCTGACCAGCCGGGCGACCTGCTCCTTCGCCGTACGCATGCGCTGCTCGTTGGCCGACTCGGCGCTGGAGAGCGCCTTCTCGGCGGCCGTCTTGGCCTCGGCGACGAGCTTCTCCGCCTCGGACTGCGCCTTGCGCAGCGCCTCCTCGGCCTCCGCCATGCGCTGCTCGGCGGCCCGGCTGAGCTCGGTGGCCTGCCGGCGGGCGGCGTCCGACTCGGTCGCGGTGGAGCTGCGCAGCTGCTCGGCGTGGTCGGTGGCCTCCTGGGCCTGCGTGGAGGCGGCGTTCAGCAGCCGCTCGGCGTCGGTGCGCGCGCGGCGCAGGATCTGCTCGGCCTCCGCGCGGGCCTCCTCGGCCGCGCTCGTCAGACGCTGGCGGGCCTCGCCGGTGAGCCGCTCGGCCTCGGCCCGCGCGGCCGCCATGGCCTGCTCGGCCTCGGTGCGCGACTCGTCCAGGAGACGGCGGGCCTGCTGCTCGGTGCGGGCACGCAGCTGCTCCGCCCAGGCCACGTTCTCGTTGACGTGTGACTCGACGGTCTGCCGGCGCTCGGCGAGCTCCTGGTCGAGCTGCTGGCGGCGGGTCACCGCCTCCTGGTGCAGCTCGGCCTGCAGCCGGGCCGCCTGCTCGGCGTGCTCCTGGAGGATCCGCTGGGTCTGCGCCCGGGCCTGGCTCAGCTCCCGCTCGGCGTCCTGGCGCAGCTGGTCCGCCTGGATCTGGGCGTTGCGCAGCAACTGCTCGGCCTGATAGCCGATGTCGCCGCCGGCGAAGTCGGGCCGGGACATGATGGTGCGCCGCGCCTCGTGCAACTTGGCGCGCAGCACCTCGACCTGGTAGCCGAGGTCCTCGGCGTGCTGGATCGCCTTCTCCCGCTCGGTCTTCAGCCGATCCATCTCGGCCTCGAACCGAGAGAGGTGGTCGACGTCAGCCGCCGGCTCTCGCTCCTGGCGTTCGTAGCCCCGCACTGCGCGGTCCCATCCGTCCCCTGGTCGCAAGTCTCTCCATACGGGCACCGTCCATCCGCCGAACGGGGCCCCCGGGGAATGGTGTCAGATCAACGGCGGAGCACGGGCTGTTGCCCCACCCTCGTCCCCCGAAACCCGGACCCCGGACGGTCCCCCCGTCAGGACGGAGGGGCCGGGTCACCCTGGAGTGAGCGGCGACCGCCCCCAACCCTACCGGCCCATATGTACGAGGGTCAGTGCTCAGGTGACTCAACAGGCGCCGATGTGACCAGTTCTGTCAGTACGCCATGGCAATCCTTCGGGTGCAGGAAGGTGATTCGTGACCCCATGGAGCCGCGCCGGGGCTCTTCGTACAGAACGCGTACGCCCTTGTCCTTGATGGCGGCGGCGTCGCCGTCCACATCCGCCGTACCGAAAGCGATGTGGTGGACGCCCTCGCCGTTCTTGTCGAGCCACTTGGCGACGGTCGAGTCCGGCCGCGTCGGCTCGAGAAGCTGCAGGTAGGAGGCACCGCCGTCGGAGGTGTCGTTGATCTTGAGCATGGCCTCGCGGACGCCCTGCTCCTCGTTGACCTCGGAGTGGAACACCTCGAAGCCGTATGTGGCCCGGTAGAACTCGACAGTCTTGTCGAGGTCGAAACAGGCGATCCCGATGTGGTCGATTCGCGTCAGCATGGAATTCAGTGGAGCGCTCCTGCGATGGTTACGCAACGTGCGCGCGATCACACTGACGGGCCGGTGACGGCACGGAGTGCCACTCAGTACATTCGAAGTAAACCCTCGTTCACTCCTCGGCTGTCCAAGCTGGAAGGGGATCGCACCTCATGTCTTCTGGAAACGGCACGACGTCCGTCATCGTCGCGGGTGCCCGCACCCCGATGGGGCGGCTGCTGGGCTCGCTGAAGTCCTTCTCCGGAGCCGACCTCGGCGGCTTCGCGATCAAGGCCGCCCTCGACCGTGCGGGGATCGGCGGCGACCAGGTGCAGTACGTGATCATGGGCCAGGTGCTGCAGGCCGGCGCGGGCCAGATCCCCGCCCGCCAGGCGGCCGTGAAGGCCGGCATCCCGATGAACGTGCCGGCGCTCACCATCAACAAGGTGTGCCTGTCCGGCCTCGACGCGATCGCGCTCGCGGACCAGCTGATCCGGGCCGGCGAGTTCGACGTGATCGTGGCGGGCGGCCAGGAGTCGATGACGAACGCACCGCACCTGCTGCCCAAGTCCCGCGAGGGCTACAAGTACGGCGCGGTGCAGATGATCGACGCCATGGCGCACGACGGTCTGACCGACTCCTTCGAGGGCATCGCCATGGGCGAGTCCACGGAGAAGCACAACACCCGCCTCGGCATCCTGCGCCCCGAGCAGGACGAGATCGCCGCCCTGTCCCACCAGCGCGCCGCCGCCGCCCAGAAGAACGCCATCTTCGAGGCCGAGATCACCCCGGTCGAGATCCCCCAGCGCAAGGGCGACCCGATCCTCTTCAGCAAGGACGAGGGCATCCGCGGCGACACCACGGCGGAGTCGCTGGGCAAGCTGCGCCCCGCCTTCTCCAAGGACGGCACGATCACGGCGGGCTCGTCCTCCCAGATCTCCGACGGCGCGGCCGCGGTCGTCGTCATGAGCAAGGCCAAGGCGCAGGAGCTCGGCCTGGACTGGATCGCCGAGATCGGCGCCCACGGCAACGTGGCGGGCCCGGACAACAGCCTGCAGTCCCAGCCCTCCAACGCCATCCTGCACGCCCTGAAGAAGGAGGGCCTGGAGGTCTCCGACCTCGACCTGATCGAGATCAACGAGGCCTTCGCCGCCGTCGCGGTGCAGTCAATGAAGGACCTCGGGGTGTCCTCCGAAAAGGTGAACGTCAACGGCGGAGCCATCGCTCTGGGCCACCCGATCGGTATGTCGGGCGCACGCCTCGTCCTGCACCTGGCCCTGGAGCTGAAGCGCCGGGGCGGCGGGGTGGGCGCGGCCGCGCTGTGCGGTGGCGGCGGGCAGGGTGACGCGCTGATCGTGCGGGTACCCAAGGCCTGAACCGTCTGTACGTGCTGTAGGTGATTTGCGGAACGGAGCTGTGATGCAGGACGTCTCCACGCTGGTGGCCCAGGCCAGGGAAGGCCGGCCGAGGGCGGTGGCCCGGCTGATCTCGCTGGTGGAGGGGGCGTCCCCGCAGTTGCGGGAGGTGATGGCGGCGCTGGCCCCGCTGACGGGCAACGCGTACGTCGTGGGGCTCACCGGTTCGCCCGGCGTCGGCAAGTCGACGTCCACCTCCGCCCTGGTGACCGCGTACCGCAAGCAGGGCAAGCGGGTCGGCGTCCTGGCCGTCGACCCGTCCTCGCCGTTCTCGGGCGGCGCCCTGCTCGGCGACCGGGTGAGGATGTCCGAGCACGCGTCGGACCCCGGCGTCTACATCCGCTCGATGGCCACGCGCGGCCACCTCGGCGGCCTCGCCTGGGCCGCCCCGCAGGCGATCCGTGTCCTGGACGCGGCGGGCTGCGACGTGGTCCTGGTCGAGACGGTCGGCGTCGGCCAGTCGGAGGTCGAGATCGCCTCCCAGGCCGACACCTCGGTCGTGCTCCTCGCCCCCGGGATGGGCGACGGCATCCAGGCGGCGAAGGCCGGCATCCTGGAGATCGGCGACGTGTACGTCGTCAACAAGGCCGACCGCGACGGCGCTGACGCCACCGCGCGCGAGCTGAACCACATGCTGGGGCTCGGCGAGTCACGGGGCCCGGGCGACTGGCGCCCGCCGATCGTCAAGACGGTCGCCGCGCGCGCGGAGGGCGTCGACGAGGTGCTGGAAGCGCTGGAGAAGCACCGCGCGTGGATGGAGGAACGCGGAGTCCTGGCCGAACGCCGCCGGGCGCGGGCGGCCCGCGAGGTGGAGACGATCGCCGTCACGGCCCTGCGCGAGCGGATCGCCGACCTGCACGGCGACCGCAGGCTCGGGGCGCTGGCGGAGAGGATCGTCGCCGGGGAGCTGGATCCCTACCGGGCGGCGGACGAGTTGGTGGCAGGGCTGACGAAGAGCTGAGCTGACCCGCGGCCTGGTCAACTCCCGCTCGCCATTGCTACGTTGATCCACATGTACCTCCTCATGGCATAGGGCACGCCTCGCCCGCGCACCGTGCACGACCCCTCGGTCGTGACCGGCGTGGCGATCAGGCGTCCCCTTTTCCGCCTCGAGTCGAGGAACTCCCGTGTCTTCCACGTCTGTCGTGCGGCCTTCGTATGCCGCCGTTCTCCGGATTCCCCATGCCCGCCGCACCTTCGCCGCCGCCCTGCTCGGCAGGCTGTCGTACGGCATCGCCCCGCTGTCCGTGATGCTCGCCGTGACCCGGGCCTCCGGGTCGTACGCGGTGGCGGGCTTCGTCATGGCGCTGTTCTCCGGGACCAGCGTCTTCCTGTCGCCCGCGAGGGCGGCCCTCATCGACCGGCACGGGCCGCGCAGGGCGCTCGTGCCGATGGTCGCGGCCTACACCGCCCTGCTCGGCCTGTTGACGCTGGTGGTGTGGCGTCCGCACACCGTCGCGCCGTTCGCGCTGGGCGCGGTGACCGCCGCCGCGGGGGCGTGCACCCCGCCGCTGGGACCGACCATGCGGGCCGTGTGGGGCCGGATCGCTCCGGACCGGGCGCTGGTGCAGCGCGCGTACAGCCTGGACGCCGTCGCCGAGGAACTGCTCTTCGTCTCGGGCCCGTTGCTGGTCGGCGTGCTCGTCGGGTTCGCTCCGCCGGCGCTCGGGATCGTCGTCGGGGCGGTGCTGATGGCGGTGGGGACCGCCGGGTTCGTGTCGTCGCCGATGGTGCGGGACGTGCGGCCCGGCGAAGCGAAGGCGGGGGCGCGTGGCAAGGGCCGGCGCCGGGTGCTGCGCGGGATCGGGCGGCCCGTGGTCGCCGCCGCGGGCGTCGGGCTCGCGCTGGGCGCCGTCGACCTGCTGGTCGTGGCTTTCGCCGAGGGGCGCGGGTACGGCGGTGACAGCGTGGCCTGGACGCTGGCCGCCCTGTCGGCCGGGAGCGCCGTCGGCGGCCTGCTCAACGGGGCCGTCGCCTGGCGCACTTCGGCGGCGGTACGGCTGCCGCTGCTCGCGGTCGGTCTGGGGCTGGCGCTGCTCGGCGCCGGCCTGGCTCCGGGCCTCGGCACACTCGCCTCGGCCATGGCGATCGCCGGGCTCTTCGTGGCGCCGGCCATCACCACGGCGTACCTCATCGCCGACGAGGCCGCCGCGCCCGGGGCCCGGGTGCAGGCCGGGGCGTGGGTCAACACGGCGATCAACGCGGGGAGCACGGCCGGAGCCGCGGCCGCCGGTGTGCTGGTCGGGCGGCTGTCGACGGGCTGGTGCTTCGCGGTGACCGGTGCGGTGACGCTGCTCGCGGCGGTAGCCGTGGCGAGGGGCGCCACCCGTGCGGGGGGCGCCCCTGAGGCGGTGCCGGACGGGGATGCCGTGCGGCCGGTCTGACGTCAGCCGTTGTCGATGCCCTGCGGCCGGTCCGACGTCAGTCGTCCTCCCCGTCCCGGTCGTCCTGACCGTCCTGGTCGTTGCGGTCGTCACGGTCCTGGGTGACCTTGCCCGTCTTGAGGTCGACCTTCCACTCGCCCTTCGTCGTCTCCACGCTCCAGGCGGCGGGGCCGTCGTCGTCCAGGTCGACGTCGGTGACGGTGCCCTTCGCCGCGGCGGCCTGTGCGGCCTCGTGGGCGTCCACGTTCGCGCCCTTCAGGGCGGCGAGGTCGTCGCGGCCGTCGTGGTCATCGTCGTCGTCGCGCTGGACGTCGAGGACCTTGCCGTCGGCCGCGGACACCCGGACGTCGTGGTCGGTGCCGTCGCTCTTCACGACGCTCACCTCCCAGACGTTCGAGGCGTCGTCGTCCAGGTCGGCGGCGACGGCCGTGCCCGGCGTGTGCTTCAGCGCGGCGGCGATCGCGTCCGCCGCGCCGACCTTGGCGGTGCGGGCCTCCGTGCGGATCTCGGCGGCGTCGTCCCGGTCGTCGGCGGTGTCGTCCGCCTTCTCCTCCGCGGCGTCCTCCGCGCTGTCGTCCCGGTCGTCGGCCACTCGTACGCTCGACTGCCGCTGAGTGGGCGCGCTGTCGTCGTCACCGACGGCGTAGGCCGCGACGGTGCCGCCTCCGATGAGTGCCGCGGCGGCGACGGTGGCGATGACGATGTTGCGCTTCATCCCGGTTCCTCCAGAGTCGTTCGGTTTCGCATCGGTTCGTTGCGACGCGGATCAATCTGCCGAACCGACGCTGAGAGGAACCTGAAGCCCCCTGAAGAGATCTTCAGCTTCGTTTTGCCAGGCTGTACGCATGCGCCTGTTGATCGTGGAGGACGAAAAGCGGCTCGCCCTGTCGCTCGCCAAGGGCCTGACGGCCGAGGGATACGCCGTGGACGTCGTCCATGACGGGCGGGAGGGGCTGTACCGGGCGAGCGAGGGGTCGTACGACCTCGTGATCCTCGACATCATGCTGCCCGGCATGAACGGCTACCGCGTCTGCGCCGCCCTGCGCGCCGCCGGCCACGAGGTGCCGATCCTGATGCTCACCGCCAAGGACGGCGAGTACGACGAGGCCGAGGGACTGGACACCGGCGCCGACGACTACCTCACCAAGCCGTTCTCGTACGTCGTCCTCGTCGCCCGCGTCAAGGCCCTGCTGCGGCGCGGAGGCCAGGGCGCCGGTGCCTCTCCCGTGCACGTCCACGGCGATCTCAAGGTCGACACCGCCGCCCGCCGGGTCTTCCTCGGCGACGACGAAGTGACCCTCACCGCCAAGGAGTTCGCGGTCCTGGAGCAGCTCGTGCTGCGGGCCGGCGAGGTGGTGTCCAAGTCCGAGATCCTGGAGCACGTCTGGGACTTCGCCTACGAGGGCGATCCGAACATCGTCGAGGTGTACGTCAGCACCCTGCGGCGCAAGCTGCGCGCCGGGCTCATCCGGACGGTGCGGGGCGCCGGGTACCGGCTGGAGAAGGAACGATGAGCAGGCTCTTCGGCTCGGTCCGCTCGCGGGCCACACTCGGCGCCACCCTCGTCGTCGCCGTCGCGCTCGTCGCGGCGGGCGCGGCGGTGCTGCTGTCGCTGCGGTCCAACCTGATCGACCAGGCGGGCAACGACGCGGAGCGCACGGCCCAGAACGTCGTCGCCCAGCTCGCCACCGGAAAGGCCTACGGCCGGCTGGACATGGACGACGACGGCCCGGTCCAGGTCGTCGACGCGCAGGGCACGCTGGTCGCGGCAAGCGACGACCTGGAGCGGATCAGCGGCACGGCCACCGACGCCGTGAAGCCGAAGCCGCAGGCCGCAGGCACCGGCAGTGCGCCCGCCACCGGAGGCGACGACGACGCCGACGACGCGGACGACGACACCACCGGGGAAGCCGGTGAGATCGGCGAGGGGACCAGGTTCTCCGGCGGCTCCGCGACGATCGACGGCGACACCGCCGACTACCGCTTCGCCGCCGTCCCGGTGAAGGCCGGCGACAGGGGAACACTCACCGTGTACGCCGGAGGTTCGCTGGACGCCGAGCAGAGCGCCGTGAACACCGCGCTCACCGTCATGCTGATCGGCTTCCCGCTGCTGCTCGCCGTCGTCGCCGGCGTCACCTGGCTGGTCACCCGGCGCGCCCTGCGCCCCGTCGAGGGCATCCGCGCCGAGATGGCCGCGATCACCCAGTCCGAGGACCTCGCGCGCCGCGTGCCGGAGCCGGACACCCACGACGAGGTGGCCAGGCTGGCCCGCACCACCAACGAGACGCTGGCCGCCCTGGAGACCTCCGTGGAACGCCAGCGCCGCTTCGTCGCCGACGCCTCGCACGAGCTGCGCAGCCCGATCGCCTCCCTGCGCACCCAGCTGGAAGTGGGCGCCGCGCACCCCGAGTTGCTCGACCTCGACGGAGCGGTGGAGGACACCGTACGGCTCCAGGGCCTCGCCGCCGACCTGCTGCTCCTCGCCCGTCTGGACGCGGGGGAGCGGCCCGGCGAGACGCGGTTCGACCTCGGAGCGCTGGCCCGCGAGCAGGCCGAGGGGCGGGCGAACGTGACCGTTCAGGCGCAGGACGTGGCAGTGGCCGGGTCGCGGGGGCAGGTGGGCCGGGTGCTCACCAACCTGCTGGACAACGCCCAGCGGCACGCCCGCTCGGCGGTCACGGTGACCGTCCGGCGGGACGAGGGCCGGGGGGCAGGGGAGGGTGCCTGGGCCGTCGTGGCCGTCGCCGACGACGGGGACGGGGTGGCCGAGGCCGACCGGGAGCGGATCTTCGAGCGGTTCGTACGGCTCGACGAGGCCCGCAGCCGCGACGACGGCGGCGCCGGGCTGGGCCTGGCCATCGCCCGCGACGTCGCCGTACGGCACGGCGGGACGCTCACCGTGGGCCGGGCACCGACGGGCGGAGCCCTGTTCGAACTCCGCCTCCCGTCGGCTCCCCAGGTGAAGTGACCCGCAGGGTCACGGGCGTCCGCGCTGGCCGCGCAGGTGCTCCGCGATGGGCTTGAGGCCCTTGTCGAGCTCGGCCAGGGCCTCGGGGGACAGCAGGTCGATGAAGTGTCTGCGCACAGACGCCACGTGATGCGGCGCGACCTTCTTCATGGTCTCCATGCCGTGGTCGGTGAGGACCGCGTAGAGCCCGCGCCGGTCGGACTCGCAGTTCTCACGCCGGACCAGGTTCGCGTTCTCCATCCGGGTGATCTGGTGGGAGAGGCGGCTCTTGGACTGGAGGGTGGCGGACGCGAGGTCGCTCATCCGCATCCGTACGTCCTCCGACTCGGAGAGATTCACCAGGATCTCGTAGTCGTTCATTGTCAGGCCGAACGGCTGCAGGTCCTTTTCGAGCTGGTACGTCAACAGCCTGTTGACCTCCAGGTGGGTGCGCCAGGCGCACTGCTCCGCATCGGTCAGCCAGCGCGTGGCCGTCTCGGTCTCCATGAATGAAGTCTACCTAAGAAGTTGAAAGGCGAACTAGTGAGGGTTTTCTATGACCCGATCGCGTGAAGCCTGTGTGCTCACACGTTCGATGTCACACTCCGCAGACTACCGCTCACAGCCCGAAGCGACGCTGGAGGTCTCCCAGCTGTCCGGGAAGGCGCGGTGCTCCAGCCATTTGTGAAGGGCCTGTGTGGGTCCCGCCGGACCCGGGTACTCCGTCGCCCGGCGGTACCGCCCCCGTGGCCTGCTCGGCCATGAGGGTCTCGGTCGACTGGAGCAGCACGGTGCCGGCTCCGACGAACTCGAACTGATGCTCCTCTCCGGAGGCCCCTCCGAGGCCCGTCAGTGCACGTAGACCGCCCATTACGCCGGTCATGTAGCCATGGTCGTAGTGGTGGCACGGCGACGGGCAGTCGGCCCAGCCGACGAGCGCCTGCGGATCCACCCGGATCGGGGGTTCCATGAACACCACCGGACCGTTAGATGCGGCCACGAACTTCCCGGTTCCGATGAGGGTCAGAAAACCCGGCACAATCGATTGCTTGAGCGCGAGACTTGGCTGAAAAGCGAGCAGGTTGCCCGAGCGAATGGTCAGGTTGCCGTCTTCGAGGTCGTACGAGTTCACGTCGAAGGCCCGGTCGGCCAGCAGCATCTTGCCGGAGCCCTCGGCGACGACCCAGTCGCTCGCGTGCAGTGGCGAATGAAAGGACGTACGGACAAGACGGTCCAGCCGCCCGTGCCCGACGCCGTTGAACTCCATCCGGCCGTAGTAGGCGATCATCTTCCCCTTCTGCAGGAACCACTGGCTCCCCTTGAGCTCCACGCAGAAGGTGTAGGCGTTGACGTTGTCGTCGGAGGGCAGCGTCATGGCGTCGTACACGGTGGGACCCGCGCCCGGATAGTGGCTCACAGCTTCTCCTCCGACGCCTGGACGTACACCGCACCGCTGCCGCTGAGCTCCAACTGGAAGGCCTCGCCGGAGCCGCGGCCCACCATGTCGCGCCAGCCGAGGGCGGTGGACAGCTTGTTGCGCACGTCACCGTGGTGGGCGACATAGGCCTGGGGGTCGACATGGACGGGGCGCTGCGGGGTGATCGGGATCTCGAAGACGCCGCCGTGCGCCATCACGGCTACCGCCCCGTGCCCTTTGAGGGTGGTCGTGAACAGGCCCTGTCCGCTGACCTGTCCCCGGACCATGCCCATCACCCCGCCCTGCGAGCCGAGGAACATCGTGCCCTGCTGGAGGGTGCCCTCGAAGGCGAGGAGGCGGTCGGCCTCGACGCACAGGGTGTCGCCGGCGAGGTTGATCACCTGGACGTGGTGGCCGCCGTGTCCGAAGAGCACGGTGCCGCTGCCCTCCACCGTCATCAGCGGGGTGTCCTCGTTGGCCACCCGGCGCCCGATCATCGACATGAGCCCACCCTGGCCGCCGGCCGTGTTCGGGGTGAAGGACACCTCGCCCTTGTAGGCGAGCATCGCGCCGCGCTGGCTGAACAGCCGTTGCCCGGGCATGACCGTCGCCTCGACCATCTTGGAGTTGATCTCGCGGAAGCCCATGTCACACGTCCCCCGCGATCGTGTTCCGCTCGCTCGGCTGTACGTACACCAGCCCGTCCCCCTCGAAGCGGATCTGGAAGGCCTCGCCGCCGCCCTCGC
Organism: Streptomyces sp. NPDC051243; assembly: GCF_044455405.1. Lineage (NCBI taxonomy): Bacteria > Bacillati > Actinomycetota > Actinomycetes > Kitasatosporales > Streptomycetaceae > Streptomyces > Streptomyces sp. NPDC051243. The sequence continues at coordinate 62,848 of NZ_JBITES010000022.1, read as the reverse complement.
CCATGAGTGTGCGGAACGTCACACCGGACTGGAAGGACTGCCGCAGGTTCCCCTGGTGGGCCACATACGCCCCCGGGTCGACGGTCAGCGGGTACTGGGAGCTGACCCGCAGCACCACGGCCGGCCCGTCCGACATGATCGCCGCCTGTCCGTGCCCCTCGACGGTGGTCGTGAACAGCCCGTTGCCCTGGGAGGCGCCGCGCATGCCCGTGAAGGACGTGCCGGTGCGCAGGCCCGCGTCGGTCGCGAGCAGGTTGCTCGACTCGACGTAGAGCTTGTCGCCCTGGAGGTTCACGAGGTTGATCTCGGAGGCGCGGTCCGCGAACCAGCACGTCCCGTGCCCCTTCACCTCCATCATCGTCATCTGCTCGCCGGTGAGGCGCCGGGTCACCATGCCCCTCAGTCCCTCACCGCCGCCGCTCATCTTCTTGAAGGCCATCTGCCCGTCGTACGCGACCATCGAGCCGTTCTTCGCCTTCACGGCGTCCCCGGTCATGTCGACGGCGAGCACCTTGCTGCCCTGAAGTCGGAACATCGCCACGCAGCGAAGGTAACCGCAGGTGGCTGCCGCCGACAGATCCCGTAGGCGGACTTCACCCCTGACGGGACCCCGAGCCATCCCCGCCTCCCGGCGTTTGCCACAATGGGCGGGCGTTTGTGCTTGCGTTCACAAGCTGAGCCGAGTCGACCGACGTCACTCCCACCGAACCCCACCGAAGGTGACCCGTGGACATCAAGACCGCCACCGCCCTCCGCCGCCTCCGCCTCGTTTCGGCCCCCGAGGCGGTGTCGTTCCTGATCCTGCTCGTCTGCTCGGTGCTGAAGCGGACCACCGAGTTCGACGCCGTCCGCCCGATGGGCATGATCCACGGCGTCCTCTTCATCCTGTACGTGATCTTCTGGGCGGACGCCTGGAACCGCACCAAGTGGTCCAGGAAGACGGCGGCGGTCTACTTCGTCCTCTCCGTCCTGCCGACCGGCGGCTTCTTCGCCGACCGCAAGCTCAGGCGCGAGGCCGAGGACGCGGTCATCGCCGCCCGCGCCCGCCGGGAAGGCAAGGTCAACGCATGATCGTCGCGTTTTCCGTGACGCCGCTCGGCGTGGGCGAGGACGTGGGGGAGTACGTCGCCGACGCCGTCCGGGTGGTCCGCGAGTCGGGCCTGCCCAACCGCACCGACGCGATGTTCACCTCCGTCGAGGGCGACTGGGACGAGGTCATGGACGTCGTCAGGCGCGCCGTCGCCGTCGTCGAGGAGCGGGCGCCTCGGGTGTCGCTGGTGCTCAAGGCGGACATCAGGCCCGGCGTGACCGACGGACTCACCTCCAAGGTGGAGACCGTGGAGCGGCATCTGGCCGAATAGGCAGCGCACGCGCCGGGGCGGACGTACGGAAGCCGTACGTCCGCCCCGGCGCTTTTCCGTTGCCAACTCCGTTCGCCGAACGGGCACTTCGGCGCGCCGCTCGGCCGCCGCCCGGAGCGAGGACCTTTCGCGAGGGTGAGTCAAGTCGCCGTCGCCGCCCGCGCCTTCCGACGCGTCCGACCGGCAGATCCCTCAATTGGCCGCTGCGGCTCGCGGACCCCGTGGCCCTGACCCACGATGAAGGCTCAGGGCCGAACCCGCGTTCGCGCTGGTGGACAGGGACGGCCGCCGCTTGCTCCCGCGAAGGAAGGGTCTGCCGGATGACCACTTCGCCCTACACATCCCAGTCGGCGTTCGACGGCTCCAGGATGCGCGTCACCCTGCTCGTCGATCTCCACGAAGGCGCCCAGCAAGAGTTCCTCGACGCCTACGAGCAGATGCGTGACCGAGTCGCGTCGGTCCCCGGTCACCTCGGTGACCAGCTGTGCCAGTCCCTGGAGAACCCGTCCCAGTGGCTCATCACGAGCGAATGGGCGACCGCCCCGCCGTACCTCGCCTGGGTGAACAGTGAAGAGCACCTCGACACGGTCAAGCCCCTGCAGAACTGCGTCCGTGAACTGAGGTCGATGCGCTACGGCATCGTCCGCGAGACCGGCGGCGCCCGCCCGGGCATCGGCGGACTCCAGACGTCCGTGCGGGTCGGCGACGGGGTCACGCGCCACGCCCTGACCTTCACCGTCAAGCCCGGCTCCGAGTCCAAGGTCGCGGAGATCCTCGCCGGATACGCCCCGCCCCAGGCCCGCGTCGACGACTCCACGAGCCTGCGCCGCACCACCCTGTTCATGCACGGCAACCGGGTCGTGCGCACCGTCGAGGTGGAGGGCGACCTGATGGCGGCCCTGCGCCACGTCTCGCGCCAGCCCGAGGTGCGGGCCGTCGAGGAGGCCCTCAACCCGCATCTGGAACAGCGCCGGGACCTCTCGGACCCCGAGTCCGCGCGGGCCTTCTTCGCCCGCGCCGCCATGCCGCCCGTGCACCACGTGGCCCGCGGCGGACCGGAACCGGACGACATCACGCGGCACGCCCTGTACTACCCGGCCCGCCCGGGCTGCGGCATGGCGCTGGCCCGGTTCCTCTCCAAGCAGGACGAGACAGCGGCGGCCGACCCGGCCGGCCCCGTGCACCGCAGCACCGTCTTCCAGCGCGAGGACATCGTCGTCCGTCTCATCGACGTACGGGGTGATCCCGAGACCGATCCGGTCATGGCGCTCGGCATCCATGGCCCGAGGAAGCCCGCCGTGCTGGCCCGTCTGCTGGACGGCGCCGCACTCGGCGTGGCGGGACCGTTCACCGGCGAGCGGGAGGCGACCCGCCTCCTGGCGCACGCCGACATGAGCCTGATCACCGACCGCAGGGCTGCCGCGCAGTCCTGACCGCGCGGGGACCGACACCCCCATCGACCGACCTGGAGACAGATCATGGAAAAGATGCGCCCGCGCGTCGTGGACATCCGAGAGATCGAGCCCAACCGCAAGCGCGGCGGCGACCTGCGCACGCTGCTCACCCCCGTCACGGTGGGCGCCACCAGCGGGTTCATGGGCCTGGCCATCATGCGGCCCGGTGAACGCATCAGCGAGCACTACCACCCGTACTCCGAGGAGTTCGTGTACGTCGTCGAGGGCAGGCTGGAGGTCGACCTGGACGGAGAAACGTTTCAGCTTCGTTCCGACCAGGGCCTGATGATCCCCATCGACATGCGGCACCGCTTCCGCAACGTCGGTGACGAGGAAGCCCGGATGGTCTTCCATCTGAGCCCGCTCGCGCCGAAGCCCAGCCTCGGCCACGTCGACACCGAAGCCCCGGAGATCAGTGACGACCTCAAGGCGTACCCGCTTGTCCAGGAGGAGGGCGGGCAGCACGAACGACCGGGGGTCCTGTCGTGAGGCGGCGGGTGGCGGTCACCGGCATAGGCGTGGTCGCTCCGGGAGGAATCGGGGTGCCCGCGTTCTGGGACCTCCTCTCGAGCGGCCGTACCGCGACACGGGGCATCACCCTCTTCGACCCCGAGGGACTGCGCTCCCGCATAGCCGCCGAGTGCGACTTCGACCCGCTCGCCCACGGCCTCGACCCCGAGCAGGCCGAACGAGCCGACCGCTACATACAGTTCGCCCTGGTCGCCGCGACCGAGGCCGTCACCGACAGCGGTGTCTGCTTCGCCGAGGAGAACCCCTGGCGGGTGGCCGTGTCCCTGGGCAGCGCGGTGGGCGGCACGACCCGGCTGGAGCACGACTACGTCCTGGTCAGCGAACGGGGCAAGCGCTGGGACGTCGACCACCGCGCCGCCGAACCGGAACTGCACCGGGCGTTCTCGCCGAGCACCCTCGCGGCGGACGTCGCCGAACGGTTCGGCGCCCAGGGGCCGGTGCAGACCGTCTCCACCGGCTGCACCTCCGGCCTCGACGCCGTGGGCTACGCCTTCCACACCATCGAGGAGGGCCGCGCCGACATCTGCATCGCCGGGGCCTCGGACTCGCCGATCTCCCCGATCACCATGGCCTGTTTCGACGCCATCAAGGCGACCTCACCCAACAACGACGACCCCGAGCACGCCTCCCGGCCCTTCGACGCCCATCGCGACGGGTTCGTCATGGGCGAGGGCGCCGCCGTCCTGGTACTGGAGGAACTGGAGCACGCCCGCGCGCGCGGCGCGCACGTCTACTGCGAGATCGGCGGCTACGCCACCTTCGGCAACGCCTACCACATGACCGGTCTGACCGGTGAGGGCCTGGAGATGGCCCGCGCCATCGACGTCGCCCTCGACCACGCGCGCGTCAACCCCACCGACATCGACTACGTCAACGCGCACGGCTCGGGCACCCGGCAGAACGACCGCCACGAGACCGCCGCGGTCAAGAAGTCCCTGGGCGCCCACGCCTACGACACGCCCATGAGCTCGATCAAGTCCATGGTGGGCCACTCGCTCGGCGCGATCGGCGCGATCGAGGTCGTCGCCTGCGTCCTCGCACTGGCCCGGCAGGTGGTCCCGCCCACGGCGAACTACGAGACCCCGGACCCCGAGTGCGACCTGGACTACGTACCGCGCACCGCACGCTCCCGCCGGCTCGACAACGTGCTCTCCGTGGGCAGCGGCTTCGGCGGGTTCCAGTCCGCGGTGCTTCTGACGGGGCCGAGTGGGAGGAACCGATGAGTGAGAGTGGCATACGTCCCCGGCACACCGCCGTCACGGGTATCGGCGTGGTCGCGCCCAACGGCCAGCACACGGAGACCTACTGGAAGGCCGTCAAGGAAGGCGAGAGCGTCCTCGACCGAATAACCAGGGAGGGCTGCGAGCACCTCCCGCTCCGCGTCGCCGGCGAGGTCCGGGGGTTCGACCCGTCGGCGCTCATCGAGGAGACCTTCCTCGTCCAGACCGACCGCTTCACCCACTACGCCCTCGCCGCCGCCGACGCCGCGCTGCAGGACGCGGGGCTGAGCAGCAGCGCCGCCGAATCGCCGTACTCCGTCGGCGTGGTCACCGCGGCCGGTTCCGGCGGGGGCGAGTTCGGGCAGCGGGAACTGCAGAAACTGTGGGGGCAGGGTTCCCGGTTCGTCGGGCCCTATCAGTCCATCGCCTGGTTCTACGCCGCCAGCACCGGCCAGATATCCATCCGCAAGGGCTTCAAGGGCCCCTGCGGGGTGGTGGCCAGCGACGAGGCCGGCGGCCTGGACGCCGTCGCGCTCGCCGCCCAGGCCGTACGGCGGGGAACGGACGTGATCGTGGTCGGGGCGGCCGAGGCGCCGCTCGCCCCCTACTCGGGGGTCTGCCAGCTCGGGTACCGCGAACTCAGCACCGTCGAGGACCCGGCCCGCGCCTACCGCCCCTTCACCTCGGCGGCCTGCGGCTTCGTGCCCGCGGAGGGCGGTGCCGTACTCGTCGTCGAAGACCTGGACCGGGCGCAGCGCCGGGGCGCGGCAGTCCGGGCCACCGTGGCGGGACACGCCGCCACCTTCACCGGGGCCTCGCGCTGGGACCGGTCCCGGGAGGGGCTCGCGCAGGCCATCAAGGGCGCGCTCGACGAGGCCGGCTGCGCGCCGCAGGAGGTGGACGTCGTCTTCGCCGACGCGATGGGGGTACCGGAGGCGGACCGCGCCGAGGCGCTCGCCCTCGCCGACGCCCTCGGCCCGCACGGCACCCGGGTGCCCGTCACGGCCCCCAAGACCGGCATCGGCCGGTCCTACTGCGGTGCGCCCCTGCTGGACATCGCGGCCGCGGTGCTCGCCATGGAGCACGGGCAGATCCCCCCGACTCCGGGCGTCTTCGACGTCTGCCACGACATCGATCTGGTGACCTCCACGGCCCGCGCGGCCGACCTGCGCACGGCCCTGATTCTCAGTCGGGGGCTCATGGGCTCCAACTCGGCGCTCGTCCTGCGCCGCGGGCCCGGATCCGCCGTCTAGTACGTGTGCCGCCCAGCCGGCGCGCCGTGGACGGGCGCCGGCCCGGAGGCACCACCTCCGCACCGTGTACGACAAGGAGAAACCCGTATGACCACCCACATAACCCAGTTGACCGTCGAAGAACTGGCCTCGCTGATGAAGAAGGCCGCCGGCGTGACCGTGGACCCGCACGACCTCGAGAGCCGGGCGGACGACCCCTTCGCCGACTTCGGGCTGGACTCGCTCGGCCTCCTCGGCATCGTGGGCGAGCTGGAGAACCGCTACGGCCGGGCGCTGCCCACCGACGCGGAGCGCTGCAAGAGCCCCCGCGCCTTCCTCGACCTCGTCAACGGCGCACTCACGACAGGAGCATGAGGTGGCAGGACACACCGAGAACGAGATCACCATCGCCGCACCCGTCGACCTCGTCTGGGACATGACGAACGACCTGGAGAGGTGGCCCCAGCTGTTCAGCGAGTACGCCTCCTGCGAGGTGCTCTCCCGCGAGGGCGACACCGTGACCTTCCGGCTGACGATGCACCCCGACGAGAACGGCAAGGTGTGGAGCTGGGTCTCGGAACGGACCGCCGACCGCGACAAGCTCATCGTGCGCGCCCGCAGGGTCGAGACCGGCCCCTTCGAGTACATGAACATCGTGTGGGAGTACGAGGAGACTCCCGAGGGCACCAGGATGCACTGGACGCAGGACTTCGCCATGAAGCCCGACGCCCCGGTCGACGACGCCTGGATGACGGACAACATCAACCGCAACTCGCCCATCCAGATGGCCCTCATCCGCGACCGCGTCGAGGAGGCCGCATGCACCACGCGCTGATCGTCGCCAGGATGGCCCCGCAGTCGGCCAAGGACATCGCCGGCGTCTTCGCGGACTCCGACCGCGGCGAACTCCCGCACCTCGTCGGGGTGACGCAGCGGTCCCTGTTCCAGTTCGGCGATGTGTACATGCACTTCATCGAGGCGGAGCAGGACCCGGGCCCCGCCATCGCGAAGGTGGCCGGGCACCCCGAGTTCGTCGACATCAGCAGACGGCTCGAGGCGTTCGTCAGCCCGTACGACCCGGAGACCTGGCGGAGCCCGAAGGACGCGATGGCGCGGTGCTTCTACCACTGGGAGAAGCACTGAGAGACGCACCGGGAGAAGCACTCAGAGACGCACCGGGAGAAGCACTGAAACGACGAAGGTGAACGACCAAGTCCGCCGCCCGCGCTCGATCAGCGCGGGCGGCGGACTACTTGTTTGTGTGCCCCGGTCACATACGCGCGAGCGCCGGCATCAGCCGCAGCGCGTTCTCCCGGTTGATGCCCTGGAGCTGCTCCTCCGTGAGGAAGGGGTCGCTGTCCAGGGCCGGCGTCACGTTGTCGGCGATGACATGGGCGGGGGTGGGGGGCCAGTCCGTGCCGAAGAGGATGCGGGCGGGGTCGACCGTCGCCAGCAGTGTGGGCGTGGCCGACGGGGACATCGGGCCCGCCGTGTCGAAGTAGAACCGGTGCAGGTAGTCACGGACCCGGCCGGGCTCGATCCCCGGGGTGATGCGCCCGCCGAAGAGTTCGAGCCGGGTGGCCATATAGGGGAGGAAGCCGCCGCCGTGCGGGAGGATGAAGCTGAGGTTCGGGTAGCGGTCCAGGGTGCCGTTCCTGATGAGGTTGATGGCCGCGCGGGTCGTGTCCATCAGGAAGTCGCACACGAAGGGCGGCATGCCCGGCAGGGCCCCGCCGTCCTTCGCGGCCGGCACCTCCATGGGGTGCGTGCTGATGACCGCGGACCGCTCGTCCAGCTCCCGCAGGAGGCGGTCGTGCGACTCGTCCCCGAGGACCGCGCCGTCCACGCTCGTTCTCGTGCTCACCCCGACGGCACCGAGCTCGTCGAGGCCGTAACCGACGCTCCACGCGGACAGTTCCAGGTCGTCCAGGAACACGGGCGTGAAGAAGGCGAACCGCTGGGGGTGGCTCTCCACGACGTCGGCCGCCGCCCGCAACGCGATCCGCGCGCTCTCCTGGCGCTGGGCCCGCTCACGGAACCGGCCGAGCATCGCGACGGTCATGACGGACGTTCCGATACCCGTCTTGTCCATGACCTCCAGTGCCGAGTCCAGGTCCCAGCGGGTCCACCAGGGCAGCTTCTCGCGGTTGACCACGCCTTCTTCCTCGGCCCAGTCCAGCCAGGTCGGTGCGGTGAAGTGGTGGTGGACGTCGACGCGTCCGACAAGGGTCATAACAACGTCCTCGGTGTGGGGGGTTCTGAAGGCGTGGGGTGTTCAAGCGCGGGGTGTTCAGACGTGGGTCGTACGGGCATGTGTTGTCAGGCATGTGTCTTGTTCAGGCATGTGTCGTTCAGTCATGTGTTGTTCAGCGACTGCGCGGGAGTTCAGTCGCGGCACAGCACCGTCTGCAGCACGTTCGTCAGGACGCGGTCGGCGTCCGGCATCGCCGCGTCCGCGCGCCAGGCGACGAAACCGTCCGGGCGGACCAGGACCGCGCCGTCCTCGGCCGTGCCGTGCAGCTCCGCCCAGTCGGCGTCCGGTTCGGGGACGAGGTCGTGATCGGCCCCCGTTCCCACGAGGTACGCCTCGACCGGGACGCCCAGGTTCCGGGACGCCTTCTCCACCGCGTTGCGCCACTTCTGCCCGCCGGACCCGGCGAGCAGCACGTAGGAACGCTCGTACAGATCGAGCGTGGAGATCCGGCCGGCGCCGCGCATGACCCACATGTGGGGTGCCCGGCTCCCCGGTTCGCCGCCCAGCTGGAAGGAGTCGGGGACGATCGGCTGCTCGGGCGCGGCACCCACCACGGCGTTCGACGCGTACCGGTAGCACAGGGCGACGGTCAGCAGGTCCGCCGGGTCGTCGTTGCGCCCCGCGTCGGGACTGAATCCCGGGTGCTGCTCGTCGGCCGCCTGGACGCACGCGCGCGTGCCGGTCGCGAGGGCGACGGGCCGGCGTTCCCGCTCGTAGGAGTCGAGCAGCGGCAGGCCGGCCCAGCCGCGGAGCACCGAGGCCAGTTTCCAGGCGAGGTTGTGGGCGTCCTGGATGCCGGTGTTGGAGCCGAACGCCCCCGTGGGCGGCATCTCGTGGGCCGAGTCGCCGGCCAGGAAGACCCGGCCCTCGCTGTAGCTGTCAGCGACCCGCTTCGAGGCGTGCCAGGGCGCCTTCCCGGTGATCTCGACGTCGATGCCGGCGACGCCGACCGCGGCGCGGATGTGGGCCGCCAGCCTCTCGTCGGTGAAGTCCTCCAGGGCCTCGCCCCGGTCGGGGTACCAGGGAACGTGGATCACCCACCGTTCCTCGTTGTCCACCGGCAGCAGGGCACCCTCGCCCTCGGGGTTGGTGACGTAACAGACGACGAATCGTTTCTCTCCGACATGGTTCTTCAGCGCCCTGCTCCGGAACGTCACGCTGACGTTGTGGAACAGCTCGCCCGGCCCCGACTGCCCGATCCCGAGCTGACCGCGGATGGGGCTCCGCGGACCGTCGGCGGCCACCAGGAAGTCGGCGTTCACGGTGTACGTCTCACCGGTGTCCCGGCGCATGATCTGGGCCCGCACGCCGTCCCCGGTGTCCTCGAAGGAGAGCATCTCCGAGCCGAAGCGGATGTCGGCACCCTGGTCGCGGGCGTAGTTCAGCAGGACGGGCTCCAGATCGTTCTGGCTGCACAGGCACCAGTCCGAGGAGCTGACCCGGGAGATGTCGATGCCGCCGGAGATGTCCCCAATGATCCAGCGGCGCTGCTCCCCGGTCAGGGTGTCCACCTGGAGGATGCCGTCGTTCCCGGCGAGGACACCTGCCGCCTCCCGGATACGCGACTCCAGACCGGCGGTCCGGAAAATCTCCATGGTGCGTAGATTGTTGCCGCGGCCACGCGGGTGCGTCGATGTCCCGGCATGCCGCTCGACGAGCATGTGCTCAATTCCATGGCGCCCCAGGAAAACCGAAGTGGAAAGACCCACCAGGGATCCGCCGACGATGAGAACTGGTACCGATTCCGCTTCGTGTCCACTCACGTCGACGATGTTTACCAGTTCGGACTCCGGTCCACACGTCGTACGGCGACCCGACCCATATGGCGCAGTGCCGTTTGCGGAGACGTGCCGCCCGGGAAACGGTGGCACTGACCGACGGAATCCGACCGCCGGAATCCACACCTACCCGGGGACAGCCATGACGCAAGCGTTCGCATCCGAGGAATCCGAGGCACTGTCGCCCGAAGAAGCCGCGGCCGCGGCCTCGGCGTGCAGCCGGGAGTTCCGCGCCAACCCGCATCCCGTCTACGCCACGCTGCGGGAATCGGCGCCCGTGTGCCCGCTGTCGCCCCCGCACGGCGTCGAGACGTACCTGATCACGCGGTACGACGACGCGCGCGCCGCGCTGGCCGACCCCCGGCTGAGCAAGGACATGTACGGCGCCATCGACGCCTACCACCGCATTTTCGGTGACTCGTCGATCGCGCTGGACGACAACATGCTGTTCGCGGACCCGCCGAAACACACGAGGCTCCGCAGGATCGTCGGTAACACGTTCACTCCGAAAAGGGTGGAATCGCTGCGTCCCCGCGTCCAGCAGATCACCGACGAACTGCTGGACGAATGCTCGACGACGGGACCGGTCAATCTCCTCCCGGAGTTCTGTTTCCCGCTGCCGCTCCAGGTGATCTGTGAACTCCTGGGCGTCCCGAAAAACGAGCGCAAACAGGCTCAGGAATGGTCGGCCACGGTCGCGCAGACCGGTTTTGGGCCGGAGGCAAGAAAAGCGCTGGAAATCGCCGAGGGGAATCTCCGCGACTATCTCGTGGACCTCTGCGCGCGCAAGCGGAAGGAGCCGGACTCGGGCCTGCTCAGCGCACTGGTCACGGCCCAGGACCAGGAGGGCTCGCTCAACGACCACGAACTCGTGTCGACGGCGTGGGTGCTCCTCTTCGCGGGCCACAAGACGACGGCGTACCAGATCGGCAACAGCGTCTACCACCTGCTCAGCCGGCCGGACCAGAAGCAGCTCGCGCTCAGGGACACGGCCGCCCTGGCCGCGGCGATCGAGGAGATCTTCCGGTTCGAGACCTCCGTGGAGAACTCCACCTTCCGCTGGGCGAAGGAGGACATTGTGATCCGCGACCAGCTCATCCCCAAGGGTGCGCTCGTCCAGATCTCGATCGCCGGGGCCAACCGCGACCCGGAGATGTTCGCCGAGCCCGACGAACTGGACGTCCAGCGCCCGAACGTCCAGGCCACGCATCTCGCCTTCGGCTACGGCCCGCACTACTGCGCCGGCGCGCCGCTGGCCCGGCTGGAGATGCAGATCGCGCTCGGCACGCTGTTCCGGCGGTTCCCGGACATGGCCCTGGCCGTGGCGCCGGAGGACGCGCGCTGGATGACGGTGCCGTTCCCCGCCTTCCGCGGGCTGGCGGAACTCCCCGTCCTCCTCGACCCGTCCTGACGGAGCACCCATGGAACGCGTACGCGTCATTCGGCTGCTGAACGTCCAGGAGGGCAAGGAAGCGGACTTCGTCGATTCATACCAGGGCGTGCGTGCGCGCGCCCTGCGCTTCCCCGGCCACCTCGGCGAACAGCTGTGCCGCTCGATCGAGAACCCCACTCAGTGGCTGCTCACCAGCGAGTGGGAGAGCCTGGAGTCCGTCAAGCGGTGGCGGTCCGACCCCGAGCACCAGGCCCTGGTCGAGCCGATGAACGCCTGCTTGCACGACGACCGGTGGACGGCGGTCTTCCAGGTACGGGAGACGGTGGACAAGCAGGGATCCGTCCGGCTGGAAGACCGAAAGGCGAGACAGGGCTGACCGGCATGTGACCGGCCGGTAAGGTCGGTTCCGTGCCGAAGCCGCTCAGTCTTCCCTTCGATCCCATCGCCCGCGCCGACGAACTCTGGAAGCAGCGCTGGGGCAACGTGCCGTCCATGGCCGCCATCACCTCGATCATGCGGGCCCAGCAGATCCTGCTCGCCGAGGTCGACGCGGTGGTCAAGCCGTACGGGCTGACGTTCGCGCGGTACGAGGCGCTGGTGCTGCTCAACTTCTCCAAGGCCGGCGAGCTGCCGATGTCCAAGATCGGCGAGCGGCTCATGGTGCACCCGACGTCGGTGACCAACACCGTCGACCGGCTGGTGAAGTCCGGCCTGGTGGACAAGCGGCCCAATCCGAACGACGGGCGCGGCACGCTCGCCTCCATCACCGACAAGGGCCGCGAGGTGGTCGACGCGGCCACCCGCGACCTGATGGCGATGGACTTCGGGCTCGGGGTCTACGACGCCGAGGAGTGCGCGGAGATCTTCGCGATGCTGCGCCCGCTCAGGGTGGCCGCGCACGACTTCGAGGAGAGCTGACCCGCCCCGACCCCGGGCAAGATCCCCCGGAACGGGTGGTTACGCTCGTACGCATGAAAAAGAGCGTCCTGACCCGCTACCGGGTGATGGCCTACGTCACCGCCGTCATGCTGCTCGTGCTGTGCACCTGCATGGTGTTCAAGTACGGCTTCGACATGGGCGAGGACGTCACCTTCGCCGTCTCCCAGGTGCACGGATTCCTCTACATCATCTACCTGGTCTTCGCCTTCGACCTCGGCTCCAAGGCCAAGTGGTCGTTCGGCAAGCTGCTGTGGGTGCTGCTCTCCGGGACGATCCCCTTCGCCGCCTTCTTCGTCGAGCGCAAGGTCACCCGCACGGTCGAGCCGCTGGTCAGCGGGCCGGAACCGGCTGTCGCCAAGGCCTGACGGAGCCTGACGCAACCGCCGTACCGATGTGTGCGGCGGTTCTCCCATCGACATTTACTTGGACGTCCTAGTAAATTCGAGGGTATGGACGCTGACGCCATCGAGGAGGGCCGCCGCCGCTGGCAGGCCCGCTACGACGCCGCGCGCAAGCGCACGGCGGATTTCACCACGCTCTCCGGCGATCCCGTGGAGCCGGTGTACGGACCCCGACCCGGGGACAGGTACGAGGGCTTCGAGCGGATCGGCTGGCCGGGGGAGTACCCCTTCACCCGCGGGCTGTATCCGACCGGCTACCGAGGGCGGACGTGGACCATCCGGCAGTTCGCCGGGTTCGGCAACGCAGAGCAGACCAACGAGCGCTACAAGATGATCCTCGGCAACGGCGGAGGCGGTCTCTCGGTCGCCTTCGACATGCCGACGCTCATGGGCCGCGACTCCGACGACCCACGTTCGCTCGGCGAGGTCGGCCACTGCGGTGTCGCCATCGACTCGGCCGCCGACATGGAGGTCCTGTTCAAGGACATCCCGCTGGGCGACGTGACGACGTCCATGACGATCAGCGGTCCGGCCGTACCGGTCTTCTGCATGTACCTGGTGGCGGCGGAGCGCCAGGGCGTGGACCCGTCCGTGCTCAACGGCACGCTGCAGACCGACATCTTCAAGGAGTACATCGCCCAGAAGGAGTGGCTCTTCCAGCCCGAGCCGCACCTTCGCCTCATCGGCGACCTCATGGAGTACTGCGCGGCCGGCATCCCCGCCTACAAGCCGCTGTCCGTCTCCGGCTACCACATCCGCGAGGCGGGCGCGACGGCCGCGCAGGAACTGGCGTACACGCTGGCGGACGGCTTCGGATACGTCGAGCTCGGACTCTCGCGCGGCCTGGACGTCGACGTCTTCGCCCCCGGCCTGTCCTTCTTCTTCGACGCGCACGTCGATTTCTTCGAGGAGATCGCCAAGTTCCGCGCAGCGCGCAGGATCTGGGCGCGCTGGATGCGGGACGTCTACGGCGCGCGGTCCGAGAAGGCCCAGTGGCTGCGCTTCCACACGCAGACCGCCGGCGTCTCGCTGACCGCCCAGCAGCCGTACAACAACGTGGTGCGTACGGCCGTGGAGGCGCTGGCGGCCGTGCTCGGCGGCACCAACTCACTGCACACCAACGCCCTCGACGAGACCCTCGCGCTGCCGAGCGAGCAGGCGGCCGAGATCGCGCTGCGCACGCAGCAGGTGCTGATGGAGGAGACCGGGGTCGCCAACGTGGCCGATCCGCTGGGCGGTTCCTGGTACGTCGAGCAGCTGACCGACCGGATCGAGGCCGACGCCGAGAAGATCTTCGACCGGATAAAGGAGCGGGGCCTCAGGGCGCACCCGGACGGGCAGCACCCGATCGGGCCGATCACCTCCGGGATCCTGCGGGGGATCGAGGACGGCTGGTTCACCGGGGAGATCGCGGAGTCGGCCTTCCGCTACCAGCAGGCGCTGGAGAAGGGTGACAAGAGGGTTGTGGGGGTCAACGCCCACACCGGATCCGTCACCGGCGACCTGGAGATCCTGCGGGTGAGCCACGAGGTGGAGCGCGAGCAGGTGCGGGTGCTGGGCGCTCGTAAGGAGGCCCGGGACGACCGTGCCGTGCGGGCGGCGCTCGACGCGATGCTCGCTGCCGCGCGGGACGGCGGCAACATGATCGAGCCGATGCTGGACGCGGTGCGGGCCGAGGCGACGCTGGGGGAGATCTGCGGGGTGCTGCGGGAGGAGTGGGGGGTGTACACGGAGCCTGCGGGATTCTGAGGCGGCGTGTACCTCGTGTAGAACACGACCCATGCCGAAGAACCGTCCGACGTACGTCGAACTGGGTTACTCCGATGACTTCGGACTAACCGCTCTGGCGGCGCAGTTGTGCTCCCCGGACCGCCCTGCCGTCGACCTCACCGCCGATCTCCCGGCCGCGCTCGCGGTCGCGGCCCGGCTGGCGGACGCCTCCGACGGCGAGGAAGCCGTGGAACTGGGGGAGGACGCCCGTCGTCTGCTGGACGGCCCGTTGCCGGACGAGGTTCTGCACACCGTGTGGCTGGCCGCGGTCGGCCGGGCTTTCGATCCGGCCGGCCACGGCATGGACATCCGCACCTGGCTGCGGGCGGTCTCGGACCTGGCCACGGACCGCCTGCGGCAGAACAGGCGTTCCTACGTGCCGCCGCCGGTCCACCCGGTACGGGACGAGGGCCTGTGCGGGGAGATCGTGGCGGAGATCCGGGGGCTCGCCGCCGAACTGACCGGCGCCGCCGGGCTGCCCGATCTCGTTCCGGCGCTGCGGCAGGTGGTCGGCCTGAACGATGCCGATGTCGGCTTCCGGCTCTTCCTGCGGGCCCTGAAGGCGTCGTCCGTGCGGGTCTCGAAGGAGCGGTACGACCGGTTCCTCGGGCTCGGCGAGCGGCTCGGGTACCCGGTGGCGGTCGTACGCGACGGTCTCGCCGTCGACTGGCCACCCATCGACACCGCGCGCCGTGAAACCGAGTGGGACTTCGGGTTCTCACAGCTCGCCGGGAACGCCCACCAGGACTGGAGTCCCGACAGGGCCCGCAGAGAGATCAGCCGGGTGGCCGACGCGGACGAGCCCGGGCAGTCCCCGGGCACGGCCGCGGCCCTTCTGCTGGAGGACGCGCTGCGGCTGTCGCGGTCCCCGCTGTCCGACGGCACGATCACCACGCTGTGGGCCGCGGTCTCGGGCGCGGCACTGCGTGTCGACGGGCGGGGCTGGCTGCGGCTGGTCGCGGACGTGTGCGAGGAGCGGCTGAGGGAGATCGCCCCCGCGTACACCCCCGTCGTACCGCCCGCCGTCACGGAGCCGGCGGACGCCGTGCTGCGGGAGGTCCGGGAGACGGCGCTCGCGGTGGCGGACCAGGCCGTCAGTCCCTCCTGGCGGCCGATCCCGGCCGCGGAGGCCATGGCCGCGCTGGAACAGGTGGTCCAGCAGGTCGACCCCGACCTCGGATTGCGGCTGTTCATGGTGCTTCTGCGGGTGCTGTCGGTGCCGGTGACGCCGGGGCAGTACGAGCGGTACCGGGCCCTCGGCGACCGGTTCGGGTACGGCGCGTACCACGTCGACGGGGTCGAGCACCTCGTGAGGTAGGGGGCAGGGCGTCAGGCCGCCGGGTCCGCCGTCAGACCGTTCAACAGGAGCCCGGCGAAACTCCGCACCCACTCCTCGTCCACCGGCTCCGCGCTCACCAGGGTGCGGTGGACCACGGCACCCGCCACCACGTCGAAGATCAGGTCCGCCGTGCGCGCCGCTTCCTCCGGATCCGTCTCCGGGGGGAGCTGCCCGCGTTTCTGGGCCCGGGAGCGGCCCAGGACGACCAGGTGTTTCTGGCGCTCGACGATCGACGCGCGGATGCGTTCGCGCAGCGCGTCGTCCCTCGTCGATTCCGCCACCACCGCCATCAGCCCGCTCCTCGCCTCCGGGCGGGCCAGGATCGCCGCGAACTGCAGGACCACGCCCTCGATGTCGGCGGCCAGGGAGCCGCGGTCCGGGAGCTCCAGCTCGTCGAAGAGCTCCGCCACGGCGTCGACCACCAGCTCGTTCTTGCCGGACCAGCGACGATAAAGCGTCGTCTTCGCAACCCCGGCGCGCGTCGCCACGTCTCCCAGGGTGAGCCTGGACCAGCCCACCTCGACCAGTGCCTCCCGCGTCGCGGCCAGGATCGCCGTGGCAGCGGCGGCGCTGCGCGGGCGTCCGGGGCGGGTGACGGGGGTCCTGCTCTGCATCCCACGACCATATCCCCGTGATATCGGGGGATTCTGTGTGGTGGTGAGGGAGATCACCCGGCTGTGTGGGGGTGAGGGAGATCACCCGGGCATGGTGTCCTTGAGGCACTCGGTGCCATTACGCTACGACTCGTAGCGAAAGCTCGCGATGGACGTACGCGAGCGACGACACGCACGACGTGGGGTGGGGACCCGGCGTCGAACAGCATCAGGCCCGACCGGCTTTCACGGTGCTTTTCACGTGTGCGCGGGGAACGGGGGAGGATAGACGCATGCAGCCACGGAACATGTCCATGAGCGGAGTCGTCGACCTCGCCGCGGTGAAGGCGGCCCAGGAGGCCAAGGCGAAGGCGGAGCAGGCGCGCGCCGAGGCCGCCCGGCAGGGCGGGGGTGCCGGCGCCGTGTCGCCCGCCGATCTAGTCATCGACGTCGATGAAGCCGGATTCGAGCGGGACGTCCTTCAGCGGTCCGCCGAGGTGCCCGTCGTCATCGACTTCTGGGCCGAGTGGTGCCAGCCCTGCAAGCAGCTGAGCCCCGTGCTGGAGCGGCTCGCCGTCGAGTACAACGGCCGCTTCCTCCTCGCCAAGATCGACGTCGACGCCAACCAGATGCTGATGCAGCAGTTCGGCGTACAGGGCATCCCCGCCGTGTTCGCCGTGGTCGCCGGGCAGGCGCTGCCGCTCTTCCAGGGGGCGGCCGGCGAGGCGCAGATCCGCGAGACCCTCGACCAGCTCGTCGCCGTTGCCGAGCAGCGGTTCGGCCTGACCGGCCTGACGGTCGACCCGGACGCCGAGCCGGGAGGCGCGCAGGCGTCACCGGCCGCACCGGCCGGTCCTTACGACGCCCTGCTCGAGGCCGCCGTGCAGGCGCTGGACGCGGGCGATCTGGGCGGCGCCGTACAGGCGTACAAGAACGTGCTGAGCGAGGACCCGGCGAACTCGGAGGCCAAACTCGGGCTCGCCCAGGCCGAGTTGCTCCAGCGGGTGCAGGGTGTGGACCCGCAGCAGGTGCGCAAGGACGCCGCCGACAAGCCCGCCGACGTGGCCGCGCAGATCGCCGCCGCCGACCTGGATCTGGTCGGCGGGCATGTCGAGGACGCCTTCGGCCGGCTCATCGAGACGGTGCAGCGCACGGTGGGTGACGACCGGGACACCGTACGGCTTCGGCTGCTGGAGCTGTTCGAGGTCGTGGGTGGCGAGGATCCGCGGGTGGCGGCGGCGCGCAGGGCCCTGGCGCGTGCTTTGTTCTGACCGATTCGACGAGCGGGGCGGTGGCCCCGTTCTGACCAGTGACTAAACGCTCGGGCCCGTGTTGCGCGAGTGAAAGATTTGTCGACAGAGCGCCAGTGCGGCCGTGCTTTACCAAATCTTGGTAATCACGGCCGCAGTTACTGGGGGTAAGTTGCGGGCTTCGTTCTGTCAGAGCCTGTCCGGTGATACCTGGATTTGTCCGGTCGCTTGACGCCACCCTGGGTCGCTGTCCGAGACCGGCGGGTCGTTGTTCGGTTATCCGGCCGTTACTACTGAGTAACGAAGCCCCTTGTGCGGGCGGCGAGAATGGACCACGATCGGCCACGCTCGGTCCTTTCCCCGTACCCCGACAGCCGGTTGGGTCACGGGAGTTCCTGGGTCCCCACCGAGCAGAGTCGGCGGCAGTGGCGCCGGCTCTTGGGCAGGGGGGTCTTCGTCCACCCGGCGAAGCCTGTCCAGCAAGGTTGTGCGTGATGCGTGTCAGGCGCGACCAGTGGTTGTCGCTCGGGGGTGATCGCCGGTGATTCGGGCGCGGTTCGCGCCTTTCGAGTACGGGCGCTCTCCTTCCCGAGGACGTAGCACTTCTCCCATCCCTGCCCGATTGAGCCCTTTTTGAGGGTGGGTCGGGGCAGGCGATGTACGTCCGAGAAGGAGGAAATATGGAGTCCCAGGTGCGTGGCGGGACCAGATGGAAGCGGTTCGCTGTGGTCATGGTGCCCAGCGTCGCCGCGGCCGCGGCGGTGGGTGTCGGGCTTGCGCAGGGTGCGCTGGCCGCTTCGTTCAGCGTCTCCGGCCAGCAGTTCAAGGTGACGGCCGCTCACCTGCACGGTGAGGGCTTCGCCCAGTACGGCGGCATCGACACCGTCTACACCTCGACCAAGGGTGATAAGCAGACGCAGGTCCCGGTCGCGATCTCTTCGTTCGACGACGCGACCATCACCAAGATGTGCCAGTCCGTCAAGACGGAGATCCCCGTCATAGGCAAGACGATCTACCTTCGTCTTGAGGCGGGCAACGACGCGAAGAACCCGGTCAAGGCGAAGAACCTCTACATCGACGTCGCTCAGCTCGACGCCGATGCGGAGTTCAAGAACATCGACATCGGCGTCGCGGTCAAGGACAAGACCCGCGGCCCCGACGTCAAGCAGCGCGAGAACGTACTGCCGGGCGGATTCGCCCAGCAGGCGGAGGAAGCCGACCTCTACGGCGTCGAGCAGACGGCGTGGGCGACCACCGCAGGCACGTTCAAGCTCAGCGGCCTGTCCATGCGTCTCGGCACGGACTCCAAGATGGAGTGCTACTGACGGTCTCCGTCACCGGGGCGTCCTGGGGTGGCTGAGCTGCCCCGGGGGGCGGGGAAGCCCTCGCTTCTCCGCCCCGCCGGCCCGGCCCCCGAGCGGGCCGGGCCCCTCACAGACTCAGAGTTCCGGCTTCATCCACGCCTACGGCCGAGCCGGTACGTACTTCCACCGGACCCAGGGAGCTGTTTTCCATGAGTGCCGAGACTCCGGTCCAGAGCGCCGGGAGCTTCGCCCGGTTGCGTCTGCGATTCCGTGACTGGCGGGGCACCCGGCCGTTCTGGGCAGGCCTGTTCACCCTGCTCGGCGGGGTGCCGATCGCCTACTTCCCGTACGCCACCCTCAAGCTGGGCACCATGTCGCTCACCATGGCGACCACCGCCGGTGCCGGCTCCCTCATCATCGGCGTCCTCCTGGTCACCCTCGGGCTGACCATGTGGTTCCAGCAGGCGACGCGCGTGTTCGCCGGCGTCGCGGCGATCATCCTCGCCCTGGTGTCCCTGGTGGTCTCCAACATCGGTGGCTTCATCGTCGGCTTCCTGCTGGCGATGATCGGCGGAGCGCTGGCCATCTCCTGGGTGCCCGGCGAGGCGCAGCCCGAGGCGAGCAAGCCGCACGACGGCGCGGAAGGCCCCACGGACGAGGGCGCCGCGCCCACCGCTCCCCAGGGCACCTTCGAGCCGGGGCATCCCCACCCGCCGTACGGCACCGCCGACGGCGGTCCCGCGCACGGTGGCGGGGACGGTTTCCGGGCCGAGGACCGCTTGGGGGGTGACCGTGTCGGCTGACGAGGCCCCCGGCCAGAGCCCTGTGGCCCCGGCACGGCAGAGAACGGGGCCGCGCCACGCGGCGCCCAAGAAGCCGCTGTTCACGAGGTTGCAGATGCCGGCCGGCAAGGCGATAGCCATGGCCGCCATGCCGACGGCGGTCCTCATGGGAATGGGGTTCACGCCGACGCTGGCCCTGGCCGACGACAAGTCGCCGACGTCCAACAGCCTGACGGCCGACGAGTACAAGGAGTGTGTGGCGGCCCTGGAGGACGGTGCGTCCGCGTCTCCGACCCCGGGGGCCGACGAGTCCTCCGACGACAACGAGACGGCGGAGCCGACCCCTTCGGCGTCGGAGTCCTCGAACTCCTCGGATTCGTCCGGCTCTTCGGGCTCCTCGGACTCCTCGGGTTCGTCGGGCTCCTCGGGTGACTCGTCGTCGGATTCAGGTTCCGGCGACGCGGCCGAGCCCGCGCCGACGCCCTCCCCGAGCACGTCGAGCGAGGCCCAGTCCGGCGACACGGCCACGGCGTCCCCGTCGCCGTCCGAGAGCGGCGGCAACCTGCTGGAGGACATCGGCGACGCGATCTCCGGCATCTTCAACGGCGGCAACCAGGAGACGGCGAGCCCGAGCCCGACGCCGTCCGCGTCGGCGAGCGAGAGCGAGGAGTCGTCGTCCGGGAGCGACGCCGAGGACACGTCCGACGCCGCGAAGGAGACCACGGACAAGGTCACCGACACGGTGAAGGACACCGTGAAGGACACCACCGACACGGCGTCCGACGCGGCCGAGGACGCCACCGAGGCGGCCCAGCAGGCGGCCGAGGAAGCGGCCGACGAGGCCACCGCCTCCCCGAGCCCGTCCGCGAGCTCCACCGAGCTCCCGGAGGGCTGCGAGGCCGCCACGGACGCCGAGGGCGGCATCGACAACAAGATCCTGCTGCCGGACGACCCCTGGTACCTGGAGGCCAGCTCGCTGACGCTCAACGGTGCCGACTACCAGGGCATCGTCGAGGTGAAGACCGCCAGCGGCAAGACCAAGAAGGTGCTGAAGTACGTCATCTCCGACGGCACCGTCATCGGGGACCTGCACCAGATCGTCAAGGACAAGCAGTCCGGCAAGACGCACCACGTGCAGGCGGCCAAGGGCTCCGACTCCACGATCACCGACGGCAAGACGGTGATGTACACCGAGCGCATCTCCGGGAACCTGCTCGGCCTGATCCCGGTCACGTTCGACCCGGAGCACCCGCCGCCGCTGAACATCCCGTGGATCAAATTCACCAACGTGAAGGTCACGCAGGCCGGTCAGTTCGGCGGCACGCTGACCGTTCCGGGGCTGCATCAGTACGTCACCGACTGAGCGCCGCCGTCCCGAACTCTTTTCCGGGAGCCGCACAGCACTGTGCCCCGCCGGGCCAACCCCTGGCGGGGCACAGTGCTGTCCCCGGATCTCTGGTCGAACGCAAAGTCGATTTAAGGGTTTCGAGGGGTCCAAGACGCTCGCCGAGCAGCAGGCCACGGCGGCCAAGGCCAAGTCGGACGAGGCGAAGAAGGCGGCGGCGCAAGCCAAGGCACTCGCCGACAAGGCCGCCGGCGACGCCAAGATCGCCCTCCAGGCGGCGGCGGACGCCGCGAACTACGCGGTGCAGGCGGTCGAATCCGCCGCCGCGGCCAACGCTTCCGCCAAGGCCGCCGCGGCGGACGCGGCGGCCGCGAAGAAGGCCGACGCGAACGCCCAGAAGTACGACCAGCAGGCGGGCCTTCTACGCCAACTCCGCCGTGAACGACGCCGAATCGGCCGCCGCCCAGGCCGACCGAGACGCCACGGAGGCCGAGAAGGACGCGGCCGGCGCCCGCTCCGCGGCTTCCACGGCCGAGGCCGACGCAACCGCAGCGGACCGGACCGCCACCCAGGCCGAGTCGGACGCGGTGAAGGCCGAGAAGGCGGCCTCCAACGCCGACAGCGCGGCCAAGGAGGCGGACGCGGCCGCCACCCGGGCCGAGGAGGAAGAGAGGGAGCGGGAACGAAAGGCGGCCCAGGCCTTGCTGGAGGAGAACGGCTCCGGCCTGGACTGGATCAAGGCCAACGGCGCCGAGATCCTCCTCGAGTACATCGGTGCGAACGACATCAAGCGGTGCTTCACCGAAGGCGATGTCGAAAGCTGCCTGTGGACCGTGGTCGGCGCCGTGGGTGTGGCGATTCCCGTCCTGAAGTTCCCCGCGGTGGCGAAGGCAGTCGTACGTGTCGCCACGGCCGTCCAGTGTCCGCCAAGACTCTGGCGGGCCCGTCCGTCAAGGGCCTGGCCGCGGGGCCTGCCTCCGCACCGGCTGCGGCGGACTCGGAGTACCCGGGTGTCGGTACGATCGTGAACCAGGACGGCGTGAAGATCCAGATCTACTCGAACGACCACGCACCGCCGCACGCACATGTGAAGGGCAAGGGCGCGGAAGTCCGCATCGGCCAGAACGGCAAGCCACTGGCGGGCGACCCGGAACTGTCCAGGCACCAGCCGGCCGTGGTCACCGAGAACATCCGTACGATCAGGGAGAACATCCGAGTCGCCATGGAAAGGTTCAAGGCTCGTGGCTGCTGATCTCTCCCCGGCACTGGGCGGGATTCTGCGGCAGCTCGCCCGGGCCGTCGGCCGGTACGAGGACGATGCCTCGTTCGCCGACGGTCACGACCGCTGGTCCCTCTACCAGGTGGCGATGGACACTCCCGCCGCACTGCCGCTGCTGTTCGAGGCGGTGTCCCTGGAGCCGGACGGTCCGTTGGCATCCGGTGTTGTCGGTGACGTACTGGAACGCGTTCCGGGGGACGAGCGCGAACGGTGGGTACAGATCCTCCCGCCGGCGGTGCGTGGCTTCTCGGCAGGGCGGGCGCAGGACCTCGGGACCCTGGAATCGCTCGAGCGGGGCGCCGTGTCGGCAGAGGCCGTCGATGATCTCATCGACACCTGGTCCGACTGGCTTCAAGGAAGAGCGGTCCGTGTGACCGCCGACCAGGATGTCCTGCGTGTCGTCTCTCGAAAGGGCCGAACCAAGAGGATCAGGCAGGCTGCCGTGGATGCCCTCCGGCACCGCTGATCGCACAAGGGACGAGGGCGCCCCCTGCCACAGGGGGCGCCCTCGATGTCGTACGGCGGCCTGACCAGGCCTGACGTCAGTCCCGCGCCCCGCCACCCAGATGATGCACCCGCACCATGTTCGTCGTCCCCGGCACCCCAGGCGGCGACCCCGCCGTGATGACCACGATGTCGCCCTCGTTGAACAGCCCCAGCTTCACGATCTCCTGGTCCACCAGGTCGACCATCTCGTCGGTGCTGTTGACGAACGGCACCACGTGCGGCTCCACGCCCCAGCTGAGCGTCATCTGGTTGCGGGTGCCCTCGTCCGTGGTGAAGGCCACGATCGGCTGGGCGGCGCGGTAGCGGCACAGGCGGCGGGCGGTGTCGCCGGACTGGGTGAAGGCGACCAGGCCCTTGCCGCCGAGGAAGTCGGCGATCTCGCAGGCGGCACGGGCCACCGAACCGCCCTGCGTACGCGGCTTCTTGCCCGGCACGAGCGGCTGCAGGCCCTTGCTCAGCAGCTCCTGCTCCGCCGCGGCGACGATCTTCGACATCGTCTTGACGGTCTCGACCGGGTAGGCGCCCACCGACGACTCCGCGGACAGCATGACCGCGTCCGCGCCGTCCAGGATCGCGTTGGCCACGTCGGAGGCCTCGGCGCGGGTCGGGCGGGAGTTGGTGATCATCGACTCCATCATCTGGGTCGCCACGATCACCGGCTTGGCGTTGCGCCGGCACAGCTCGATCAGGCGCTTCTGCACCATCGGGACCTTCTCGAGCGGGTACTCGACGGCCAGGTCGCCGCGGGCGACCATCACGCCGTCGAACGCCATCACGACGTCCTCCATGTTGGCGACCGCCTGCGGCTTCTCCACCTTGGCGATCACCGGGACGCGGCGGCCGACCTCGTCCATGACCTTGTGCACGTCCTGCACGTCGTTGGCGTCCCGCACGAAGGACAGGGCGACCAGGTCGCAGCCCATGCGGAGCGCGAAGCGGAGGTCCTCGACGTCCTTCTCGCTCAGCGCCGGCACGTTCACGGCCGCGCCGGGCAGGTTGATGCCCTTGTGGTCGGAGACGACGCCGCCCTCGATGACGATCGTCTTCACCCGCGGGCCCTCGACGTCCAGGACCTTCAGCTCGACGTTGCCGTCGTTGATCAGGATCTGGTCACCGCGCGCGACATCGCCGGGCAGGCCCTTGTACGTGGTCCCGCAGATGGACTTGTCGCCCGGGACGTCCTCGGTCGTGATGACGAACTCGTCGCCGCGCTCCAGCTCGACCGGGCCCTCGGCGAAGGTCTCCAGACGGATCTTCGGGCCCTGGAGGTCGGCGAGGACGCCGATGGCGCGGCCGGTCTCCGCGGAGGCGGCGCGCAGGCGCTCGTAGCGCCCCTGGTGGTCCTCGTGCGTGCCGTGGCTGAAGTTGAAGCGGGCCACGTTCATGCCCGCCTCGATCAGCGCGACGAGCTGTTCATGGGAGTCGACCGCGGGGCCGAGAGTACAAACGATTTTCGAACGGCGCATGGGACGATCCTATCGGTTTGTTTCGCTGCGGAATATTCCGTCTGGTGGAAGATACAAATGAGCTGCGTATTGCTCAGCCGTGTTACTCAGGCGTTGCCCACCAGTGCGTAGGTCTGCGTCGCGATCTCCAGTTCTTCATCCGTCGGTACCACGGCGACCGCCACCCTCGCCCCGGCGGGAGAGATCAGCCGCGGCCCGTCACCGCGTACGGCGTTCCGCTCGGCGTCCACCGCGAGGCCCAGTTGCTCGAGGCCGGCCAGGGCGGCTTCCCGTACCGGCGCCGCGTTCTCGCCGACCCCGGCCGTGAACGCGATCGCGTCCACCGTGCCGAGGACCGCGTAATAGGCGCCGATGTACTTCTTCAGCCGGTGAATGTAGATGTCGAAGGCCAATTGGGCCCGCTGGTCACCTTCGTCGATCCGTCGGCGGATCTCCCGCATGTCGTTGTCGCCGCACAGGCCGATCAATCCGCTCTTCTTGTTGAGAAGAGTGTCGATTTCCTCGATGGACATTTCACCAACCCGCGCCAAATGGAAGATGACGGCGGGATCCAGGTCACCGGATCGCGTACCCATCACGAGCCCCTCCAAAGGCGTCAGCCCCATGGAGGTGTCCACGCAACGACCGCCCCGCACCGCGGACGCGGACGCCCCGTTGCCCAGGTGCAGCACGATGACGTTCACGTCCTCGGGCGCCTTGCCGAGCAGCTCGGCGGTGGCCCGGGAGACGTACGCGTGCGAGGTGCCGTGGAAGCCGTACCGGCGTATCCGGTGCCGGTCGGCGGTCTCGACGTCGATCGCGTAGCGGGCGGCCGACTCCGGCATCGTCGTGTGGAACGCGGTGTCGAAGACGGCGACCTGGGGCAGGTCCGGCCGCAGCTGCTGTGCGGTGCGGATGCCGGTGAGGTTGGCCGGGTTGTGCAGCGGGGCGACCGGTATCAGCCGCTCGATCTCGGCGAGCACGGCGTCGTCGATGACGGTCGGCTCGGTGAAGTGCTTGCCGCCGTGCACCACGCGGTGGCCGATCGCGGCCAGTTCCGGCGAGTCGAGCCCGAGCCCGTCCTTGGCGAGCTCCGCCGACACGGCCTTCAGGGCGGCGTCGTGGTCGGCGATGGGCCCGGTCCACTCGCGGCTCTCGCCGCCCGCCGCCAGCGGGGTGTGCTTGAGCCGGGAGTGCTGTTCGCCGATGCGCTCGACGAGCCCGACGGCCAGCCGGCTGCTGTCCCGCATGTCGAGGAGCTGGTACTTCACCGACGAGGAGCCGGAGTTGAGGACGAGGACGCGAGAAGAGGGGGCCGAGCGCAGCTCGTCCCGCAGGGCGGTGGTGGGCGACGGGTGGGAGCTCACTGGGCGGTGGCCTTCTCGTTGACGTGGGACAGGGCGGGGGACTGGGCCTGGATCGCCGTGATGGCGACGGTGTTCACGATGTCCTGGACGAGGGCGCCCCGGGACAGGTCGTTGACGGGCTTGCGCAGACCCTGCAGCACCGGTCCGACGGCGATCGCGCCGGCCGAACGCTGCACGGCCTTGTAGGTGTTGTTGCCGGTGTTGAGGTCCGGGAAGATCAGCACCGTCGCCTGCCCGGCGACTTCCGACCCCGGCAGCTTGGTCTCGGCGACCGACGGCTCCACGGCGGCGTCGTACTGGATCGGCCCCTCGATCTTCAGATCGGGCCGCCGCTCGCGCACCAGCTCGGTCGCCTCACGCACCTTGTCGACGTCGGCGCCCGAACCGGACGTACCCGTCGAGTACGACAGCATCGCGATCCGCGGCTCCACACCGAACCGCTCGGCGGTGGCCGCCGACTGGATGGCGATGTCGGCCAGCTGCTCGGCGTTCGGGTCGGGGTTCACGGCGCAGTCGCCGTAGACGAGGACCTTGTCGGCCAGGCACATGAAGAAGACGGACGACACGATGCCGGCGTCCGGCTTGGTCTTGATGATCTCGAAGGCGGGCCGGATGGTCGCGGCCGTCGAGTGGACGGACCCCGACACCATGCCGTCGGCCAGCCCCTCCTGGACCATCAGCGTTCCGAAGTAGTTGACGTCGCTGACCACGTCGTACGCCAGCTCGACGGTGACGCCCTTGTGGGCGCGGAAGGCGGCGTACCGCTCGGCGAAGGCGTCGCGCAGGTCGCTGGTCGCCGGGTCGATCAGCTGGGACTCGCCCAGGTCGATACCGAGGTCGGCGGCCTTCTTGCGGATCTGGTCGACCGGGCCGAGCAGGGTCAGGTCACAGACCCCGCGCCGCAGCAGCACCTCCGCGGCGTGCAGGACGCGCGGCTCGGTGCCCTCGGGCAGCACGATGCGCCGCATGTTCGAGCGGGCCTGCTCCAGCAGCTTGTGCTCGAACATCATCGGCGTGACCCGGTCACTGCTCGGCGCCGAGACCCGCTTCAGCAGGTCACCGGTGTCGACGTACCGCTCGAACAGGCCGAGGGCGGTCTCCGCCTTGCGCGGCGTGACCGCGCTCAACTTCCCCTCCAGCGAGAAGAGTTGTTCGGCGGTGGGGAAGCTGTAGCCGGGCACCGACAGCACCGGGGTGCCCGGGGCGAGACGGGCGGCCAGGGTGAGGATCTCGTCGCCGGGGCGCTCGTCCAGGGTGAGCAGCACACCGGCGATCGGCGGCGTGCCGGCGCTGTGCGCGGCCAGCGAGCCGACGACCAGGTCGGCGCGGTCGCCCGGGGTGACGACCAGGCAGCCCGGGGTCAGGGCGCTGAGGAAGTTCGGCAGCATGGCGCCGCCGAAGACGAAGCCGAGGGCGTCGCGCGCGAGCCCCGAGTCGTCGCCGAGCAGCACCTTCGCGTCGAGGGACTGGGCGATCTGCGAGACGGTCGGCGCGGAGAGAGCGGGCTCGTCCGGGACGACGTAACAGGGCACCGGCAGCCGCGAGTCGAGCCGCTCGGCGATCTCGTCCCGGTCCTCCCGGGCGACCCGGTTGGTGACCATGGCCAGCACGTCACAGCCCAGGCCCTCGTACGCCCGGTAGGCGTTGCGCGTCTCGGCGAGCACCGACTCGGCGGCCTGCCTGCGCCCGCCCACGACCGGTATCACGGACGCGCCGAACTCGTTGGCGAGCCGGGCGTTGAGGGACAGCTCGTCCGGGAGCTGGGTGTCGGCGTAGTCGGTGCCGAGGACGAGGACGACGTCGTAGTCGCGGGCGACGGCATGGAACCGGTCGACCAGCGTGGACACCAGCTCGTCCGTTCCCCGCTCGGCCTGGAGGGCGGACGCCTCGTGGTAGTCCATGCCGTAGACCGTGGCCGGGTCCTGGGACAGCCGGTAGCGGGAGCGCAGCAGCTCGAACAGCCGGTCGGGACTGTGGTGGACCAGCGGCCGGAACACCCCCACCCGGTCGACCTGGCGGGTCAGCAGCTCCATGACCCCCAGTTCGACGACTTGGCGGCCGTCGCCGCGGTCGATGCCGGTCACGTACACGCTGCGCGTCACGCGTGCTCTCCGTTTCGTATGTCAGCTTCGTATGTCAGCGGCTTGGCGGAGCCTCGGTCGCAAAATCGCCCAGTGAGGTGAGCGAAACCCTCTTGACAATACCCTTGCCTACGGATAAGGCGCCCGTCAGGTTCGGGGGCCGACATCGTTCTCCGGGACGTGAAACAATCGGATTGGCTCACCGGTATCAACAGCGAGCAGGAGACACAGCACGATGCGTATCGGAGTTCTCACCGCAGGCGGCGACTGCCCCGGCCTGAACGCCGTGATCCGGTCGGTCGTGCACCGGGCCGTCGCACAGTACGGCGACGAGGTGATCGGCTTCGAGGACGGATACGCGGGCCTGCTGGACGGCCACTACCGCAGCCTCGACCTGGAGGCGGTCAGCGGCATCCTGGCCCGTGGTGGCACGATCCTGGGCTCGTCGAGGCTGGAGCGCGACCGCTTGCGCGAGGCGTGCGAGAGCGCCCCGGACATCGCCCGCGACTTCGGCATCGACGCGCTGATCCCGATCGGCGGCGAGGGGACCCTGACGGCGGCGCGGATGCTGTCGGACGCGGGTCTGCCGGTGGTCGGGGTCCCAAAGACGATCGACAACGACATCTCCTCGACCGACCGCACCTTCGGCTTCGACACCGCGGTCGGAGTCGCCACGGAGGCCATGGACCGTCTGAAGACGACCGCGGAGTCCCACCAGCGCGTCATGGTGGTCGAGGTCATGGGCCGCCACGCGGGCTGGATCGCCCTGGAGTCCGGCATGGCGGCGGGCGCGCACGGCATCTGCCTCCCGGAGCGCCCGTTCGACCCGGCCGACCTGGTGAAGATGGTCGAGGAGCGCTTCGCGCGCGGCAAGAAGTTCGCGGTGATCTGCGTCGCCGAGGGCGCCCACCCCGCCGACGGCACCATGGACTACGGCAAGGGCGAGATCGACCAGTACGGCCACGAGCGCTTCCAGGGCATCGGCACGGCTCTGGCGTTCGAGCTGGAGCGCCGCCTCGGCAAGGAGGCCAAGCCGGTCATCCTCGGCCATGTCCAGCGCGGCGGCGTGCCCACGGCGTACGACCGCGTCCTCGCCACCCGCTTCGGCTGGCACGCGGTGGAGGCGGCGCACCGGGGCGAGTTCGGCAAGATGACCGCGCTGCGCGGTACCGACGTGGTGATGGTGCCGCTGGCGGAGGCGGTCACCGAGTTGAAGACGGTGCCGAAGGACCGGATGGACGAGGCGGAGTCGGTCTTCTAGGCCCTGTCGTTTGGATCAGGTCGGCCGTGAGGTGCGGCGCCTTTCAGTCGACCCGAGCCGGCGGCGATGGGGGGTGTCCCCGCGCGAGCCGGGCGCAGCCGGTTCGAGCGTGGGGGAGTCGGCGAATGACGACAACGCGGCTGGGGGTACCCCCTGCTCGAAGAGCTTGGGGGAGCGCGTGCCAGACCCCGCGACGCCGGGATGATCCAAACGACACGACCTAGCGGCGGCCGGCTCAGGATGTTCCCGAACGATCACTGACGATCGCACGGGACTCAGGCCGTGTTTCCCTGGAGCATCGTCCAGAAGTGCTCCACGATCCGGTCCAGGAACTCGCGGCCGGCCGCGCTGGAGTCACCACTGCCGCCGCCCCAGCTGAGGGTGGCGGTCATCTGGCCCTGGTAGTTCTGGTGCAGCTCCTGGAGGGTCGCCTCCAGGGCACGCCGGTCCAGGGGCAGCATCTTGCCGACCGGACGCACGTACCCCTGCCAGCGCGTCGTCACGGCGCTGCGCAGCAGCTCGGCGAGCTTGCCGTCGCGCCCCGTGACGGTGATGAAGTCGGGCAGCGACAGCCCGAGGATCTCGGCGAGGGCGGCGGACTGACGGTCGGTGCCGCGCCAGTCCTCGTTCTCCTCCATACGGAGGTACGCGGTCAGCTCGTGCCCGACGGTACGGGCCACGTCCTCGGGCGCGAGGCCACGGGCGATCCGGTGCTCGCGCAGCGTCCGCGGCTTCCCGAGCAGCTCACTGGGCGAGCACCACAGCACGCCCGCGAGGGCGGTGAGCTCGTTGCTGGTGGGAGCGGCAAGCTCCCGCTCCCACGCGATCACGAGATCCTCGGTCACGTAGGGCAGTCCGTACGAGACGCGCAGGCCGTACGCGACATGCGCGGGCCCCATGTTCAGGGCGGCACGGAGCCTGCGGGCGGCGGAGGCGTTGAAGGGGGGAGTGGGTGGGTTCCGGCGGCCGGAGCGGTTGGGGTGGTTCGGCTGGTTCGGTTGGGCTGGGGGTCGACGCACGGGCACAACGTAGGGCGAACGGGGCGGGGTGACTACGGTCGGTTCAGCCAGGATCACGGATTGTAGGAAGCTACGGCTACTGGCGGGTTCGCCGCTGGCCGAAGATCGTCTGTCGACCGGCGCGGGGCGGCGGCCAGGATGGGCCCAAGGTCGTCACGGAGGCGGCCCGGAAGGTGGTGACCGCCGTGAACGGCAAGCTCAGCGGGCATATTCGAGAACGTCTCCGCGCGCCGAACTTCTGGCATCTGGCGACGGTGGGCCCGGACGGGATGCCCCAGGTTTCGCCCATGTGGGCGGACATCGAAGACGAGTACGTCATGGTCAACACGTCGATCGGGCGCGTCAAGGTGGACAACCTGCGGCTGAATCCCAACGTCTCCCTCTCCCACCATGACGTGGCGAACCCGTACGACCGGGCCGAGATCCGGGGCCGGGTCGTGCGGTTCGTGGAGGGCGAGGAGGCGGAGCGCGCGATGGACCGGCTCGCGCAGAAGTACATCGGGGAGGAGCGGTACCCGTGGCTGCTGCCGGGAGAGCGGCGGGTGATGCTGCTGATCGAACCGGTGCGGGTGCGGAGGGTCGTGGGGGTGGAGGACTTTCGGGCTGGGGTGTTGCCCGGGAGCTGATCTGAGTTGAGTTGAGCTGAGCTGGGGCTCGGGCACTCATCCCTTGACCGCCCCACCCAAGGCAAACCCCCCACCCAAACGTCTGGCCACCAGCACATAAAGCAAGATCACCGGTGTCGAGTAGATGATCGAGAACGCCGCGAGCTGGCCGTACACCACGGTCCCGCGATTCCCGAAGAACTCGTTGATGCTCACGGCGGCCGGCATCTGGTCCGGGGTGAGCAGGAGCATGAACGGGACGAAGAAGTTCCCCCACATCATCACGAAGGAGAACACGGTCACCACCGCCACCCCGGGCCCCATCAGCGGCAGCACGATCCGCACCAGCGACTGGAGCGACGAGGCCCCGTCGGTCCAGGCCGCCTCCTCCAACTCCCTCGGTACACCGTCCATGAAGTTCTTCATCAGCCAGATGGCGAACGGCAGTTGAGACGCGGCGAAGAAGAAGATCGTGCCCTGCATGGTGTCGATCAGGTTCACCCGCACGAACAGGGCGTACACCGGCACCATGATCGCCGTGATCGGCAGGCTCGTCGCGAACAGGACCGTCAGCAGGAACGGACGGTTGAAACGCGACCGGAATCGCGACAACGGGTAGGCGGCGAGTGCCGCGCACGCGACGGTCAGGGCGGTGCCCCCACCGCACAGGAGCAGGCTGTTGAGCAGGGGCGTGAAGGTGATGTCCGGCGTCAGGACCGCGTCGAAGTTGTCCAGGGTGATGCCGTCCGGGAGCTTCACCTGGAGGTTCGCGTGCGTGTCCAGCGCGGAGAGGATCACCCACGCGAGCGGGAGCACGAACGCGGCGGCCACCACCAGCAGGCCCGCGTCGGCGGCCAGGCGGCGTTTGGTCCTGCGGGAGGCGAGGGTCCTGGATGTCCGGGCCATGGGCGTCAGACCTCCGTTCGCAGCAGACGCAGGTAGACCACCGAGAACAACGAGCCCACCACCAGGAGCAGCAGGGCGACCGCGGTGCCGTAGCCGATCATGCTCTTCTGGAACGCCTCCTCGTACATGAACAGCGGCAGCGTCTGGCTCTTGCCGCCCGGGCCGCCCCTGGTCATCACCCAGATCAGGCCGAATACGGACAGGGTCTGGAGGGTGATCAGCATGAGGTTCGTGCCGATGGAGCGGCGGATCATCGGGAGGGTGATGTGCCACATACGGCGCCAGCCGCCGGCGCCGTCGACCTCGGCCGCTTCGGTGATCTCCCGCGGGATCTCGTTGAGCGCGGCCGAGTAGACCAGCATCGAGAAGGCCGTGCCCCGCCATACGTTCGCGAACGACACGGCCAGGATCGGCAGGGTGAACAGCCAGTTCTGGGCGGGCAGATGGAGCCAGTCCAGGATGGCGTTCAGGGTGCCCTCGCGGCGGAAGAAGGCGTAGAGGAGGAATCCGGCGACGACCTCCGGCAGGACCCACGCCGTGATGACGATGCCGCCGGTGAGCGTGCGGAGGGGCTTGGACGCGCGCTGCATCAGCATGGCCAGGCCGAGGCCCAGGGTGTTCTGCCCGATCAGGGCCGAGATGACGGTGAAGACGAGGGTCAGCCAGACCGCGTTGAGGAACGCCTCGTCCCCGAACGCCGTACGGAAGTTGTAGAAGCCGACGAAGGACTCCTCGGCCTGGCCGGTGAGCTGGAGGTCGGTGAAGGCGATGTAGGCGCAGTAGGCGATGGGGCCGGCCAGGAAGAGGAGCAGGAGGACTACGGCGGGGATGACCGGGAGGGCTCGGGTGAGGGTGCGGGGGAGTGGAGCGGTGGGGGCGGTCGGTCGGGCCGATCGGGTCCGTCGGGTCCGTCGGGTCGGTGGGGTCGGCGGGGTCGCTTGGGCCGGCTGGGGCGGCTGGGGCGAAGTCGGCGGGTCCGACGGGGATTCGGCGTTCCCCGGGCCCGCCGCGGAGTGCTGCGGTTCGGCGGTCATGGGCGGTCGTCCTCGCCGTTCGTTCACTTCTTCTCGATCACCTGGTCGTCCGTCGCCGACCTCAACTCCTCGTCGTAGCCCTTCGCGGCCTCGTCCACCGACATGTCGCCCGTCGTCACCCCCTCCATCGCCTCCTGCACGGCGGTGGAGACCTTCGGGTACGCCGGGTAGGCGGGCCGGTAGTGCGTGCTGGCGACCAGGTCCGTGAAGAACTTGATGCCGGGCTGGGCGTCGATGTAGGCGGGGTCCTCCGCGACGTCCTGCCGTACCGCGATGCCGGAGTTGGCGACGTACCACTTCTGGGCGTTCGCCTTCGTCTGCATCGTCTTGATGAACTCGAACGCGAGGTCGGGGTTGCCCGCCTTGGCCGGGATCGACCAGGTCCAGCCGCCGGACATGCTGACCTTGCCGGGGGCCTGGCCGTTCTGGGTGGGCATGGCGGCGAGGCCGAGTTCGTCGGACCACTCGGGCCATTCGTGTCCGCTGCCCGCAAGCCAGTCCTGCGGGAGCCACGAGCCGTCGAGGGCGATGGCGAGCTTGCCCTGCGGGAGCCACTCGCCGCGGACGCGGGTCATGACGTTGGGGTCGAGGGCGTCGGAGACGTCCGGGCCGAGTTTCTCCTTGTAGACCGTCTCGACGAAGGCAAGGGCGTCCTTGAAGCCCTGGCTGCCGGCGATCCACTTCTTGGCGGACTTGTCGTAGAGGGGGTCCGAGGTGCCGCCGTTCGTGCCGGCGCCATCCGTGCCGTAGAGCAGCATCTCGAAGGTCTGCATGGTGGCGGCTTCGCCGACGGGTTTGCCCGTGTAGACGTTGAGGGGGATGACGTCGGGGGCCTTTTGTTTGATGGTGCGGGCCGCGTCGAGGATGTCGTTCCAGGTCTTCGGCTGCCAGTCGGTGGGCAGGCCGGCCTTCTTGAAGATGTCCTTGCTGAACCACAGGCCCCGGGTGTCGGTGCCGTCCGGGATGCCGTACGTCTTGCCGTCCTCGCCCTTGGCGGCTTCTTTGGCCGTGTCGAGGAACTGGTTCCAGTCCGGCCACTTGGCGAGGTACGGGTCGAGGGGTTTCAGGTATCCGCTGGTGATGTCCGAGTTGATGAGGAAGGTGTCCTCGTAGACCAGGTCGGGGGCGGTCTTGGGGGAGCGGAGCATCTGCTGGAGCTTGGTGTAGTACTCCGAGTCCGGGGCCTTGATGGGGACGAACTCGACCTTCTTGCCGGGGTTCGCCTTCTCGAACTGCTTCTTGATGTCCGCCAGGTAGGTGTCCATCACCTTGATGGAGTTGTCCGTGGACTGTTTGAAGGAGACCTTGACGGTGTCCGGGTCGCTGCCGGAGCTGCTGCCGCAGGCTGTGAGGGTGCCTGCGGCGGCGAGGGTGAGGGCGAGGAGTGTGGGGAGGGCGGGGCGGGCGGCGGTGGGGCGCACGGGGCATGACCTCCTGCGGACGCACTTCGTTGTGGCGCGGGGATGGCTGCCTGGTGAACGTAAGTTGAGTGGTCTAGTCAGGTCAATGTGTGTGCGGCCGATTGGGCGGCGGTGGTTGCCGTGGCGATGGCGGCTTCGGCTATCGGCTACAGGAGGTGGTCGGCCTTTCCGGCCTTGATGTCGCGGATGAGGGTGCGGAGGGCTTCGCGGGTGTCGGTGAGGTAGTGGTCTTCCTGGCCGAGGAGTTCCGCGAAAAGTAGTACACGTACTCCGATCATGTCCTACAGCCAGTGATGAGCCGCTTACGGCCCGACGCCGTTGGAAGTGCATCGCACGAGCCTGCCCGCGTACCGGGCGGGGTGTCGGTACGCCGTCGAACGTCCGCAGTCGACAAGGGGGTTGCTCATGTCTGTGTCCGTACTCGGGGCCGTCTCCACCTGTCCCGTCTTCGCCGAGGAGACGGACATCGCGCCGCCCTCGCCCGACGCGCTCACGTACAGCCTCACCCTGCCCGCAGGGCCGGTCAGCTCGCGGATCGCTCGGGTCACCACGCGGGCCGTGCTTCAAGGGCATGGGCTGGAGGACATGGCGGATGCGGTGGTGCAGGTGGTGGGGGATCTCGCCGCATGTGCTTGCCGGTTCACGCCGGGGCACGAGGTGTATCTGTCGTTGCGGTATCGGGAGGGGGCGCTGCGGGTGGTGCTGTACGACGGGCATCGGCGGCACGAGAATCCTCGGCTGGTCGCGGCGTGCGATGCGCGGAGGCGGGCGGCGTTGCGCGTGTTGGGGTGCGTGGTGCGGGCGTGTAACGGGGACTGGGGGTTCGGGGAGGCTCGGGAGTCCGGGTGGGACACGGATGCGGCGGTGGTGCCTTGGCGGGGGCTCGGGGGTATTTGGGGGTGAGGTGAGGGCGGGGAGTTATCCGGGTTGTTCGGCGGCGCGGGCGCGGGCTTGTGCTGCTCGGTCCGGAGCATTGGCACGGGTGAAGGCGTTGGCGGACTGGAGGTAGGCGGCGCGAGCCTTGGCGGGCCGGTGGGCGTCCTCATAAAGGAAGGCCAGGTTTTCGAGGGTCTGCCCTTCGCCGTACCAGTCCTCGAACTCCTCGCGGAGCACCAGGGACTTGCCGTACGCCTCGATCGCCTCCTCCATCTGGCCCGTCTCCCGCAGGGCGAGGCCGAGGTTGTTCCATGAGCCGGCTTCGTTGTGGCGGTCTCCTGCGGCCCGGGACAGGTTGCAGGCCTGGATGTGGGCGGCGATCGCCTCCTCCGCCCGGCCCGCCTGGCGCAGAGCGCTGCCGAGGTTGTTCCACACGACGCCCTCATGGTGGCGGTCTCCGGCGACCCGGAACAGGTCGCGGGCCTGGGTGTGGGCGGTGATCGCGTCCTCCGCCCGGCCTGCCTCCCGCAGGGCGAGGCCCAGGTTGTTCCATGAGCCGGCTTCGTTGTGGCGGTCTCCTGCGTCCTGGTGCAGGTCGCGGGCCTGGGTGTGGGCGGTGATCGCGTCCTCCGCCCGGCCTGCGTCCCGCAGGGCGAGGCCGAGATGGTCCCACGCCATGGCCTCGCCCAGTCGGTCCCCGGCAAGGTGGGCGGCCTCCCGCGCGGCCTCCGCGACGGCGATCCAGTCGTCGAAATACCGCCGCCAGCGCAAGTACTCCCCCAGACACCCGGCCAGCCTCACCGCCGCGTCCGCGAAGCGCTCCTCCCGCCCCCACGCCACAGCCGCCACCAGACCCGCTCGTTCCCCGTCCAGCCACGCCAGTGCCTGCCCCCGGTCCCCGAACCGCTCCGGCTCCGCCATCCCCGGCAGCCACCGCAACCGGTCATCCGCCGCATCCGCCCACCGCCAGTAGAAGTCCAGCACCCGCTCTTGCGCCGCCTCTCCCTCCTCCCGCAACCCCGCCTCCCCCGCCACCACTCCCGCACCAAATACCCGCACCAAGTCATGCACCCGCCACCGCACTGCGGAAGCCTTCCCATAGCCGCCCCGCGCCGGCGCGACGAGATATCTGGCGGCCAGGTCCTCCAGCAGGGACAGCGCGGACTCCGTGTCGAGGTCGGCAAGAGCAGCGATCGCCTCTGTGCCGGTCTCCGCACCCGGAGCAAGACAGAGCAGACACAGCAGCCGGGCCTCATTGGGCGGCAGCCGACGGTACGAGGTCTCCAGCACGGGGCGCAGGACGAGTGAGCGTCCATACAGGTCGGTTCCGGGGCTGCCGCGGTCGAGGACGGAGGTCGGGTCCCCGGCGTCGCCGATCTCAGCCACCAGCGAGGCGATGTCCCGATGCCGTCTTCGGCGCAGCATCCCCGTGGCGATCTGCAGGGCCAGGGGCAAGTGGCCGCAAAGGTCGGCCAGTTCGCGTAGCGCGTCGGGGTCACGCGCCGGACGGTCGTCCCGTTCGTCGGTGTCGTGCAGGGCGCGGGTCACGAGGGCGACGGAATCATCCGGGGCGAGTGTTTCCAGGTCGATCAGGCGCACCGCAAGGGCGTCGGGCCGGTCCCGGGACGTGATGAGCACCCGGTGGTGGTCCGTTCCGGGCAGCAGCGGCAGGTACTGGGACGGGTCCGAGGCGTTGTCAAGGATCAGCAGCATCCGGTCTCGTTCAGCGAGGAGCGCCCGATATGCGTCGTACTGGCGCTCGGACGTCGGCGGCAGATCCCGGTCCCGTACGCCGAGCGCGTCGAGCAGAGCCAGTACCGCCTGATCGGCCGTAACCGGGTCGTCGTCGTACCCGCGCAGGTCCACGAAGAGCGTTCCGCCCGGGAACCAGCCCCGCGCACGGGACCGGTGCGCCGCCTCCACCGCAAGCGCGGTCTTGCCGACGCCGCCCATACCGGTGACGGCGAAGATGAGGAGTGGGAGCGCGGCCGTGTCGTCCTCCCCGGGGGAGAGGTGCGGGAGCAGGCGGTCCAGATCCGCCGATCGGCCGGTGAAGCCCAGAGGGCGGGGCGGGAGTGTCGCGGTCGCGCGCGGGACCGGACCATGGGTGGTGCCCCTGCCGCCCCTACCCTCGCCCGTTGCCCTTGCCGGTGACGGGGCCGTAGAAGGTGCCGCCCCGGAAGTCGATGTGGTCTCCGCCGTACGTCGCCGCGCCGTCCCCGTGCCGATGGGGACCCTCCTCGGAGTCGGAGGAAGCGGAGGATCCCTTGCGGGGCCGGTGCTTGCGCAGCACCGCCACCGTCACCGCGGCCGCCTGCTTGGCGGCGAGCTCTTGCGAACCCGAGGCGTCGGCTCTGCTCTTACCCGCGTCGGCCCGGTCGCTGATGCCCCGGATCACCAGGGCGTTCAACTGGCCGTTCAGGTGGGCCGCCTGGAGCGTCCCGGAGCCCTCCATCTCGATCGCGCCCGCGTCGTTGTAGCTCCCGCGGATGAACCGGGCGATCTCGGACTCGGCGTCCGCCAAGACCACGTCCCCCGTGGCGATCGGCATAAAGTGCGCCCGCACCTCCGGCATGTCCCGCACGGCGGAACGCGCCGCCTGTTCCAGCGCATGCGAGCCCGGCAGGGCCTTCGGCCGCACAAGGAAACCCTCGGGCGTCTGCTTACCGCCGTGGATCTCGTACACCTGCGTACCCACGACGACGTCCCCGATCCCGACGTCGTCCTTCAGACCGCCGGCGACACCGACGAAGAGCACGGCCTCGGGATGCAGCCAGTTGATGAGCTGTGTGGTGAGAGAGGCGGCCCGCTCGGCGCCCATGCCAAGTTCGGCGATGGCAACATGCCAGGAAGTGCTGGGCAGTTGGCCCTTCTCCACTCGGGTTCCGTCAGGGTGCACGAGCTCCCGCCGCCCCTCGACGTGCACGCGGATGGCGGCGTATTCGAGGGGGAGCGCGGTCAGGACGAGAACAGTGGGCTGTGTCTCCGGCACACTCATAACGTACCGCCGGGGGAAGGAATCGAGTGCCGGAACAGGACGTCACCGTCGGGCAGTTGCTGCTCGCCGAGTACCAGAGCGTGAAGGACGAGCAGAAGGCGCGGATCGGGTTCCGGGACAACCTGCTCTACGTGACGCTTGCCGTCGTCGCCGCCGTCATCGCCGCGGCCGCGCAGGCCAAACAGGCGTCGATGCTGCTCGCTTTGCCGCCGGTGTGCGTCGTGCTCGGGTGGACCTACCTCGTGAACGACGAGAAGATCTCCGCGATCGGCAGGTACGTCCGCGAGGATCTCGGTCCGCGGCTCGCGGCGCTGGCCGAGCCGGGGGGCGGCTTCCAGGCGTTCGGCTGGGAGACCGCGCACCGTGGGGACGCGCGGCGCAGGGCCCGTAAGGCCGTCCAGACCGTCGTCGACCTGACGGCCTTCTGCGCCGTGCCGCTGGCCGCGCTGGTGGTGTTCTGGGCGGACGGCGATGGCGGCGGGCTGATGGTCACGCTGTCGGTGCTGGAAGCGCTCGCCGTGGCGGGGCTTGCCTCGCAGGTCCTGTGGTACGCGAAGGCACCGTGAACTCCCTCCTGACGCCGTACCTTTGACGTACGCACTATGCGCTGGCCAACGGGGTGAGCACGGGTAGGGAACGGGCGGATGAAAGCGGCGCTACTGGCGGCCCTGGCCGAGGGCGCGGGTGGGGACGGCGGACGCCGGGCGGTGGAGCGGCTTGCGCGAGCGGTTGGGCTGGACGCCGGGGCGCCTGCCCTGGATATCGCTGAGGCGGCGAAAGACCCGGCCCGGCGGGCTGCCGTACGGGAGTGGGGCGAGGCCGTGGCCGACCTGCTCGGCGCCGATCCCCGGGGCGTCGCCGGTGTCGTCGCGCGGGCCATGGAGCGGTATGCGCCGGGGAGTGAGACGTCCTGGTACGACGGCGACCACGCCGACTTTCGGGGCGGGGTTTTCCTGCGCGAGGTGGTCGGCGTGCAGCTTGTGGTCCACCAGGGAGGGGCCGCCCTTCCCGAGGCGATGGCCGGGCTGCCGCCGAGGCCCGGCGGGTTCACCGGCCGGGAGCGCGAGACGGATGTGTTGCTGGGCGCGCTGGACCCAGCCGGGGAACAGTCGTCCGAGTCGGCGGCGACCCTCGTGGCTGCCGTGTCCGGGCTCGGTGGCATCGGCAAGACCGCGCTTGCCGTCGAGACCGCGTATCTGGCCTGCGCGCGGGGCTGGTTTCCGGGCGGGGTTCTCTTCATCGACCTGCACGGTTACGACCAGGAGCCCGTCACCGCCGACCATGCCCTCCAGGCACTGCTCCGCGCCCTGGGCATCCCGCCGGAACACATCCCCACTACAGCAGATGAGCGGGCGGTGCTCTACCGCTCGACGCTGGCCACCCGGGCCGAGGAACGCGGTGCGGTGCTGGTCCTGACCGACAACGCCTCCTCGCCGGACCAGGTGCGGCCTCTCCTGCCGGGTGACGCCCGGCACCAGGTCCTGGTCACGTCCCGCGACAGGCTGCCCCAACTGGGCGCGCGGCTGGTCCCCTTGGACCAGCTCAGCCCGAGGGAGGCGTACGAACTCCTCGACCTCGCACTGCGGATCGCCGACCCGTCCGACAGCCGGGTCGTCGACGCCCCCGATACGGCCGAGCAGCTGGCCGGCCTGTGCGGGCATCTCCCGCTGGCCCTGCAGATTGCGGCCGCTCTGCTGGCGGAGGACCCGGACATGCCGGTGGCGGAACTTGTGGAGGAACTGGCCGAGTCTCGGGATCGGCTGGACCATCTGGACGACGGCGAGCGCAGCGTTCGTGCCGCCTTTGAGCTCTCCTACCGCCGACTGCCGTTCGAGCAGGCCCGGCTGTTGCGCCTGCTCGCTCTCGCGCCGGGGTCCGAGGTGAGTGACGAGGTCGTCGCCGCGCTGGTCGGTGGCGAGGTGCCTCCGGTACGGGAGATGAAGGCCTTGGCCCGTGCACACCTCGTTCAGCGGGGGAGTGGGCGCGGATGGTGGCGGTTGCATGACTTGGTGCGGGTGTTCGGGGCGGGTGTGATGGCGGGGGATGCGGGGTTGCGGGAGGAGGGGGAGGCGGCGCGGGAGCGGGTGCTGGAGTTCTACCGGCGGTGGGCGGGTGCGGCTGATGCCCGCTTGTTGTGGCTGCCGGGCAAGCCGGTGCCGGAGCGGTTCGGGGATCGGGGGCAGGCGTTGGCGTGGCTGGACGGGGAGCGGACGGGTTTGGTGGCGGCGGTGGGGTGGGGGCGGGAGGAGCGGTTCGCGGGGGCGGCGGTGACGCTGGCCCAGCATCTGGGGACGTATCTGGAGTGGCGGCGGTACTTCGATGACTGGATCGCCGTCGCGGGGGCTGCGCGGGAGGCCGCCCGCCGGGCCGGGGATCAGTGGGACGAGGCCGGCGCGTGGAACAACCTCGGCCTCGCTCTGCGGGAGGCTGGCCGGGCGGACGAGGCGATCGACGTCCTCAACCGGGCCCGCAGTCTGTTCCAGGCCGCCGGGTACCGCCATGGCGAGGCCGGAGCGTGGAACAACCTCGGCGGCGCCCTATGGGCGGCGGGCTTGACGCAGGAGGCTGTCGACGCCCAGACCCGCGCCCGCGACCTGTTCCAGGCAACCGGTGACCGCCTCGGAGAGGCCAGCGCGTGGACGAGCCTCGGCGCTGCCCTGCGGGAGGCGGGGCTGGCGCAGGAGGCTGTCGATGCCCACACCCGCGCCCGCGACCTGTACCAGGCCGAAGGGGACCGCCACCGCGAGGCCTTCGCGTGGGGCAACCTCGGCAGAGCCCTGGGGGAGATGGGCCGGGCGCAGGAGGCGGTTGAGGCATACGGCATGGCCCGTGCGATCTTCCGGGACTTCGAGGACTGGTATCGCGAGGCAGTCGTTCTCCACAGCCTGGCTGTGCTCCACAGGTATGCTCATCGCACCGCCCAGGCCCGCACCCACTGGCTTCAGGCCGCCGACGCCTACACCCACGCCAACGCTCTGGACCAAGCCGCTCAGGCCCGCACCTACGCCGCCGCCCTCAACGACACGCCCCCTAACGCCCCTTCTCCACCCCCCTCACCCACCGATAAACCAACTCCGGCCTCCCCACCTGCCCATAAACCGGCTTCCGCTCGGCCCTCCCCGCCTCCACCAGGTGCTCCAGATACCGCCGGGCCGTGATCCGGGAGATCCCCACGGCCTCGGCGACCCCGGCCGCCGTGAGTCCCTCCTCGGCGTCCCGCACCACCCCGGTGACCCGCTCCAGCGTCGGCCCACTCAACCCCTTCGGCAGCGCCGCCGGCCCCGGCGCCCGCAACGCAGCCAGCGCCCGGTCCACCTCGTCCTGCCCGCTCGCCTCACCCACCGCCGCATGGAACTCGGCGTAGCGCACCAGCCGATCCCGAAGCGTCGCGAACGTAAAAGGCTTCAGCACGTACTGCACGACCCCCAGCGACACGCCTTCCCGTACCACGGCCAGATCCCGCGCCGACGTCACCGCTATCACGTCCGCGTGATGCCCGGCCGCCCGCAACGACCGCGCCAACTGCAACCCGTGCACATCCGGCAGGTGCAGATCGAGCAGCAACAGATCCACCGGCGTCCGCTCCAGCGCCCGCCGCGCCTCCGCGCCCGTATGCGCCTTGCCGACCGCGACGAACCCCGGCACCCGGCCGACGTACATCACATGCGCGTCCGCCGCCACCGGGTCGTCCTCCACGACCAGGACGCGAATCGCCTTCTCGGCCGCCGCCGTCATACGTCACCTCTTGAACTCACCGAGCCCTTGGAAGCGGCCCCTTTCGCCGAAGCCGAAACGGCCCCTTCCGCCGAAACGACGCCGCCCGCGGAATCCGCCCGCTCTGCCGACGCGCCCCCGTCCTGGCCACCGGCCCCGTCGGCCTCGTCCGCCGAAGTGCCCCGTCCCCCGGACACGGCGCCCTCTGCCGGACCGGTCCCGCCCGTCGAACCGGCCCCCTCGCCCAACGGCAACCGCACCTCGAACACCGCCCCACCTCCGTCGGCCTCCGCAACCGACAACCGACCCTCATGCCGGCTCACGGCCTGCCGCACCAGCGCCAACCCCAGCCCCCGGCCCCCCGGCCCGGCCGGCTTGGTCGAGAACCCCCGCTGGAACACCGCCTCCGCATGCGCGGGATCCACCCCCGCCCCCGTGTCGGACACCCGCAGCACCAACTCGCCACCGGAGCCGCCCACGCCCCCCTCCGCGTACGCCGTCACCGTCACCCGCGCCCGCACGCTCCCCTGCGCCGCATCCACCGCGTTGTCGATCAAGTTGCCCAACATGGTCACCAGATCCCGCGCGGGCAGAGTCTCCGGCAGCAGCCCGTCATCCAGCCGGCTGTCCTCCGACACCACCAGCTCCACGCCCCGCTCGTTCGCCTGCGCGGTCTTCCCTAGCAGCAGTGCCGCCAGCACCGGCTCGCTCACCGCCGCCACGACCTGGTCGGTCAGCGCCTGCGCCAGCTCCAGCTCAGCCGTAGCGAA
Organism: Streptomyces sp. NPDC051243; assembly: GCF_044455405.1. Classification (NCBI taxonomy): domain Bacteria; kingdom Bacillati; phylum Actinomycetota; class Actinomycetes; order Kitasatosporales; family Streptomycetaceae; genus Streptomyces; species Streptomyces sp. NPDC051243. The sequence goes on along the minus strand of NZ_JBITES010000022.1, from coordinate 20,619 downwards.
CTCCACCGCCTCCTCCGCGCGCCCCAGCTCGATGAGCGAAACGACCGTGTGCAGCCGGTTCGCCGCCTCGTGCGCCTGTGACCGCAGTGCCTGCGTGAAGCCCCGCTCGGAGTCCAACTCGCCCATCAGGGACTGGAGTTCGGTGACGTCCCGGAGCGTGACCACCGTTCCGCGGCGCTCACCGCCCGACACCGGTGACGTGTTCACCACCAGGACCCGTTCCGCGGTCAGATGGACCTCGTCCACTCTCGGCTCGGACGCCAGCAGCGCCCCGGTCAACGGTGCGGGCAGGCCCAGGTCCGCCACCGACTGGCCGACCACGTCACCCGCCACCCCCAGCAGCTCCCGTCCCCCGTCGTTGATCAACGCCACCCGGTACTGCCCGTCCAGCATCAGCAGCCCCTCACGCACCGCGTGCAACGCGGCCTGGTGGTAGTCGTGCATCCGGCTCAGCTCGGCCGCGTTCATGCCGTGCGTGTGACGGCGCAGCCGCGCGTTGATGACGTACGTCCCGATCGCGCCCAGCGCGAGCGCGCCCCCCGCCACCCCGATCAGGGCCGTCAGCTGGTCCTGCACCCGCTTGCTGATCGCCTCGACCCGGATACCCGCGCTGACCAGCCCGACGATGTCCCGCGGCGTACGCCCGCCGTCGTAGATCGGCACGACCGCGCGGACCGACGGGCCGAGCGTGCCGGTGTACACCTCGGTGAACGGCTCACCGCGCAGGGCGCGCTCCGTGTGGCCGCGGAAGTGCTGGCCGATCTGCTCCGGGTCGGGGTGCGTCCAGCGGATGCCCTCGGAGTTCATGATCGTGACGAAGTCGACGTCGGCGTCGTGCTGGACGCGGAGCGCGTACGGCTGGAGCTCGGCGGTCGGGTCGGAGGTGCGGATCGCCTCCCGTACGGACGGGGCGTCGGCGATCGACTGGGCCACCGCCATCGCCTGCCGGCCCGCCGCCTCCTCGGCCTGGCCGCGGTCGCTGACGTACGTGAACACCGCGTACCCGGCGACGAGCACCGCTATCAGCACGGCCTGCATGGCGAAGAGCTGGCCGGCCAGGCTGCGGGGTCTCGGAATCGCGGGGATGCGCATGTCGTCAGTCTGCCTCCCTGGCTGATTGTGAACTAAATGAACGGAAGGGTGACCGCCCTCACACGGCAGGAGATAGTCACCGCATCGCTGAATGAAGACACCCCGCACGACACCCCCGTCCCCCGGGGCGGCGTGCCCCTCCCCGGGGTACGGCACCTGATCAGCGAACCCCCACCCCGGACGTGAGCCGCACGCCGGTGATGCCGACGAAGACGTCAAGGAGGGCAGCCGTGGCCGCCGCCAGTTCCCCCGATACGGCACCTGCCGCACCCGTCGCCAAGCGGGACCGCACGCACTACCTCTACATCGCGGTGATCATCGCGGTCGCCCTCGGTATCGCCGTGGGTCTCATCGCGCCCGACTTCGCGGTGGAGCTGAAGCCCATCGGAACGGGCTTCGTGAACCTGATCAAGATGATGATCGCGCCGATCATCTTCTGCACGATCGTGCTGGGCATCGGCTCGGTACGGAAGGCCGCCAAGGTCGGCAAGGTCGGCGGTTTCGCGCTGGTCTACTTCCTCGCGATGTCGCTGGTCGCGCTCGGTATCGGTCTGGTCGTCGGCAACATCCTGGAGCCGGGCACCGGGCTCGCCGTGACCGACGCGGTCAAGGAGGCCGGTCACGCCCAGGTCGACTCGGAGGCCAAGGACACCACCGAGTTCCTGCTCGGCATCATCCCGACCACGCTCGTCTCCGCCTTCACCGTCCAGGAGGTCCTCCAGACCCTGCTGGTCGCGCTGCTCGTCGGCTTCGCGCTGCAGGGCATGGGCTCCACCGGCGAGCCGATCCTGCGTGGTGTGCAGCACATCCAGCGGCTCGTCTTCCGCGTCCTCGCCATGGTGATGTGGGCCGCCCCGGTCGGTGCCTTCGGCGCCATCGCCGCCGTCACCGGGTCCGCCGGTGTCGACGCGCTCAAGAAGCTGGCCATCCTGATGCTGGGCTTCTACGTCACCTGCTTCCTCTTCGTGTTCATCGTGCTCGGCGCGCTGCTGCGGATCGTCGCCGGTCTCAACATCCTCACGCTCTTCAAGTACCTGGGCCGTGAGTTCCTGCTGATCCTGTCGACCTCCTCCTCCGAGTCCGCGCTGCCGCGCCTCATCGCGAAGATGGAGCACCTCGGCGTCAGCAAGCCGGTGGTCGGCATCACCGTCCCGACCGGCTACTCCTTCAACCTCGACGGCACCATGATCTACATGACCATGGCGTCCCTGTTCATCGCCGACGCCATGGGCACACCGATGTCGATCGGTGAGCAGATCCCGCTGCTGCTGTTCCTGCTGGTCGCCTCGAAGGGCGCGGCCGGTGTCACCGGTGCGGGTCTGGCCACGCTGGCCGGTGGTCTGCAGTCGCACAAGCCGGCCCTGGTGGACGGCATCGGCCTCATCGTCGGCATCGACCGCTTCATGAGCGAGGCCCGCGCCCTGACGAACTTCGCGGGCAACGCCGTCGCCACGGTCCTGATCGGCACCTGGACCAAGGAGATCGACAAGGACCAGGTGGGCAAGGTGCTCGCCGGACAGCTCCCGTTCGACGAGAAGACCCTCCTGGACGACGACGGCCACGGCGGCCCGGCCGCGGAGGCGTCGGAACAGGGTGGCGAGAAGGAACTCGCCAAGGCGTAGGCGCTCTGCCAGGGAGCCCCCTGAAGGTGCCTTCGGCCCCTCCTCGCTCCGGACGTCCGGCCCCGCCTGAACCGGGGCCGGGCGTCCGGCCGACACACTCCGGGCGGCTGAGTGGCTCCCCCGTCGCTCAGCCGCCCGGTCACGGTCGCCGGTCCCCGATTTCCCGATTCAGGCGTACGGCAACTGCCGTACGCCTGAACCGCGTCACCGGAAGACGTGGTGAAGGCGTGCCCGGCCGAATGAAATGCTTTGACCTGCCGCCCGCTCGGCCCGCACGCTGGAGCCCTGATGCAGGCCGTCCACCGGGAGCAGGAGGCGGGCATGGCGGAAGAGGCGATGCTCAGCTCGGGTCATGAGCCCCCACGTGTCTCACTCGACCAAGTCAACGACCTGTTCCACGAGTTCCTGACCGCGGTCACCCGCGCATCCGGCAAGGACCGGGAAGACGGCCGCAACCTCAGCGCCCGCCTGATGGCCCACCTCGGCTCCACCCCCGCCGACCGCCCCGTCGTCAAGGCGGCCTACGCGCCGTACGACCTGCCCAACGTGCACCTCGCCCTGGAGCGCTGGTTCGCCGCCGACCCCGCCCGCTCCTACGAACTGATCGGCCTGCGCGGCGGCCGGCACCACGGCGACCTCACCCTCGGCGACATCCTCGACGCGGCCGACCGCTACGACCACTTCGTGATCGGCGCCGTCGACTACGCCCATCTCCCCGTCGCACCGGACACCGAACTGGCCTGCGTCTCCTGCGGGTTCTACCTCGGCCGGGACGGCGACGAACGGTTCGCCGTGCTGCTGCGCGGCCCGCGCGACGAGTACGGGCGCAACAAGGTCGAGGTGGAGGTCCTCGCGCGGGACAAGGAGTTCGCGGACCGTCTGCTCGCCGGGCTCGACACCCTCGTACGCGAACACAACGTCTTCCGCGGCCAGGTCCTCTCCTTCGAGGGATCCGAGTTCCGGCACGGCCTCGGGCCCTTCAGTTTCCACCGCCGCCCCGGCCTCACCCGCGACGAGGTCGTGCTGCCCACCGGCCTCCTCGAACGCCTGGAGCGCCAGGTCATGGGCGTGGCCCGGCGGCGCGACCAACTCCGCGCGGCAGGCCAGCACCTTCGCCGCGGACTGCTGCTGTACGGCCCGCCCGGCACCGGCAAGACCCACACGATCCGCTATCTGCTCTCCCACCTCCCGCAGTTCACGGTCGTGATCCTCTCCGGCACCAGCATCTCGGCCATCGGCCCCGCCTGCGCCCTCGCCCGTATGCTCCAGCCGGCGCTCGTCGTCCTGGAGGACTGCGATCTGATCGCCGAGGCCCGGGACTACGGCGGTGGCGACCAGCCCCTGCTCTTCCAGGTCCTGAACGAGATGGACGGCCTCGGCGACGACGCCGACGTCGCCTTCCTCCTCACCACCAACCGCGCCGACCTGCTGGAGCCGGCCCTGGTCCAGCGCCCCGGCCGTATCGACCTCGCCGTGGAGATCCCCCTCCCCGATGCCGAGGGCCGCGCCCGCCTCCTCCGGCTCTACGGCGCCGGTCTCGGCCTCGGCAAGGACATCGCCGACGAGGTGGTGGCCCGCACGGAGGGCACGACGGCCTCCTTCACCAAGGAGCTGGTACGGCGCTCCGTACTGATCGCGGCCGAGCGCGAGTCACCCCGCACGGAACCGGACGACGTCCGCGCCGCCCTCGACGAACTCCTCTCCGACCACGACCACCTCACCCGCCGCCTGCTCGGGGTGCGGGACGCGGAGACGGACCGCGGCGGGGAGGACGTGGGTGTGGCGGCGGAGGACATATAGGGCCGAGGGGGAATGAGCGCCTCCGTCACCTGAGCCGACCCGCCCCGCGTCAACTGACCGGCGTGGATCCGGGCGGCCGCCATCGCCAACGCGGTCTACAACGCCACCGGCCGCCGCATCCGCGAACTGCCCATCTTCGCGGAGGCGTTGATCTGGGCCCAGAGCCGCCGCCGCGTTCCCGGGCCCGTAGAGCGTGCAGGCGGCCCTTCCCCCACACCCACGGAGACAGGCCCATGTTCACCGTCGCGGACACACTGCACCGCTGGTGCCGCGAAGCACGCCCCTTCGCCCTGGCCACCGTCGTCGACGTCCACGGCAGCGCCCCTCTGCCGGCCGGTACGTCGGTCGCGGTCGACAGGGACGGCAACGCGGTCGGCAGCATCTCCGGTGGCTGCGTCGAGGGCGCCGCATACGAGCTGTGCCGGCAGGTACTCAAGGAAGGGGGGCATGCCCCGGCGCGCTTGGTTCGGCTACTCCGACGACGACGCCTTCGCCGACGGGCTGACCTGCGGCGGCGAGCTCGACGTCCTGGTCCAGCGCGTCGACCCCACAGCGCAGCCCCACCTGGCCGCCGCCTTCGACGAGGTCCGACGGGGTGGGCCCACGGCTGTGGCACAGGTCGTCGACGGTCCCGAGGAACTCCTCGGCCGCACCCTGTGCATCCTCGGCGACGCGGCCCACGGAACCTTGGACGACGGCGAGGCGGACCGGGCGGTGACGGCACAGGCGGCTGCCCTCCTGCGGGCGGGACGCACCGCCCGCGTCCAGATCGGCGGCGACGCAGACGCCTGCCCCGAAAAGCACGACGAACGCCTGCGCCGCCTTCGCGAAGCCGGTGTGCCCGAGGCCCGGCCGGCCCGGCTGCGCTCACCGATCGGGATCGACCTCGGCGTCCGTACCCCCGAGGAGACAGCCGTCTCCATCACGGCGGAGATCATCTCCCACGCCGACCACGCCACCGGCTTGCCCCTGCACGACGGCACGGGGCCGATCCATGGACCGCTCGTCCGACGCCAGGCCGGCACTCGGAGCACCCCTTACGTCAGACCGGCCGTGAGCAGGTGCAACGGACAGCAGGAGTAACGCATGCGCGCAGCCGCTCACCGTTCGCCAGGACGTGACCGGCCCAGTCAGCGCGGCGTGCACGGCCACGCGAAGTGACGCCAACAGCGCCGTTCACCCTTCCCGCTCCTCCCCACCGTCCAGCCGCGCCAGCTCCTCCGCGTCGAGCACCAGCTCGGCCGCGGCCGCCGAGTCCCGTATCGACTCCGGACGGCTCGCCCCCGGAATCGGGATCACGGCCGGGGACCGTGCCAGCAGCCAGGCCAGGCACACCTGCTGAGGGCTGACGCCGTGCGCGTCCGCGACGGCGCGAAAGGCACCGAAGCGGCCCTCGCCCTCCGTCCGCGACGGCCCGTCCAGCGAGCTGCGCGAGATACCGCCCAGCGGGCTCCACGGCAGGAACGCCAGGCCCAGCTCGCTACACAGGCGAAGCTCGGCCTCGCTGTCCCGTACGGCGGGCGAGTACTGGTTCTGCACCGACACCAACCGGTCGCCGAGGATCCGACGGGCCGTGCGGATCTGGTCCGCGTCCGTGTTGGAGACGCCGGCCAGGCGGATCTTGCCCTCGTCGAGGAGTTCGCGCAGCGCGCCGACCGATTCCTCGAACGGGACGGCCGGGTCGGGCTTGTGCAGCTGGTGGAGACCGATCGCCTCGACGCGCAGTCGCCGGAGCGAGGCCTCGGCGGCCGCCTTGAGGTGACGGGGGTGGCCGTTGACCGTCCAGCTGCCGTCGGAGGGTCTGCCCCGGCCGCCCTTGGTGGCCACCAGAACGCCGTCCGTGTCACCGCCGTACGTGGCCAGTGCGCGGGCGACGAGGTGTTCGTTGTGGCCGGGCCCGGCGCCCGGCAGATGGTAGGAGTCCGCCGTGTCCAGCAGCGTCACCCCCGAGTCCAGCGCGGCGTGCACGGTGGCCAGGGCGCGCTGCTCGTCGGGGCGGCCCTCGATGGACAGCGGCATCACACCGAGGCCGATCGCGCTCACCCGGTGGGGGCCCAGAGTGCGGTACCGCATGTCAGCCGCCGTCCTTTCCGAGGGTCTCGGCGACGGCCTTCGGGAGCCACTGCCGGGTGTGCGTGAAGCGGAAACCGAGCCGCGTGGCCCGGGAGTTGTCCATGCCGTAGGCGCGGGTGAAGGCGAACGGGGAGACCTCGCCGACCTCGACCCGCCCGAAGACGGTCCGGCCGTGCGGGATGTGCGCGGCGATCTCCGCGCACAGCTCCTCGGTGGTCAGCAGACCGTGGGACGCGGCGTTGACCGGGCCCGTGAAGTCCTGGCCCACCGCCCAGAAGAGGAAGTCGGCGATCTCCTCGACATGGATGTATGTCGCCGGGTGGTTCACCATCGGTACGGCGATCGGCTCACCGGCGCGGATGCGGCTCGCATAGTGGGCCATACGGCCCGTGAAGTCGTCGTCCCCGCCCAGCACATGGGCGACGCGCACCGCCGTGTACGGGAACGCCGGGTCGGCGGCGAGGACCGCCTCCGCCTGCCGTTTGCCCTCGCCGTAGTGGTTTTCGAGGAACTCCGGGTCGTCCCAAGGGAGTTCGAGGTTCACGGCCACGCTCAGCGGATCCACGTCCGACTCGCGCACGGGGGCGACGGAGTCCTCGTACTCGTACACCTCGACCGTGGACGTCAGCACGTAACGACGGGTGCGGCCGGCGAACACCCGGCGGGCGATCCGAGCCTGCCGCGGGGTGTAACAGACCTGGTCGACGACGACGTCGAAGGTCCGTGCACCCAGCGCCGCCGTCAGGGACTTCTCGTCGTTGCGGTCGGCGACAAGGTGAACCACGCCCGGCGGGGCCGCCGACGATCCGCGGTTGAGAACCGTCACCCGGTCTCCGGCGGCCAGCAGTCGCGCGATCAGCCGCTTGCCGAAATAGCGGTTGCCGCCGATGACCAGTACCTCTCGTGCCTTTCGCATGACCATAATTCTCCTGGCTCCGCACCACCTCCTGAAGGGGAAGACATGGGAGATCCGGCCACCGCGCCGAAAGAACCACGGCATCTGCGCCCTGCCGCCAACGAAACCCCGGTGGCCTTCGACGCCCTGGACCGGCAGATCCTCGAACTCCTCCAGACCGACGGCCGGATCAAGCTGAGCGAACTGGGCCGCCGGGTGCGGCTCAGCCCGGCGGCGGTCACCGAACGGGTACGGCGGCTGGAGGCGGCCGGCGCGATCACCGGGTACGGCGCCCAGGTCGCCCCCGCCCGGCTCGGCTACGGCATCCAGGCCTTCATCCGGGTCAACCCGCACGGCGGCTACAACCTCCGGCACCCGCGCACCCTGGAGCTGATCGAACGCCCCGAGATCATCGAGGTCCACCATGTCGTGGGCGAGGACTGCTGGATCCTCAAGGTCGCCGTCGAGGACACGGTCCATCTGGAGGAGGTCCTCGAACAGACCTCGGCGCTGGGCCGTACGACGACGTCGATCGTGCTGTCCTCCCCGGTGCGCACAAAGCCCCTGCTGCCGCGGTTGCCCTGACGCCGACGTCAAGGCTTACGTTCGTACGCATGCGAATCGGCGAGCTGGCCGCGCGGGCCGGGACCACGACGCGCACGTTGCGCTACTACGAGTCGCGGGGGCTGCTGCCCGCGCGGCGCGGCGACAACGGCTATCGGACGTACGACGAGAGCGATCTGAGGCTGCTGCGGCAGATCCGGACGCTCCAGGACTTCGGGTTCGACCTGGAGGAGACCCGGCCGTTCGTGGAGTGTCTGCGGGCCGGGCACCCGGAGGGCGATTCGTGTCCCGCCTCGCTCGCGGTCTACCGGCGCAAGCTGGCGGAACTCGACGCGCTGATCGCCGAGTTGCGGGCCGTGCGGGCGCAGATCGGGGTGCGGCTGGCGGCGATGAGCGAGGCGGAACCACCGTTGTGCGAACTGGGAGGGCAGGAGCTGTGATCAAGGCGGCGGGCGTGGCCGAGGTGACCGACGCGGACTTCGAGACGGAGGTGATCGGGTCGGAGCTGCCGGTGCTGGTGGAGTTCACCGCGGACTGGTGCCCGCCGTGCCGGCAGATGGGGCCGGTGCTCAGCGGTCTGGCCGACGAGACGAGCGGCCGTCTGAAGGTGGTGCAGCTGGACGTGGACACCAACCCGCAGACCACGAACGCCTACAAGGTGCTCTCGATGCCGACGTTCATGGTCTTCCGGGGCGGGGAGCCCGTGAGGTCGATGGTGGGGGCACGGCCCAAGCGGCGGCTGCTGGAGGAGCTCGCCGACGTCCTCTGACCGGACGCACGACGCGGCCCGACCCGACGCAATACGAAGAAATCCCCCGAGCAATTGCGCTCGGGGGATTTCTCTGCGTATATTCAATGGTTCGCGACTTCAGTGGAATTGGTCGCGGAGAAGTTCAGTGAGCACAGTATATCCGGGCGGGAGCAGAATTGTCAAACACCGAATTTCAAGACGGTGAAATGCGACGCGAGCAGGAATTCATCGACGCCCTGTACGCGCGCGTGGACGCGCTGCGCGGTGACACCGAGACGTCCGTCACGGACGCGCTCGCCCAGGGGAACACGCCCATGCAGGCCCGGCTGGAGCGCGACATCCTCGTCGCCGAGCGCTCGGGGTTGCTCGCCGCGCTGAACGCGGTGGACGGCTCGCTGTGCTTCGGCCGGATCGACCTCGCCTCTGGTGTCACCCACCACATCGGCCGGATCGGCCTGCGCACCGACGACGCCGACCGCACGCCGATCCTGATCGACTGGCGCGCCGACGTCGCCCGCCCCTTCTACCTGGCCACCGGCCACACCCCGATGGGGTTGCGTCGCCGTCGGCACATCACCTCCAGCGGCCGTACCGTCACCGCCCTGCACGACGAGATCCTCGACCTGGGCGACCAGGAGCGGACCGGCCACGAGGACCCGACCGGCGACGCGGTGCTGCTCGCCGCGCTGAACTCCGCGCGCACGGGCCGGATGAACGACATCGTGCAGACCATCCAGGCCGAACAGGACGAGATCATCCGGGCGCCCCACCGCGGGGTGCTGGTGGTGGAGGGCGGCCCCGGCACCGGCAAGACGGCGGTCGCCCTGCACCGCGCCGCCTACCTCCTCTACGAACACCGCGAACTGCTCGCCAAGCGCGCGGTCCTGATCGTCGGCCCCAACCCGGCCTTCCTCGGCTACATCGGCGAGGTGCTGCCCTCGCTGGGCGAGACCGGCGTGCTGCTGGCCACGGTCGGCGAACTGTTCCCCGGCGTGAAGGCGACGGCGACCGACACACGCGCGGCGGCCGCGGTGAAGGGGCGGGCCGACATGGCGGACGTGCTCGCCGAAGTCGTACGCGACCGGCAGGCGCTGCCCGATCCGGTGATCGCGATCGAGCACGACCGCGAGGTCCTGATGCTCGACGACGACCTCGTGCGGGTCGCCCGCGAGCGCACCCGGGCCGCGAAGCTCCCGCACAACGTGGCGCGCGAGCACTTCGAGGGCCACATCCTCAACACGCTCACCGAGCTGTACGCCGAGCGGGTCGGCACCGACCCGTACGACGGCAGCAGCCTCCTCGACGCGGCCGACATCACCCAGATCCGCGACGAGATCGCCGAGAACCCCGAAGTGTGGGCGGCCATCGACCAGTTGTGGCCGCGTCTGACCCCGCAGCGCCTGGTCGCCGACTTCCTCGCCGACCCGGTCGGCTACCTCCCCGACGAGGACGCGGCCGCGATCCGCCGTCCGGTGACGCGGGAGTGGACGGTGTCCGACGTGCCGCTGCTGGACGAGGCGGCCGAACTGCTCGGCGAGGACGACCGGTTGGCGCGGGCGCGCGCGGAACGCGAGCGGGAGACCCAGGTCGCCTACGCGCAGGGCGTGCTGGACGTCTCGTACGCCTCACGCACCTACGAGTTCGAGGACAAGGAGGACGAGGACAGCGAGGTCCTCTCCGCGCACGACATCATCGACGCCGAGCGCTTCGCCGAACGCCAGGAGGAGGACGACCACCGCAGCGCCGCCGAGCGCGCGGCGGCCGACCGCACCTGGGCGTTCGGGCACATCATCGTCGACGAGGCGCAGGAACTGTCGCCGATGGCCTGGCGGCTGCTCATGCGACGCAGCCCGACCCGCTCGATGACGCTGGTGGGCGACCCGGCCCAGACGGCGGAGGCCGCGGGCGTCGGCTCGTGGTCGGGGATCCTCTCCCCGTACGTCGAGGACCGCTGGGAGCACACCCGCCTCGGCGTCAACTACCGAACGCCGGCCGAGATCATGGAGCTCGCGGCGGCCGTGGTACGCGCCGAGAACCCGGACTTCGAGCCGCCGAGTTCGGTGCGTTCGACCGGTGTACGGCCCTGGGTGCGCGCCACCGACGACCTGCCCGGCGCGGTCGCCAAGGCGGTGACGGAGCTGACCCCCACCGAGGGCCGCCTCGCGGTCATCGCACCGCGTCATCTGCACCGCAGGCTGGCGGCGGGGTTGGACGGGGTGACGGCGGGGGCGGAGCCCGACCTCACACAGAGGGTTGTACTGCTCGATCCGCGTCAGTCGAAGGGGCTGGAGTTCGACTCCGTGCTGGTGGTGGAGCCGGGGTTGTACGGCACGAGTGATCTGTACGTGGCGCTGACGCGGGCGACGCAGCGGCTCGGGGTGCTGCATGCCGAGCCGCTCCCGAGGGCGTTGGCTGACTCGACGGCTATCACTGAGTGACCTTTTGGGTCAAGCATATTGAGGGGCGACCATCTGCTCGCGCATAAGGGATCGTTTGTTCGGTGCTTAGTGCGAGCGGGTGGACTTCTCGGTGAAATTAGTAATTGGAATGTCTGGCCATGGATTTTCTGTGTGTGATCCGTCGTGGTACGGCGAATCAAATCGGACTCAGGCTGGCTGACGATGCCTCGCGGGGGCGTTTGATGAGAGTCGACACGTGGCGATCGAAATGACAATCTGCTGGCGGTCGGGCAGGGGGTCCGGCGCTGGAGTATGTTTCCTTAAGGATCGCCTGTGTCCGCAACAGATGACGATGGCTCTATGCGCTCTGAAGAGCTGGGGAAGCGGCTTGATGGGCTGAGTGTTCAGCTGGCCGAGCTGAAAGATCAACTCGAGCGGATGCGACTGGAGCAGGGTAGGGGCAAGGTCAGGGCGATGTGTATCTCTCTGGTGAGCCTCCTCCTGGGGCTCCTGATCGACCTTCTCAAGAGTTGAGCGCGTTCGATCAAAGCTGATCATTATTGGGGGTTTAACCGTCACGGTGCTCCCTCGTATCGGTGACAGTGGAAAGCTCTGATGGACGTCGGCCTTCCGCTCATTCTCTAATACGGTATCCAGCCTAGAGAATTTGGGGGATTCGGTGGCCGAGATCGAGCGTCCTTTTCCTTTGCCCGCCGCAAAGGAGGAGCAGGAAGAGTGGATCGAGGCGGTAGTCGCCACCCCGGGGGTCAACATCCCCCGGGAAGCGCTCAGCAATATCGCTCCCTTTCTTGTGGAGCCGAGCCGATTGCTGGGGATGGCCGACAGCGCAGGGCGGCGCAGGCTGACGGAGAGCGCCCTGCGCCGGATCGTCACCGAAGCCGGGGACATGACGGCCGTGGCTGTCCGTATGCACGGCGTCGGAGGAGTCGTCTGGGAGAACAACGAACGGATCAGCTCGGCCTGGCACTCCCCGGCCGATCCCTCCGAGGTCACGGAGGAGCGGCGCGCTCTGCCCCAGGTCCACGCCTGGACGCGGACTGACCCCGGCGGGAAGCAGCAGGTCCTCGCGGCACTCCGCAGTTCCGTGGCGAGCCGGGCGGAGTTGATCGCCGACGTCGATCTGGCGGCCGAAGCGCTCGGCAAGCGGGTCGGCCATCGGCCGTACGACCTGAATCAGGACCTTGTCCTCAACGGGCAGTTGGAGCCCGGCCTGTTTGTCGCCCAGCAGTTCCATCTCATCGAGGCGCCGACGGAGGGCGACGACGGTCGGCCGCTGCACCCCTCCGAGCACTGGGGGTGGATGGCTGTCCGGGGCAACAACCGGACGAAGGAGCGCCAGGAGATCTTTGGGGTGAGGTCTGCCGAGGTGCTGACCGGTGTCCCCATGAAGAAACTGGGCGGGGAGGGCGAAGAGCTCGTCTTCGAACCGCACGACTGGCTGACACGGCTGTCGGAGACGCTCAACGACGAATACGCCGCTGCGGGGGGCTGGGACCCGGAGAGCCCCTCCCGCGCCGTACGGGCCGTGAAGGTCGCCGTCGTCGAGGCCCATCTGGTGGTGGGCAGCTCCACTCCGCACCGCCTGTATCGCATCGTGCAGATGAGCAATCGACGTGACCACGTCCATCCGCCGCTGGAATTCACCCAGAACGACCGGGGCCGTGCACTCGCCCGCAGCGTTCTCGGCGCCTATGTGGCGGCGAGCCTGCTGGACGAGAAGACCGCGGAGGTCCTCTCCGGCTCCGCTCCCGTGACCGACCTGCCGGGCGTTCCTGGCGATGCCTCGGTGAGCGAGCTCAGGGATCTGCGTTCCATGATGCTGTTGCGGGAGCTGTTCCCTGCCGACCGCGCCAAGCGTTTCGTGATCCGACGTGTGCTCAGTGAATCGCCTCCCTCACAGCTCTCCGCCATGGAGGTGAACCGGCGGGCGCGCGCATGGTCAGCCCTGACCTCGGAGAGTTACCCCAAGGCCTGGAACCCGCGCATCGGTGAGATGTTCCAGGCCTCGGACGTGCGAGACGGCATCAATCCGTCCGACCGCCCGCTGAGGACGCTGCTCGCGGACGCTGATGCCGATGACCATGCGTTCGAGGAACTCGTGAGCTACCGCGCCGCACACTGGCTCGCCGCCTTCGGCATCATCGACGCCGACCGTGGATCGCTCACGGGCCAGAAATCCGACGAGGACGACGGTACGGAGGCGACCCGCGTACGCCGTACCGTGCGCAACGCCCTCAACGCTCTGAGGAACAACAACCGGACTCAGGCTGTCGCCGTGCTGAGAGAACTGGCCCGGGCCATGGACCAGGGCGACCGGAAGCCCAGGAGGGTGAGCAGCTCCGGAGACCTGCTGGTGGAGTCCATGAACCGGACGTGGTTCAACCGAGAGTTCCCCAAGGCGACGGGAAAGCGTCCCAACAAGCCCAAGCCTCCCTCCGCGTCCGTCGCCATGGCGGCGCCCGGAGCCGGGGCGGCACCGCTCAGCCGGCTGAACGTGTCCGCCGGCCCAGCCGGTCAGCCCCCCGCCCTCCCACTGGGCCGTGCCACGGGCACCGCCGTGTCGTCGGTCGTGGCCGCCCCGCAGGGGGACCCTGTCCCCGCATCCGTCCCCGGGGTCCCGTCCCCAAGGGAACAGGGCGAACCCGGAGCCTCGTCCACGCAGAACTCGGATGATGCGGAACAAGGCGGCGCCCAGCTTTCGTCTCCCGGTACTGCGGGCGCGCCCAGCCTTGGACAGTGGGCCGACGAGCTGGCGGTGCGGGTGGGTCGACTGCTCGACGAGTCCCGGCTGGCCAAACAGGTCATCGACCAGATGACCGACCGGGCGCGCGAGGAGGAGGTGCCTTTCGTGTTCAGCCGAGGACAGGCCGACGCGATCGCTCGCGATGTGCCCCGTGCCCTACGCGCCCTTCGTGAACTCCCGGAACTCGTCGAGTCATTGGCCGAGCCCGCCGACTGACTAAGCCGGGCGCAGCCACACCGTCGCAAGGGGCGGCAGCGTCAGCCGGATGCTCGCCGGGCGGCCGTGCCACGGCTGGGCCTCCGGCTTGATCGGGTCGGGGTTCGTCACGTCGCTGCCCCCGTACTTCGCCGCGTCGGTGTTCAGCGTCTCGTGCCAGGCGGGGGCGTCGTCCGGGACGCCCAGCCGGTAGTCGTGCCGGACGACCGGTGACATGTTCGACACCGCGAGCAGCGGACCGCCGTCGGCGTCGAACCGCAGGAAGGCGAAGACGTTGTCGTCGGCCGCGTCACCCACCACCCACTGGAACCCGGAGGGGTCCGTGTCCCGCTGCCACAGCGCCGGTGTGTGCCGGTAGACCGTGTTCAGGTCGCGGACCAGGTCCCGCACCCCGCGATGGTCCGGCTCGGCCCCGTACGCCGGATCCAGCAGCCACCAGTCCGGCCCGTGCGCCTCCGACCACTCCGCGCCCTGTGCGAACTCCTGCCCCATGAAGAGCAGTTGCTTGCCGGGGTGGGCCCACATGAAGCCCAGGTACGCCCGGTGGTTCGCGCGCTGCTGCCACCAGTCGCCCGGCATCTTCGACACCAGCGACCGCTTGCCGTGCACGACCTCGTCGTGCGAGATGGGCAGGACGTAGTTCTCGCTGTAGGCGTACACCATCGAGAACGTCATCTCGTTGTGGTGGTACTTGCGGTGCACCGGCTCCTTGGCCATGTACTCCAGCGAGTCGTGCATCCAGCCCATGTTCCACTTCAGCCCGAAGCCGAGGCCCCCGAAGCCGCCGGGACCGGCCACGTGCGTCGGACGCGTCACGCCGTCCCAGGCCGTCGACTCCTCCGCGATCGTCACGACCCCCGGCACCCGCCGGTACACCGTCGCGTTCATCTCCTGCAGGAACGCCACCGCGTCCAGGTTCTCCCGGCCCCCGTGCTCGTTCGGCACCCACTGGCCCGGCTCGCGCGAGTAGTCCAGGTAGAGCATGGAGGCGACGGCGTCCACCCGCAGCCCGTCGATGTGGAACTCCTCGCACCAGTAAAGGGCGTTGGCGACCAGGAAGTTGCGCACCTCGCGGCGGCCGAAGTCGAACTCGAGGGTGCCCCAGTCCGGGTGCGCGGAGCGCAGCGGGTCCTCGTGCTCGTACAGCGGACGGCCGTCGAACTCGGCCAGCGCCCAGTCGTCGCGCGGGAAGTGCGCCGGCACCCAGTCCATGAGGACGCCGATGCCGGCCTGGTGCAACGCGTCGACCAGGTACTTGAAGTCGTCCGGCGTACCCAGGCGGGCCGTGGGCGCGTAGAAGCCGGTGACCTGGTAGCCCCAGGAGCCGCCGAAGGGGTGCTCCGCGACCGGCATCAGCTCGACGTGCGTGAAGCCCAGGTCCTTGACGTACGCCGGAAGCTGCTCGGCGAGTTGACGATACGTCAGACCCGGGCGCCACGAGGCCAGATGGACCTCGTAGACCGAGAACGGCGCCTCGTGCGTCGGCACGGTCCCGCGCCGCTCCAGCCACGCCGCGTCGCCCCACTCGTACTGCGAGGCGTACACGACGGACGACGTGTTGGGCGGCGCCTCGGTCCGGCGGGCCAGCGGGTCCGCGCGCAGGGTCTTGGAGCCGTCGGGACGGGTGATCTCGAACTTGTACAGCTCGCCCTCGCCGATGCCGGGCACGAACAGCTCCCACACGCCGGTGCCGCCCAGCGAGCGCAGCGGATAGCCGGTGCCGTCCCAGTAGTTGAAGGTGCCGGCCAGGGACACACCGCGCGCGTTCGGCGCCCACACAGTGAAGCGGGTGCCGGTCACGCCCTGGTGCGTCATCGGCTCGGCGCCGAGCGCCCGCCACAGCTCCTCATGCCGGCCCTCACCGATCAGATGCAGGTCGAGCTCGCCCAGCGCGGGCAGGAAACGGTACGCGTCCTCGGTCTCCTGCACCGAGCCCTCGTACGCCACGAGAAGCCGGTAGTCGGCCGGTACCTCACGCAGCGGCAGCAGGCCCGAGAAGAACCCCTCCGCGTCGTCGTGCAGCTCGGCCCGCATGCTCCCCACGACGACGGTCACCGACAGGGCGTACGGCTTGAAGGCCCGGAAGGCCACACCGCCGGGCACGGGGTGCGCGCCGAGGACGGAGTGCGGGTCGTGGTGGGCGCCGGTGAGGAGACGGTCGCGGTCGGTGGCGTCGAGGGCGGGGGAGACGGCGACCTCGACGGGTTCGGGCGACCTGGGGATCGCCTTCTGCGCCGGGATCTTCTTCTGCGCCGCCTTCTGCGCGGGAATCTTCTTGGCGGCGGCCTTCTTGCCGACGGCGCTCGACGCAGAGCTCTTGCCCGCGGTCGTCTTGCCCGCGGTCGTCTTGGCCGCCGTGCTCTTGGCCGCGGTGGACTTCGACGCGGTGGTCTTTGCTGCCGTGGTCTTCGACGCCGCGGCCTTCTTCGCCACAGCCTTCTTCGCCACGGCTTTCTTGGCGGCCGCCTTCTTGGCCGTGGCTTTCTTCGCCGGCGCCTTCTTCTCGGCGGTCTTCTTCGTGGCGGACTTGGACGCCGCCTTTTTCGCCGTCCCCTTCTTCACGGCCTCCGCGGCCTCCGCGGCCTTGGTCGTCGCCTTCTTGACGACGCTCTTCTTCTCGACCGACTCCTCGGCCGTGTTCTCGGCTTCCGAGCTGCTGGAGGGAGTGGTGCGGGGGGTCACGGGCGGGGCCTCCTAGGCGAAGGTGGGGATGGGGGAGTGGAGGGGGCGGGGGTACCGCTGTCCATGGCGAGGCGGTGTATCGCGGACAGCGGTACCGGGAGCCAGTCGGGGCGGTGCCGGGCCTCGTAGACGACCTCGTAGATCGCCTTGTCCGTCTCGTACGCGCGCAGCAGCACCGGATCGGTCCGCGGATCGGCGCCGCTGACCTGTGCGTAACCGGAGCAGTACGCGGCTCGGCAGGCCTCGGCCCAGCCGGGTATCGGGCGGTCGGCCGAGTGGGCCGCGTAGTCGAAGGAGCGCAGCATCCCCGCGACGTCCCGCACCGGCGGCTGCGGCATCCGCCGCTCGGCCATCGGCTTCGACGGCTCACCCTCGAAGTCGATGAGCCACCACTGCCCGGCGGGCGAGCGCAGGCACTGCCCGAGGTGCAGATCGCCGTGGATGCGCTGGGCGGTCCAGGTGCACCCCTCGGCGGCCAGGTCGGCCAGCGCCTCGAAGGCGGAGCGCAGGCCGGGCGCGTACGGCCGCAGCGCGGGTACCGCCTGCGCGGCGGTCTCCAGCCGCTCGACCATGCCGTCGACCAGCTGCTGCACCTGCGAATGCCCCAGGGTCACGGTCGGCAGCGTACGGGCAAGCGCGGTGTGCACCTCGGCAGTGGCGCGCCCGAGCGCACGTGCCGCTGCGGCGAAGTCCTCACCCTTGGCCAGCTCACGCAGCGCCAGCTCCCAGCCGTCCGCCGCGCCCTGCACGAAGGGCTGGAGCACGCCGAGGACGTACGGCTCACCGGCCAGCTCCGCGCGGATCCACGCCGTCGGCGCGGGCACCCGGTCGCAGCCCTCGCGGGCCAGGGCCAGCGGGAGTTCCAGGTCGGGATTGACGCCGGGCACGACCCTGCGCAACAGCTTCAGGATGAACGTATCGCCGTAGACGACCGAGGAGTTGGACTGTTCGGAGGTGACCAGGCGCGGCACCAGGGCGGACCGGATCTCCTGGCTCCCGTCGCGTTCGAAGCGCAGTCCGCCGATCCTGGCCCCGGTGCGCAGCGCTTCCAGGAGCAGCTCGCAGGGGCGCGGGTCGTACAGGGCGTCGTACACCGTGTGTCCGGCGAGCGGGCCCTCGGCCACGTGTCCGATCAGCGCGGGCGCCAGCCGGGGCGGCAGCGCCTCGCGCTCGCCTATGAGGAGCTGGTAGCAGTCGGCGGGCTGCTCGGGCGCGCCCGGCACGGGCACGAGGGGCTGATGGGCGCGCACCAGCAGGTGGTACAGGCCCAGCTTGCCGCCGGGCGGCAGCAGCTCGGTGGCCGCGACCAGCGAGAAGCCGGTGACCGGACGCCCCTTGCCCGCGAACCAGCGCTGCCTCGGCAGCCACTCCCGCAACAGTGGATCCAGTGACGCAAGGAGAGCGGGCGGGGTGGTGGTGATACGGGTGACGGCTTCCGACATGGCGTCGCGTCCTTTCCCCGGGGGCGGGGTGTTACTCATGCGTGCCCCGGGCGGGGCGGGAGAAACCGCCCCGCCCGGGCTCTCAGGCGGTGTCCCTGCGCAACCGGAACCAGTAGAAGCCGTGACCGCCGAGCGTCAGCAAGTACGGCAGCTCACCGATGGCCGGGAATCGCACCCCGCCGAACAGCTCCACCGGATGCCGCCCGTTGAACCTGCGCAGGTCCAGTTCCGTCGGCTGGGCGAACCGGGAGAAGTTGTTGACGCACAGGACGAGATCGTCCTCGTATTCACGGAGGAAGGCGATCACGGCCGGATTCGACGACTGGAGTTCCGTGTACGAGCCGAGTCCGAAGGCCGGATTCTGCTTGCGGATCTCGATCATGCGCCGGGTCCAGTGCAGGAGAGAGGACGGCGTGGACATCGACGCCTCGACGTTCGTCACCTGGTACCCGTAGACCGGGTCCATGATCGTGGGCAGGAACAGGCGTCCCGGGTCGCTCGACGAGAAGCCGGCGTTGCGGTCCGGGGTCCACTGCATGGGCGTGCGGACGGCGTCGCGGTCGCCGAGCCAGATGTTGTCGCCCATGCCGATCTCGTCGCCGTAGTAGAGGATCGGCGAGCCGGGCAGCGACAGCAGCAGGGCGGTGAACAGCTCGATCTGGTTGCGGTCGTTGTCGAGGAGCGGGGCGAGCCTGCGCCGGATGCCGATGTTGGCGCGCATCCGCGGGTCCTTGGCGTACTCCGCGTACATGTAGTCGCGCTCTTCGTCGGTGACCATTTCGAGGGTCAGCTCGTCGTGGTTGCGCAGGAAGATGCCCCACTGGCAGCGCGAGGGGATGGCCGGGGTCTTCGCGAGGATTTCCGAGACCGGGTAGCGGGATTCCCGCCGTACGGCCATGAAGATCCGCGGCATGACCGGGAAGTGGAACGCCATGTGGCATTCGTCGCCGCCGCTCCGGAAATCGCCGAAGTAGTCGACGACGTCCTCCGGCCACTGGTTCGCCTCCGCCAGCAGCACCGTGTCCGGGTAGTGGGCGTCGATCTCCTTCCGTACCCGCTTGAGGAACTCGTGGGTCGCGGGCAGGTTCTCGCAGTTCGTGCCCTCCTTGGCGTACAGATACGGCACCGCGTCCAGGCGGAAGCCGTCGATGCCGAGGTCCAGCCAGAACCGCAGCGCGGAGAGGATCTCCTCCTGCACGGTCGGGTTCTCGTAGTTGAGATCCGGCTGGTGGGAGAAGAAGCGGTGGAAGAAGTACTGCTTGCGGACCGGGTCGAAGGTCCAGTTGGAGGCTTCGGTGTCGACGAAGATGATGCGGGCGTCGGCGTATGCCTTGTCGTCGTCGGCCCACATGTAGTAGTCGCCGTAGGGCCCGTCGGGGTCCTTCCTCGACTCCTGGAACCACGGGTGCTGGTCGCTGGTGTGGTTCATGACGAAGTCGATGATGACCCGCATGCCGCGCTGGTGGGCGGAGTCCACGAAGTCCACGAAGTCGGCGAGATCGCCGAATTCCGGCAGGACCGAGGTGTAGTCGGAGACGTCGTAGCCGCCGTCCCTGAGCGGTGATTTGAAGAAGGGCGGCAGCCACAGGCAGTCGACGCCGAGCCATTGCAGGTAGTCGAGTTTTGCGGTCAGGCCTTTGAGGTCGCCGACGCCGTCGCCGTTGGAGTCCTGGAAGGAGCGGACCAGGACCTCGTAGAAGACGGCGCGCTTGAACCAGTCGGGGTCACGATCCTTGGCAGGGGTGTCCTCGAAGGTGTCCTGAACGGGCTCGTTGACGCTCATTTTGTGGGTGACCCTCCGATCTGCGGGGTGGACGGTCGCAGAACACGGCTGTGCTTGTCCGGGGGCGCGACACCAGCGGCTTCCGCCGCGCGGTCCCCGGACCCCCAGCCGACGACAAGCACATGTGCTCCGCCAGGCCCGAGGCGCACATAGTTGGCCCTGCCCCAGTGATAGGTCTCGCCGGTGAGCTCGTCGCGCACCGGCACCGACTCGTGCCATTCCAGGCCGAGTTGCGGCATGTCCAACGAGACCGTGGCCTCCTGGGTGTGGTGGGGGTCGAGGTTGGCGACCACCAGAACCGTGTTCGATCCCTGCCGTTTCGAGTAGGCGATCACCGCGTCCTTGTCCGCGTGATGGAAGTGCAGATCGCGCAGCTGCCGGAGCGCGGGGTTCGCGCGCCGGACGGCGTTGAGCTTGGTGAGGAGTGGCGTGAGCGTACGCCCCTCGCGTTCGGCTGTCTCCCAGTCGCGGGGTCGGAGTTGGTATTTCTCCGAGTCGAGGTATTCCTCGCTGCCCGGGCGCAGGGGGGTGTTCTC